>CAZFHS010000036.1:0-69455 GCA_964518955.1 uncultured Gemmatimonadaceae bacterium | reverse complement strand
GTTTCACCACGTTGCCTTGTCCACGGGGCCTTGTTTTTTGGTTTTAGTTTATCTTGCATCGGGCAACGGGCAACGGACAACGGTTGGAATGCGCGAGTGAGAGAGAGAATCCAGGAGATTCTGGACACAGCTACCGTCGATGCGGAGACGGGCGAATCGATCGGTCTGTCCAGGGGCGGAAGGCCCATCCGGGCATTTCGGTTTGGAACGGGCAGCCAGCGCATCAGCCTTCTGGGAGGGTGTCACGCAGACGAGCCGGTTGGCCCCGAGATGTTGGCCAAGTTCTGCAGGTATCTCAACGACCTCCACGCTGAGGATCCACTCTTAACGAGATACGAGTGGTGGATCGTTCCGCATATCAATCCGGATGGAGCCGAGCTGAACAGAGTTTGGCAGTCACAGGGTGATCGAGAATACGATCTGGTCCAATACCTGTCGCATCGAATCCGAGAGCTGCCGGGCGACGACATCGAGTTCGGGTTTCCGCTGGATCGAGACGATAGATACGCGCGTCCGGAAAACGCCGCGGTATTCGACTGGTGGGGTCGAGCGGGAGGTCCGTTCGCATTGCACGTGTCACTCCACGGTATGGGATTCGCCGCGGGGCCGTGGTTCCTGATCGAAGCCGCCTGGCAGGATCGCTGTACCGAGCTGAAAGAGCAGTGCGGCAGGCGCGTCGAGGAACTCGGATACACGCTCCATGACGTTGAGAGGAAAGGCGAGAAGGGATTCTTCCGTCTCGATCGAGGTTTCTGCACTCGCCCTGATTCGCGGTACATGAGGAAGCACTTCTCAGACCTCGGTGACGAAAAGACTGCGGCTCTGTTTCGTCCGAGCTCCATGGAGACGATCCGCTCGTTTGGAGGGGATCCCCTCACACTGGTTTCGGAGATGCCGATCTTTATCACGCCTGGTGTTGGGGAGCGGCTCGGGCCGCCGGATCCGGTCGCTCAGGAGTGGAAAAGTCGGATTGAAGATTGGTCTGCCCAGCTGCAGTTCGGTGATTCCGATGCGCACCGCATAGCCGCCAGCGCCGAAGATCTCGGCCTGCGGGCGATGCCGCTACGCGACCAGATGGAACTGCAGTTGACGTTCATTGTCACTGGACTCGAACAGGTGGAGAGAGAGAACAAACGATGAGGCTGCAGGAAACGATACCTGCAGCCCCATCTAGTGCTTAACTCGATCTCGCAGTGGCATACGCCAGATTCCGAGCGCCGTTCAAGGCGAATACTGCGCCGAGTATGGTGCCGTAAAACAGGTGACCAGCAAGACTAGGTAGCATCGAAGCAGCAGCGGTGGCGTTCCAATTGACGCCAAGGCCCATCCCCATGAAAAGAGGCATTAGAGTCAGGGGTCCTAGAAGCCACCAGACACCGCCGTAGAGTAGGCCGGACGAGATACCCGTTCCGAGACTCTTTGCTGCCCTGCCGAATACCATAGCGAATCCTGCTCCGATGATCGCGCTGTTCGCCATGTGAACAACGAACCCCACAGCAGCGTTGGGTTTGCCAACCATCTGGCCGATCATGGGGAGCATTCCCATCATCCCCATCATTGCGCCGAACACCACGCCACCGGCTAGACCGCCGTACACTCCGTGACTCAATGTTCTCGCATTCATCTTCATTCCCTCGCTCTTGTAGTTATCGTATCTTGTGAGACAGGCCGATGTCCTGGCCGTTCTGACTGCTACACGTTGGTGGGTGGGGAAACTCATTTCTTACAACCAGAAGGGCTGCGCATTCTGTGAATGATCGCGTGACAAGTCCTGACGGAGAGGAAACCGGAGCCGCTCAGGCCGCGTTGGCGGCCCTGATTCGTGAGCGGGATCCTGCTGCGATCGAGCAGGTCGTTCACGCCTACCTCCCACAAATACTTCGCGCCGCAATGGGCGCCGGACTCGACCGGCCGGTGGCCGAAGACGTGACCCAATCGACATTCGCCACTTTCATCGAGTCGGCGCATCGATTTGAAGGCAGGTCTCACGTTAGGACTTGGGTTTTCGGGATTCTCTACAAGAAAATCGCAGAGATGCGGCGCAAGCTGAAACGCGACAGCGAAACAGACGACATCGACGAGGTATTTGAAAAACGGTTCACTAGTGGAGGCTTCTGGACCCGTCCGCCGCAGCCAGTCGATGCGGGGGTCTTCGAGCAGGAAGTTAGGAAGGGCATAGACGATTGCCTCGAGGAGGTTCCGTCCAAGCAGAAGATGGCGTTTGTGCTTCGGGAGGTAGAAGAAATGGACTCCGAGCAGATTTGTAAAATTCTCGAAGTAACGCGCACCAACCTTGGAGTACTCCTTCACCGAGTTCGGAATCGCCTTCGTGAATGTCTTGAATCAAAAGGATTTGAGGGACCCGTCAGTGCTTAATTGCAGAGAGGTCTCCCGGATTGTCGCCAGTGACGAACTGGAGAGCCTTGGTACGCTGAAGCGTCTGAGGACCCGGTTCCACCTGCTTATCTGCAGGAAATGCCGCCGCTACGCCGACCAGGTACGGATGATTGGTGTGGCGGCCCGACAGAAAATTCGGACTCTGATGCAAGACGAGGCTTCGATCGCGCGACTGGAGAGAGTAATTCTCGACGATGCCTTCGGCGCCTCAGACGAGAAGCGTTAGGGCTTTGATAGAACAGAACTCAGGTGTGCCAGCCGGCAGACTGACATCGTTGGACGTGTTTCGCGGTATCACTATCGCCGGAATGATTCTCGTCAACAATCCCGGTAGTTGGAGCCATGTCTACCCGCCGTTGCTGCATGCCGAATGGCACGGATGGACGCCAACCGATCTGATCTTCCCCTTCTTTCTCTTCATCGTCGGTGTGGCAATGGCTTTCTCGCTCGTACCACGCATCGAGCGGGGCGACGACCAGGCGACCATCTTTTTGAAGGTTTTGAAGCGAAGCCTGATCATCATAGGCATTGGGTTGTTTCTGAATGCCTTCCCACGCTTCGACATCTTCGACATGCGTTACCCTGGTGTCCTGCAGCGTATCGGCGTGGTGTACTTTTTTGCCTCTCTCGTCGCGATGAAGACAGGGGTACGCGGTCAAGCTGTGACGGCGGGCTCGTTGCTCCTCGCGTACTGGGCATTGATGACGCTCGTGCCTGTGCCCGGGTTTGGCGCCGGTGACCTGTCTCCGGACGGCAACCTCGCTGCTTTCATCGATCGAGCGGTGTTCGGCAGCCACACCTGGCGTGATACCTGGGATCCAGAGGGCCTCCTCTCCACAGTGCCCGCCATTGCGACCACTCTCCTCGGATTGTTGACAGGGCATTTACTGCGATCGGGGAAGGAGCGAATGGAAATCGCCGGCTGGATGTTCGTGCTGGGGTGGGCAGGGATCCTGCTTGGATTGGTGTGGAACATCTCGTTCCCGATCAACAAGAACATCTGGACTAGCTCATACGTCGTCTTCACAGCGGGAGCGGCGTTGCAATTCCTCGGTGTGTGCTATTGGTTGATCGATATCAAAGGATGGCGCGGGTGGGCGTTCCCCGGGTTGGTTTTCGGAATGAACGCCATTGCGGTCTACGTGCTCTCCGGCATCCTGGTCGACTTGATGCTGCTGATTCGCGTTCCAGTGGCTTCCGGTGACGGTACATCGCTGTACTCGTGGATGTACCAAAACATCTTCGTGCCCTGGGCGGGGCCGCTCAACGGTTCGCTCGCGTTTGCTGTTGCTTACATACTCGTGCTGTTTGGTGCGATGTATATGCTGTATCGCAAAAGGATCTTCATCAAGATCTGAGTTCCGCATGTAGCCGGGATGGTTCGTAACACATCCCCGCAATTCGACAGAACATCGGCACCCAATCGTTACATTGGAGTAGGTTCTGTGGGTAATTGAGTTCGGACAAATTCAACGATCGAAAGCGCCATGAAGAAACGGCGTGTTCATATAGTCGGAGTTGTTCTACTAATCGTCATGGCCGCCGCGCCACTCACTGGGCAGCAGCGCCGTGACGTCGTAGGCTCTGTCCGCTCAGCCGTCGACAGTGCTGGCCTGGGCGGAGTCCGAGTGCTTGCCCCCGATCTTGCCCTGACCGCGACATCTGCCGAGAACGGTTTCTATCGGCTCAGTGGTGTCCCGCGCGATAGGGTGATGGTCACCTTCGCCCGCATCGGCGTCGCGGCGGACACAGTTTGGCTCGAACCGTCGGTCGATACGCTAAACGTCTACCTGCAACCAATGGCGGTCGAACTCGAGCCGGTCAGAGCCGAGGCCGTCCTTGACGCACGCGAGCGGTTCGAGGACCTGGTGCAACCGAGTGTGGTGAGTATCAGGAGGGAAGCTCTGACACAACTTCCCAGCCTCGGCGAAGCCGACGTGCTGCGAGCCGTTCAGCTCATGCCCGGGACCATTGCCACCAACGACTATACGGTTGGGTTCAACGTTCGCGGTGGAGAACCGGACCAGAACCTCACGCAGCTCGATGGCATTACTATCTTCAACCCTACCCACCTGGGCGGCCTTTTCAGCACGTTCGACGCAGACGCGGTGGAGAGGATCGATTTCATAACCGGTGCGTTCCCCGCCGAGTATGGAGGCAGGCTCAGTAGTGTGCTCGATGTGGGGATGCGAAACGGGCGCTCGGACAGGCTTGGAGTCCGGGGGCAGGTCTCGCTCATCTCGAGCAAACTTCTCGTCGAGGGGCCGATTCCTGGTACCCCAGCGACGATCTTGTTGGCCGGTCGCCGCACATATGCCGACGCGCTCATCAGCGCTCTGAGCGATGAAACGATGCCGTACTATTTCGCCGACGTCGTCTCCAAGCTCTCGATGCCGGTTGGTGCGGGCGTATTGTCGGCAACGGCGTACTGGGGCCAGGACGTGATCTCCTGGCCGTGGATCGATCCGGAACCGGGCAGGCCTGGCATTGATCTCGAAGCTGACTGGGGCAACCGTTTGGTCGGTTTGACCTGGCGCCAGTCGTTCGGCGAACGCGAATTGAGAGTCGATGCGAGTTACACCGGATTCCAGACCGCCTTCGGACTGGAACCCCGCATCTTCAACGCTGAAAATGAGGTCCGGTTGTTGTCCGCGCGGGCCACTGCGGCGCTCTCGCCGGGAGCGACACACGATGTGAGGGCAGGCGGTGGTGTAGATGACCACAGAATGACGTACTTCGTCGGAAGCGAGAGCTTTGGTGCCGAGTTGTTCACGGCGGAGTACGCGCCGCGCATCTGGTCCGTATTCATCGACGATCAGTGGCGGGCGTTCCCATGGCTTTCGCTCCGCCCTGGTCTGCGCCTCGAGTATGTAGAGGGGCCTGGCACCCTGGCATGGGCTCCACGCATCGGCGCGAAGTCGTTTGTGACAGAAAACTTTGCACTGATCGGGTCGGTTGGCCGTTATCACCAGGCCATTCACTCTCTCCGGGATCAGAATGTCTCCTGGAACATCTTCGACTTCTGGATCGGTGCCGATAGTGCAACACCGGTCGCCAGCTCCGATCACCTGGTGTTCGGCTTCGAGAATTGGTTCAGCGAATCCATATCGCTGAAGGTCGAGGCGTACAAAAAGACGTTCGACGATATCGTGGATTTCAATCTGCGCGAAGATCCGCGGGTGAACGGAGACGAGATAGTTCCCGTGAGCGGCGATGCCTGGGGTGGTGACGTTCTGCTGCAAAAACACTCAGGAGGGCTAACTGGGTGGGTTGCCTACAGCCTCGCCAAGGTTACTAGAAACGCCCACGGCCAAGAATTTCCCGCGGTACACGATCGCCGTCACACGCTGAACGTAGTGCTGCAAACACGCGGTCCTCTGGGCAGTGATCTCAGTGTTCGGTGGGGCTATGGCTCGCCGCTTCCGTTCACACCCTTTGTCGGCGAGTGGCACCATCGTTTCTACTACACCACCAACCACTCTCTCGACGACTATGAACGTGAGCCGATCGCTAGCCCCGTACTGAACAGCGGACGGTATCCCTACTACAACCGGTTCGATATCAGTTTTCGCTGGGAATGGCACAAGTGGGGTGGGATTCTACGACCTTACGTTCAGCTCATAAACGCGACGAATCACAAAAACGTGTTCCTGTACACATTCGATTACAGCACAACACCGGCAACGCGCAGCTCGCTATCACAGCTTCCGCTGCTTCCGACGATCGGCATGGAGTTCGAGTTTTGATGCGCCGGGCGTTGTTACTATTCGGCCTCGCGCTCGCGTTGACGTCGTGTAAGTTCGGCGAGGTGGCGATCCCTGAGGGCGATCCCATGCTCGTTGTGCTCGGCGTAATGCGACCGGACATCGACCGCCAGTGGATACTGGTGGAGCAGACACTCACGGGGACTTCTTCCGCTGACGATTCTCTTCCGTCGGTAATCCCTGGCGATCCGCCTCCGTTACCTGTAACTGCTGCGACAGTCACTGTCACCAACGTGACAATCGAGAGCGACCCTTGTGGGCCCGTATCGTTTACTGAAACGCCGGGCGATCCAAACCTCGACCGGGCGTTGGGGCTCTACTGGGGGCCTGTGGGATGCCCGACGATGCGACCCGGGGATTCCCTCGAGCTACGAGTGCAGACGGCTGACGGAATGGTCGTGACCGGCTGGACTCAGGTGGTCGGTTCTGACCGGATTGTGTTGCGCGTCACCGGCGACTCGGTAATCGTGCCTGGACCAACGTTGGTGTTGAATCGTGATGTCGACACACTCGAGGCAGAAGTGACACCGACGTTCGGACGCTCCGTGCAAATCGAAGTTTCGCGGCCCGACAGCATGAACACCCTGGACCCGAAGTTTCTGATGTTCCTGGATTCGACGGCGATAACCATTCCCGGGAACCTGGCGAACTTCATGGACGCGATATTCGACGACGACAGCACGTCCGACAAATCGCCGGAGTCCATTTTCACCGCCGGCCGGCTTCACACCGTGACGGTCGGTTTGATGGACGATCACTTCTTCGATTACATGCGCACTGCAAACATGCAGCTCTCGGGCAGGGGATTCGTCAACCATATCGAAGGTGGAATGGGAGTCTTTGGGTGCGTGACCGCCGAGGCGAACGAAGTCAAGGTAGTCGGCGACCTGGATGACGATCGAGAGGGCGAGTACCGTGTTGTCGGTACCGTGCAAGGAATCGCAGTCGATGTCGAGCTCGAGCTCTACGTAGCTGCCGCAGGTGAGGACACCACCGACATGGCGGCGTTCGTGGTTGGTGACTGGGTGCTGGGCGCATTGGACACCAGCTCCGACGGTTTCTTCCGAAGCGGCGATATGGCACTGACCATCTACCAAGTCGATCCTGCGGATCCCGACTCCGTATCAGCGATCCTGCTGGGTGGTTCAACCGGCGCGGGAAGCTCGTTCTCCTTGAATGCGTACGACCGCCAACTCAATCAGGTCGGGACAGTTTCCGTTACACGAAACTAACGCGCGAGTGGCTTGCCGCGGATGTACGCGGATAACATCTGAACTGGAATTCCCCACCCCACCAATAAACACTTACTCGTCGCTCCGCGGCCAATCAACAAGTACATGCCTCGCGTCACATAGTATGTGAAGGGATGTAACTTTCCAAGCGTCACTTTCGTAGTCCCATGGTGAAGGTCACAGTGCCGGTTCGGCGCGTGCGAATCAGACGAAAAGGAACTCAATGAAAATCGACCGTGAGTTGATGAGGGGAGCTGGGCCCGTGGCTGTGCTGCAGCTGCTGGAGCAGCGCGAGATGTACGGTTACGAGTTGGTCGAAGCGCTCTCCAGGCAGAGCGACGGTGTGCTGAAAATGGGGCAGTCGACTCTATATCCGCTGCTTTACAACCTCGAAACCAAGAAACTCGTGCGCGGCAAGTGGAAGGAGGCCAAGTCAGGTCGCCAGCGGAAGTACTACTCCCTAACCAAGAAGGGTGCGACACACTTGGCGGCATACCGGAAGCAATGGAGCGAGTTGGTGGGAGCGATGAAGGGATTGGGATTGCTCGAATCGTAGGCACGATCCGACACAATAAGCGAGCTGGGAGTTCATGGTGAGTAACGAAGAGTTTTCTGACCTCGAGCGGCTGATCGCCGCGACAGAGGTCCCGCAGGGAATACGCGAGCGCATTCTGAAGATCGTTCAGGATAGTGGTATAGAGGGCGAACGGGGGATCGAAATCGTCAAAGAGCTGATCGCGCATTTCGACGACGGCCTCGCAGCAGGTCGCACTGCCGCGGAGATGCTCGAGACTTTCGGCGATGATACGATGCTGGCGCGTGATATCAAGAACGCCGGCACGCCGTCGGTGGCACCTACGCATCAAATGGAAAACATACTGAAGAGTGGCGACCCAGCAGTTATGGGTTTCCTCCGCAACGTCCGGTATGCCATGCGTCGGCTCCTGCAAGGTCCGGGTTTCACTTTCACAGCCATACTGTCTCTCTCGATCGGAATAGGAGCAAACACGGCAATCTTCAGCCTAGTGAACGCGATACTGCTGCGCCCGGTTCCGCTGCAGGACCCAGAGACCTTGGTAGATGCATACATCTCACGGCCAGAGATTCCATACAATCTCTTTTCGATCCCGGATTACTTGGACCTGAGGGAAGACACTAGAGACGTATTCGAAGGTGTGTCGGGTTCGATGCTCAGCTTGGTTCAGGCAGATCGCGATGGCTCCATCGAAATGGTGCCGGTCGAGATGGTCACTGGGAATTTCTTCCAGCTGATGGGCATCAACGCAAAGTTGGGCCGCACATTGCTTCCTGAGGATGACGTTTCCCCGGGTGCCCATCCGGTGGCGATGGTAGCGCACAGCTACTGGAGGAACACTCTCGGTGCGGATCCAGGCGTTGTTGGTACCGAGGTGAGGCTCAGCGGGCGACTCTACACGATTGTAGGTGTGGTACCTGAAGACTACGTGGGGAAGTTCCGTGGTATCGTGCCCGGGTTCTTTTTGCCACTGATGATGGTCGATGAGGTCCTGGCGGGAAGCAGCGAGATTGAATCGCGCGGAAATCACTCCTTCTTTTTGCGAGCACGTTTGAATCGAGGCGTTTCCTTACAGCAAGCACTGGCGTCTACATCAGCAGTGGCAAACCGCTTGAAGACGGATTTTCCTCGCCATTGGAATGCGGACGATACCATCCGTCTTTTGCCCACCGCGGACGTAATCATCTATCCGCCATTCGACAGGTTCGTCAAGGCGGCAGCATGGCTCCTCATGAGCGTGGTCGGTTTGGTTCTTCTCATCACTTGCGCCAACCTCGCCAGTTTCCAACTCGCACGGGCAACAGATCGTCGCAAGGAAGTCGCCGTGAGGCTGGCACTCGGCGCATCGAGGAAGTCTCTCGTAGGTCAATTGATCACCGAGTCGGTGCTCCTTGGAATTCTCGGTGGAGTCGGAGGAGTGGCACTTGGTGTGATACTTCTGAAGCTGCTCTTGGCAGCCGAACTGCCGCTTCCGGTTCCCATCGACCTCGACCTGAGCCTCGATTCGACGGTGCTCGGGTTCACCCTCCTGATCTCGGTTGTGGCGGGTGTGTTGTTCGGCCTTGCTCCGGCGGTGCAATCGACGAACCCCGATGTTGCTTCAACACTCAAGGACGAGATAGCAGGTGGTGGACGGGCATCCCGTCTCAGCGTGCGGAACGCCCTGATTGTCGGCCAGGTCGCCGTGTCGTTCTTGCTGTTGATCGGGGCCGGTCTGTTCCTGCGCTCCTTCCAGGCAACTCAATCTGTGAACCCTGGGTTCGGGCACGAACCCGCCGCGCTCATCACGATGGCTCTGCCCAGCACGCGATACTCGGAAGAGGAGGGCCGGCTGTTCATGCGCAGCTACTTCGAACGAATGGAGCAGGTCCCCGGCGTGCAGGCGGTAGGACTCACCAACAACCTCCACCTGAATACGCTGAGCACGAACTCTATACGAATCAACGTGGCTGGAGTTGAACCGCCACCGGATCGAGATGGCCACGACGTAGATAGAAAGGAAGTAGATCCCGGGTTCTTTGGCGCGGTTGGAATCGAGATCGTCAGAGGACGAAACTTCGATAGCTCCGATCGAGAAGATGCGCCTGGGGTTGCTTTAGTGAGCCAGGCGCTGGCAAATCGCTTCTGGCCGGGCGAGGACGCAGTTGGTCGCGTACTCCAGCGTCCAGGCGGCGACGGGTTGCTCGTGGTCGGCATCGCCAGCGACGCAAAGGTGCGTTCTTTGGGTGAAGCCCCCAGGTCACTGGTGTACCTACCATACAGTCAGAACTATCAGAGCTACATGACCGTCGTTGCCAGTACTTCACTCAACGCCGATAGACTGGCTCTTCAGATGTTGGCACAGCTGTGTGAACTGGATCCGGAGGCATGGGTGTGGGAAGCCAAGACCATGGAGGAACATCTCGCGATCGTTCTGCTCCCTGCGCGCCTGTCGGCAATACTGCTTGCGGTCTTTGCCGCGCTCGCTCTGACGCTAGCCAGTGTCGGGTTGTATGGCGTGGTGAGCTACGCCGTCGCGCAACGCACGCGCGAGATGGGCATTCGTATGTCGCTGGGAGCTGATGCAGGCAAAGTCATCAGAATGCTCACCGCAAGCGGCATGAAGTTAGTTGCAATTGGTGGAGTGGTTGGACTCGGTCTTGCCCTTCTTGCAGGCAGACTGCTCAGTCAACTGTTGTTCGGAGTTGGAGCCCTCGACCTGGTTACGTTCATTGCCGTGCCTGCCCTGTTGGCAATCGTCGCTCTTCTCGCGGCGTACTTCCCCGCGCGCAGGGCAAGCAGAGTGGATCCTGTGAGCGCCTTGAGGGCTGAGTAGAACGTCGAATATCGAACTAGGAATCACCAATGTCGAAGTGTGCTCCACTTCATCATTGGACATTCCTTGTTGGATATTGGTCATTCAGCCTGAAAGACTGCAGAACTCAATCGTTCCACGGTCTATAGTTCACCTCCATCCGATCCAGCATCTCAAACTGCGCCGGTAACCGTAACACGAAGCTCTCCCAGTCGCGTTTGTCTCTCGGCGACCACACAACCTCAGCCAGGGCCAACGCTCTAGGGAAGACCATATACTCGACGTACTCCGTGGTCTTCATGTATTCGGTCCACACATTGCCCTGGGCGCCGAGTATATGCTGGCCCTCGCTCCAGGACAATGAATCCGGCACGGGCTCGTACCCGTATACGTCTTCGAGCGTAATGAGCCCACCGATGGCAAGAGGTTCTCCATCCGGGTCGGCTTGGTAGTAGTCGAAGTACATATGGCTGTTCGGTGTCATGATCACATCGTGACCTTGTCGCGCCGCATCAATGCCGCCGCTGATGCCGCGCCACGACATGACAGTCGCCTCGGGCGCCAAGCCACCTTCCAAAATTTCGTCCCAACCAATCAGCTTCCGCCCGTGCGAAAGGAGAAACGATTCGATACGCCGAATGAAATAACTCTGCAACTCGTGTTCGTCGGCCAACCCCTCGCGGCGAATTACCTCCTGCGCTAGGTCGCTTTCCTCCCACCTGGCTTTGGGTGCCTCGTCCGCTCCGATATGGATGTACTCGCTCGGGAAAAGCGCCATCACTTCGAGGAGCACATCTTCCAAGAACGCGAACGTCTCTTCACTCGGACAGTAGATGTCGTCATGTACTCCCCAGCGAGTCGACACCTCGAACGGTCCATCTGTACATCCGAGTTCCGGATATGCAGCGAGTGCAGCTACGGAGTGACCCGGCATTTCGATTTCGGGAATCACGGTTACGTAGCGTGAGTCCGCGTACGCAACGATATCGCGCACCTCATCCTTGGTATAGAAGCCACCATATGGGGTGCCGTCACCGATGTACGGGTTGTGGTTTTTCTCGAACGTAGTCTCACGCCGATAGGCGCCTATTTCCGTCAGGCGAGGGTACTTCTCGATCTCAATTCTCCAACCCTGATCTTCTGTGAGATGCCAGTGGAACTTGTTCATCTTGTACATCGCCATCAGGTCGATGTAACGCTTGATGAAGTCAACCGGGAACAAGTGGCGCCCAACGTCGAGATGCAGGCCTCGGTACGGGAACCTCGGTGAGTCGGAGATGCTAACGCCAGGCGTTGCCCATGTCTCTCCTGTCGCCTCGCCGTGGGATTCACTAGCCTCTCCGTGCTCTCCCTCTGTCTCCTCGGCGTGCTCCTGCTCAGCGGGGCCGTGTTCTCCACCGTGCTCGGCGTCGGCCGCAGGGGCAGCAGCGGGGGAAAAATGCAGCTGACGCAAGGTTTGGAGTCCATAGAAGATCCCGGCGTGGTCCGAGGCCGTGATGCTGATGGACCCCGGGTTCACGATCAGTCTGTAACTCTCGGGATTGGACCTCGACTCTTGGGGTGATAGGAACAAGAAGATCGCGTTTTCGGCGTCGTGGCTTCCGACATCATCTGCCACGTGGAGGGTAACTCCCACGACGGTGTGCATCATGTCGGCTACGTATGCCCCGAGCTCCTGCAACTTCTCGTCTGTGTGATCCGAAAGAAAGATCCTCGTCTCACCGTTCAAGAGGAACTCGCCGCTGCCGGGCGAGATCTTCTCTGGGAAAGGTACGATGTGAAAGTCCGACACGTCTTTGGAGCACGCGCTCATGGATAGCATTAGGCAGAGACCCGCGGCGAGATGATGTGTTTTCATCGGTCCGGTATCGTGAAGTGAATGAGTTGATGGTTGTGGAGTAGGATATCGTTGCGGGCGGAAGGATGGAAGGAGTACGGAATGTCTATGTCGCGTGCAGCGATCAACGAGCGACGCGCAACAATCTCTCAGTTCACAAATCCGCTGTTCGCTGTTCGTTGCTCCCTGCTCGACTCAGTTGTCCCCTGCTCGCCGCATCACCGCCAATCTCCACTCTGCAATCGCGTCAGAACTCGTATCGCAACCCAATCGACGGCAATATTCGCAGCATCTCCTGCCCGTTGTCTCTGCCGACGTAGAGATTCCCATTTTCGTCCACGTATGCCCAGTGATCGTACGACGAGATGTTTGTGCGGTTGTAGGCATTGAAGATGTCCGCGTAAACCTGGAGCACGCCGTTCCCCACGGAGAAGTTCCGCGTCGCGCGCAGGTCGAGGCGATGGTATGAGGGTACGCGAATGCCGTTCAGCGGTCCGAATTCACGAGCGAGGAACAGCGACCCGTCTGCGAGTGAGTCAACGCGGAAGTCGGTGTCCGTCGTGGGCCAACCCGTGTGATAGTACCACGATGCCGATAGCCGCCATTTGTCGTTGGGCCTATAGGCGGTGTTGAGGCCGAACGTGTGTCGCTGATCGAGCGCTCTCGGGACCCATTCACCGTCGATCTCGTCTTTTGCCTCAGCCAACACATAGCTCACCGACCACGCCCAGTGTGTGCCCAGCTCTCGCGACACCAACATCTCGATGCCTCGCGCACTCCCTCGGCCCGGGTCAACTAGAATTCGACCGCCTTCGGCCTCCGGGAAGGCGGATAGCTCTTGTTCCGAATTTATGTATCGAGGTCGCTGGTCGGCGGTCGCCCTCTTGTATAGCTCCACTCGTAGGTTCACGTCAGCCGGCAACCGCTGCTCTACTCCCAGTGCCAGTTGTGTTGCCAGGTCCGAGGGAGAGAACCTGCGCTGACCATCTGCCACCTGAAGCTCGTGAACTCCGTGAGATTGGTAGTAGCGCCCCCAGCTCGCGCGAATGTTTGTGGTTGCCGTGAGCTCAAGAGCGGCCAACACTCGTGGAGACCACTCATTCTCGTTCGTGTGGGACGTATGGTCGTATCGTGCGCCGACCTCGGTCGTGAATGCGTCGATCGGTCTGATCCGGGCGGCAACAAAGGCACTCACTTCGTTGCCATATGGTACTCTGACAACCGCTGTCGTATCGTGACGCGCCCCCAGCTCTCGCTGCGGAGTCGCTATCAGTGTTCGGGTGGCGTTGAAGTAGTCATACGATGATTTGAGGCGCTTGGCTTCTCCACCAAGCTTGAGCATTGCACGGTCGGTGAGCTCTAGGCTCAAATCGTGGCTTGCCCCCACAAACCTGAAGACGTGATCGTCAGTGATTGAAATCCACTCGGGCCCTGAGACACGTCCTAGATCTTCGCCGCGGCCCGCACGGTGCCGGGTCACCCGTCCCGCCCACGCCATCGTTCGCGCGTTCACTCTGCTGTTCAGGTTTGCGTCCCACGCGGTCCAGGCGTAGCTGCTCTTCCATCCAGTTTCCAGGAAATGAAGAGTTTCATCCGAGAGACTCAGGTTGTCGCTAGCATGGAGGATGCTGCCGCTGAACATGTGCTTGCGATGTGGCTGGTATTGGACCTTTCCAAACACATCCCAGTACTGGGGTGAGATGTCATCGTTGCCACCGGTCAGCGCCATCGCTATGTCCAAATATCCCCTACGTGCTGACAAGAGCCATTGTCCTCTACCAGTGCCGAATCCGCCTTGGCTCATGAAGCTGGCGTTGGTGATGCTGAGACCTAGAGTGGTGCGCGTGCCTGTGATCGGCGGCACTCGCGAAGTCATGTCGAACACACCGGTGAGCTTGTCGCCGTGTTCGGCCCCGAACCCTCCAGTCACGAGGTCGACAGACCCTATTGAATGGACATCGACGATGCCGAGTGCTCCATCGAAGTCTTTGAGGTGATAGGGTTCGTACAATTCGAGACCGTCCAACGTGACCAATAACTCCTGGGCGGTAGCTCCCCTCAGATTGAGCTTGGTTGAGATGTCGTGAGCGGCGACGCCCGGTAGGCGCTTGATAGCTCGGAAAACGTCCTCCCCTAACTGAGGTAGAGTCTCGATCTCATCCCTAGTCAAAGTGCGCTCGGCGACGACCTGAGTCTCCATCACGCCGAAGTGACCGGGTGTCACCACAATCTCGCTCAGGCGCAGAGCCACCGGTTCCATGTCGACCGATAGGTCGATTTGGTTCGTGTCGCTGACGTTGAGCTGCAATTCAATGAGGGCGTAGCCGATGCGGGTCACGCGCAGCGTGTGTACGCCGATCGGCACCGACTCTAACACGAACCGGCCGTCGCTACCGCTCAGAGTGCGGAGTCGTCTGTCCACGACTTCCACCTGAGCGTTCTCGACGACGTCACCGCTTCCGTTACCTCGGACGATTCCAGTGATGCGGGCCTGGGGCTCCGCGGGTTCAGGAAACAGCGCCGCCACAAGTATGGCGGCTGTCGTCCAACGACCCATTGCTGACACACTACCTCCGTAATTCACCGTTCCCGACATCAACGATTCACGCCGTGGCCTTCTGACATTTCGGTTGTGTCAAACACGGCCGTATTGGCGATGGGTCGGTGGAGTGCAATCGTCGTGCCGAGCGTAATTGGGTCGTTTACGTCTGACATTTGGACTTTTCGATGTGAATGTGTCTTTGGCATCTCTTCCACTGTCCTGTCTAAAGGACAGGGGAACGCTCAACGCTCGTTGTGTGGATTACTGGATGTGGTTTACCACAAACTGAGCGATTTGCCCGATCGACCGATGTATCTCCGGGAAGACTGCCGGGCCGACCTGAAAGCCGTGCCACATGCCAGGCCACACTTTCAGTTGAACTTCCACTCCTGCATTACGCGCGCTCTCGGCGAGCCTCGTAGAGTCGCTCAAGAGTATTTCGAAATCACCGACGTGAACCGCCAGTGGTGGCAGCCCGGTCAGATCGGCATCGACCGGGCGGAGGAGCGATGCCTTCGGATCGGCATCTCCTACGTAGTGCGCTGCCATCATGCGATTTGCTTCCAGCGTTACACACGGATCCTTTGCCGCTCGAGTCTGGTAGGATTCTCCGTCAAATTTTACCCAATCGGTGACAGGCGACATCAGGAACGCGGCAGCCGGCAGTGTGTTCCCCTCATCGCGTTCGGCGATCAGAGTTTGGAGCGCGAGAGTGCCACCCGCCGAGTCACCCCCGATGGCGATTGTGGATGGCGCGAAGCCATTGGCCTGCAGCCAGTGATACGTAGCCAACGAGTCGTGCAGTGATGCGGGGAAGGGATGTTCCGGTGCGAGCCGATAGTCGAGCACCAAAAAGCTAGCGTCAGTCAGAGCGGAGAGGCGCGCTGCAATTTCCCGGTGCGTCGCTGGAGAGCCCATCATGAAACTGCCGCCGTGAAGGTATAACACGGCGCGGGCATCTCCCGCGGTCGGTGCCCGTACCCACTCGGCGCGCAAGTCCAGCGCGGAGTCAATCTGAACCGGCTCTATCTTGGTGCCCTTGGGCACTCGCTGGTTTCGCACGACCATCTCGTTGAGCTGCCGCCACTCAGAAATCGAGCCGCCGGCCTTTCTGAACTTGGGGCCGACCGCGTGCTTCACGAGCAATCGTACGAGACGGCTCCTTATGCTGGGCATTTGAACCTTGGCGATTGGTGATGTTTCAAGCCCGGCCGTGCATTTGCAGGAACCGGTGCTTTAGTATTACTCTGAGCATCGGAGGTGTCCAGCAGGTCGAGGAGCTCGAGCTGACCGAAGAATCGTTTCCACTGCCCTTCCGCTGGCGAGGCGTTTGGATTCTCACCGTCCTTTTCGTCGTTGGGAATCTCTTATCGATCCCGCAGCTGCTGCAGCAAGGCAGTCCGGTTCCTGCAATTCCGCTCTGGGTGTCGTTCACCGCCCTCAACTTCCTCGTGGCCGCCGCAGGCCAGTTCTTTGCAAACCGAGTTGGCCTGGGAGCGTTTCTTTTCGAGGGAAGGCTGGACCGACGCGAAGCTCTTGGCCTGAGTCGCAATGCGATTCTGGTGGCGGTTCTCTTCGCTGTCCTAGCCAGCCCGATTGTCGTCATGTACAACCGCTATTTGACGGCGGGCACGGTTGCTCAACCCGAGCTCTGGCGACTTGTCCTCGCTTCGTTCGACGCGGGGATCCAGGAAGAGATTTTCAATAGGTTCTTCCTGATGAGCTTGTTCGTTTGGGTCGGGTGGCGGCTGCAAGGCAAAACTGAAGCCGCACCCAGCCGCACCATCTATTGGATAGGAGTTGTGTTGTCGGCGTTCATTTTTGCATGGGACCATTTAGAAGGGCACGTAGCCAATCTGAGTCAGGAGAGGATCGTCGAGGTACTGGCCTTCACGGGGTGCGCCGGCCTCGGGTTCGGGTGGTGCTACTGGAGGTTCGGCCTGGAGTGTGCGATTCTCGCCCATATCCTCGTGGACGCGGTCGGGATGGTGTTGGTAAACGCGGTCTATTTCCCGGCAAACTCCTTCATATTGCCTATCACTGTTGGTGCGTTGATCATCGCGGGCTTTTCATCGGCTCGAATGCTGACTTACAGCTGAGTTCTGGTTTTACCGCTGATGTACGCGGAAGAATGCGGATGACAACACGGGTCGGTTACCCCACCACACCTCGCAGCATTCCTGCGTTTGTCCGCGTCACTCCGGAAGCGCCAGGATAAGTCTGGCTGATCTAGTAACCTGAGAGGAGGTAGCCCTGGTAATTGCTCGTTCACCAGGTAGCGAAGCGGGCGGCGCGAGCTGAAGCCCCGCTTAGCGAACCCGATTCGGCCTCGTTACGCCATAGGAGAGTGGTCAGCCTTCCGGATTAGGTGAAACCCGTTGTCGGTGGGGAAGCAACGAGCGAGAGCACCCATCGAGCCTCCCGGGGTGGTTGGGGACAGCGCGCGCGGACAGATCAGTCGAGGAACCTGGGAGCCCCGGCGTGGTGCTGGTATGGTCGGCAACATGAGTGGGGAAGACATAACCTGCTTGTGGCTGCGTTGGGAGTCGGAGGGGGGCATAGTAGCGAAGAAGCGGGGTAATTCCCGTGGAGCGAAGGCCCCCTACTGTAGACACGTTTGTGTAAGACGGGGGGCAAGCCGATTGGAAGGTCCTACTACGGAGGAGGAGGTAGTTTCGCGCTCGAAGCTACCGTTGAGCCTTTCTTCCCCGAGACACAAGCTGGGCCAGAAGGCCAAGCAGGAGCCGAAGTTTTTATCCTGGCGCGTGTGCATGCCGGTGGCGAGAGTCCACAGGAAAGCCGGATGCGGGAAACCCGCTTGTCCGGTTTGACGAGGGGGAGGAGAACTCCACTCCTCCCTACTCTACCGGCTTGCCGCGGGCAGCACCGCTTTTGACCATGTTAGAAAGAGAGCTGCGTATAACTTGACGCCCCCGTGCATCTGAAGCAGTCTACGGTCATCATTTCCTCAATTGCAATCACGGAGTTTGCCGATGCTTGGTTTGTGGCCTAGATACCCACGGGACGTGGGCTGCCAACGCCCACTCTCTCTCCTCCATCTCCTCCCTCTCCTCATCACACTCACCGCATGCTCGAGGCAAGAAACCATGCCGACCTACGAGGTAATAGAATTCGGAACCACTAGTGACGGCGAAATGGTCCAGCTGTACACACTCACCAATCAGCACGGAATGCGTGCAACGATCACGAACTACGGCGGGATCGTTACCAGTCTATGGGTGCCCGATAGCGAGGGTAACCTGGGAGACGTAGTGCTGGGTTATGACACGCTGGACGACTACATCGCCAGCTCGCCCTACTTCGGCGCTTTAGTCGGACGCTACGGCAACCGCATCGCGAACGGTCGCTTTGCGCTCGACAGTATCGAGTACACGCTGGCGGTGAACAACGGTCCCAACCACCTGCATGGCGGTCTAGTGGGTTTCGACAAAGTGGTTTGGGAAGCGGAGCCATACGCTACAACAGAAGAGGTGGGTGTGAATTTGAGTTACGTGAGCATCGATGGAGAGGAGGGGTACCCAGGTAACCTCACCGTTCGGGTCACGTACGCGCTCACCGCAAACGATGAGCTACGCATCGACTATGCATTGGAAACCGACAAAGCGACCGTCGCGAACGTGACTCATCACGGCTACTTCAACCTCGCGGGGCATGCTTCAGGAGATATCCTGGGTCACGAATTGATGCTGGCAGCCGATCGGTTTACGCCGGTCGATGAGGGTCTAATTCCCACTGGTGAGCTTCGGGATGTCGAAGGCACGCCGATGGATTTCCGGGTCCCTGACGCGATAGGCGAGCGTATCGACGCCGACGATGAGCAAATCCAATTTGGTGGTGGCTACGATCACAACTGGGTGTTGAATGGAGATGCAGGTACGCTCAGGCTGGCTGCGCGTGTACACGAGCCAGCCTCGGGCCGAGTGATGGAGGTGCTCACGACAGAGCCGGGTGTTCAGTTTTATGCGGGCAACTTTCTGGATGGAAGCAATCTAGGCAAGGGTGGAGTGGCGTACGCTCATCGCAGCGGCTTCTGCCTGGAAACCCAGCATTTTCCCGATTCGCCGAACCACCCGGAGTTTCCATCTACCGTATTGCGGCCGGGAGTGCTGTACGAATCGACCACCATCTATGGGTTCTCTACACAATGAGACGACTGCCGATAGCACTAGTGCTTCTCGCCTGGGGTTGCGGCGGGAACTCCTGGGAGCCCGCTGACATGCGACTGCCCACTCGTTGGTCTGAAGATGTCTCTCCGGACCGTGCACATCCCGAATATCCGCGGCCGATGCTGCGCAGGAATCAGTGGCAGAACCTCAACGGCCTGTGGGATTACGCCATCGTTCACCAGGATTCGCAGGTTGGAGAGTACGACGGCAAGATCCTGGTCCCGTATCCGATCGAGTCTGCACTCTCCGGTGTCGCAGAGACGGTTCCTCAAACTCATCGGCTTTTGTACCGGCGGTATTTCGAGATCCCGGATGATTGGAGAGGCAGCCGCGTGCTATTGCACTTCGAGGCTGTCGATTGGGAAACGTTTGTTTGGGTCAACGGGCAGGCAGTCGGATTCCATCGCGGTGGCTACGATCCGTTCACCGTAGAAGTTTCCGAGTTCTTGTACGGTGAAGGCGATCAGGAGCTGGTCATTTCCGTTTGGGACCCCACCGACGATGGTACGCAGCCGCGTGGCAAACAGGTAAATGAACCGGGTGGCATCTTCTACACTTCGGTGACCGGGATATGGCAGACGGTTTGGCTGGAACCCGTACCAGCAACCTCAGTTAGAGATCTAACGATCACGCCCGATATCGATCGAGGTACGGCGACCGTTCTCGTCGAGGCTGACGGACTCGGCGGGAGCGAGGAGGTAGAGATTGTTGTTTCGGCATCGGGCGAGGAAGTCTCACGAGCAGCGGGCAACGTCGGCTACGAAATCGAACTAGAGATTTCGGACGCACACCTCTGGTCTCCTGACGATCCCTTTCTGTACGATCTCGAACTGAAGCTGACTCGCGATGGGTCGGTGGTGGACAGCCTCGAGTCCTACTTCGGTATGAGAAAAACGTCAGTGGGCCGAGATGAGGACGGTGTCACTCGGCTGCTGTTGAACAACGAGTTCGTATTCCAGTTCGGACCGCTCGATCAGGGATACTGGCCCGACGGGCTCTACACGGCGCCGACTGAAGAAGCGATGGTGTACGACATCGAAGTGTTGAAATCGATGGGCTTCAACATGCTCCGCAAGCATGTGAAGGTCGAACCGCGGACCTTCTACTATTGGTGCGATCGGCTGGGAATGCTCGTCTGGCAGGACATGCCCAACGCGAACATTCCTCTCATCTCTCGTGACTCCGACACCCCGACCGATACGGCAGCAACCGAACAGTTCGAGACTGAGCTGGTGCGAGTCGTCGAGACCCTCCGCAATCATCCCAGCATCGTGATGTGGGTGCCGTTCAATGAAGGTTGGGGGCAGTACGAATCGGGGAGGATAGTCGATCTGGTTCGGGCCACGGATCCTACGCGCTTGGTGAATCATGCGAGCGGTTGGTACGAACGCCGGGCGGGCGACGTCGTTGACTGGCACAACTACCCCGAGCCGCGGCCACCGGAACCCGAGCGGACGCGCGCGGCAGTTCAGGGTGAATACGGAGGCCTGGGCTTCAATATTCCGGGGCACATGTGGCAGGAGGAAGGGTGGGGGTATGCTCTGTTCCCCGACAAGGAGAGCCTCACCCAACGCTTCGAGGATATGCTCGTCACCATCAAGGACTCGGCAGAGAACGCAGGCCTCAGCGCGGCAGTGTACACTCAGACAACCGATATCGAAACCGAAAATAACGGGCTCATGACATACGATCGTGAGGTGATGAAGATCGATGCAGAGGCGATATCGCTGGCGCAAGGGGGATATCTGCCTCCTAGAATCAAACGGAGTGCACCAATCTTCATCGATCGGGCATTGGTTGAGTTCGAGCCGCTCTCATCTGAGGTGTCGATTCATTACACCACCGACGGCACACAGCCGTCGTCCGATTCACCACGCTATGAGCAGCCCTTCGAGATCACTGAGTCCGCCGTATTGAAGGCAAAGGCGTTCTGGCCGAACGGAACCGAGAGCCGAGTGAGCACGGTCGAATTCACCAAGACGAACGTCAATCCGGCCGAGATCGTGGATGACGCCGAGCCGGGATTGCTCGTTGAGTTTTTCGAGCAAGACGGTAGCTGGCGCGAGTTGCCGGATTTTGATTCTCTGACCTCTGTTAGCACGAGTATCGTGGCCAGCGTGGACCTCAGTGCGGCGCAGAGAGACGAAAACTTCGGGCTGAGGTTCCGTGGGTATGTCGAGGTTCCTGAAGATGGCGTTTACGGTTTCTTCCTTTCCTCCGACGACGGCAGCCGGTTGTTGATAGACGGCGATGAGGTAGTGGACAACGACGGAATACATGGTGTAAGGGAAAGGTCTGGCTACGTGGCGCTGACGGCGGGCAAACATCCGATCGAACTGGCGTTTTTCCAGGGCCGTGGTGGAGTTGGGCTGAGCCTTTTCTGGGGCGGTCCTGGATTCGAAAAAAGAGAGGTCGAACCGGAAGCGCTGATGCACCAGTGACCGCGCGAGGTCATTCGCTCTACAGTTACGGGAACCAATACGTTGCCATACCTTGTGTTGGATCGAACCATACACTCTGGACAGGTGAAACGATATGAAGACGATGACATTGCTGCTCCTCTGCGTGCTCCCGTTAGGTATTCAAGCCCAGAGGTCTCAAGAACTCACACCCGAGCAGCAACTTCTGCAGGTCATGCACTCTATCGAGAGCGATGTCCTCTATTCGTGGGTGGACACGTTGGCGTCGCCGAGATTTGAAGGCCGGCTCACAGGCACAAAGGGTTATGACGATGCCGCCGAGTGGGTGATCGGGTACTTCGAGAAGTGGGGCCTGGAGCCCGGCGGAGACGACGGAACCTACCTTCAGAGCTTCCCTCACTTCTATACGCTCATCTATCCGGGCGGCGACCTGTTTTTGCACGTCCCGGTCGGCGATGACGTGGTGGAGAAACACTACGAGTACGAGACGGACTACTTCCCCGGGTCGACATCGGACAGCGGAGAGGTGACTGCCGAGGTTGTTTACGTTGGCTACGGCATCACGGCTCCGGAACTGGGCTACGACGACTATGCCGGTGTAGACGTGCGCGGGAAGATCGTCGTGTACGAGCCCGAGGTGCCTGTATCCCCGGGAGATGACGAGGAGATTTTCATGAGGTGGCGGCCGTACTCCTTCCACCAGTACAAGCTGGAAAACGCGGCGAGCCACGGAGCAGCCGGTGTCATCTACGACTACCACATCGTCAATCCCAACAATGCCTTTGTCGAGGGTTTCATTTACGCGGTGGTTAGCAGGGGAGTTGTTGCCGACATCTTTGCGGGTACCGGCGAAGACCACGGCGAGACGGTTCGCGGCATTCGAGAGAACCTCGAGCCTCACTCGTTCGAAACCGGAAAGGTGTTCACCATTAAAACGAACACCAAACACGTTCCCGACGGAGTTGGTACGAACGTCGTGGGCGTGATACCAGGCTCGAACCCGGCTCTCGCAAACGCACCAATTCTGATTGGCGCCCATCTCGATCACCTCGGTATGAGCCACGAACTGATGCCAGGCGCGAACGACAACGCATCGGCAGTCTCGGTAGGCATGGCTGTGGCGAAGGCACTGACGGAGAGTCCGGTGAAGCCGGTCAGACCTATCGTATTCTTGATGCTGGGTGCTGAGGAACAGGCGGTGTACGGTTCCCAGTACTACACCGAGAACCCCATCTATCCCCTCGAGTCGACCGTCGGCTACATCAATCTCGAGAGCGTAGGCTGCGGCAACATCATCCGTGCAAGTGCGGCGCTCAACTATCCGAGGTTCTGGTCGCACATTGAGCGGGCAAACAACCAGTACGTCCATCGGGTAGTGCGTCCTAACGGGAACTCTTACATCGCTCGGCCGCGTCAAGACACGGCCTGGTTCATCTGGGCAGACGTACCGTCGATCTCATTCGGAGTATCGGGTTCGCAGTCTTTCTACCACAACACGAAAGACAACATTGATACCATCACTCCGGAGATATTAGAGGATCTGGCACAGATCGTCTTCATGGCGGTGACCGAGATGGCCGGCATGGAGGAGCTGGACCTGAGGAACTGACAAACGGAGGTTGGGCCCCGAGGAGACTGAAAAGTGATACGTCCAAGGAACCTTCGCGCGGAGCTCCGAGCCCTTGTGAGGGAGATCGAGTATTGTACCGAACTCCTACGAACCGAACGGCGTTCGTCAGTGGTAAACGCGGAGGTTTCTGCGTGGACTGTCACTGATCACCTCGATCACCTTGCCTCTGCCGATTCTGGCATTCTAGAGTGGTTGTGTCGGGTTGCCAATGGTGTTGAGGCTAGTGGGGAAGGCGGCCCGAACTTCATCGGCCGACTGGTGTTGCTCGTGGGTGTCATTCCGCGAGGTAGGGGGCAAGCGCCGGAATCTCTTCACCCGACCGCGCGCTCTTCTGAGGCCGTCTTGGATGCGATGAACGACGTGCACTCCGTTGCGAAAGATCTCGAGGAGAAGGCGGACGGTCTTAGCAAGAGCCCGGCCCGAATGCGCCACTTCGCTTTCGACAATCTCAATGCATATCAATGGATTCGGCTCGGCCACATCCATCACAGGCATCACCGCAGCATTATCGAAGACATCTTGAGAGCCTCCATTTAACTCTCCTTATCTGGTATCGCCCGTCACTGAGCTGTACACTTCGATTACCGCAGCCACATACAGCTATAGATCCATCACACTTGGGAGTATTCCAATGTCCCTGAATAGAGTGTCTAGTTCACCCGTATTCAGTCGTGTATGGTGTTTCGTTGCGTGTTCGATGTTGTTGGGACACGTAGTCATACACGCGCAGCTCACCACTCCCGAACAGTTCTTCGGCCACGAAATCGGCGCCGACTACGTGCTACCCAACTACCGCCAGTTAACTGAGTATTGGCAGATTCTCGAGCGCGAGTCCGACCGCATGGTGATGGTCGATATTGGGGAGACCGAGGAAGGACGCCGCCAGTATATGGCGATCGTTACGTCTCCTGAAAACCACGCCGAACTCGAGCACTTCAGGCAGATCTCCGAGCGGCTCGCGCGCGCTGAGGGGTTGAGTGACGCGGAAGCGCTGGCGTTGGCCTCCGAGGGCAGGGCTGTGGTTTGGATCGACGGTGGGCTCCACGCGAACGAAGTGTTGGGCGCACAACAGCTCATGGAGACCCTCTGGCAAATGGTGAGTGGCCAGGACGATGAAATACTGCGCATCCTCGACGACGTTATCATCTTGTTCGTTCACGCCAATCCCGATGGTCACGATCTCGTCGCCGACTGGTACATGCGCATCGACGAGCCCACTGATCGTTCGTTTTCCGGGCTGCCAAGGCTTTATCAGAAGTACGTGGGTCACGACAACAACCGTGATTCATTCGCGTCGACGCAGCGCGAGACCGAGAACATGAACCGTGTACTGTACCGCATGTGGTATCCGCAGGTCATGTACAACCACCACCAGACCGGACCACCGGGTACGGTGATGTTTGCACCGCCATTCAGGGATCCGTTCAACCACAACTTCGATCCTTTGATCATCACGGGCATCGATTTGGTCGGGTCCGCGATGCACAACCGGTTCGTCATGGAAAACAAACCTGGCGTGGTTCGCAGGAGAGGCGCCAACTACTCGACTTGGTGGAACGGTGGTTTGAGGACCACGGTGTACTTCCACAACATGATCGGCCTGTTGACCGAGACGATAGGAAGCCCCACACCGATGGACATTCCTTTCGTTGCGGAGCGGGTACTCCCGAGCGACAACTTGCCGTACCCGATCAGCCCTCAGCCGTGGCATTTCCGCCAGTCGATCGAATATTCGGTGACCGCCAACAAAGCTGTTCTCGACGTAGCGTCTCGGCACCGGGAGCAGTTTTTGTACAACATCTACCAGATGGGTCGAAACTCCATCGATCGCGGTAACCGAGATACATGGACGATCCGCCCTAAACAGGTCGATGCCGTGCGCGAGGCGCTCAACCAATCGTCGGGTATGACCGATTTCGCGGCTGCTATGGGTGGCTTCGGTGGTATGCCCATGCCGGCGTCGGAGTACGAGCGATTCCACGCTCCCGACGCGCGGGACCCGCGCGCGTTCATCATGCCGTCCGATCAAACGGACTTTCCGACCGCCACGCGATTCGTCAATGCGTTGCTCGAAAACGGCGTGACCGTCCATAGGGCCACGGCAGATTTCTCGGCAGGTGGTAAGACCTACCCTGCAAATTCGTACGTGGTATTGGCCGCTCAGGCATTCCGCCCCCACGTGATGGACATGTTCGAGCCGCAAGATCACCCGAACGACTTCTCGTATCCTGGTGGTCCTCCCACTCCGCCGTACGATGCTGCGGGTTGGACACTGGCATTTCAGATGGGTGTCGAGTTCGATCGCATTCTCGAAGGTGTGGATGGCCCGTTTGAGCGAATCGATGAATGGAACACGTCCCCGCCTGCGGGCACTGTAAGTGGAGGTAGCAGCGCGGCAGGCTACGTGTTGAGCCATGAGGTCAACGATGCGTTCCGCATCATCAACCGTCTTCACGATCGGAATATCGATATCTATTGGAATACGAACACCGGCGCCTTTTTCATACCGGCGGAGCGTGGGGTAACCAACCTCGTGACTGAACTGGCCGATGAACTGGGTGTGAGCTTCAATGGGGTGTCGGAACGACCCTCTGGTACCATGATGAAGCTCGAGGCGCCGCGCATCGCTCTCGCCGACGAATACGGCGGATCGATGCCTTCGGGTTGGACTCGTTGGGTGCTCGAGCAGTGGGAATACGACTTCGAAGTCGTGTATCCTCCAGACTTGGACGAGGGCAACCTGCGCGACAAATACGACGTGATTATCCTCCCGGACGGTGCGTTGCGCGAGGGGTCGATGTTTACCCGGTTCTTCAGCGGTATGCCGGATAGCACGGTGCAGCAGATTCTCTCCTCACCGATGTTCCAGAGGATGATGGCACAGTTCGGAATGGGGCCGACAGATCCCAGCACCATACCCGAGGAATGGCGCGAGCGAATGGGCGAGACGTCTGACGAACACACTGTACCGCAGCTTCAGCAGTTCCTCGAAGACGGCGGTACCGTTCTCGCAATTGGGAGCTCGACCATTCTTGGGAGCAAGCTGAGTCTCCCGATATCAGATGCGCTCGTGGTGGCTGGAGACGACGGTACCGAGAGGCGCTTGGGGCGCGAGGAGTATTACCTACCAGGGTCGGTGCTTCGGTCGAATGTCGACAACGCGTCGCTCATTGCGCACGGGATTCCAGAAGAGGCGAATATCTTCTTCGATAACAGCCCAGTGTTCCGCCTTGGTGAGGGAGCCGAGGCCGCGGGGGTCGAGGCCGTGGCATGGTTCGATACGCCTGAGCCGCTCCGGAGTGGATGGGCGTGGGGCCAGCGCTACCTCGAAGGAGCTGCTTCGGTTGTCTCCGCGGATGTAGGGGATGGTCACCTCTACATGTTTGGGCCCGAGATCGCGTTTCGAGCACAACCTCATGGGACGTTCAAGTTCTTGTTCAACGGGATCGTGCTTTCGAGAACCGAAGAGGGGTCGCTATAGCAACGCGACGCCGAAGGAGGATTGGGGTGAAATCTCGCCGCGTGGCCAGGCAGCAATCACGGGCTGATCCGCGGCGGCCTAGAACTACAGATCAATGAGGTAGTGTAGCCGTACTATGTAGAGCCTCCTGTTGGGAGGGAGGCTCTGCTGCGAGTTGAGGCGTTTCAGTCGCAGGCTTCAGGAAATCGAGTATCGTGCCGTGCATTTGCCCTACCGTTGATCATTTCGGTGAACAGTCCATCAGCCGCTCGCCTACGAAAAGTGTTCGTCTGTGCACACAGGGCAGATGCCGTGGGATAAGCGCGTCTTCGAGTGTGCATTGAAGTATTCCTCAATACTGACCCATTCGTCGTCCATCTGTCGTATCCGATGACAGTAGCTGCATATTGGCAGAAAGCGGTCACGTACTCTCAGTTGTGCTTCAGCTTTCGCAATCCGCTCGAAAAGCGTGCTCAACAACCCCACCGTGCCTCCACACAGGAGTGACATGACGGTAAAGGCCGACAGGTCAACGAGTATTGTTGTAGTGGGCACCGCGAGTGCGATCGCGACGGGAACGGAGAGGATTGGAACTCCGACCGCTGCGGTCAAGCCGAGGCGCCAACCACCCGACCATGCGATTACCATGACCGTAGCAAGGCTGAGTCCCAGAAAGTGGCCCAGGCCGACAATGTAGGTGAGGCCGAGGCTGCAGATTAAAACCAATATTGCTATTTCGAAGGAAGCCAATCGTGCGGCTGGGTCCTGACGAGCGTTTAGTAACAGTCGTCCGACGCCGTTGTCGACATCCAGCATGAATCACCTCCGCCGAGTGGTGAACCTGCGAGTTACAACCGTTCTCGATTCTATCCCGCTAAGCGGTCGCCCGCTAGCCTACCGGCTTGCCAAATACTTCTCCAGGCGATCCATGCCCTCCGCGATGTTCTCCATCGAGTTGGCGTATGAGAAGCGTATGTATCCCTCGCCGCCTTCTCCGAAATCGATACCCGGAGCAACACCGACGTGCGCGTTCTCCAGGATGTCGAAGGCGAGCTTGTAGGAGTCGTTAGAGATGTGCTTCGCGTTTCCGAATACGTAGAACGCACCAGTGGGTTCTACCGTGATGCCTAATCCCATTTCCTTCAGACGCCGTATCGTAAAACGCCTACGTTCATCGTAGATCCCCCTCATACGCTCCACATCTTTGCCTGCTTCCCTGAGAGCGGCGATTCCGGCTATCTGAGCCATCGAGCTTGGGCAGATGAAGAAGTTCTGCTGGATCTTCTGAATTGATCGAATGAACGGCATCGGCGCGATGATGTACCCGAGCCGCAGCCCGGTCATGGCATACGCCTTCGAGAACCCGTTCAATACAAACGCATGATCCGTGAACTCCAGGATCGAGTGTTCCTTCCCCTCGTAAACCAGCTGGTGATAGATCTCGTCGGACACCACGTACGGACCCAGCCCGGCGATCTTCTTCATGCGTTCTACGGACAGTAGGTTGCCTGTCGGGTTAGACGGAGAGTTGATGAGAATCGCCTTCGTCTTCTCCGAGATTTTCTCACGGATGGCTTCCGTACGGTACTGGAAGCCGTCATCCTCGAGCACCCGAACGTAGACGAGTTCGGCCTCGAGGAACGTGGGGAAGCTCGGATAGCAAGCGTAGTGTGGGTCGGACACGATGAGTTGGTCGCCCCTGTCGAGCAGAACTGCGAACAGGCTCAACATGGCCGGAGATGTACCACCAGTGATGACGACCTGCCCGGGGTCCACGGGCACCCCGTACATGTTCGAGTAGTGCTCGCAGACTGCCTCGCGGAGTTCGATCATGCCGAGACTGTGCGTGTAGTGCGTGTGCCCGTCGTGCAGAGCCCTGCAGGCGGCCTCCTTCACGCATTCGGGAGTGTCGAAATCCGGCTCCCCAATCTCGAGATGGATGACATCAACCCCTTGCCGCTCCATCTCTTTGGCTCGTTCGAGCACGTCCATGACGATGAATGAGGTCATGTCGCCGACGCGGGAGGGTATGCGCGCGCTTGTGTCGTTTTGCGTCATCGTGAGAAAACCTATTCAGAATCGAGGCCGGTTCCTCGAAAAAACGGTCTTTGTAACCGGTATGGCAAGCCAATCGGCATACCGAAACCTGCAACTTCTCATCGCGAGGTTAGCCTAGACAGGACCAAATCCACGCACCATACTCGGGGACCGTGACTTCGTTCCCCTGCCGCGTACTCGGCATTGTGACGGTGGCGGCGATCACCGCTTTCGTCTTCTGGCAAACCGCCTACCCCACAATCACGTGGTGGGATTCGAGCCAGTACTCACTGGCGGCCGGCACACTGGGTGTCACGGGGCCGCCGGGGTCGCTGCTCCTGACGCTTCTCGGATGGCTAGTGACCCGGCTACCACTAGGATCAACGGCCCACGTTCTCAACCTGTTCGCAGGCGCTCTCGCCGCACTCGCGGCAACACTCGTCTTCATCACGGCGGTTCGGTTGAACCAAAGCGCCAGACCGACGAAAGAAACCGTCGCCAAAGCTGATCCTCGCGCTGTTCTCGTCGGTGCGATCCTAGGCGCACTCACTCTTGCATTCGGTGAGACTCTGTGGGAGCATGCGATCAAGTTTACGCCGTACGTCCTCACGGCGGTGTTTACGGGATTGATTCTGTGGGTCTTGATCAAGTGGTGGGATGAAGCAGGCCAACAGGGTGCTTGGCGCTGGCTTGTATTGCTTGGACTACTCATCGGGCTCGATTTCAGCGTACACCGCACCAACGCCTTACTGCTTCCGGGCGTGCTCGCGTGGATCCTGCTCCGACATCCACTGACGCTGCGGGACACAAAGGCTTGGGTGGGCGGCGCGGCAGGGATGGCAGTCGGGCTGACGGCTCAACTGGCGATTATGCCAATTTCTGCCACCACTGATTCCATCCTGAACATGGGAGACCCGAGCAACCTGGCCCGGTTCTGGGATTATGTGTCCCTCGAGATGATGGGTGGTGGGTTCCTCGTCGATTTCTTCCCTCGAAAGGCGCCGTTCTGGTCCGTCCAAGTAGCCGACCTGTTTCGTGTCTTGGGCGCCAACTTTTTCCGCTGGGACGGCCCGCTTGGGCCTCTCGGTATGCTGCCGGCGTTGGGTGGGGTAGTGGGCCTCTCACATCTGTGGCGTCGCAATTGGCGCTTGGGTATGGCGTTGGTGCTGGTGCTGTTCCTCCAGGCCGCAGTCACGGTGCTCTACTTCAATATCCCGGCCAACTTCTTCCGGCCTCTCGATCGCCACTACCTGCCCGTGTGCGTGACCTTCGGGATACCAGTTGCGTACGGGTTCGGGTTGGTGTTAGCGGACGTGGTACGACGCGTGGTGCGCAGGCGACGTTTAGCGGTTGCGCTCGCAGCGTCCGTGCTGATGCTTGCCCCCGTCTCCCAGCTTGCCACCAACTGGGCGGCGAAGGACGCTTCGCGGCGGTACTTCACAAGGGATTTTGCCGCCAACATGCTCCAGGGGCTCCCGCCCGACGCAGTACTCTTTACCGCCGGAGACAACGACACCTTTCCGCTCTGGTACGTTCAGGCCATGGAAGGTGTGCGGCCGGACGTGCAGATCGTGAACCGGTCGTTGGCGAACACGTTCTTTTTCGTTGACCAATTGCTCGGAAGAGATCCTTCGTTCCCAATCTCTATGAGTCGCGAGGAACGGATGGCGTTGGCACCGCGTGAGCTGCCTGACAGCACGCTCGTGGTCCCGGTTGTGGGTTCCGCCGAACAGTTGGATATACAGGAGGGAATCCCGATCCCGGAGTCTATCACGCTCAGGGTCACTCCATCGATGCAGGATTACCTGTCGCCGTCAGATCAGGTGATGTTGGATGTGTTGAGGACAAATCGATGGCAGCGTCCACTCTGCTTTGCGACAACGATTCCCAGCGCGATGATGGGTGGGCTCGAGAGGTTTGCTCGTCTCGATGGTTTGCATCGTCGGATCGTGCCGGTTGAAGATCCGACTGCGGATCCCGCGACGTTGAGCTTGACCCTTCTAGAGACCTATGCGTACGAGGGGTACGCGGATGAAAACGTACTCATCGACGCGGTGTCACGGAACATGGGTATGCTCTATGCTAGGCCATTTCTCGAACTCATCGAGGCGAAACGGGAACGGGGATCGATAACGGCCTGCCGCGAGGCGGCCGCGAGATATGTCGAGTTCCTACCTCCGTCGCGACTCGGCCGAGACGCTCCACCTTCTGCCGATGCTTTGTGTGGGGATGGGTTTTAGTCACAGCCCTCAGGACTTCGTCTAAGGCCAGGACCTGCTAAGGGGTGTGCCTCACCACGATAGGCTGTGTCCAGGCTACCTCTACTTCACCTACGTAGTTGGGGTTCGCCTTTTCCCTTGTAGAGATCACCTTGGCACGCACGTAAAGCTCGTCGCCGCTCACGGCAAAGCCCGGAGCGAGGCCCGACTCCTCTGCCAATATTGCCCCGACTTCGTCAGAGTAGCGATAGCGTGCCGAACTGAGCACTTCATCGTCGATGAGTAACTTAGTGGCGTCGTATCCCCACGACGTACCGATGAACTGAGTGGTGTAACTCACTCCCTCTTCCGCCACTATCTCTAGACTCAGTGTGCCGTCTTCGAAGCAAACGTCGGCCAGGCTCACTCCGGTGGAAGAGTAGAATTTTCCTTCGTCCATCACGGTAACGATCGCGTCCGCGGTGAGTTCTTCGCTCCGAACCATCACCCAGCCGCGCCCGGGGTTGGCGTGCCGCGACGTGAAACCGTGGTAGGAGTGAGCGTCGTCGACCGCGACACCGTACATCACCTCGCCACCCTGGCTGAGCCGTTCGGCCAGAACGATGTCCCACATACGCTCGGTACTGACTCTCGAGTTGTCACCCTGGTTGTTCACGGAAGGATGGCCGTTGTATAACTCGAAGAACCGTTCCCCCTCGAGTGCTGCGAGGTCTCCCGGGGTCAAAGCCCAGCCGTAGTTGGGATGATTAACCTGGACGAGCATTGGTTGTCCGGTGCGATTCCGTTGCTCATGCACCGCATCCACCGTGTTCTGCAAGACGTCCCGTTTGGTTTCGCCGCCAAGGGGAGGGATGACCTCGAGTAGGTTGATGGCGTTCAGGTGTACCGGCGCGCCATCGAACTCGTCGGTAATCTCTTCGCTTCGGATCATCAGGAACTCATGCGGCACCTCGAACAGACCGCGAAACTCGTCGAGCGTTCGTAGTCGAACTTGCAGTACACTGCCCTGGTCATCGTCTTCCACCCAATCCTCACCGAACTTCTCTAGATATTTGGTGTACGCATCCATCCTTTGGCTGTTCGTTTCGACTTCGATCCACATCTCTCCGTCCGCGATCACATTGTGCTCCGTGAGCGCGGTAAAGTTGTACCCGTGGTCCTTGTACCAAGACACGACCATTTCCGGGTAGTCGTCTCCGTCGCTCCAATACGAATGCGTGTGAAGGTTGCCCTTCCACCAGGTGGGTTCGGGTGGTCGATCGGTGCTGCAGCCAACCAACGGCAGTGCCATGAGCAACAGCGTCTGGAAGCGGGCAGATATTGGGAAATGCTTGAGCGGTTTCATGCTCCAATTTATGCGTGCGTCTAAAGAGGGCCAGGGTTCGTTGCCTCGAAATGGTCGCCACGCATTTCCCATCCGATGATCCCTGTGCGCACCAAACGTCGCCTTAACAGATAGGAGCAATGGAGAAGCGGGCTGCTAATGAACCGGTCCGTTCGCAGAGCCGTCGTCACACACACGGAGGTTTGCCATGAAAGCCATCAACCGATCCACGCTGGCCGCGCTGATCAGCGCATGCGCGCTATCCGTCCTGATTGTCGGCTGTGCCGTGGAACAATCGGCCGGGCCGTCAATCGATGCCCCACTGTTCCAGATATGGGATGGTGCACACCTAGGCAATCCCGACTTCTTTTTCCTGCCGCCCACGGTGCCCGATCCAAGTGCGTATGACGAGTTCGACGCCGAGGGATTCGACGCCAGTCGCTCGCCGACCGTTGAGATCTGCGCTGTATTGGGCGATGCGTGTGACGCGACCCAACCCACGGGATTCCCGGTTCTCTATTCGATGAGCACCGGACCCGGCTCGGAAACGGTACGCTTGGTCGAGGCCGACCAGCACTATGTCGTCAACTGGCACACAAACGAGTTCGCGCTCGACGACCAGACAACATACCGCATCCGCGTGCTCGTGGCCGGCACGGAGCTGGGTTTCGCGGACGTGGACGCGGTGAGCAGCGGCAAGGAATTGAAGAATGTGGATACCGGTGAATACATCGCGCTGAAAGACGGACGCACGCTGCCGATCAAGTTCCGGATCGAGTACGGAGCGGTGCACGTAGTGGGTTCAGAGGGAGGGACCGTTTCCGCACTGGACGGCGACGTGACGCTCGTCGTTCCGGCGGACGCCCTGACGGGTGAAATCGGAATTACGGTGCAACCGGCAGTCGGGTATCCTGACGATCCCGATATCGTGCCGGGATCCGTTCATGACTTCGGCCCCGACGGAACTGAGTTCGCCACTCCAGTGGACCTCACGATCCAATACCATCCGGACTCCGTGCTGGCGGGCAGTGGCGAGAGCGATCTGGTCCTCGTTCACCTGACGGGCGAGGCGCGCACCGAGGTGCCGGGGAGCTCGGTTGACGCTGCAACTCATACCGTGACCGGCCCGGTGTCGAGCTTCAGTGTCTATGGGGTGGCACTCCAGTCCAGTGTTCCAGTTCCCGTGTTCAGCACGCCTCTGATCTTCCAGAGCAACCGCGACGGCGATCATGAGATCTTCTCTTTTGACGGCACGAACCTCACGCAGCTCACCAGCAACGAAGTTGACGATGGCGCCCCTGACTGGCGTGGTGACAAGATCGTCTATCAGAGCATGGAAACCGGTGACTACGACATCTGGGCGATGGACGATGTGGGTGGCTCGCCGGTCAACCTGACCAACCGCACCGACGCTGACGAGTATGGGGGCTGGTTGTCACCCGACGGAACGAAAATCGCGTTCGTGCGCTGGCCGCACGGCCCTGTCCCAGAGGAGTTCGACATCTGGGTGATGAACATGGACGGGACGGGGCAGGTGAACTTGACAGCAGACAGCCCGGGACACGACGGAGCGGTCTCGTGGTCTCCTGACGGAAGCCGGATAGCGTTCCAGAGCAAGCGAGACGGCAACATGGAAGTGTACGTGATGAACAGCGACGGGTCGGGAGTGACTCGGCTGACGTACGATGAGGCATACAGTGACGCCGGGCCGGAGTGGAGCCCCGACGGAAGTCAGATCGTATTCGCCAAATACAAGCCGGGAGTCGAGGGAGAGATCTGGATCATGGAAGCGGACGGATCCGCTGCGCAGTCGATCACTACCAGCGACGGGACCTTGGATGCTTCACCCTCATGGTCGCCCGACGGTAGCCAGATTGCATTCGTGCGGTATTCGAGCCTCCCATCCGGCCCGTCCGACATCTGGTTGACGACGCCTGATGGGTCGACACCGGTGGCCATCGTGACGGATGCGGCGTACGACCTGGCCCCGAGTTGGAAGAGGGAGGCGGTGCCAATTGTCCTCGTGTCCGTCGAACAGCAGGTGACGGCTACGGATGACGCGGAGACCAACCCCAGGCTGGGTGCAGACCGCCAGGGTGAGATCGTGGTGTTTACTGACTACACAGTTGTCGACGGAGAATACGGGTTAGGCAACATCCACTACCAACGCCTGAACGCGGACGGCACGTTAAACGGGAGTTCCGAGCCGATCAGCGGTGGTGGCACCGACGACAAGTTCAACGATGTCAGCGGCAACCTCATTGTGTACACGGCCTACGAATCCACCTCGTTGCTGCTCGGTAGGTTGATGCTCTACGAAATCGACACCGGATACACCACTGAACTCATTTCCGCGGTGGACACCCCACGTGAGGTGCGAATAGAAGGCGATGCCGTTGTTTGGACACAAGGTCAGACCGGTTCCACTCGGGTGCACTATCTCGATCTGGGGTGGTCGTCGGGAAATCCCATCGAGCTGGGCGGCAGCGCTCCGGCCGCGAACGTGGAGATTGGAGAACGCTTCGTGGTGTGGGAGGAGTTTAGGAACGGTCAGCGCGACATTTTCGCATACGACCTCCTGATGGCGATGCCTGTAGCGGTGAGCGACGATGCCAGCCTCGACGAACGCCTCCCCTCAACCAGCGGTACTTGGGTCGTCTGGCAGGCCTTGGGCCCCGATGGCTGGACGATCCAAGGGCGAAACGTCGCCACTGACGCGACCTTCGTCATAGAGAATGGGGCTGTTGTCCGGAGACCCAGCATCTACGGGAATCTGGTCGCCTTCGAGTCGGACGTGGAGGGTCACTACGAAGTCTATCTGTACTGGATTGCGAAAGGGGAAACTTTCCGGGTGACCACCGACACGCACGACCAGTTTTTGAATAACCTGTACGGCAACCAGGTTGCCTACACCGACATGCGGACCGGGTCCTTGGATATTTTCGTGTCGACGTTTGAGTTGGTGCCGGAGTGGTGAGGGTAGGATTGTCAGCCTAGCACGAGCGGGACCAGCTGGGTGCTGTTGAAAGCTTCACCGGGAGAGCCGAGGATAGTGTCGCCTGGGCTCTTCGCGTGCATGGACAGATCCGCCTACCGGACACCGGCAGCTTGCAGGCGCAGTACGTCGACGTGCACCTCCCCAGTACTATGCCATAGGCTGGCGCTGGTACTGAGCAGAGAATACGCGAGTCCGAAACTCGACCAACCCCGCTACCGCAACCGCTCCTCCCCCTACCGCCCCCCTCGGCGTTCGTGCAAAGTTGCCAGGGTGCTCACCGCCATGTTTAGGTACGGGTCGGATCCCTCGCTCGCCTCCAGGGTTTCGCGGGCGCCGACCAGCAGGGTCTCGGCCTCGTTCAGGCTCCCTTGCTCGAGCAGGCACACGCCGAGTGCCACCTCGGCACGGGCGTTCTGCACACCCTGTGGATCTCTTACTTGCTCGATTGCAATCGCGCGGCGGAGCACTGTCTCCGCCTCGTCCAGCAGACCCATTCGCGTCAACACCACTCCGTAGTCCACGAGCGGCCGCACCAGTATCCCAGCGGTCTCGGAGTACGCGGCCTCCAATGCAGGGATCACCCTCCCGAGGATCGTGGCTGCCTCGGCATTCCTGTCCTGTGCCAATACCGCAGTCGCCAGGTTGCCCTCGATGATGAGAGTCCAAGGATCCGACGCGCCCCGTAGCCCTGCGAAGATAGACGCTGACTCGCGGAGAAAAGGTTCGGCGGCGGCGGCATCTCCGCGCTGAAAAAGGAAAAACAAACCGAGGCGATTCTGGAGCTGCGCCACGCCGACGTGCTGAGGGCCGTAAGCCCCAAGAAGGATCGCGAGGGCCTCATTGTAGTTTTCCTCGGCTCCTGCCAGATCTCCCTTCTGAACAAGGAACCGAGCGTAGGTGCTTTGGGAAAGGGCGATCTCCGGGTGTCCTTGGGGATACACCTGCCGCCGGATGGAGAAGGCCTCAACCACGAGCGGCTCCGCCTCGGCCAGGTTGCCGGTTTTCCTGAGCACTTCCCCGAGATTGGCGACGCTGTATGCGAGTGTCGGGTGGGTCGGATCCATCAAAGCGCGGCGGATCGCGACGGACTCTCGCAGCTTAGACACAGCGGAATCGAGCTGTCCCCGATTTTCGTGGATCCACCCGAGGTTCACCAAACCAGCTGCGAGCTGCAATTGGGCGCTGTCGCCCGGGAGTCTCCTGAGAATGGTCACACTCTCCTCGAGCAGAGGGAGGGCACGATCGATGTTTCCCTTCTGCTGCCACGAATAGCTGTGTGTCCTGAGTGCAAACCCATGCAGAAGTGTTCCTGCTTGATGCCGACCTGCCAGTTCGACGGCACGTTCGGAGTACATCAGCGCAGAGTCTAGCTGGCCTCTCCTCGACAGCAACGAGGCAAGCTGGTTGAGATTAGCGATAGTCTCGGGGTGCTCCGGTCCCAGCGATGACAAACGTATGTCCAAAGCCTCGCGGGCAAGCGTTGCGGCTTCCGACCGCTGACCCAGGTCGTCATACACGTCGGAAATCACGCCAAGCATGGTGCCCTGCAACTGGGGCGAATCACCGAGCGAGGTCCGCACGCGCTCGGCTCCGCGATCGAGGACCTGGACGACCGTGATCGTATCGCCACGGGAGACATCCGGGCTCGCGCTCTCAAACATGTCGAGCAGTATCGATGAGACTTGTTGCGCCCTGTCGCGTTCTCTGGCAACCCGTCGCGCAGTCGTGGTCATGCCGATCAGGGACGCCACGAGCAATATCAGGATCGCTGCCGACGCGGCGACGCCAACCCGATGGCGCCGCACGAACTTGGTGGCTACGTACCCGATCCGTTCCGGACGGGCGGTGACCGGACGGCCGGCAATATGACGGCGGAGGTCCTCAGCAAAACTCTCGACTGAGGCATATCGACGTTCCGCTTCCTCTCGCACCGCTTTCAACACGATGTTGTCGAGGTCGCCACTTAGATGGCGGCGTAGACGGTCGGGCGTCGTCGATCGCGCCGCAGCGATTGTGGCCGCAGCTATTGCGACAGCGTCGGGTGACGTGTGGTCCCTTTCCCGGATCCCCGTGTCGGTGCCATGTATGGCGTTTGACGGTCGCACGAGCTCCCGCGTCACAGAACCTGGCGCGGGAGGTTGGTCTGATCCTGATTCGGAAGGGCGAGGCAGATGCCCAGTGAGTAGCTGGTAGAGCAGCAACCCAAGCTGATAAACGTCACTCGCGGTCGTGACCGCGTCGCCCCGAAACTGCTCCGGTGAGGCGTAGTCGGGCGTCAGCAGCCGGTATCCCGTCTGCGTCTGCGCCGAGTCCGTCGGAAGTGCTTCGGCGTCGAGTACCTTGGCGATCCCGAAGTCGAGGAGCTTTGCATCTCCATCGGCGTTCACGAGTATGTTCGCTGGTTTGATGTCGCGATGTACGACCAGGTTCCGGTGAGCATGCTGCACGGCGTCGCACACTTCGAGGAACAATCTCAGTCTCTGAACGACGTCGAGCCGATGATCGTCGCAATACTGGCTGATCGGCATGCCCTGCACGTACTCCATCACGAAATAGGGCTGGCCCTCATCAGTAATCCCGCCGTCCAGCAACCGGGCGATGTTGGAGTGGTTGATCCGGGCAAGAATCTGCCTTTCGGCGAGAAAACGCTGACGCAAGTCCTCCGTCTCGAGATCGCGGCGCAGTAGTTTGAGTGCCACAGTCTGCTGGAATTGTTCGTCCGCACGCTCGGCGAGGTACACAGTCCCCATGCCGCCGCGACCGATGGATTCGAGGGTTCGATAATGCCCAATACGATCTGGTATCGGAGTTGACGGCGCATCTTCTGAACCGCCCGCGCTGACCGCACCGATCTCTTCCCTGACTTCATCGAACCGGCCTGACGATTCGTGAGCTTCGAGCAGCGATATCAACTCGGAGCGAAGATCCACATCGTCGACTGCCGTATTGACCCAAGTCACGCGTTCGTCTGGCTGCAGCTCCAACGCCCTGGCGAACAGCTCCTCGAGTCGGCTCCAGTCGTCGGTGGGTGGTCCGGGCTCGTCGCTCATGGTGGGTCGGATTCTGCGCCTGTGAGCTCTCGGTTGAGCCAGGCTCGAGAGAAGGCCCAGTCCCGTTTCACGGTTGCCGGGGAAGTGCTCAATGCCTCGGCCGTTTCCTCTACCGACAAACCCACGAAACACCGGCACTCGACCACCCTGCACTGGCACTCGTTCCTCGCTTCGAGCCTGGTCAGTGCATCTTCGAGAGCAAGCAGGTCGTCCGGGCGCGTGCTCGCGATCCCCAGCGCATCGTCGAGCGGCACAGTGACGGCACCACCCCCGCGCTTCTCACGCTTCTTGGCGCGTGCGTAGTCGATCAACACACGGCGCATCAACCGAGCGGCCATCGCGAAAAAGTGTGAACGGTCCTGCCACTCGACACGTTTTGTGTCCACCAGCTTCAAGTACACCTCGTGCACCAATGCCGTCGTATTCAGTGTATGTCCGCTGCGCTCGCTTTGTAACTGTCGGTGGGCGATCCGCCGGAGTTCGTCATAGACGACGGGGATCAGGCGATCGAGTGCGTCACGATCACCGCGAGTCAGTTCGCGGAGCATTCCCGTGACGTCTGTTGGGCCGCTCACTAAAACTCCACCGCCACCGTCTCCCCAGAAACCTCCGCCGTCGGTACCATTCCCGCATACGTCTTCCACTCATCTGCCGCGCCGCTGCCAACATTCACCGTATACGGCCCTTCCCCAAACGCCACCGGTGTGAAGCTATTGCCAGTTATGCGGAGTGTGTAGACAATCTCAGCTGAACTCTCGTCGACGACCTGAACCACAGCGTTTTCCATACCCGTGATTTCGAGCGTAGGCAGGTATCCTGCGGGCGTCCGTCCGTAATTGTCTTGCTGCTGGAAGGTCACCGGCCAACCGGCATAGGGTGTGTCACCTGCTGTCGGATCTGCCCAGCGTGGCCATGCTTCCAAGCTCACAGCCCTGGTGTTCCGATCGAACCGTGCGATGCCGTACCCAGGTGCCCGGTCGTGCAATTGCGCGGGTTCTCGCCCGTATTGGTGCGGGTTCGAAACCGCATGCACAGTGATCTTGTTTCCGAAGCCGTCTTCGAACTCACCCGTATAACGGGGTGCGCTCGGATCGCGATTCTCACCCGGCGTCGGAGGGAACCATCTACGCGGCCAGAAGTTCGCGATCGAGGGAACGCAGAGCGCGTGGCCCGCGTCTCCCCATTCGTCAACACCGTACTGAATCGTGCTACCGAGGTGCTGGTCGCCCGAGAGGTGAACCGCAAACCCTTTGCGCATGGCTCGCAGAGCCCTATTGCGCCCTGTTTGCGGCCAGCCGTTCGAGTCCATGTCGGACACCTTGCGATCGCCCTCCACGTATTCCCCAGCCGGAAGAATCGGAAGCGACGGAATCACTGAGCCGTTCAGTGCGGAATCGGGAATCGACGCGACATTGGCGAACAGTGTTTGAGAAAGCAGCACTTTCATCCAGGTGCCGCCGCTCCAATCGTTGGCCCAAATATCCAAAAACTCGAGTTGCCTCTCGCCAAGCAGTTGCGCGCCTCGCACATCGGCCTGGGAAGTCGCGTTGAATCTCCTGTTCCTCGCCCAGCCGTTCCAGACGTCCGCGGCGGGGAGCAGACCTGCGGGTGCAGACTTGAACTTGCGATCCTCGACCACGGCAAAACTCACTCCGCCGTAGAGGATGTCGGTGTAGTACACGCCAATTCCCTGCTCGACAGGAGTGGCGTCGTAGGGGTCGGGCAGGTGGCTGGTCATGGTTTGCTGAACCATGTTCACCCACTCGGCCGGCAGTTTGTAACCTCCCTCGTCCTGAGCCGCGGCGCCCGTTAGGCCCGGTGGCGTCGCTCTGCCGCCTGCTCCCCAGATATTCCCATGGAAAACGTCATGATCGTCGGGAACGGATACACTGGGTATCTCGGCGGTCAGCTCTCCGAATGCCCAGTACCAGAGGTACCACTTGTACAGGTAGTCCTCGTACGGCTGTTCGAAGTCCGCAGCTGTGGGACTCGCGCCCTCGTACACCTGGTCGCCGCTGAAGAATAGGAAATCGGGCTGGTGCGCACCGACGCGCGTGACTATGTCGTTGTGTGGGAACCAAACTCCCCAATCCCAGGGGAACTGACCGCGATCCACGCCGCGGGCGACGTTGTGATTGCCCGTGAACGCAGCGACCACGATCTCTGCCTTGTCGACTGGGTCCTTCCTGATCGTTCCGTAGTGGTAGTGCTGCAGGCTCGCCCCTCCGACCGCGCGCCGATATGCAACTCGAAACCGACGATCCTCGGCAGTGTCCCAATCTTCGACCCTGAATGTGGCTGTGAAGCCAGGCTCGGCGACTTCGCCGGTGGCAACGGTATTCCAGCTACTCCCATCCGCGACCTGAAACTCGGTCAACTTTCCGTCCATCTCGCCCAGCGGCATGAACTGCGCCGTGAGCTTCAGCGTGCCTTCACTCAGAGTGTGTTGACTTCCAATGACGGGTCCCGCCATACGGGAGTTGTGTGCTTCTAGCTTGCTGCCGTCCATTTGCCAGGAAGCGAACCAGAACCGTGCGCCGTTGTGCGATGCTGAACTGGATACGAGAGCGAGGTTTCCGACCAGGCGGGAATTGCCAATGTCGGGTACCGATAGAGAGATGGTGTCGCCTGATTCCCCGGGCAAGAACGCGACCATGTCCAAGACATAGCCGCCGCCGTCTTGGCGTGCCTCCAAGGTCAACGCGACGTTCTCAGTTGACGGCAGAGCTTCGGTGCTGGATGCGATCAGCCCGTCCTCTCGTTCGAAGTCACTCAGGAACAGGAACCCTCGCGAGTCTACCCCTGCGTACAATCCCGCAGACGGTCCGTGACTGTGATGAATGAGAGAGGCGGCCCGATAATCCAGGTCAGCACCTGCGCCCAACAGAATCCCTGCACTGCTCACGGTGGAGTCTTCCGTGGGCAACCTCACCCTGCCGAACTGAAGAGATGTCTCGAATTCTCCTTCGGCAGTGCCGAGTCGCCTGGTTAGCAGATGGACCGTACGCATGGGACGCGATTCGAGGCACACCAATCTCCTGTTGATGACGGCCCAATCCTGCAGGCGATTTGCCCAGAAGTTCGGCCCGACCCAGCGGCGGTCGGGGCTCATGTGCCAACCGCTCTGAAACGTGACAGGCTGCTCGCGCTCGCACCCGAACCGCATGATCAGAATGATGGCGAGTATGATTGGGATGCCGACATATCGTTTGATGAGTTTGAGATTCACGGCGCATTCCTTGAAACGATGTTACGTCGAGCTTCTTGCGTGAATTGTGGTTCTATGTCGAACAACGAGCAGCGTGCAGCGGTCACCAGCCAGTACGTTGCTCGCTGTTCGCTGCACGAACCAGATCTCTCCGTCCTACTCCCCGCCCTCACTCTTCTCCGCGGTCTAGCGGAAACAACTCCGACGGCGTCCGCCCGTTGGTCATAATGTCTTCGATCCGCGCAACGACATCAGGGTACTCACCAGACACATCATGCTGTTCACCTATGTCGGTCGCGAGATCGTACAATTCGATCGGCTGGTCCACGCCATGGCGTAGCGCCTTCCAGTCTCCCATCCGTACTGCCTGCCTGCCGTGATATTCCCAGTATAGGTACTCGTGGCTATGCTGCCGTCCGTGTGTGTCCAGCAGCGTCGGAAGCAAGGAGAGCCCGTCCGTATCGCCTGGCGGCTGCATGTTCACGAGCCCGGCAAAGGTGGGCAGAAAATCCCAGAAGCCCGACTGGTGGTCGGAAACCGTGCCCGGCTCGATGTGTCCCGGCCACCGAGCTATCATTGGCACCCGTATTCCGCCCTCGTAGAGCTGGGTTTTGAGACCGCGAAAATCGCCGGCGCTATCGAAAAACTCTGAATCCGTGCCGCCGTTGAAGGTTGGCCCGTTATCGCTCGTGAAGAACACGATCGTGTTGTCGTCGAGATCGAGCTCGTCTATCAACGCCATTATGCGGCCGATCTCACTGTCCATCCTCGTGATCATAGCGGCGTAGCCGGCGCGCGGAGCGGGATGCGGCACGTAACCCCTGTCGCCGATGTACGGTTCGTCATCAAACTGGCCTTCGTACTCGGCCAATGACTCCTCCGGCACCTGGATCGACACGTGTGGCACAGGGAACGGCAGGTAGAGGAAGAAGGGGTCGTCCTGGTTCTCGCGAATGAAACCCAACGCCTCTTCCACCATCGGGTCCATCGAGTACGTCTCGCCCTTGTAAGGCTCATACGATGCAGGGTCGTTCGGGTCGGCGTCTTCAGGCATCCGCTGGTGGGGATAGAAGTAGTCGTTCCCCTCCAGCATATCCTTCTCTCCATTCCGCCACAGGTGAGTCGGATAATAGTTGTGAGCGACGCGTTGGCAGAGATAGCCGTACCAGTGGTTGAAGCCCTGTGCGTTAGGTGCGCCCGTGCTCCCGGGCCCGCCGAGCCCCCATTTGCCGATCGCTCCGGTCTTGTATCCGGCCTGCTTTAGCATAGTCCCCATCGTGAAGGTGTTGGGAAGCAACGGACGCTGACCTTCGAGTTCAGGGTCGTGCCAGACGTCTCCGCGTTCGTTCATCTCGTCGTTGTCGCGGATGTACGAGTGGCCTGTGTGCTTGCCGGTCAGAAGAACGCAACGCGATGGAGCACAAACCGGACTGCCCGAATAGTGCTGGGTGAACCGCATGCCCTCGGCCGCGATCCTGTCTATGTTGGGCGTTCGGATCTTCTCCTGGCCGTAGCAGCCAAGCTCGTTGTATCCCAGATCGTCGGCGAGAATGAAGACGATGTTTGGCGGCCGTTCCCCGGGGGCGCATCCCTTGATTCCGGGCAACGCCAACGCCGTCGCGCCGACGCCTACGGTCTTCATGAAATCTCTGCGATCGAAGTGTACGCTCATGGGTGCTCCTGGTGCGGTTGCATGTCAGGGAAGCTATCCTGCGGGGCAGGGGTTTGGCTATGTGGTTGACGGCAAGTAATGGACGCTGACACACGCCGCTCCCTCGCCACGAGAACACAAGTCAGAGTATGTTTCGGGTCGAATACGAACCGCCTATTCATGGGAAGGTACAGAGAAGATGCCGCAAGAATTCAACATAGACGAGATCTTCACCATAGCAGTCGATATTGAGAAAAACGGCGAGATGTTCTATCGCCGCTCGGCCGAACTGGCTAAGGATCAGGATGCAAAGAAGCTCCTTACTGAACTGGCTGATTGGGAAAACGGGCATATCAAGATCTTCAGTGACCTGCGTACGCAGATGCGGGACGCAAACGAGAAGGATCTCACCTGGGATCCATATGGCGAGGTGGAGTTGTATCTCCAGGCGGTCGCGAATAGGAAGGTTTTCACCAGCGAACAGGACGTCGCCACGTTTGCCGACAGGCACAGCTCGCTCAAGGAAGTCCTAGAATTTGCGCTGGCTCGTGAGAAGGATGCCGTGGTGTTCTACACGTCTCTCGACATGGTGATGGGTGATCTTTCTGGCGGCAAGGTAAACACCATCATCAAGGAAGAATACAGCCACATACGGATGATCACGGAGAAGCTGGAGCAGCTGTAACGGAAGGTCACTCTAGGCTTACACTTCGTTGGCGAGGCAGTCGATCTCGTTCCATGGAAGCACATTGATGCCCCTGCGAGATTGCCGAGCCCGACCTCCATACACCAGCGTCGGTTGCCCCGCCACCGAACCTGCGAGATCGAGCCACTTTTGAAGGCCAGCGAACCAGTCTGATGCAATCGTAGTGCCGGCTTTGATCTCAATCGGCAGGAGTAGATCGCCGCGATCGGCGAGCACGTCGATTTCGTGTCCGATGTGGCTACGCCAGAAGAAGAGGTTGTCGCTCTTCCCTCGAGCCCCTCTTCCCTTGAGCAGTTCAGCGACCACCCAATTCTCGAACAGCGCACCTCTCAGTGGGTGCGTTACAAGTTGCTCAGGCGATTCTATTCCCAGCAAACGCGCAGCCAGGGCTGTGTCATAGAAGTACAGTTTTGGCGTTTTCACTAGGCGTTTTCGAAAGTTGCGAAAGTGAGGCTGCAACCGAAACGCAATGAAGCTGCTCTCGAGCAACCCAATCCACGCTCTCACAGTCTTCTGGTCAATACCCACATCTCCGCCCAAGCGCGAGGCGTTCAGCATCTGCCCAACGTTCGCGGCGCAGAGTCGCATGAAGAGTTGAAACGCACTGAGGTCGCGCACGTTGATCAACTGGCGAACATCCCGCTCCACGTATGTTGTTATGTAAGCATCCAGCCACCTTTCGGGCACGACTGGTTGATCGTATAGAGGTGGATACCCGCCCTTGAAGAGCATGAGGTCGACCGAACCTGGGGCGCAGTTTGCGCTCTGCAGTTCATTCAATGAAAACGGAAGTAGGCGTAGGAAGCCGACCCGACCTGCCAATGACTGGGTAATGCTCTCCATCAGTCCAAAGTGCTGCGAGCCCGTCAGAATGAACTGCCCCGAGTTGCTCCGTTCATCCACTATCCCTTGCAGGTAAGAGAATAGATCGGGGCAGCGTTGAGCCTCATCGATTACCGCCCCTTTGGGATATTGGTCCAGAAAACGGCGTGGATCTTCACGGGCGAACTGCAGGTTGTCCGGCTCCTCCAGGCCGACATACCGCTTGGTTGAAAAGACGGCGCGGGCAAGCGTGGTTTTCCCTGACTGTCGAGGGCCCACCACTGCAACGATTTTGAACTCGCGAGCCAGTTGTTGTGCCAGATCGGCCGACTGTCGGTTAATCACGCACCTATTCTAAGTCTTACAATAACGGAAGTCAATTCCGTAATTGTAAGGTTGGCGAGGCAGTTGGGGCAGCAACATCCGCTCGGACACGACAATTGGCTTGCCAGACATTCCGAAGCAATCGGAATCCGCAGCCTTACCATTTTCGCATCCATCGTATTTTGGTCATGACCATTTTACGATGCCTCACTCAAACCTCAACGCCTCCGCCGGATCCACCCTCATCGCTCGGCGTGCTGGTACCAGGCAGGCGGCAAGCGCAACCGCCGACAGAAGCAGCGACGCGCCGACGTAAGTGGGTACGTCCGTGGGCGTCACACCGAAGAGCATTCCACCTATCAGGCGCGACAATCCCGCCGCGGCCGCGATGCCCAATACGAGGCCGATCCCGACCAGAGCCGCCCCGCTCCCCAGCACCCCTGTGAGCACGGCTTTCGGACTCGCACCCAGGGCGACGCGCACGCCGAATTCTTTTGTTCGTTGCGCCACGAGGTATGAGACCACTCCGTAGATGCCCGCCAGTGCCAATATCAGAGCCACCACCGCGAAGCTGCCGAACAGCCAAGAGGTCAGGCGCCTGCCCGCAAGGGATTCGGACACGACCTGGTCCATCGTCATCACGTCATATACGGGCTGCCCGGGATCGAGCGTTTGCACCGCCGACCGAATGGGCGGAACAAGGCTGGCGGTCGGTAATGCTGCTTGCACCACCAGGCTCATGTCTGCGAGCAGGTCGAACCGTTCGATCTGCTTGAAGGGGAAGTACAGAATTGGGCGCGGCGGCCTGTGCAATCCCGACTCCAGCACGTCGCTCACGACTCCGACGACCATCATGGTTCGCTCTTCGGGGTTCAGAAACAGTTCGGGAGCGGTGGGCATTCGGATGATCTTGCCGACAGGGTCTTTGTCCGGGTAATACCTCCGGGCCAGGGCTTCGTTGATGATTATGACCGGGAGCCCATCCGCGTCATCGTCTGCCGCGAACCCGCGCCCACGCACCATTCGCATTCCAATTGTTTCGAAATAGCCCGCGCTCACGTACCTCCAGTGTGCGTGTGGCTCGGTGCCGGGTGCTCCCCACGGAACGCCGTCGAGCTGAAACCTGCCGCTGTGACCCCAACCCTGAAGCGGGATCCTACAGGTCATTCCGAGCTTCGATACACCCGGTATTGCCTCGACACGATTCAGCACGTCGCTGTAGAACCGTGTCCCGCTGTTGCCCGGATGTTTGTCCGCCGCGAGGGACAACCGCATGGTGATCAGGTTGTCTTCAACGAACCCGGGTTCGACATCTTCGAGGCTGGCAAGCGTCCTGACCAGCAGTCCTGCGCCAAGCAGCAGAACGAACGCCAGTGCGAATTCGGTAACCACGAGCCCGTTGCGGTACAAACGTCGTCTCCGACTCGACCCGCCTCGGCCGCTGGTGCCGCCAAGCCCGGATACCACGTTGCCCGACGATGCGAACACGGCAGGTGCGAGACCGAACAGCAGTCCCGTGAGTGTCGAAACGCCGAGTAGGAATCCGAAGACTCTGCCATCCAAACCGATGGAGTCCGAACGTGGAATCTGTGCGCCACCGAATGTGATCAGGGCATCGATGCTCGTGTGGGCAATCACAACACCCAGGGCGCCACCGAGGAACGAGAGCAGCAGGCTCTCTGTAATGAACATTCTCATGAGGCGCCGGCGTCCCGCGCCGAGCGCCGACCGAAGCGCGACCTCGCGGCTCCTGTCCGTGGCTCGCGCGAGCATCATGTTGCCCAGGTTGGCGCAAGCGATTAGCAGCACCAATCCGACGGCGCCAAAGAGAATGAGGATCAGCGGGCGGACGTTGCCCACTATCTCCTCGTGCAACGGCCTGACCCACACGCCTCCCCCACCCTGGATCTGCGGATACAACTCGGAGATCCTGCCGGCAATTCCATCCATTTGCAGGTCGGCTGCCTCGATACTGATGTGATGTGCCAGGCGCCCGACTACGGCGAGGCTATGGTGACCTCTATCATGGATGGCGCTTGGAGTCAGCCTGATCGGCAGCCAGATATCGACGTTTTCCGCATCCGCGGGGAAGTGGAATCCCTCGGGCATTACTCCTATGACTTCGTGCGGCTCGCCGTTCAGGGTGAGCGCCGTTCCGACGATAGCCGGGTCTGAAGCAAACATCCGCTCCCAGAAAACGTGACTGAGTATTACGACTGGTTGCGCACCAACGTGGTCTTCGCCAGTTGCGAACGTGCGGCCGATGAACGGCTGTGATCCAAGCAGTTCGAAGAGGTTTGCCTCGGCACTTATGGATTCCAAACGGATCGGTGGTCCTGAGTGCCGTAGGCTCGTGCTCGTCCACTCGAATGCGGCGAGATGCTCGAAGACATCGTTCTGCTCCCGCCAATCGACGAGGTTGGGGTATGAGACGGGCCCCCATCCGAAATCGTTCCAGGTTTCCCTCATAAATACGAGCTGATTCGGCTGGTCGTACGGCAGGGGACGGAGAACGACGTTGTTGACTACGCTGAAGATTGCGGCGTTGGCTCCGATGCCGACGGCCGCCGTGAGTATCGCGAGGGCAACGAACCCGGGATTCCTGGAGAAGCCTCGGAGAGCATGACGGATGTCGCGCCAGATGTCATGAACAACCTCCAAAATGCTCCCTGGTTTTGGAGCTAGAGGTTGCTTGCCTGGTTTGTTCGGCCCTCGTGTTTGGGACCGCCATTCTCGCAGCGAAGAAGACAGCAGGTCGCGGAGTGCGAACGTCCAAACTCGCAATCCCACGAAGTACGCGCCCCTCTCCCTTTCGATATCCCAGCGGTCGCGAAACGTCTCGACCATCCCGGTGCCGTATTCGAGCCTGAACTGGGTCGGATACAGGAACAGCAGCATACGGTACACCACCTCTGACCATCGCCGCCGCCGAGGTTTCCGATCGCCGGACATCAGACAGCTCCCGATCCTTTGAGTACGCGTTTCTCTCTCGCAATTCCCACGAACTGTTCGAGCCTGGTGGCCTCCGTCTCGAGCGCCGAGCGTCCTTTGCGTGTTATGCGGTAGTAGCGCCTGCGCGGATCGTCACGGCTCGGCGGAGGACGCGAGGTCGGTTCCTCGATGTGACCGGCTGCAACGAGCTTCTTGATCGAGCCGTAGAGCAGGCCGGGCCCGAGCCGAACGGAGCCGTTAGTACGCTCCTCCACCTCACGCACGATGCCAAGCCCGTGGCGCTGGCTGTCACTCAGTGCAAGCAGTATGTGGAACATCGCGGGGGTAATGCTGGATTTTGCATCTCTCATCGTGATCGTAGCTCCGCATTTATATCAACATATGATATATCATAACGTGATAGTTGTGCGGAAGTTTCAGATCATACTGGCGGGGTTGTAGCTGGAGTTGTTGGAGACGACGACAGCGAGGGTCGGCGGCTAGTTCCCAAACACCATCCCCACTACCTCGGTGTCGTAGTCGGTATAGGTTGTTAGCGCTCCTCGCAGCCACAACACAACTGTCCCACCGTCCCAACTCGGCACTAACGGCCGCAGGTTGTCGGCCGCCGAGTTCTCTGTGAGAGCAGACCACTCCCAGGTTCTCCCGCCGTCCGCAGTCTCGCCGCGGTAGATCTCGTAGTGGCGCTTTCCATCCGCCGAGCTGATCAACGGTTCACCAGTATCGGGATTTACGTCGGTCGAGATGAACACCACGTCAGGATCGTAGGGGTCGAGGGCGATCAGTCCGGTGTAATCGTCTTCGCCCGGGTAGAGCGACGTGCCGGCGTACGCGATTTCGTTAACTTGCCAGCCCTGGCCGTCCCACCGGGCGTAGCCATAACGCATGTCTTCACCGCCTGCCCTTCGCTCGACTCGCACGTTCCCGTCACCGTGTTGGATGCTGAATGCTGCGTACGGATATCCGCGTCCGTCCAGTTCGAGATCGACCGTCCACGCCACGTTGTCTGCGTCGCCCCCGAAGACTGGAGTCAGATCAGTCGGCCTGATGGATGTTGTCTGCTCGCTACTCAATGGCCCAATGAGCGTCCCGTCGGAATGAGTGATTCGCGCTCCGTCGGCGCCGAACTCGATGATCCCGTGCCACAGCCCGTTGTCATAGGCACGTGGGTGGTCTTCGGTGGTTATGAAATGGATCTCATCGCGTCCATTCGAGGCGTATTTGACGTACGGCCGAGTGCCGTCCATGCCCGTGAACTTGGGATCGTTTTCTAGGTCCTCACGCGTCCAGCTGAGCAGGCGCCCGCCGTAGTACCAGCTTGCTCCCTCGTCGTCTGAATACGACCAGTTGGGATTGAAGCCGACAGTACGGGAGAAGTTGAAGATCCGACCTGTTCCGCCTCCGACGGCAGTAAGGCGGTGGAGGTTGGAGTAGGTAGCACCGGCTTCCCAGTCAAACGAGCGTTCCGGCTCCCACGCCGAGATGTCGCCCGGTCGCTCCGAAATGCGGTAACGACTGTACGAGTCGCTACCGTGCTTCGAGTAAACGGCCAACACCCGACCATCCGAAAGAGGCAGCAGCGCCGGAACGTCGTGATCGTCTGACTGGAGTTGGTCGTGCAGTTCGAAACTCGCAGCTTCACCGGTCTCGAGATTGTACGATAAAACGGTCACGTCGCCTGCAGCGACTCCGCGGGCGGTGGTGCCAGCGACTGTGCCGAACAAAAGGATTCCTTCGTGCACGATCGCACGTTCGTCCTGGTACCAGCACCAGCCGCCGTTTGTGGCGAGGGTGATTACCTCAGGTGTATAGGAGCAGGCTAACGCATTCGCGGCCACAGCCAAAAAGACTGCATATCGGCCGAGCGGAGGGGAAGCGATCCGAAGTGTCACCTCGCTCATCGTCTTTCCTCATCCATTCGCTCCGCGTCCCTCCGCGGCATATTCGCATCAACCGCAATGTGCCAGTGGTGAAGCATCTCGGTCAGCTCCGCTGCCTTCTCAGGCATGGCTTCGCTCAGATCCAAAGACTCGCCAATATCCTCGGCCAAGTTGTACAACTCGACCTGCCCGTCCTCGAACCACTCCACGAGCTTGTAGTCACCGGCACGTACCGCGCCGGACGGCCTGTTGCCCGAGCCATGGTAGTGCGGGAAGTGCCAGTAGAGTGCATTGCGGTCGAGGGCCCCGTCATCCTTGAGCAACGGCACGAGACTCAATCCGTCCTGATGCAGGTTCGGGCGTTGCCCGATTCTCGCCATCTCCAGCATCGTCGGGAAAAAATCGGTGCTGATCACCGGCTCGGAGCAGATACTCCCCCCGTCTACCACTCCCGGCCATTTGACGATCATGGGCTCCCGGATACCGCCCTCGTACAACCACCCTTTTCCCGCTCGAAGGGGCAGGACCGCAGTGGGGGCGCTTCTCCTGTTTGCGATCGTCGTCAAACCGCCGTTGTCGGACATGAAGATCACGATCGTGTTGTCGGTGATTCCGAGCCTTTCGACCGCATCGAGCACTCGGCCCACGCTCTCGTCGACGCTCTGAACCATCCCCGCGTAGCCTGCGTGATCCTGATGCTGTTTGACAAATGCGCGGTCGTGCTCGGCGATGAAGTCGGGGCCATCTGGATCGGGTAGTGACTCAATCTTCTCTCGGTATTTCTCTGTCAGCTCTTCCTTCGATTGGATGGGCGTGTGGACCGCGTAGTGCGACAGGTAAAGGAGGAATGGGCTATCTCCTTGTACCTCCAAGAAGCTGATCGCTTCGTCCGTCAGTCTGTCCGTCAGATACTCTCCTTCTTCTCCCTGCTCCAAATGGGGTACATCCCAGAAATCGCTCCTGTCTTCCTCAGCTTTGTATGGATAGAAGTACGACGCCGGTTGCCCGGCAGCAGTGCCGCCAACGTTCAGGTCGAACCCCTGCGAATCCGGCAGGAACGGCGCGTCACCCAGGTGCCATTTGCCAAAGAAACCGGTTGCGTACCCGGCCTCTCTGAACTCCTCAGCAATCGTCACCTCTTCGAAGTTCAGTTGGTGTTCGTACTCTGCCGGAAGGAGGTCACCGCGCTGACTGCCGCCGATCCAGTCGGTGATGTTGAGTCGAGCGGGGTGCTTGCCAGTCATTATGCTGGCGCGAGTCGGGGAGCACACGGGGCTCGCGGCATAAGCATCGGTGAAACGCATGCCTTCGGCGGCCAACCGGTCGATGTTGGGCGTCTCGTACAAGGAGCTTCCATACACTCCGGTGTCGACCCAACCCAGGTCATCGATCAAGAAGAAGACGAAGTTGGGTTGCGGCTCATCGATATCGCGGGCGCATCCGGCTGTGCCGGTCAGGGTAGCAGCGGTAAATCCCGCACCGAGCGTCTTCAGAAAAGTCCTGCGGTCGAATGGGCTGGGCATGAAGAAAGCTCCTTACTGGCGTCGACGCCTAATCTTCACCATAGTAACACTATGGCAATCCCAACGTTCTTCCACGTCATGATCAAGCCACGCGGCCCGATCTGTAATCTCGATTGTTCGTACTGCTATTACCTGTCCAAAGAGCAACTCTACCCCGGGTCGGAATTCCGCATGAGCGATGAAGTGCTCGAGAAGTTCACGCGAGATTACATACAGTCGCAGACCGTCCCCGAGATCACTTTCGGATGGCAGGGCGGGGAGCCGCTGTTGATGGGTTTGGAGTTTTTCGAGCGTGCGGTTCGGTATCAACAGGAGAATGCACGGGATCGCGTGCGAATTCTCAACACGTTGCAGACGAACGGCCTCTTTCTAGATGACGACTGGTGCCACTTTCTTCGTGAGAACGGGTTTCTAGTCGGAATTAGCGTGGACGGCCCCGAACATCTACACGACGCCTACCGCACTGACAAAGGAGGTCGGGCGACGTTCGAACAGGTGATGGCTGGAGTTGAACTCCTCAAGAAACACCAGGTGCAGTTCAATGTCCTCACTACAGTGCACGCGGCGAACGGAGACCATCCGCTGGACGTATACCGGTTCGTGCGCGACGATATCGGCGCCCAGTTCGTGCAGTTCATACCGATAGTGCAGCTCGACAACGAGACGGGCTACCAGGAAGGCACGAGTGTAACCGACCGATCGGTCGGCGGGCGCCAGTATGGAGAGTTTTTGAAAGCCATATTCAACGAGTGGGTGCAACGCGATGTGGCCAAGGTTTTCGTGCAGCTCTTCGACGTGTCGCTTGCCGCGTGGACCGGACAGAGATCAGGTCTGTGCTTGTTCGAGGAGACTTGTGGTGCCGCCATGGCACTCGAACACAACGGCGATCTCTACTCCTGCGATCACTATGTCGAACCTCGATATCTGCTCGGTAACGTGATTGAGACACCGCTAACCGAACTGGCCGGGTCGCAGGAACAGCGTGTGTTCGGTATGTCAAAGGCCGCATCGCTGCCGAAATACTGTCAGGAGTGTGATGTGAAGTTCGTTTGCAACGGTGGCTGCCCGAAGAACCGGATCTCACAGACGTCCGACGGTGAGTCCGGCCTGAATTACTTGTGCGAGGGGTATAAGGCATTCTTCACGCACATCGACAAGGGCATGCGCTACATGGCGAGTGCACTGGGTATTGGCAGACCTCCGGCCGGTATCATGGAGGGCTTTGCGGCCGAAGCGTACGGGGACAGAGCCCGTTAGTGGACTAGCTTGAGTTTGGTTTGAGAGTTATGCAGTGCGTGACCGTAGAGCCGGTTTGTTGCATCCAATACAGCCATTGCCGCACTCTTGGGCGGTTCGCCATTCATGAGACATGAGCCCGAGAGGCGCTCACTGATTTCTGCGGCTTCACTCTTCATCGCTACGATCACCAGCACCGTGTCGAAGCCTTCGATCGCCTTGATTGCCAGGACGTCCAATTCGACTGTGCCGCCCGAGGCTAGCTGAAGCGCATGGGCAGTAGCCTCTGCTCCGCTCCGAAGGTGGCCACGCAGCGAATCCTCACCTGCCGCGGTTCCCATGTACGCGTCTCCGGGATCCCACTCGAGCACCACTCTGCTGGTGCAGCGCGACCCGGGGTCTTGGTCGATTTCGAAGTTCTCAAACTTGATGCGCCTGGGACGATCGGTCATAAAGCAGTCAGTCAATCCGGTTGAATCTCGATGATGTTCGGGTGCCAAGATACAAAGAACCGTCCGGGTCACCAAGTCTGCCGGTGAATCCTGGACGGTTCTTAGCGTCAAAGAGTGGTTGTGAGCCTATCGGGGTGGCGGGCGGCCTCCCATTCCCCTACCCATGCCGCGCATTGGCGGCCCGTCATCGCTGCTCGGCGTACCCAGGCTTGGTAATACCACAACTGTGTCAGTAGCGGTGACACCTTCGAGCACCTCGGAGTAGGTCTCGTCGGTGAGTCCCGTGCGAATCCATACTGGTATCGGTACACTGTCACGCACAACGAAGACGATGAAATTTGCGGCAAGCGGATCGTTTGAACTCGACACCTCAGGCCCGCTCGGTGCGCTGCCGCCAACCGTTCCGCCGGGCGGGCGTTGACCTATGCCGATCCGTTCCAACAGCGCACGCTGATCGGCGCTGAGAGATTCTTCACCCTCCTCGCGGCGCTGCATCATTATCTCGCGAACCTGCTCTTGAGTCACACCTTCTGGGAGTTCGATATCTCTCCAACCCCGGCCAGTGCCCCTTCTCCCGGAATCGCCCGGAGTATCCAATCTCGGTGACCGCGGCGCACCACTGTCGGGCTGAAGTCCACGTATGAGGCCCTCTGGACGTGTCTCCATCAGTTGCTGCCTGGCAGCTTGCGGATCGAGTCCGAGCACGACAGCGGGAGAAGTGAAGTCACGGAACGTGCGTAGTGCGTTGTTCGGCACTGCGACAACCTCGCGGCGTCGGCCAATGGAGATGTCGACTTCGCCATTCATTCCGGGACGAAGCAGCCCATCTTCGTTGGAAATGCGCACGAGCACCGGAAACATGGTCACGTTCGAAGTGACTTCGGCCTGAGGCTCGATTTTCTGGACACGTCCGCGGAATGGACGGTTCGGGTATGCGTCGACCCTGATCGTAACCTGCAATCCCGGTGCGACCCTCCCGATATCGGTTTCATCGACCAATGACCGCACCTGAACCGTGTCTAGGTTAGCCATGGTCAGAAGAACTGAGCCGGCACTCGCGCCGGTGGCGGAGGTTATGACTGAACCCTCCTCGACTCGTTTGTCGATCACGACGCCTGTGATTGGCGCCCTCACTTCGGTGTTTTCCGCCGAGATGCGCGCGTTCTCCACTGACTGTTCGGCGCCGACTACCTCTGCACGCGCCCTGGCCAGTTCCAGGCGAGCGTCTTCGTAGTCAACCTCCGTCACAGACTGCGTTTCGTGCAGTGCCTCAACCCTTCGCAACTGCGACTCGGCGGTCTCCAATTGGGCCTGGGCCAGTGCGGAATCTGCGACCGCCTGCCTGAGTGAGGCTTCCGGCACGCGCGGGTCCACCTTCAACAGCATTTCGCCCAAGCGGACCTCGTCACCGATCTCGACAAACATTTCGAAGATCTCACCCGACGCTTTCGACTTGACCTCGACGGTCGTCACCGGCTCGACGGTCCCGGCGGCTTCAACCTGGACGGTGATGTCACGAGTGGAAAGCGGAACAAGGCGAAATACCTCTTCCGCATCCGGCTCAGTGCTATTGCATGCCGCCGTTAAAGCAGCAACTGCGGCAATGGTTTGAATGCTTCGTCGCTTCATCTAGTCTCTCAACTGTTCACTTCTGCGTCTTTTCCTCGAACCAATATGCAGGTTCAACCGTCTTCCTACCATAAAGTACGCTTTTATAGTGTACGACGTTGGGAACGGCCGACCTGATGGGCAGCCGTCATGGTCGACGCCGCTGCCCGCCGCCGAATGCACCGCGTGGCTCGCGCACCTCTTCGGGAAGCAGATTCCACTGTTCGTTGGTGAGAATCTCTTTCAGGGTCTCAACGCTGTGCTGAACGTTCTCGTTCGCTTCCTGCATCGACGGCCTGATCAGAGCCATAAGTGCGCGGGGGTCGTCGGCTGCGCCCTGCTGGTCCAGTTGTGCGCGGAGGCCACTGGCCAGTGCCGAATGTTGAGCCACGAGGGTGTCCCGAATCGCGGTGACTGCAGCTACCTGGTCGTCCGTCAGGCGCAGGTCCAAGGAGTCAGCCAGCTCCAACACGGCCGAAGGCGGGTCGGCGAGCAGTGACATGAACCGTTCCAGGAACTCCTCGGGAGTTCCCAGATCACCCAGCATGCCGCGCATGCCGCCTCCGCCGCCCATGCCCCCGGGCCTGCCCCCACCAGACATGGCGCCAACGCCGCCTCCGCCGCCCATCCGCCCACCGCCAGCGCCTCGCATTCTGTCCAATGCCATCTGCCCTCGGTCCGGCCCGAACGTGAATCGCATCTGAATGCCGATCTGAAACGGTTGGCGAAGTGCGTTGCCTCGGGCGTTCGTGACACCGAATCGCTCATTCACCGTATACTCGAAACTGTTGGTCGCTGGATCGAATCCCGACACATAGAGCAGTGTCTGATCCGGCCTAGCCGCGAGTCCCCAACCGTGCGCACCGTCGGAGCCGTGCAGCAATTCATCCACTCCACGCAGCATATTCTCCGTTGCGATGGAGATTGACAGGCGGCGGTTCAACCCGAAAACGTTCGGCCGGATGTTCAGTTGAAGATCCAGGGATCCTTCCCAAGGACCGATGCAGCTGTTCCGATCCGCGATCTGACCGAACTGGCCCTGCAGGCAGCTAGCCGCTCCTGCTGAGGTCGTTTCGATCAGCTGCTGCATTGCACTTGACAACATCAGCGAACTTGACGTTTCGGGATCGAAAATGAAGGCCCGATCGTTCCGAGCACCGTCACCGTTGACGTCTCCACCGACCATCGGTGTGTACGGAGCCCCCGACGTCAGCCGGCCGATGGCGGTCAATTCGACCGACGTGCCGAATGGATAGTTTACAGTGGCCAGAAATGAATGTTGGCGCTCGTAGCTGCTGCGGCCCCACTCAGGAATGTTCGGGTCACCGGCGGTGTTTGTGCCACTCAAGCTGCCCCGCGTGCCCCCTCCACCCATCATCATACCACCGCGCCCGCCTCGAACCGACTGCGACGATTGATCGCGCACGCGCGACCAGGTGTATGCTGTCTGCAAGATGATCCCGGACCGCGTTATTCCACTCAATGCTACCTGAAGCTGCTTGGTGTCCGATGCGAGATCTGATTCGATCTCGAGCACCTGGGCAAACGCCGGATCGATCCGTGAATCTGTGTAGTTCATCGCTCCCGTCTCCGGCACAATCTCGTCAGGCGCTATGAACATGGTCCGACCGTCTTCCTCCGGAAGGGTGTAGACGTTGCTGACATCGAGATTCAGATCTTGGAATCCGTACTGACTCACCCCGCGGGCGTAGCTGGCGTTCACTGACAGGCTGAGTAGTGGTGTCAGGTTTCGTTGTACTCCAAGCGAAGCCCGCCAGGTTTTGGGCGCACCGAAACCGTTGCCAAATACGGTTGCGCTGGGCGCACCCGACTCCAAGGGAGTGCTTGCGCCGATGCAGGAACTCGGTATCGAGCCCTGATCGGAGCTGAAGTCGTACCAGTCGGGTGTCGGTATGGCGGAACCCACGCAGACGAGCTCTGCCTCGGATGTCGAAAGACCGGTGGCGGTATGGGCCTGCGCAACCAACGTCGCAGGAATCTGGCTGCGAAACCGCCCAATGCCTCCCCGCACTATCAGATCCGGCGCGGTCATGAAGCTTTGCCCACCGATGGTCCAGCTAAACCCGGCGCGCGGACTCACGTCCCACTCGGATGGCAGGCGGTCGGTACGTACACCCAGAGAGGACTCCAGCGCAGGGTTGTGCTCAGGCGGATTGCTGAACGAGGAGCCTTCCAACCTCAATCCGTAGCTGAGCTGCACACCTCGGGAGGGCCGCCACACGTCTCCTGCGTAGAAGCCGTAGTCAGACGAGTAACTCTCCCGCTCGTCTGACACTACAGTCCGCCAAAACGATACCGGGACGCCGATCTCCAGCTCACCCAGCGAGTTGTACCTGAAGGTGCCAAGCCTATTGCGGCCCATGTCGCTCGTCGACTGCTGCTGCATGTAAGTTGCACCGACCTTGAACCGGTGATTGGCCCTGCCTGGCAGCCAGGACAACTCGTTGGTGAACTGAATCGACTTGCTCGTCGAGTAGGTGGGCATTCCCGTGTTTCCGCCAAATGAGACGTTTCTGACGCCGACCGATCCGTCGTCGAGCAGAGAGGCGATGCGTACCTGGCCACTCGGCGTGAACATGTACGGATCTGCCGCCCTATCAGACTGGGAATACGCGAAACGCATTTCGTTGATCAGCTGCACGCCGAGCCTGGACGAAAGGCTACTCATGAATCCGCCGCCACCGTTCTCGTTGGCCCCGCCGGTTTCTGGCAAACCAGTTGCGGAGACGCGGGTCGGTTCCTGGTTGGAGCCACGCCAATCCCCGCGCATCGACAGCGTGTGGCTGGACGAAACGAGGTAGTCGAGCCGCAGCATCGCCGAGAGATTGTCGTTTGATCTGTCTTCGTCGCTGCGGGGAAAGTCGGGCCCGGCGCCAATCGCGTCCACGACATCGATGAACCGGTCTATCGAATCCTGTGCGATTCCCAGCCGATCGAGATCTGTCGTGGTCGCGGACGCCAGTGTAGCCGATGGATCAGACCGCATTCGGGCCGATCCTGACAGGTACGCAAACAGCCGGTTCGGAACCAGAGGCCCGCCCACACCGGCGCTCATCTGGTGCTGCGTGAATGCCGAGGTGAATGCCGAGGCCTCGCCGGATTCGAACGCCAGCGCATCGTCGCGAAGGTTGTAGCGTACGGAGCCTTGGACATTGTTGCTGCCACTTCTGGTGGTCGACGCAACCATTCCGCCGCTGAACCCGCCCCGCGAAACGTCGTACGTGCTCGAGATGACACGTGTATTGCGCACACCTTCCTGCGGCACTTCCCCTGAAGCGATCATCATTCCGTCGAGAGTGATTGCATTGGCGTCGGGACGCTGACCGGCTACCGAAAATGCGAAATCGGTGGTATCCGTTGCATCGATCAGCACCACGCCCGGTACCAGTGTCGCAAGCACGTTCAAGTCAGAGGCGTCAATCGGAAGATTGGCGATTTGGTTGGGTGTTAGGTTGCGTTCAACCGCGCCAGGCTGCCTCTGCTCGCGCACGCGCACCGGTTGAATTGCTCCTTCGACAACCACTTCATCCATGACGTACGCTTGTTCCGCCATCCGGATGTCCCAGACGATTCGGTCTTCGTCGGCGAAGCGCGCCAGAGTTGCCTGAATTGGTGAAAGCCCGATCATGCGGGCGGTCATCTGATACTGTCCGCCGCCATCCGGGAAGAGGATCGTGTATCGGCCACGATCGTCGGTACGCGTTGCCCGCGTGATCTCGGTTTCGAGAGACATTGCCTCGATGGCTACGTTGGGCAACGGGTTTCCGGTGGCATTAACCACGACACCGGTGATTATGTCTGTGGTAATGCCTACCTGGGCTTCTGCAGTGGCTGTGAAGACCGCAATGGTCAGGGCGGCAAGCCAGGTCGTATGCCGCGATACCGATGGATACGCTGTGAGTCTCATGACCTTAAGACAGGTCTGGGGTCGTTGTTGTTAGGCGCTTCAGAACTGGTCGTTCACGGTCGATCCGGCACCGGGTCGTACACGAAGTGAAACACCCGTGGTTGTCTGCTACGGCCCATCTCGAGACTCGTTTCAACGTGCAGGCGGTCGGTGTCAGGCGAGAGCGAGTATTTTTGCATGATTTTACCGCCCAGGTGGACTTCCCGCTCCACTTGGAGTTCTCTACCTTGCCAACGTGCCCTGGTGTCGACCTCGCCGCCGTTCTCGATTTCCTGGCTGACTTTCTTCCAGTTCGTGTGCAGCATCAATGTACGACCAACTCCGTCTCTGATAGTCACTGTCGAGTCTCGTTGGTCGACCTCGATGCGTCTGGGAGCTTGGGCCATCCTCATCGTCTGCTGAATTCGCTGTGGGTCGATACGGCTCGAAGCTCCTCCCATTGCGCTTCCTCGCCCACCCCTTCCGCCCATAGGACGGCGGCGGCCGCCTCCCTCGACCATGACCGGCAAACGTTCATCCGCAGCATCCTGGGGATTGTCACTTTGTTCGACGTTCAGGATCCAGGAGCCCGAAAGATCGAGACCTTCTGGAGCGAGGGTGGTGCGTGAGCCTAAGCCAGCCGAACTGCAGGAAATCAGGAAGGCGCAACATAGGCCGGCCGTGATAGAGGTCAAGCGCGAGTGCCACATGTTGTGTTCTCCTCCGGGAAAACTCCGACGCTCACCCAAAAGTGTATGACGAAGGTGGGAAGGCGTCACAACACAGGAATACGGATCCGGTGTGCTGGCTCAGCTGCTGTCTCGGGCTACCGTGAAGAACACGCTGTCGCTGTTGAATGCGCTGAACACACCCAACCCTCCGGTGATGTTCGATGGCGGCTCGTTCAGGTCGCGCGAATCCTGGGTACGGTTTTCGTACAGCTGTGCGTATTCGTCATTCACACGGTACACCTTTGCCATGTGTCTGCCTAGGTCTCGCAAGGCCATCATGTTGACGAAGTGGTAGTCGTTCGTTGTGGGAGGTGCGACCAGCCGGAACCTGTCCCCAAACCGCTGGAACTCATCGGGGATTATCGCCTCGGCGCTGTCCTCTAAGGATTCGATCACGACGTAATGCAGCAGCTGGTCCGGATTATCCCACGATGCGGCGAGCTGGGAGTTCTCACGGTTGAAGCCTCCTCCTCCCATGCCGACACCGAATTCCGGCACAAACAAGGTGTCTCGGTCGATGCCGACGCCTACTGGCGCGTCAGGAACAACGGTTTCACCGGTTGCCACGGTGCCGTTGTAAGAGATCTCGATCCCTATTGTGTCCCCTACTTCGATGGTGAGGTCGTCCCGCGGGTACGCGTAATAGCCGGAATCCCCGGTCGGAACGAGTGTGTATGTGATGCCATTCTTGTATAACATCACTGACGCATCGTTGATCGGCGGAGCGTCGATGGTATCGGACAGAGGGACAGTCTCAGTCAAACGAATGTCGTCGATCGGTTCGCCTGCAAAGAGAAAGGCCTCCACCACTACCAGATCTGCTTCTTCGGGCTCAGTGGAGGTGTTGTCGCAGCCCGCGATGAGGGCCGCGCCGAGTATCATTGAGAGATTTCGTCTGTGCATAGTTTCAATTCGCTCCTATCAGAACTCGAAGCGCACTGAGATAGCTGGAGTAATTCCCAGGAAGTTCATGTCATTGATCAGGATCGGTGTTTCCGACAGATCGAATTGGCGGTACCAGACGTTTGTTCGATTGTACAGGTTGAACACCGAAAGGCCGATGTCACCGGTCCACCTACCGAGGTCGAACCTGTAATGAGCGGCGACGTCGGCGCGATGATATGCCGGCAATCGCAGGCCGTTCTTTTCCCCAACATGGATATAGTTCTGTTCGGTACCGTCCAACAGCGTGATCGCGTACTCGGATTCAGGCGCTGTGTAGGGCCTTCCTGTTGCTGCAACCCAAGTACCCGAAAAGTTCAAGCGGCCCAGTGATACGTTGTTCACGATCTTGAACTCATGTGTCTGGTCGTGCAGCGCTGGAAAAGGCTCTCCATTATTCAGGTCGGGAAACGTATGCTCCACTCGTGATAGAGTGTAGCTAGCCCAGCCTGTGTAGGTCCCGTACTTCTTTTGCGCGAGGAACTCGATGCCCTCCGCTACGCCGGTACCCGCGAAGAAGAGATTGAGCGGGTCGGGGTTTCCAGGGCGCTGGTAGCGCATCGAGAACTCGGAGAGCCCGTCGAGGTCCTTTCGGTACACCTCTACGTCGAACAGGTAATCATCCAGGTCTAGGCTGGCCCCGAGCACGTAGTGCTTCGCGCTGGTGACGTCAACCAAGTCGCCGTCGGAGAGCAGCCAGAAATCGCGTGATCCTTCAGTAACGTTTTCGTTCACCACTCGGTTTACGAATTGATGATACAGCCCATAGGCACCTTTGACCGTGAGACCTACGGGAAGGTTCAAGGCCGCGGAAGCGCGGGGCTCGAGGTAGGTCTCTCCGGTCAGATCGTAGTACGCGAAACGGCTTCCGAGCGTGAGTTCCAGAGCGGGGAACACGTTCCACTTGTCTTGTAGATATCCGGCGGCACGCACCGCCTCTTGATGTCGGTCCAGTATGGTGAGCGAGTCGTCTCGCATGAACATGTAATCCACGTTCGATTTGGTTACCCATCCACCGAAGCCAATCTTGTGAGACGCCAGGACTTGCAGTTCGTTGTCGAGGCGGAATGTGAGATCCGTTACGTGGTTGTCCTCCTCAGAACCGAAGGCGCGGGTGTTGAGCAGGGTGTCCGCGTCGGCGTCGATCGTCTCGATAGCCGTGTTCCGTCGGTAGTCGCTGAAGTATTCCGAGTAGGCAACGAGAGCATCCGAATAGAAACGCGGATGCCACTGCCGAGCCCACCTGCCGCTTACACCCTTGTTTCCCCAATCGGTCAGGTCGGTGATGTCGTTCGTTATCCCTCGGCTGAAGGTCGTGTTCTGGGTTGAGAGCGTTCGGGTTTGTAGCCGTGAGTTGTCCAGATAATCCTGGCCGTTGTAGAGACTGACTGACAACACGTCTCTAGAACTGGGCCGGTATGTGATCTTCCCATTTAGGTCATAGAAGTAGAAGTCGGGTTGGTGACTACTGAAGCTCGCATTTCCGAACCGACTCCCCATGCCGCCCATGCCGCGCATGCCTCCAGGGCCGGAGAGGGCGGAGGCCGTCGTGTCTTCCTGGAACATGTTGAAGATGCTCGAGTAGAGCCCGGTCCGCATTAAGTCGGTATACGATCGACGGGCTGACAACAGGATGGAGCCTTTGCCGAAGAGAGGGATTTGAGCTGAGGCGTTTGCGCTCAAGAGGCTCGCTCCAAGAGACAAATGCGGCTCGTCGGGATCACCGGTTTTTCCAGTCATGTCCACAACGCTCGACACGCGTCCACCGTACAGAGCTGGGAATCCACTCTTGTATACCTGAACGTCCTTGATGGCTTCGGAGTTGAAGGCGCTGAAGAAGCCGAAAAAGTGATCGACATGGTATACGGTCATGCCGTCCAGCAGCACCAGGTTCTGATCTGGCGTGCCGCCACGCACATAGAGCCCGGACGAACTCTCGTTCGTGCCGCTTATCCCTGGAAGCAATTGCAGAGATCGAAAGACATCCGCCTCACCGACGCTGGGAAGTACCGCCATCACCTCTGGAGAGGCCGAGACTCGGCTGATCTCCCTCACCGTATTTATCATCTGAGCTTCTTCGGCAACGACAGTGATTCCCGTGAGTTCGAATACCACTGGTGCCATGTCTACAGTCAACATCCCCGATGTTGCATCTGCCGGAACCGGGAATTCTGTCGCTCTGTATCCTAGAAATACCACACGGAGTGTGAACGAATCTGCCGGCGCTCCGATCAACGTGAAGAACCCGTCTCTGTTGGAATTCGAGCTGATGTTGGTGCCCGGAATGACAACGGAAGCAAATGGTAGCGTTTCGCCATTCGTAGAGTCGCGTATAATTCCCTGAATGGTTCGCGTTTCCTGTTCCTGTGACGAGAGTGGCGATAGGAGGCAAATTTGTGCTACGGCAAAGGCCGCGACCAAAACGATTGTTCTCATTCCATTCGGTCCTTACGCTCCTGAGATCTTCAGCACCCATCCTCAGCCGCCACAGTAATGCGGACTAGTTGGGTTAACTCATGGGCATTGCTGAAATCCGACAGCTACCCCTCATCGTCACGTCAGATGTTCCTAACGTACCGTTCACCTCAATAGCCACCGGATTCCAGCAACACCTCACGAGCGGCTCACAACAGCATGACAGGTTGGTGCGTAGGTTTGTTTGTGGGGATTGTGGATCATATCATTGGATCGGTGGGTAGTGAGAACCCTGAAGGGTGAACACAAGACGCATCTCTAACGTTTTTGGGTGGATGAATGTCTTCTATTTCAGCAACCGCCAACAACCGGTCGCCATATGGAGACCGATTGTCAGCGGCCGCGGCAGGTGCCCGGACCGGTAGGGTGGGGTGGCAGAGGCAGTCGTCGATTTAGGCGACGCCTCCTTGGTGGCGCGGGCCCGCCGCGGCGAATCCGCGGCGTTCGAGGCTCTAGTGCGGAGGCACTACAGAGCGGCGTATTCGGTTGCCCTGGCGATTTTGGGGAACGGGATGGATGCGGAAGATGTGTGCCAGGATTCGTTCGTGAAGGCGTTGGAGAAGTTGGAGGAGTGCCGCCAGGCAGAGAAGTTCGTTGCGTGGTTGCTTCAGATCGTGCGCAACCGCGCGCGCAATTACAGGGATTATCGCCGCGTGCGTACGGCGCAGCCGCTCGATACAATTAGTGTCGCTAGTCCCCTCAGTCCCGACCGCGACGCCGAGCGATCAGAACTACGTGGGGTGTTGGAAGCAGCGATTGGTCAGCTTAGCGAGGTGCAACGAGAGGTTGTATTGTTACATGATCTCGAAGGTTGGAAACATCGCGAGATCGGCGAATCGCTTGGTTTGTCCGAAGGTGCGGCACGACAGCATTTATTCGCGGCGCGTAAGAAACTCCGCGAACTGCTTGGTGCGAACGCATTGAAGGAGCAGTCTAATGGATGACGATCGAATCGATTTCTCCGCGCTCGACCCGATGCGTGACCAAGACCGTTTCGATATTTTGGTGGGCTCGATTCTGGAACATGCGTCAGATGAGCTGGCCCAGCGCCGAGCCTCGGGCGGTCCACTCAACCAGCTCGTGCAGTGGAAACGGCCGATGTTGGCTGCTGCTGCGGTGATCGCGATGGTTTCAGCTGGAATCCTGTTGCGCGTGGAAGGTGCGGGTAGTGCTGATTACGCCAAGGATTCAACAGGGATCGCTGAGGCGATTGGCGTGCCTAGCCTCCTGGCCCAGGGAATCCGCAACAATGATATGCCAACGACAGCCGAGCTGTTCGAAGCATTTTAGGAGATACAATGAGTGCCGGCGGTGAATCAGCTATGAGGCTTCGGATTCAGGGTGCAGTTCTGATAGTCGTCATATTCGTGGTGGGGGTGCTTGCAGGCGGAGCCGCGGAGCGGGTGCGCGCGTCACGCGAAAAACCGACGCGGCCGTTTCGACAGCCAGGCGAACTACCGCGACCCTTCGCACGTCTTGACCTAACGGAGCAGCAGCGAACCCAGATATCTGAGATATTCGAAAGCAGCCGTCCGCGCGCCGATTCGGTGCTTCAGGAACTCATGCCCCACCTCCGGGCGATCAACGATTCGATCCAAGCTGAGATACGCGCAGTACTCACGCTCGAACAGGCGGAAATACTCGAAGCCGAATTCCAACGCGGCATGCGCCCCGGTGGAATGGAAGGTCGATGGATGAGACCATTTATGTCGGATTCGCCGCCAGGTGGTCGAAGGAGGCCGCACCAACCTGGAGGATGAGGCACCTCGAGCCCAGTCACCTTTCCCTTCCGCTATATTGTCTTTCGTCGGAATGAACATGACCCTGCCGTTCTCAGCCTGCCGAGACTATGGTCCTGGCCGGGTCCGGGAGTGACCGGCCGAAGAGAACGGTCGGTTTTGGTTTTTGATTGGTTAGTCACCCTTTCGAGAAAAGCGATACCATGAACAAGTCACCTTCTATCATCTACACTTGGACCGACGAAGCTCCGGCTTTGGCGACCTATGCGTTTCTGCCGGTGATCCGCGCCTTCGCCGGCGCTACCGGAGTGCCGGTCGAGACACGCGATATCTCTCTGGCGGGACGAATACTCGCGGTATTCCCGGATCATCTCACTAAGGAACAGAAGGTCTCCGATGACCTGGCCGAGCTGGGGCTGTTGGTAGAGGAACCGGAAGCCAACGTTATCAAGCTGCCCAACATTAGCGCTTCCATTCCCCAGATAAAGGAGTGCGTTGCAGAGCTTCAGGCCAAGGGATATGCACTTCCGGACTACCCGGAAGATCCAGCCAATGACGAAGAACGCGCCATCAAGGAGCGCTACGACACGGTAAAGGGAAGCGCCGTGAACCCGGTGTTGCGCCAGGGGAATTCGGATAGACGCGCCCCGAAATCGGTGAAGGATTTCGCAAAGGCGAACCCGCCTCGGCCCTTTTTGAAGGAATGGCCTGAGGATTCCAAATCACACGTTTCGCATATGACCGCCGGCGACTTCCGGAGCAACGAGAAGTCGGTCACGTTGGAATCGCCGACGGAGGCGCGGATCGAGTTTGTGTCCGAGGATGGGACGGTAACGGTGCTCAAGGAATCTCTGCCTCTCAAGGCTGGTGAAGTCCTCGACGGGACCTTCATGAGCAAAAAGGCATTGGTGGAGTTCCTCAGGGAACAGGTGAAAGATGCCAAAGAGAAGGGCGTACTGTTCTCGCTTCACATGAAGGCCACGATGATGAAGGTCTCCGACCCCATCGTCTTTGGGCACTGCGTAATGGTGTTCTTCGAGGAAGTATTCACCAAGTACGCGGACCTCTTCGCAGATCTGGGCGTCGACGCCAACAACGGGTTTGGCGACGTGATTGATAAGATCGCGGGCCTCCCAGAAGAGCAGCGCGCGGCCATCGAAGCTGACATTCAGGCCGCTTTGGAAGATGCCCCTGACATCGCAATGGTGGATTCGGACAAAGGTATCACGAACCTCCACGTTCCGAGCGATATAATCATCGACGCCTCCATGCCCCCCATGATTCGCGACTCGGGACGCATGTGGAACGCAGCCGGAGAGCTCCAGGATTGCAAAGCCGTCATTCCCGATTCCAGCTATGCGGGGATCTACGACGCCATGGTCAAGGATGTCCAGGCTCACGGCCAATTTGATCGAACCACGATGGGGAACGTTCCCAATGTGGGTCTCATGGCGCAAAAGGCAGAGGAATACGGATCGCACGACAAGACTGTAGAGGTTCCTGCGGACGGGGCGATGCGGGTTGTGGATGGCGACGGGAACACACTCATCGAACACGCCGTTGAGGAAGGCGACATCTGGCGTGCCTGCCAGGCCAAGGACGCACCAATCAAAGATTGGGTGAAGCTCGCGGTACGGCGAGCTAAGGCTACGGGTGCTCCGGCCGTATTCTGGCTCGACAACACCAGGGCCCACGATGCCCAGTTGATCAAGAAGGTCGAGGCCTACCTGCAGGAGTTCGACACCGACGGACTTCAGATCGAGATCTTGGCTCCCGTAGACTCCATGAAGTTTTCTCTGGAGCGGATTCGGCGAGGTGAAGACACGATCTCGGTGACCGGCAACGTTCTCAGGGATTACCTCACGGACCTTTTCCCAATCCTGGAGATCGGTACCAGCGCCCGGATGCTCTCGATCGTTCCCCTCCTTAATGGGGGCGGGCTCTTCGAGACCGGAGCCGGCGGGTCGGCGCCTAAGCACGTTCAGCAGTTCGAGAAGGAAGGACACCTACGGTGGGACTCCCTGGGCGAATACATGGCCCTGGGTGCTTCCTTCCAGCACCTGGGCGAGCAGTTCGACAATGCGGGCGCCCTGGTTTTGGGTGAGACGTTGGATGCGGCCACCGCCGCCTACCTCAATAACGCCCGGTCGCCGGGCAGGAAAGTCCACGAGCTGGACAACCGTGGGAGTACTTTCTACCTGGCGCAGTATTGGGCGCGGGCCATTGCAGATCAGGATAAAGACCCGGCACTAGCCGAGCGCTTCAAGCCGATAGCGGCGGCATTGGAGGAGAACGAAGAGACGATCGTCTCGGAGCTCAACGGTGCTCAGGGATCCGCGCAGGACGTCGGTGGGTACTACAAACCCGACCTGGATCTCGCCACCAGTGCCATGTGCCCGAGTGCGACGCTGACCGGGATCATCGGGGGGTTGTGATTAGCACCCCGGAGAACCGGGGCACGAATGAGGTAGTGAACAATGAGAAGGGGCGGGCCCAAGGGCTGGTCCCTTCTTATGACTGGAAACCCGTCACCCCAGCTCAGCTACCTCTCCATCCTTAGCGACTTTCGCACTCCATCCCAACCGCTCGCGGACGTTCTGCGCCATTGCCTCTGTGGCCGTTGGTTCACCATGCACCGTATACACCTGCTTCGGCGCACTCTTGAAGCCCGAAAGCCATCGCAGCACCTCTTCCTTATCTGCGTGAGCCGAGAGCCCATGCACAGTCTCGACCTTCGCACGCACTTCCACCATTTTGCCGTGGATCTTTACCTCGTCGGCTCCTTCCTGAATCGTTCGACCGCGAGTGCCTGCCGCTTGAAAGCCAGTAAGCAGCACCGTATTGCGATGGTCAGGAAGGCGAGTCTTGAGATGATGTAGAATCCGCCCGCCGCCAGCCATCCCGCTCGCCGAGATTATGATCACGGGACCCTCGAGCGCATTCACCTTTTTTGAGGCCTGGACAGTCCGCGCGGCGGCGAAGAGCTTCGGTTTGAGAGGAGACTTGCCTGCGTCCATCAACGTGGCCATCTCGAGGTCGTGTTCCTCCGGGTGCCTTCGGTAGATGTCCGTCACGTTGATTGCCATGGGACTATCTATGTAGGTGGGCAGAACCGGAATGCGGCAGGCGTCCTCCAACTGCTTCAACCGCCATAAAAGTTCTTGGGTACGACCGACTGCAAACGCTGGAATGACTATCGCTCCGCCGTCGGATGCGGTTTCCGTGACGACACGGGCCAGGTCGGAGTCAGGATCTTCCTGGTGGGTGCGGTTACCGTAAGTGGATTCCACCAACAGGATATCAGCTTCGGATACGGGTGTAGGATCCTTGAGGATCGGACGGCCCCACCGTCCTAGGTCTCCGGTATATACGACCCGCGTGTCTTTTTTGCCGCCTATCAGCAGGTCCACAGTCGCTGACCCGAGAATGTGGCCCGCGCACCTCAACACTGCTTCCATGTCATCGGCGACTGGGAATGGTTCGCGGTACATCTGGGGCTGCAGCAACGGGAGCGTCGCTTCCGCGTCTTCCATGGTGTAGAGCGGTACGGCCGGAGTGTGCTTCGAGTAGCCATACCGGTTGGCGTGAGCTGCATGCTCCTCTTGGAGGTATGCGGAGTCCCGCAATAGGATGGCCAGCAGATCGGCGGTTGCCGGCGTACAGTAGATCGGCCCTGAGAATCCCAACCTGACGAGTAGCGGCAGATACCCGGAGTGATCGATGTGAGCGTGGCTTATCACGATCGCATCTATGTCGGCTGGCAGGAAATCTGGCGCTGCGCGGTTCCTGGCCCGTAGTGCCTTCAAGCCCTGGAACAGACCACAATCGAGCAGGACCTTCTTGCCGTTCGCTGAAATCAGGTGCTTGGATCCAGTCACTGTCTCGGCTGCACCGAGAAATTGGACGGTCGGTTTCGTCATGTCGGACAGCCTCGCTAATTCGATCGTGGAGCTCTGGAACTGGCTCCGTTCTTAATGCGAATGCCCAAAGAAGAGTTTTACGACATACATGAGCGCGATCCCTGCCGAAAACGAAAGGAAGTGAATCGTGCTTCCTTTCAAGTCGCGCTGTTTGTTGACCTCAGGAACGAGGTCCGATGCTCCGATGTAGATGAAATTCCCCGCCGCATATGGGACGAGAAACCAAATCTCGATTCGCGACGAGACGGCATACGCGATCAACCCTCCAGCAAGGAACGTAGACGCGGAAATCACATTCAGAATCAATGCTTTCCACTTGTTCCATCCGCTGTGTAGCAGAACGGCGAAATCGCCCATCTCCTGAGGTACTTCGTGTGCTGCTGCAGCCAACCAGGCGGCGATCCCAAGACGGATGTCCATAACAAACGCTGCGGCGACGGACAGTCCTCCGATGAGATTGTGCAGGCCGTCACCGATGAGTATCAAGTAGCCCAGCGGTTTTTTGCTGCACTCGGACGAGTCGCGGTGACAATGGTGCCAATGCAAAAACTGCTCGAGCAGGTAAAACGTTGCGAACCCGGCCAAAACCCAAAGGAACGGCTCCAGGTGGTTGTCCGTTTCGTGGATCGTCTCCGGAAGCATGTGCAGAAACGCTCCACCCAGCAGGCAGCCGGCCGCGAACGCCACGAGCGGCAGCACGATCTTGTGGAGGGTATCCTCTTTCATTATGAGCGTGAGACTGCCGACGAGCGCAATCGCGCTCATCACGATCCCACCGGCAATGATCCAGAGCAACGTTGTCATCAAATATCTCCGCGTTCGCGGTGCGTACCCATTGAAGGCAATACAATCTAAACAAACCCCACCACCAACCTGCAATCTCAAATCACCAACCTGCGATCAGTACTGTCCCGTTAGAAGTTGAATAATTCCAACTGGTTACGGAAGTCATG
>CAZFHS010000035.1:0-70005 GCA_964518955.1 uncultured Gemmatimonadaceae bacterium | reverse complement strand
CTCAGAAAATCACCGATAGCTACTTTTTAGAGTGAACTCAACAAGGAATGTCCAACGATGAAGTGAAGGTCATTGGACATTGGATATTGAGCTCTTCTTCCCTCCCGGTCCCGAAGCATCCGGAATCACTTCACGGTAAACCACTGAGTAGTACCTGAGCTTGCCGCTCATATGCGATCCGACTGACGCGATCACGATGACGACGATCAGGATCGGAACGCGGAAATCCCAAAACAACGGCACACTGCATATCAACACCAGCTTCGCCATCGTCATGATTCCACGTCCCTGGTGAAACCAGAGCAGCTTGGCTCCCGATTCGAGTGCGATCAACACCGCTCCGGTAGCGATAGTCAGCCACAGGGCAATCATCAGACGCTCCGGCTCTATGTCGAACGCGTGCCCGCCAAACAGAGCGGCCATGGATCCTATGTGCGCGGTCCGAAACGAGATATTCAACCAACGAATCATGTTACGCCTTTGGTTCCCCTGTTCGCTCGTCTGCGATAAACCCAGCGAGTTGGTTCAGCCCGCTCCGAAACTCCGACGATTTCAGCACCTCGAGGAATGCCTGCACAGGTTCGCGGTCCAGTCGATCGCGGAGGCTCAGGAAATCGTACTCCTCGTCTCTCAGTGAAACGAATCCCAGGTCGTAGGCAACAGCGACCGCCTCGATGCCGAGTCCCCAGTCGGCTCGCCCAGACGCCACGGCTGCGGCAACGGCATTGTGAGATCGCGTTTCAACTTCGTAGCCGGCTATCTCCTCAATCAGCGCTGCGTGCGTGGTTCCCCGGTCAGCAGCGATCTGCTCCAACAGCAGGTCGAGCAGAACGCGAGTGCCGGCGCCGCGAGTACGGTTGAGCATCCGCAACTCGGCGTTACTCACCAATTGGTCGAGTGTAGGTTGACCGGATGAGAAGTCCTTTGATCTGAAGTAGATGCCCTGCCGCCTCACGTAGCCCCTTATCAAAACGCCGTCCGCTCCCAAGCGCTCCAGCGCAGCGAGATTGTACACTCCCGTGGCGGGGTCCAGTAGATGGGTTCCAGCCAGATCCGTCTCTCCCCGAGCGCAGGCATCAACGCCGGCAGACGATCCGACATTTATGACCTTCGCGGTGAACCCGCGATCGCGGCGCAACATCCCAAGCGCGAGATCCACCCCGCGGCAGTGGCTGCCGATAAGGGTCAGGTCGGCGACTTTGAGGTTTCGTGAAAGTGGCGCTACGCGGACCGGATCTCCTTCGCGGACCACAGTACGATCTGCGGTCACCTCCATCGTACCGTCTGCTTGAGCAAACGCATGGATGGAACCAGACGATCCGGCAATTGGATACGCGGCTAGCGCCCCATCGCCAGCCTGCACCAAGTTCACGAGCACGTGCTCGTGCCTGCCATCGGCAGAGTTGTACCTCACCGCTAGGCGCGCTTGGAGAGACTCCTCCGTTCTTTCCACCGGGAGGTTAGCGAGCCGTCTGATGACCGGTGAAACAAACAGGTTGAATGTGATGATTGCTGACGTGGGAAACCCCGGCAGCACCACAACAGGCCGGTCTTCCCAAGCTGCAAGCACTATTGGTTTGCCCGGTTTGATACCCACACCGTGCACCAGTATGCCCGGCTGTGCCAGACCGTTGATGATGCCGAAAGTGAGGTCGCCTGCACCCTTCGATGTCCCTCCAGACAGAATCACGACATCGTATTCGCGATGCGCCTTCTCGCACGCGGCTCGTAGAGCATCTTCGTCATCGGGGATCACACCCAAGAACTCAGAGTCCCCACCGTTGCTCCTCACAGCACCTGCGACCGTGCTCGAGTTGGAGTCATAGATCTTGCCGTGCTCGAGCGGCTTCCCTGGAGAGACGAGCTCATCCCCGGTGGAGATGATTGCCACGCGGGGCCGTTTAGTTACACACACGGTGTCGATGCCAAGAGCGGCCAGCACGCCGAGTTCCCGGGTGGTGAGGAGTTGTCCGGCACGCAACACGGTTTCGCCGGTCCGCATGTCTGCACCGGCCGCCTGAATGTTGGCGCCGGGCACGACGGGTTTGTATAGACTCAGCTCATTGCCGTCGACCTCGCTGAATTCCACCATCTGAACCGCATTTGCGCCTCGCGGAACAACACCGCCAGTGGCCACCTCCAACGCAGACCCAAGGCGTACTTCTGACTTGGGAACCGAACCAGCCGGCGCGGTCTCGGTAAGGAGTTCGAGGGAGACTGGAGTGTCTTCATTTGCATCGAAAGTATCAGCCGCTACTACCGCGTAGCCATCCACTAGCGACCTATCGAACGGTGGCACGTCGATGGGTACTGTGATGTCGACATCCAGCACTCTGCCCTGTGCCTCCGCGAGTTTCACGTCCTCGCCGCCGAGCGCCTCGAGGGAGAGTGCTTCATGCCAGATACGTTCGGCCTCTGCCTTGCTGACCGTCTTCAAAAAGTGGATACCCTGTCTCGCCATCTTTCCCTCGTCAGTACAGATAGACTTCGACTTCAGTGCCCGCCTCGAGGCCCTCGTCATCGCGTGGCACGATTACGAAGCCGTCTGCTCGAGTCACCGACGTTAGCACACCCGCACCTCCCGACCTGAGCGGTTCTACTTCCCCATCTCCATCGATTGTGACTCGAACGAAATCAGTGCGATTGAGCGCCGAAGCCAGCTTCCTGCGCAACCGTCCCCGTATCCGCCGGTTGAGGCGCTCCCCCCGCTGCCCAAGCTGAAGCTGCAAGGCGGGGCGGACAAATACGTCGAAACCAACGAATGCCGCAACTGGATTGCCAGGGAGAAGTACAACCAGCGTGTTTCCCAACCTACCGAACGCAACCGGAGATGCAGGCCGAATGTTCACGCCGTGCACGAGCAGATCACCTAGCTCGTCGACGATTCCGGGGAGATAGTCCTCTTTGCCTGTAGATGTGGCCCCGGTAGTCAACAGTACATCGCCGTCGAACGTCTCGAGTGCATCGCGTATTGTTTCGCGATCATCCTCAACAGTGCCCAGACATCGAGGTACACCGCCGTTCTGAGAAACCAAAGCCTCCAACATGTACTTGCATGAGTTGACTACCCGCCCTGGTTTGCCCACATCCGCTGACTCTGGTTCAATCAATTCGTTCCCAGTCGACAGCACACCAACTATCGGCCGTCGATTCACCTTGACCTTAGTTTCGCCGATGGATGCGAGAACGCCCAAGTCGGCTGGCCGCAACACCCTACCATGCTCAAGCACGCAATCGCCCGATTTGATGTCCTCCCCAGCAGGTGCGACGTTCCGTCGGGGGACCACAGAACCGTGCACCAACACCGAGTCTCCGTGATCGGTTGTTTGCTCAACCATGAGCACCGCGTCGGCGCCTTTTGGGAAAACTCCTCCAGTCATGATGCGAACCGCCTCACCTGGTCCTACCTCGATAACGGACTCGTCACCGGGCAGGACCTCGCCCACCACCTTGAAGGAGACTGGGTCTGTCGGACTCGCACCAAATGTCTCTGCCGCACGCAGGGCGAAACCGTCCATGGCACTCTTATCGAAACAAGGCACATCAACATTCGAGACCACGCCTGCCGCCAGCGTGCGTCCCAGCGCTTCCCGCAAAACAACGATTTCTTGCTTGGGCGGTTTGACACAGGAACGCAGAATCTCGAGAGCCTTTTCGAGGTCAGTGTTCTGCATGAAGCCGAGCATGCGAACGTCGTCTTTGGGCAAAATTCCCCCTTCAAACCCGATCGTGAAGTCTCACAGGCAATATAAGGTTTGTACTCACTTTGCTCTGCATGAATCAACCCGGAGAAGAGGTTGGGATGTCGCAGACCTCGAGACTCGGTGATTCAGCTGCGCGAATCTAGGCGGGGCAGCTGGACAGGAATACTTTGGAACACCATACTAAGGATGTGATTTGAATGCACGGGAAACAAACCGACGACAAGGTAAGAGAACGATAGAAAAAGGTGTCCGTCCTCTTCGCAGCGTGGGCTGTGGGACCAACAGGAGGCTACCATGAGCAAGGACGCAGTACTCGCATTCATCAACGCATCCGAGAGCGACCCAAACCTGGAAGAGCAACTACGAAACGTGAAAGGCAGCGATGCAGTTGTAGAACTAGCCGGACAACAAGGCTTCGTATTCACGGTCGCGGAGTTCCGTCCCGTCGTACATCTCATCCGGTTCTTGAACGATGTGAGTAGCGACGACGCTGTACGCACAGCTATCGGGGATGCGTCAGACGATGACGGGGTTGTAGCAATCGCACGCACTCTTGGATATGAGTTCACGGCAGACGAGTTGTCACTCGTCAGTTTCGTACCAACGGGCAACACTTCGCTCAGCGACCAAGAACTCGAGGCTGTTGCCGGAGGAGCGGACATCGACCCTCAGGTATCGAGCGGTCTGCGAGTGCAACTACAACAGAGCAGGCAGAAGACATCCACCGGTCAGAGCTTCTCTGAGATAGCAGCCAGCGGATTAACCGACAGCGCAGATGCCGTCATGTCGGCCGGCCAGCTCGCAGCACCCTACATACCGGGCGGTTCAGTCCTCTCGGCCGCGATGTCGGGCTAAGAACTGCACACAACTTTGCCGCGATCCAGCGATCGTGAGGCCTGACGAAACGGTGAAGCCAGCATGGTCATCGATCTGAAAGTTCAAAAAATAGGCAGCTGCCGTACGCGGTTGATAGGAAACTACAGAAGACATTATGCACCTCGTCTCCACCAACGTAGGTGATGCGGCTACGATCACGTTCAACGGCAAAGAGATCCGTACTGGCATCTTCAAACATCAAGTGAACGGTCCGATTCGACTCGGCAAGGAAGACGTTGAAACAGATGCTGTCGTGGACCGTCGCTACCACGGCGGGATCGACAAAGCCTGTTACCTCTACTCCGCCGACCACTATCCGTTCTGGAAGGAGCAATACCCCGATCTCGATTGGGCATGGGGGATGTTTGGCGAAAATCTCACCGTCTCTGGGTTGGATGAGTCCACGTTGCACGTGGGCGACACCTTCAGAATCGGCACGGCAACGGTTCAGGTTTCACAACCTCGTCAGCCCTGTTTCAAACTCGGGGTTCGCTTTGGTGATCCCGACGTTGTGAGGCGGTTCATCGAGGCAGGGAAACCAGGTGCGTACGTGCGAGTGCTGGAAGAAGGCGCAGTAAAAATTGGAGATGCGCTAGAACCTGAGGTGCTCAAGTCCGAGAATCCCACGCTGCAGGCTGTTTTTCATCTCATATACAACGCTAAGGAAGATACCGAGGCGACAAAACGGGCGATCGAAACTCTGGAGTTGGCCTAAGCCTGTCGGCAAGGTCTGATCAAGTACTCAAAGCGGTAAGAGCTCGCTGGACAAACTCTGCTCGCGACCGCATACTAGCCGAGGCTTCTGGGCTGATCCCACCCCTGACAGGAGAACTCCAATGCGAGCGATCCACCGTTTGGAAATTGTTCTGCCACTCACCCTGCTTTGCGCTATCTCTCTGAATCAAGCGTACGCTCAATCGTGTGACTGGGGCATCTACAAGAAGGGTGCACAAGTCACTTTCGAGATTCGAACCTAGCCGAACCCCTACTACTCCGATCAAGAGTTCCCGCGTTTGGACGAGGATGAAAAGGAAGAAGCAATAGAGGAATACATGCGGGATATCGATGCCGGACGGATTCAACCAACTATCTCGAATTTCTCTTACACGGTAACAGTATCGGAAATTGGTGAAGAGTCTCAGTTTGTCGAGTTGGAAGCGAGTGCGTACGGCCAGACTTTCACCAGTCAGATGCTGTGCACAGCCGACACCATGTACCTGACTAGAAACAAACACCCGTTGGTGACCGAGGTTAACGGCAAGGTGCTGGGATACGCTATTCAGGGTGTACAAGCTATTCCACGTCCTCTGGAAGTCGGCCACAGACTTCCCCCCTTTGAAGACATCTCAATTACCATTCCTGAATCCGAGTCCTTTACGGTTCCGGATTCTGTGATGACGGGCTACAGGGATGTCGAATATGTCTATACCGAAACCAGAACCAGTCCAGGTGGCTACCTAGCGGGCAGTCGCCACCAAACTGGCCAACCCACATGGACTCCCGCTCGAGGCTACCACTACGTTCACGAGCGAACCATCTCGGGAACCAGACTGGAAGAGGTGTACGAGTATTTTCACGTTGATGTAGAAACCGTTCTGCAAACGTTCGGGTACAACCTCGGTTATGCTAACGCATTCGTGATCGGAGAAGAGACAGTCGACGTACTTGGCACACCACAAACGGCTTGGGTCATCGACGCAGAATCGGTGGGCAGGGGAGTCAATCAGAAATCGTTCAAATCCTCTTCACAAGAGATAACAGATAGGCTGGAGAGAGATTTCAACGTGTGGCAGGACCACGCCACTGAGATGGCAGTGGACATGGGTTACCTCGAGGAAGGTGGATTCGTTGTCACTTACGGACGTGACTGGTTCGTTCCGGGGTTTGGCGTCGTTAAGAAGGCGAGTCTTAGCAAGTACGGCGGATTGCAGAACGAGACGATTCTGATTTCGATTCGCTAGTTTAGAGAGCCAGAACCGCCGAGTATGCCACAGTTTGCGTACCCGGCGGGAATTGGAGAGACAACGACCTCTACCTAGCCACGCTAGCGTTCGAACTGCGCCTCATACCCCGAGCGAATGAGCTTCTCGAGGCGGTCCCTTTCGCTGTTTGAGGCGAATGTGTGCAAGATCGCATTCACGTTGCATTGGGCGAAGTGCTCGAATCCCCAGCCGAAAGCGCCAGCGAGCTTTTCGTACTCATCGGTCAGGGATACGTTCACCAGCGACCTTGCGTCCGTGTTGATACCTAGGGAAACCCCAGCCCGAAACAGCTTGTCGATCGGGTGATCTTCATAGACGTCGTAGATGTTCGTCTGAACATTGCTGGTCGGGCAGATTTCCAGGTGAACACCGTTTTCCATCAACGAGTCCACAACGTGTTCGTCTTCTATGCTTCGTACTCCGTGTCCGATGCGGTGCGGTCGCAAGAGCCTCAAAGTCTCGGCAACGCTCTCGGCACCTCTGGCTTCTCCAGCGTGCGCCGTCCTCGGGATGTCCTTGCGTATGGCATACTCGAAGGCGGGAACATGAGCATCGATCTCAAACCCGGCCTCGTCGGCTGCTAGATCGAGTCCCACGACCGGCGTGTCTCCAACGTATCGATCGACCAGCTTCACGGTCCGCAGGCTTTGCCCTTCCGTATAATGACGCAACGTGCACAATATCAATCCCGCTCCGATGCCAGTGGATTCGGTCTCCTCGCTGATCGCGTCCGCGACAATTTCCACGACATCCTCAGCTTCCAATTCGCCATCCAGATGCTGCAATGGTGCGAACCGGATTTCCGCATATATGACATTTTCGGAATTCAGTTGATCAAAGAGGTCTTGGACGACGCGTCGCAGCTCTGACTCACTCTGCATCAATGCAATCCCGCTGACCGTGCATCGCAGGAAATCCGCAAGGTCGATGCACTTCTCGGGTGCGATGAACAGCTCTTCATACTCAGAGCGCGACGTACGTGGCCGCAGGGCACTAACAGCGTCGAAGCTCAACGAACAGTCGAGATGAAGGTGGAGTTCTACCTTGGGCAGCGTTTTGAGTGCTATTCGGTCCATTGTTGGCCCGATCCTCAATGCCGACTAGTTATCATGCCGTAGGTATCCACCGTTATTACCAAGTCGGCGTACGGTTAGAGCACGAAATCCACTCCGACGAATCGTGGGGCAAGAAAAGACACCATCGGCAGCACGAGCGCAACCCTTCGGCACCGACAGTGAGTTGGGCACCGGGGAGTCCGCTGAAGAGGCGAACTTGTGATATTGAGAGCATGAGCGAACCCGATCGACTCATCCGCAAGATCTCCGAAGAGGCCCGAGCCCAGCTCGTAGCCAACCATCGTGTTTGGCTTCAGTCCGACGGCACGGAGGGAGTTCGTGCGGAATTCGATGGCGCGGACCTGAGCGGCACCCACCTCGGTGGCATTTTTTTGCCGAGGGCATCACTGAAGAACACAAATTTGAGTGGGGCTAACCTGTGGTCGGCGACGTTCGCCGAGGCAGACCTGAGCGGCGCAGACCTGAGCGGTGCGAATCTAATCGGCGTTGAGTTGCGCGGCGCAAACCTCTCAAATGCAAACATCAGCAAGGCTGGCCTCACCGGCACGGACCTGAGCAACGCCAAACTCAATGGCGTTACGCTCCAAGAAACTGATTTGAGCGGTGCACACCTGAGCGGCGCAGATTTCAGCAATGCCAATCTGACCAAGACAAACCTCAACCGCGCCAATCTGAGCGGCGCGATTCTCACCGGCGTAAATTTGCGCGGGGCCAATCTCTGGTCATCCAATTTGAGTGACTCCAACCTGAGCAAAGCAGACCTTGCCGGAGCCAACCTGATTGGTGCGGATCTCAAGCAAGCCAACCTGAGTGGAGCCGACCTCCGCGAGGCGAACCTCAGCGGGGCAGACCTCAGTGGCGCCGATCTCAGCGAATGCGTCTTGACCAAGGCCTACCTGAGCGACGCGAATCTCTGGTCGGCGATTTTGGACCGTGCAGACCTCAGAATAGCCAATCTCGGCAGAGCCAAACTCTGGTCGGTGAGCCTGCGTGGTGCGGACCTCAGATCTGCCAACCTGGAATCAGCAGATCTCTGGTCAGCCGACCTGACTGGCGCTGACCTCTGTAGAGCTTCTCTGCTCCGGACGAATTTGTCGAACGCAATCCTCACCGGTGCTATCGTGCACGCTGTCTCGGCGCGTGACGTCAAGCTCAGGGATGCAACTCAGCTCGACCTTCATCTCACACCAAAGTCAGACCCGGCAATCCTGGTTGACAACCTGGAGATCGCGCAGTTCGTGGCCCAACTGCTCGAGTTCGCCAGCGTACGCGACCTGTTTGACACCGTCACTTCCAAATTGGTGTTGATCCTCGGGCGTAGCAGCGACGATCGCGGCCCTGTACTGATGACGATTCGAGAGCACGTGCGTCGACGAGGACTCTCCCCAGTGACGATCGAATGCACAAAGTCACCCCAACCGATCCTGTCGGGCGCAATTGAAACGCTTGCCCGAATGTCCCGCTACGCTATCGTGGACGTCACCGAACCAGACAGCCTTCCGGCGGAGTTAGGGGCAGCGATTCCGAGCCTGACCTCCACTATTGTCCAGCCCATCATTGCACAGGAAGCGGATGTGCACTACGTGGGCCCCGAACTCGCTTCTCACAAATGGGTGTTGGCACCCGTCGTTTGCGAGAATGGTGAGCACCTCTCAGCTACCGTTGAGTCAATCCTGGAAACCTCGGAGACGATGGCCGAAGAACTGACGGGAAGACTCGAGTAGAAAGTAGCATAACTGTACTTGTTTTATTGGTTTACGCCACCTTGACACCCCCATACAGCCCAGGCGAAATTGCGTTCATGATCACCCGAACGAACGTTCGAACGCACGGATATGCTAGCACTCGATACCACTCAGAAGAGAACTCCAGGCTTTGACGGCAAACGACTGCATCTATTGAAGTCGGCTGCACGCGTTTTTGCCGAGGTAGGGTTTGACAAGGCGTCGATGCGCAGGATTGCCGCGGAAACTGAATTCAGCCTCGCCGGCATATACCACTACGTCGACAGCAAGGAAGAATTGCTCTACTGGATTCAGTACCACACCTTCGATTCTTTGCTCAAAGGACTCAGCACCAATCTCGAAGGGGTGAGCGAACCGCGTCTGCGCTTGGAAGCTGCAGTGCGAAACCATGTCCGACACTTCGGCGAGAACATGCACGAACTGAAAGTTTGTGCGCGTGAGGTAGAGACTCTGGAAGGCGATGCGTACGATGCCGTGCATGAACGACGCAGAGAGTATTTCGAGGCTGTACACCACGTCGTCAAGGACCTACAAGCGGAACAAGGTGCTCGGCTCGATTCCTGGCTAGCAACCGCCAATCTCTTCGGCATGGTCAACTGGTTCTATCAGTGGTACGACGCAGGCCGCAGCAGAGTGAGTCTCGACGATCTCGCGGCGCAACAGACATCTCTCTTTCTCGACGGCTATATCGCGAGGGGAAACGAATGAGGTATGCAGAGACAGGCTTCAATCTCGAAGTCGATCTGACGAGGGGAAACATCGAGCGGGTACCGACTGATCCAAACCTGTCGGAACTCCATCTCGGCGGACTGGGAACAAACGCCAGGATCATGTGGGACAGGGTCAGCCCTGAGGTCCAACCGTTCGATCCCGAGAACCTGTTGATCTTCGGTACCGGCCTGCTGGCTGGAACTCCGGCACCAGGGTGCAACCGCACCATCGTCTCCTCGATCTCGCCGCAGACGGAGCTGTTCGCGTTTTCGATGATGGGAGGGTTCTGGGGGCCTGAGCTGAAACACGCCGGCTACGACAAGGTCATCATCCGCGGCAAAGCACCCGACCTCGTCTATCTCTACATAAACGACGACACGGTCGAGATACGCGATGCCACGCAGTATCGAGGCCTCGGCACATTCGAGACAGCATCGCTGCTTCGCCAAGAGCTAGATGACCCGCACGTACAGGTGTCTTCCATCGGCCTCGCCGGCGAGCACAAGGTCTTCTTTGCGTCCATCGAACAGGGTCGCTCGAGCGCCAGCAGGCTAGGCATGGGCGCGATAATGGGCGACAAGAACCTCAAGGCGATCGCGGTACGCGGTTCGAAGGACATTCAGATCGCCCGCCCGGAGGAATTCCTCGGACACTGCAACGATGCGCTGAAATACATCCGGCACCGAAACGACAATCCCCTCAAAGGGGTCATGCCAATCATGACCGGGCTGGGGTCGCCACAGGAGATGGCGGTCCACGACGAGCAGTGGCACACCGAGAACTTCATGTGGGGTAATGCGCGAGAGCGCCGTAAGGGCTTCTGGACGCCGGATATTCAGAAGGAGTGGATGGACACCATGGAAACCATGCGGACCCGTCTGCTCAGCTGTCACAACTGCCCAATGAAGTGCGGCGCGTCGATCGCGGTCGACAAGCGCTTCTGCTCCTATATGATGAAGTGTTTCTCAAAGCTCACCTATACGATGGGAGCATATTCCGATCTGAAATTCGGCCTGACGATCGCTCAGAAGGCAACGGAGCACGGCGTGGACGCCTTCTCTGCCCCGCAGACAATGGCATTTGCCGTGGAGCTGTACGAAGACGGAATCCTTACAGACAAAGACATGCCGGAATTTCCGTCCGACAACGAGGAGCGCTTCTACTACCTGCTCGACAAGATCGTGCGGCGGGAAGGGATTGGCGATGTACTAGCAGACGGCACCTACTGGGCCGGAAAGAAGATCGGCAACGGCGCCGAGGAGTACGCGCACAATTGCATCAAGAAGACCGAGCAGTTGCCCCTCAAACTCGGCATGCTCAACCCCATCTACTTCTTGATGTACTGCACGGGCGAGAAGATCAACATCACTCAAATCGAGGGAAATTGGCCTCAGGCACCCTTCCCGAAGAGAGAGCATCGGGAAGCTTGGAATGAAGATTGGCCGCACGTGCCCGACGACAGGTTCAAAGAGTGGTTCGCCGACTGGGAGCTTCGCGGAGAGAAGTCGATACCGAATTATCCGGACATCGACGCCACCTGCGAAATCGTGAACTGGCAGGAGAAGCTGCACTACATCGACGACAGTACCGGGATGTGCGCAGGACTATCGTCTTTCCCGTACAAGCCACCGTTCCACATCCACAACTTGCCTGGCTTGATCTCGACGGGAGCTGGGTTTGATCTCGATGTGGAGGCGCTGGAGCACCTGACGAAGAGAAACCGCAACCTCGTCAGGGCGAACAACCTTCGACGCGGCATGACACGAGAGGACGAGAAGCCTCCGGAAGACCATTGGAAGAAGAGGTTCCCCGATCTCGAGAAGAAGCTCCTCGATGAGTACTACAAGTTCAAAGGCTGGAATAACGATGGAGTCCCTACGAAAGAGACCTTGCTCGACCTGGGTCTCGACTACGTGTACGAGGATTTCGTGGAACGAGGGATCCTAAAGGCCGACGCCGGCGTGCCAGTCGGTGCGGCTTCGAGTGAAGGCGGTGCATCGTGACCGCCGAGAAAAAGAAGAAGATCGTCAAGAACATCAAGATCAACGTCGACCTGTGCAACGGGTGCCGCGCATGCGAGGTGATCTGTTCGGCGCACCACGCGTTGCCCAAGTTCAGTAGCAACAACCCCGCACGGGCCCGCATCCGCGTGATTCGTGAGCCGCTCAACGACGTCTACGTTCCCGTGTTCGCAGGCGAATACACGGCGGCCGAGTGTGCTGGACGAGACAAGTACGTCATCGACGGCAAAGAATACGAAGAGTGCGCGTTCTGCAGGGCATCCTGCCCATCGCGCGACATCTTCAAGGAGCCTGACTCGGACCTTCCATTGAAGTGCGACATGTGCGAGTCCGACCCCACGCTCGAGGAACCGCTCTGCGTGACGTGGTGTCTCGCTGACGCGCTGGTGTACGAGGAGCGGGAGGAGGAGGTCGAAGACGAACCGAGTCCGGAAGAGGTGGATGAAGGCCTAGAGGCACTCGCTAGCAAACACGGCTGGGACAAGGTGGTCGACGCCGTTAGCAGAATGAAGAAGGAATAGGCCGTGACTAGCTTAGAAATGGCCACTCCATTAGCCGAGATCGTCGACGAGATCAACGACGCGGGCGGCGAAGCATTCAAATACTGCTTCCAATGCGGCAAGTGCGACGTCGTGTGTCCGTGGAACCGTGTGCGGCCGTTCAGCATCAGGAAGATCGTGTGGCAGGCAGCACTGGGCCTCCCTGAAATCGAACTCGACGAGATCTGGCGATGCACCACCTGCGGCATGTGCCCTACAGCCTGCCCTAGAGGCGTAGAACAGATCGAGGTGGGTGTCGCGATTCGCAGGATCGCTGCCGCGTATGACGTCTACCCCGCATCTGTGGCCGGGTTGAGCGCAGCGGGCAGCAGTCTCGCCGGCGACGGCAACCCACTGAACGAGAAGCGAGAGGATCGGACCGCCTGGGCGAAGAACCTTTCGATCAAGACATTCGAAGAGGGAATGGAAATCCTCTTCTTCGTGGGATGCTACTACAGTTACGACCCGCGACTGCAGAAGGCAGCTGTCGCCACGGCAAATATCCTTAAGCAGGCCGGAGTCGATTTCGGGATACTCGGCACGCAGGAGAGTTGTTGCGGCGAGAGCATCCGCAAAGCCGGCAATGAAGAGGTCTTCAAGAGCCTCGCCAGAGAAAACATCAAAGCATTCATCGACAACGGTGTGAAGAGGGTTCTAGTCGCTTCCCCGCACTGCTACCACACGTTCAAGAACGAATACCCAGAGTTTATGGTCCACCTTGATGTGGTCCACATCTCCCAGTTCATACAGGAGCTGGTCGATCAGGGACGACTGGAATTGAGCGCGGAGTACAACAAGAAGGTCACGTTCCATGACCCCTGTTACCTCGGCCGGCACAACGGCATTTACGATCAGCCGCGTGACGTTCTCACGAAGCTCGAAGGGCTCGAACTAGTTGAGATGCCCGACACACGAGAGAAGAGTCTCTGCTGCGGTGGTGGTGGAGGCAGGATCTGGGCGGAAACGCCCAAGGAAGAACGATTCTCCGACTTGCGCGTGGCGCAGGCGGTCCAAGTTGGCGCCGAGGTGCTTGCCACGGCGTGCCCCTACTGCATCAGCAACTTCGAGGAGAGTGCGCTGGCACTCGAGGGTGAGAACAAGCTCGAGATCAAAGACATCACGGAAGTGCTTTCCGAGGCACTGTCTGGAAACGGAGGTGCCGAATGACAAACGGTAACGGCACTTTCGGCGACGTGATGGTCGTCGGCGGCGGTATGAGCGGCATTCAGGCCGCACTCGACCTGGCGAGCTCGGGTTACAAGGTCTACCTGGTCGAGAAGGATCCGACCATTGGTGGAAAGATGGCGCAGCTCGACAAGACCTTCCCGACCAACGACTGCTCGATGTGTATCGAGTCGCCAAAGTTCATCGAGTGCGATCGGCATCCAAACATCGAGATCATGACCTATACCGAGGTGGACTCGGTCGAGGGGCAAGCCGGCGATTTTGACGTCACGCTGATTAGAAAGCCGAGGTATGTGGACGAGGATATCTGCACCGGCTGCACCACCTGCGTCGAGTACTGTCCGATCAACATTCCCGACCCGTTCAATCAGGAGTTGTCGGACAACAAGGCCACCCACATGTACTTCGCGCAAGCGGTTCCGCTTGTGCCCTACATCGACGCCGAATGCATCAAACTCAAAGACGGCAAGTGCACCATCTGCGAGGGCGTTTGCAAGAATAAGGCAATCGATTTCAGCCAGAAAGCTGAGAAGCAGATCGTTAAGGTGGGTGCGATTGTTCTCTCACCGGGATTCGGTGCATTCGATCCCGCGCCGCGCGGTGACTACGGCTACGGTACGATCCCGAATGTGGTTACGAGCCTCGACTTCGAGCGCCTGCTCTGCGCCACCGGCCCGCACGAGGGTGACATACTTCGTCCCTCGGATCACAAACATCCGCACAAGATCGCCTGGATTCACTGTGTGGGCTCCAGACAGATACAAGAGGGCGGACACAGCTACTGCTCTTCGGTTTGCTGCTCGTACGTGCAGAAGCAGGTGATCCTCTCCAAAGACCACGACGCAGATACCGAGGCGTGGGTCTTTCACAACGACATCCGGTCGTTCGGTAAGGATTTCGAGCGCTTCTACAAGAGAGCCGAGAACCTGCCGGGGGTGAAGTTCGTCAGGAGTTACGTCGAGGTCGGTCGCGAGATTCCCGAAACGAACAACGTGACGATTCGCTACTCCACGAACGGCGACGGTGTCAAAGAAGAGGAGTTCGACCTGGTGGTTCTGGGCATTGGCCTGGCACCACCCAAAAACGTCGAGCGCATCTCCGAGCAGTTCGGCATCGAGCTCAACGAACACGGCTTCTGCAAAACGAATCCGGCAAACCCGATCGAGACCACGCGGCCGGGAGTATTCGTCAGCGGCGCTTTCCAGGGCCCGATGGACATTCCCGAGTCGGTAATGAGCGCTAGCGGCGCAAACGCCTTGGCGGGTGCGTTGCTCAAGGCCAGAAGAGGCAAACTCGACACTGAGCGAGTGTACCCTGAAGAACGGGACGTCGCTGAAGAGGAACTCAAAGTCGGCGTCTTTACCTGCCACTGTGGTGCGAATATTGGCCGAGTGGTGAATATCCCAGAGGTGACCGAGTACGCGGGCACGCTGGACAACGTCGCGCATGCGGAAGAGGGACTGTTCATCTGCTCGACAGATGCCGCCGCACAAATAGCCACCACGATCCGCGAAAAGGGGCTGAATCGTGTAGTGGTTGCGGCGTGTACTCCGCGAACCCACGAACCACTCTTCCGCGACACGCTCCGGGAAGGCGGCATCAACCAATACTTCTTCGACATGGCCAACATCCGAGAGCACTGCTCCTGGGTGCACTCCAAACAAAAGGAAGAGGCCACCGCGAAGGCGAAAGACATCATCCGTATGTCGGTCGCGCGCGCGACTGGACTGGAGCCTCTACAGGAGTTCGAGTTGCCGGTCAACAAAGCCGGGCTGGTTGTTGGCGGCGGCGTAGCCGGTATGAACGCCGCGCTCGGCCTCGCCAATCAGGGTTTCGAAGTGCACCTCGTAGAGAAGCAGGAAGTGCTCGGCGGAATGGCGCGGCGGATTCAGACCACGTTGGAGGGGTTGGATGTCCACACATACATCGAGGATCTGATCCGCCAGGTCTATCAGCATCAGCTGATCCGCGTGTACCACTCGGCCGCGATCACAGACTCAACAGGGTTCGTCGGCAGCTTCGTTACTACCGTCAAGTCCGAAGGCCGGACTCTGGAGATCAAGCACGGGGCCACTATCATCGCCACGGGCGCTGACGAGCACAAACCGACCGAGTACCTCTACGGCCAAGACGAACGTGTGCTGACTCAGCTCGAGCTCGAGGAGCGACTCGTCAGGGAAGACGAAGCAATTGCCAACGCCCGAAGCATGGTGATGATCCAGTGCGTGGGATGTCGTGAGGAAGGCCGCGACTACTGTGCACGAGTCTGTTGCGGCCAGGCAATCAAGAACGCTCTCGACCTCAAAGAGCTCAAACCCGAGATGGACATATTCGTCCTGTATCGGGATATGCGCACGTACGGCTTCAAGGAAGACAAGTACTTCGAGGCCGCCGAGAAGGGTGTGCGTTTCGTGCGATGGGATCCGGATGGTGAGAACGGCAGGCCTACGGTCGAGCCCGGCACGGACGATGAAGGAAAGCCGGTACTCCAGGTGAGTGTTTTCGACCACGTACTCGGTCAGCAGCTCATTTTGGAAGCAGACATGCTGACCCTCTCAGCCGCCGTAGCGCCCTCATCAGACACCCCAGAGATCGCTCGGCAGTTCAAGGTACCGGTTAACCCGGACGGCTTCTTCCAGGAAGCTCACGTGAAGTTACGCCCGGTCGACTTTGCGGCGGACGGCGTGTTCATGTGCGGTTCGGGTCATTATCCCAAGCACTTATCGGAGTCGGTCAGTCAGGCTTACGGAGCCGCAGGTAGAGCAGTGACTCTGCTTTCACATGATACCGTTACGGCTTCCGGATCGGTGTGCGAGGTGAACGAGGCTGCCTGCCTTGCATGCGGCGCCTGTTTGGACGCGTGCACCTACGACGCGATCGAATGGAAGGGCAAGGGTGTCAACAAGAAGGCCGCGGTGAATCCGGCTCTTTGCAAGGGCGACGGACTCTGTTGCTCCAACTGCCCGACCAACGCAATCGTCCTCAGGCATTATACGAATGAGGAGGTTTACCATCAGATCGATGCGGCACTATCGGAATCGTGGTCATCAACGAGAGAGGAGGTAGGAGCATGACTGGATTAGGGCATACGCCTAGGATCGTCGCTTTCCTCTGCAATTGGTGAGCGTATTCCGCTGCGGACCTGTCTGGCGTGACCAGACAAAGCTATGCACCGGAAATAAGAATCATACGCCTGATGTGCACAGGCAGAGTGGACCTCTCGTTCCTGCTTCGCGCGTTCCAGAAGGGAGCCGATGGGGTGATCGTAGGTGGTTGCTGGCTCGGTGAGTGTCACTACGTGACCGAGGGCAACTACTACGCGCTCAACATGATGCAGTTGGCCAAGAAGCTGCTCGAGTATGCGGGGCTGGAATCCGACAGACTTCGAATCGAGTGGATTTCGGCCGCAGAAGGAGTGCGGTTCGCCGACATCATGAACGACTTCACCGGCAAACTCCGAGAACTCGGCCCTGCAGGCAACGGCAACGGTTCGAACGCAATTCAGGAGAAGTTGGAGGAAGTTCAGCAACTGGTTCCATACATCAAACTCGCGAAGAAAGACAAGCTCGCGAAGCGTCTCGACAACGAAGAAGATTACGTCGACTTATACTCGACTGAAGAAGTCGAAGAGATCTTCAGCAAGGTAGTCTCCTACTACATCGATCCGGAGAAGTGCCAGGCGTGTATGATCTGCGCCAAGAAGTGTCCGGTCGACGGCATCGAAGGCGGCAAGGGCAAGATCCACGTGATCGATCAGGAAAGCTGCATTAGATGCGGAACCTGCCTGCAGGTCTGCCCACAGAAGTTTGAGGCAGTTGCTGAGATCACCGGCAGAGATGTTCCGGATCCGATTCCTGAAGAGAAAAGAACGGTAGTCAGAAAGAAGAAGGCGGGGAAAGGGGCGGAGTAACAGCCAACGGGGCTGCAACTCCGTCCCCCTCAAGCCCTTGTCAGCTCGTCCACGTGGGCCACTACGGCAGAGGCGAGTCCTTCGGGGTTGTATCCACCCTCCAGGATCGAGACGAGCCTACCTTCCCCCACCACCTCTGCAATCTCCACCATGATTCGCGTCAGTTCACGAAACCCATCGTCGGTGACCTCAAAGCTTCCGAGTGGATCGTCTACCCGTGAGTCGAAACCCGCCGATATGAGGGTTAGTTCTGGCTTGAACTCCCGGGCGGCTGGAAGTAGATCGTCCCGGAAGGCACCGACTATCTCCTCATTCCCCGCACCGGGCGCGAAGGGGCGGTTCATTGTGAAGCCCTCTCCGGGCCCCTCGCCCGTCTCCTCCACCTTCCCTGTACCAGGGTAGAGTTGATCTTGATGGGTACTCATGAAGAACACCGAGCCATCGGAAAAAAAGGTGTCCTGAGTCCCATTCCCGTGGTGTACGTCCCAGTCGGCAATGAGGACGCGCTCGATGCCATAGGTTTGCTGGGCGTGCCGAGCCGCGATGGCGACCGTGTTGAAGAGACAGAAGCCCATCCCCCGCTCCGCCGAAGCGTGGTGACCGGGAGGGCGTACTGCACAGAACGCATTCTTGGCCTCCCTTTGCATCACCTGATCAACAGCTGCCGCCACTCCACCCACTCCGGCCAGCGCCACCGCGTAGGAGGCCGGTGAGATGTTCGTGTCACCTGTGGAGAGGCGGGTGATTCCCGATTCGCACTCCCTTTTAACCAGTTCCACGTACTCCGGTGTGTGGACCAGTTGCACGGTTTCGAGGCTCGCTTCCACGGCCTGAATCGGCAGGAGTGCCGATTCCCAATCCGTCTGAACGACCCTGTCACGGATGGCCACAAGACGAGCAGGGCTCTCCCGGTGGCGTTCTCCTGAGTCGTGCTCCAGGAAGAGATCGTCGTAGAGGTACCCGGTCCTGGAAGGGCCTCTTCCAAAACCCTGACACCCGAGTTGGGATAAAACGGCAGTGGTTCCAAGTGTTCCCAGGAGAAATCCGCGTCGATCCATGATTCAACACGCTGGTTGGAGTCGTTGCTGACGTCTTTGGTACTATGGGTAAGGGTTGCTGCCGGTAGTGAAACCTCTGTCACTGCATGTCTGGCCCGAATAGAAAGTCCAGTCGACGCCGTTCACCTGAGCCGTCTGGTTTCCGTCGCAGTCTTCCTTGTACCAATCCTCGTAGCAGTACACACGTTGGCCGATCTCCTGAAACTGTACAGGATCCGACACGCACGCTCCCACACCCCCTCCACAGCTCATCAAGGACACGCTAACGGCCGCCAACGTGGCAGCTCCGGCGCCCAACCAAATTCTACGGGATGCCTTCTGCATGGTGTTCTCCTGAGATGAATATTTTGCTCTTTAGCTCAGTTATGCCGCCTCGGGTGTCGTATGTCAAGCGATCCGGAGCATCAGTAACTCTCGATGCTGAAGTAAGTGCCGATTTGCAGGCCAGTGTAAACGCCATACCCGTCAGCGAGGCTGTCGTCGAGATGGCTGGAATAGATGTTCCTGATCCGATTCCTGCCTCCAGGTTTGCCCGCAGGCATTTGAGGCATAGAAAAAGGCCTCGGCACCACAACCGGGATGCCGAGGCCTGCCGCTTTCTATTAATTGCTGCTTGGTAGAACCACAGTGTCTATGACATGGATTACGCCATTGCTGGCTGAAATGTCAGTCTGTATGATCTTGGCATTGTCTACCATTGCTGCACCATCCTTAATGGACACCTCGAGATCCTGACCCTGAACTGTAGTCGCGGAACTCAACCCTACAACGTCGCTAGCCATGACTTTGCCAGGTACCACGTGGTACGTGAGGATCGCGATCAGCTGGTCTCTGTTTTCCGGCTCAAGCAGCGACTCGACGGTGCCTGCCGGTAGCTTCGCGAACGCTTCGTCAGTTGGCGCGAACACCGTGAACGGACCGTCACCCTTCAAAGTCTCGACCAACCCCGCTGCCTGGACGGCGGCAACCAAAGTGTTGAAGGATCCGGCAGAAATCGCGACATCAACGATGTCTGGAGACATTTCTTGACCGTACATCTGAGCGTTGGCAGGATAGGCAAAGCCCATTGTGACCGCCGCTGCAACCGCCATGAGGAAATTTCTCGCACGCATTTTGAGCCTCCTGAGATATTGCAAAAGAGCAAATGTCTAGTATATGTCTAGTAGTATCACAGTATTTCAGAAGATTGTCAAGTGCTTGTCTATTTATTCAAGAAACCCCTATTCTCCGTTTTGCGGGCCTCACTATGCGCCCCCCACCAAGTTCCGTTGATGGGAACGACACGTTGAAGACTTCTTTCAGTCGGGATCTTGTTCGATAGAAAGCAGAAACGCGGCAGCCAGAATGTGTGTTCTAGCCGTACCTCATTGTATGGTACTGGAGTGAGCGCGATTGAAGGGTTTGCCTATTTCGTGTCTGCATTTACCCTTGCAACCGCCTCTGCTCCTTTAGTCTGTCGTGGCGGCCATCTCGCGTTCGGCGATGACGTCTTCGAGTCGTTCTTTCTCGGTAACCAACTCCTCGAGTGTCATTGCCCCAGCATCCTTCCCGGTCACCGCCGGCAGTTTGAAGCCCTGTCGTCGCAACCATTCATCGACCTGGGATTGATTCATCTTATAGACGTAGAATCCAACTGCCGCCACACCAATTCCCGCCACAAAGCCGGTTACATGGTTTGAATTGATCGCCATCGATCACTCCCCTGTATCGGTTCAAAGAAAACGAACTTGCATGCCATGAGGCGTGCGCCCCAGACCTTCGAGCACTTCGCCATGCAGTCGAGACACGTCGCGCAACTCATCCATGAGGTGGCGCTGACCGTGAGCGCCGCTGCCGCTCATGGCGTACTTGAGAAATGCTTGCACGGCACCAACCAAGCGTTCACGGTCCGATGTGTCGCGGTCCTGACCTACCACTATTTCGTACCTCGGATCCTTACCATCCTCGGTGAGGACCTCGAGAGGGCGCACCTCGACGCCTCGGCGAGGTGGGTCGACCAGGTGGCGGCCGAACGCCATGAACCAGGTCACCACCGAAGCTTTGAGGAAATTGCCGCGGAAAAAAGCCGTCAGCAGATAACCAAGAGAGAGTACTTCGGGATGAAAATCGCCTTGGTCCCGAAACTCCTTCCAGGCGTGATCTACCACCGCCAGTGCCGTGCCGATTCCGGCGACCCAGTGCATCGTCGTAGCACCCCGCTTCCCGGCCTTGACCGCTTGAGACGCGACCGCCGTCGCGAGGAGAGCAGCGGAAACCACTGCGCTGTCGGAAATATCTCGTCGCTCGGGTTCGGCCAGAATCCGGACTGCCGCCGCTCCGCAGTCAATAGATAGCGCCAGTGCAATACGCAGCACGACCTCTTCCTGCCGTATCTCGGTGCTGTCGTAGCTGACTAGTGCCGAGCGAGTGACCTCCGTGTATCGGAAGTGTTTCATCCCCGCGTGTTCCATCACGGCGGCACTCATTTTCGACGCATCGCTCGGGCAGCGGGACAACCTGACGCGCACGCGACCGGGAAGGGAATGCACTACTGTCACGACGGGTTTCTCTGGCGCGCTCATCAGTTGCGATCCACTTGGTGAAACAGTAACCGCGAAGAATTCACGACCACCGCGACAGTGGTGGCGTTGTGCAGCACGGCGCCCCAGAACACAGGCAAGACTCCAGCCGAGGAAAGCACGATTCCAAGCGTGTTCACGCCGATGGCTGTAGCAAAGTTTTGCCGCACGATCCGCATCGACTTGTGAGCCATTCTGAGCACGGCCGGAATCATGAGCGGATCTTCACGGGTTATGGTGATGTCCGCCGCCTCCATTGCGATGTCAGTACGAGTGCCTCCCATGGCGATCCCCACATCGGCATACGCCAGGGCAGGTGCGTCGTTGATACCGTCACCGACCATGATCACGTGGGTGCCTTTGGATTGTAGCTTGAGGACCGTCTCCGCCTTGTCGTCGGGCATCACTTCGGCATGATAGCGGTCCATGGCCATCCGGGTGGCCACGATTTCGGCGTGCTGCTCTACATCTCCGGTGAGCAGTATTATGTCATCGATGCCGCTCTGTCGCAGTCGATTCAGCGACTTTTTCATATTCTCCCGAAGTGCATCTTGTATACCCAGCACACCGATGAGCTGCTTGCCGCGAGCGACATAGACGATGTTTTCACCTTTAGCGGCGAGACGACGTGCCGCTTCCTGACCCGGCTCCACGTCTATCCCCGACTCACTCAGGAAGCGACGCCTACCGACTCGCACCTGGCTGCGACCAACTTGGGTCTTTACACCGCGCGCCGTGAACACCTCTGTGTCGGTGTGCGCAGGAATTTTCCAGCCTTTTCGACGTACGTGCCCCACTATCGCGCTCGCCATTGGATGGTTGCTCGACTCTTCTGCAGCTGCAGCCAATTCCATTATGCGCCGAGGCTCGATCTTCGCAGTGAGAGGAATTACACTGGTGACGTGGGGCCGACCTTCAGTCATGGTTCCGGTCTTGTCCAGAATGAGCGTATCTGCCTCGGAAATAGCCTCGAGGTAGTTGCCCCCTTTGATCAAGATCCCCTCGCGCGCGGCGCTGCAGATTGCGGCAGAAAGAGCCGTCGCTGTCGAGAGCCGCACGCCACAGGAGTAATCGATGATCAGCATGTTGAGCGCGCGGCTGGTCTTGCCCGTTATGAAATAGACTATCAGCGCCAGCAGGAAATTCACCGGAATGAAGTTGGCCGAGACCTTGTCAGCCATTGACTGGATAGCGGCCTTCCTGTAAGACGCTTCCTCGACCAGATGAACTATGCGCGCCACCGCGGTTTGATCTCCCACCTTCTCGGCGCGGATTACCAGGCGACCCGTCTTGACGACGGTACCGGCAAAAACCGAATCTCCATCCCTCTTCCGCAGTGGCATGAACTCACCCGTAATGGAAGCCTGGTCCACTGCCGCTTCACCCGACTCCACCACTCCGTCGACGCTGATCTTCTCCCCGGTGTGAACCATGATCCTGTCGTTCACACGCAGTTCCTCCAACGCCACTCGCTCCTCTGTGCCGTCTTTCCGAATACGCCACACTTCTTCTTCTCCCACAGAGAGCATGTCGCGAATGGCCCTTCTGGTCCGCTCCATCGTGTACGCGGTGAGAAGTTCCGCGATATCGGCGAGCCAGATGATCGTGAGTGCGGAGACATCACGGCCGGCGACTATGGAGGCCAGTATCGCCGTTGCGCTCAGCGTGTCGGCGTTGGGCCGAAGTCGCGTGCGCATCGAATGGAACCCGCTGCGGAAGATCGGCGCTGCCAGCGATAAGCTCGTGATTGCCGGCATGGTCAGCAGCCGCCCAACGAGAGTTGCGGGAACGCTGGCGTCTCTCCTGCGGAACCACGAGAAGATCAACGTAGCCGCCGTAACCGCCACTCGAGTGACCATCTCGGATACAGGCTCTTCCTGGAGTCGCCGCTCATTGACCGTCAGGCGGTTCGATTCCGCCCTTTCGGCCTTGTACGCGTCCAGTGAAAACGCCCCAATAGCCGATTCCACCAGTTCGACGGTCTCTTCTTCCGTAGCCTCTTCGATGTTGTAGTGGACGAGGACGTTGGCGGACACCACACTGACGTTCACTTTGGTGATAGGCGCCATCTCTGCCAGCCTGGCGGAGAGCTCATCGCTCCTCTCGTCCAGATATCCCAAAGCGCGGCACCCGACTCGCACGCGCCCCGGTAGGCTGTGGAGTATTTGGCATTGGAGCAGCGGTGCCTTCTTATTCCAGAATACCATCGTTGAGTATCTGTTGAGTGTTGACTTCCAGTCGAGGATGCACGGCGTCGCGCACAACGCCCTCCAACCTCTCGAACACTTGCGGTATCATCTCAGGTGCCAAACCCTCGAACCTTTCCCTGCTCTTCAAAAATATCTCGAACATGTCCCGCAGGTATCGGAGCAAATCCGCTTCGGTCACGCTTGACGGATCGAAACAGATCAACGCGTTGCCCGTGGTCAAATTCGCTTCGGCACTCACAATCTCCTCCGGTACCGCGAGCAAAGACGCGATACTGTCTGCCAGTTTCTGGTGTTCGCCAGGCAGTCGCTGCAGGAACGGAATGTGAACCCTCACTCTGCCAGGAAGTCGGTGAACGATCCTGGGTCGGTTCAGCAGACCTTTGCATGAGCCAATCCAATCCACCGTTTGCCCTACTTCTGCCGCCCGATTGCATTGGTGGCCCACCACACCAAGGTGAATCCGGCAGGCCAAGCACGGGAACCTTCTGTCAGCACCTTGCGCACTCCAAAAACCGCCAGCCCAATCATCAGTGCCGTCCAAAGATTGACGATGCCTCCGGTTCTCTCGTACACGGCTCGGTTCATGCTTTCTGCAACGTTTGTCAGTTCTTTCGCGACCAAGGGTGGCGGAGGATTCTCCAATTCCTTTTCCAGGCCGAGCAGCCGTGCAACCGCCGCAAAGAGCAGCCCCGGCTGGACCTCCGACTCGTCGTAGAGCACCAGAACACTGCCCGTTACCGGGCTGACGGTCACGGAGCCGATGCCCTCGACACCCGAGAGCTTGGTCTCGATGAGTTCCCTATCCTCATCGTTCTCAGTTAGCGATGGAACGCGAAAACGGACACGGCCGGGCAGGGAGTGCACGGTCTGCAACGGACCAGTACTGAATCCGGGGGTGTTGATTTTGTTCTTGGACGTCTTCATACCGGTCAAACCGGCAAGCACCAGCCCTGTCAAGATGTGCATCGTTTGCTCCCGCGATTTGCGGATTCCCCCGTTAACCCAGGATCATTCAGAAACTCGACAACGTATCCGTTCGAACAAGTCTTAGCGCTAGCTAACTTGTGGCGTATCTATCACACTATCAATGTACTGCCGTATCCTTTGCTACGCCACGAGTGGTTGCAACGACCCCGTTCACCCAGGGGCGATCGCAAATGCTGTACGTCATGATGATCTGAGCTGGCAATAAGTTAGCCGTCGCTAACTATTTAACGCCATTGGACTTCTGCTCCATCGTGGCATCGACATGTATCTGTGTAGCTCCCACTCTATAACCGACTGTGCTCTCATCGGTTTGTGCATCGGTTCGCACCCTGTGATGAAGTCGCTTCAGCCATGCCGGAGAACTTGCGGCGAACTCAACCAGCACTTCCAACCGGGCCAATACTGCGTCGCCCACTACATGCTCGAGCCTGTGCACCTCCGATTCTGCGGCATCACGCTCCATTCCGAGGATCTCCACCAGCAAGCTCGTCAGGCAATCGTACCTACGCACCAGTGCCTCGCCCACTCTCCTGCCTTCTTCGGTGAGCTCTATCTTGCCGTAGACCTCGTGCCTCACTAAACCAGATTTGACGAGCCCGGCCACAGCGCGGCTGGCACTCGGCTCTTTGACACCCACGCTAGATGAAAGATCGCGCACGCGGACCGGCCCGGCTTGCGCGAATCTGTAAATCCACCCCAGGTAGTTCTCCTGACTCGGTGTCAGCTTTCGCAAGGTTCCCTCGGAAGCTACGTTGTTGTCGACCACAACTTAGCCTAGGGTAACTTCTTCCACTTGTCAAGCCTAATAGTGTAATGACTCTGCCATCACTCTCACTCATAGAATGAAAGATTAGGAAATCACAATCGTCACCGGCCGCTGATTCGAGATCGAGGAATCGATTTGCGGTGGCCTAGAGCAACCGGAGCGAAGAACGATGGCAAATATGGAAATGGTGAAGAGTCACCTCAAGAGATTGGTCGCCACCGGCATGGGCGAAGAAGCCTGGGAGCAGTTAGAGGCGATACACAGTGAGTTGACCCATGATGAAATGCAGGAACTGAAGATTTGGATAGCGCAAAACTCGTACGACGCGTCCAGACCGAGAGAAGACGCTGAAGACAATTGGGCCAAGTGGCAAATTATCGCCGGCTACATGTCTGATGGCGATACACTTCGAGACGTGTTCCCTAGGCTTCCAGAAGACCTGCAACAATTCTTGGAGAGCGCGGTCCAACGATCAAATGCGTGAGCAAGCTCACGAAAATGGGGCGGATCGATCATCCGATCACGCCCTTTCCTTTTCCTTTCGCTTAACCCTCTCCCAGTAGATCTACTCCTCTACCTGGAACTGCCCCACCAACCCCTGTAGATCTGCCGCCAGGCTCCCAAAGCACATTTGGTGCTTCGATACTGCTACTCATCCCTTGCTTCAACTCGCCGTTTTGAGTTGTTCCTTCGGCAGATATCAGATCACTTGTCTGGGTCGCTGGTCTGCCGCTTGGTCGTCAAGCTTGGAGTGAAGAAGCCAGCCTGCCGGCCCAATAGCGTCCGGAGGTTGGTGATTCCACCGGCAACCGTCTCGAGTTCGGCTTCTGACAATTCGGCGCCAGCATTCGATTTGCTTATATACTCGACGAGTTCTGTGGCAGTGAATTCGCAGCCAAAACGCGCCGCAAGTTCTACGAGCTCAAAGCTGGATTCCTCGCCGCGTTCCGCGACCACCGCGCTGACTTGATTCCGCAACTCCGAGTCTGCCTGAGCCATTTCGAGAAACTTCTTGACTGCATCGGTGCTCATGATGGAATCTCCTATTGCTAGACTTCGACAGTGTGGCCTGCATTTCAGGCTCACAATCATTGGACAACCACCGTCAATTGCAAAACTCGTTCCTGTATGATCGACAAACCGCCATTTGAGTCAAGCGCCTACGGGCGAATCGAACAAGTGTTCCTCTCAGTCCCGTCGTGGGTTCTGCGGTATCAACGGCAGGTAGAAGTACGCGGGACCGCCGCCGTATTTCGGAGCGTGTTTACATCGTTCAGGCCACATGTACGGTTTGTGGTAGTCACGCAACAGGAAGGCGAACCGCATCTGCGGGAGTGGATGAGTGATTTGGGCGTCGCAGATCGCACTGACGTGATCGCCATTCCGAACCGCACCAAGCTGAGCATCTGGGCGGAGGATAAGTTCACCATGTGCACCGACAACTCCGGTAAACGCTTGTTGATGCACCCGTTCTCCGACGCGCATCGCGGTGACGCTGAGGCAGCCAAAGCCGTCGCAAGATCGTTCGGGTGGGAATATGTGGAAGTGGACCATTCCTTTCAGAGCGGAAACATCTTGGCGGGCACCGACTTTTTGCTGGTAGGCGCTGATTCCGCGTCCGGGCTGCCGGATCTCGGGACCAGTTGCACTCTGCCGAAGCCAAATATCATAGAGACGAGAGTCCCGGTGCCCGGCTTCGACCAGAGCTTCGAGTCTCGCGATATCGAGATCGGCGGACAACCATGGCGCGAGCTCTGTTATCGTGGCAACCGCGCAGAAACCAAACAACCGTTTTTTCACATAGATGGGTTTCTGACGATCGCCGGGAAAGGCGTGGATGGGCGGGACCGGATGCTCGTAGGTGATCCAGGAATGGCGGCAGAAGCACTCGAGATGGATCTTCCCGACCACTCTTTGCGGGCCGCGTTCGATGATATTGCGGCCCAGCTCGACGACGCAGGCTTCTGCGTTGTAAGGAACCCGTTACCACTGGTGTTTCAGGACGACCACATCAACAAAACCCGACACTGGTACTTTGCGTCCGCGAACAATGCGCTGGTGGAAATTGACGGTGCCCAGAAAACCGTGTGGCTGCCAACGTATGGACACGGCCATTGGAGCGCGTTGGAGTTGACCGATCGAATCAACGAGAAAGTCTGGCAGCAACTGGGCTTCGAAACGCGAGCCCTAGGCGATTTTCATCAATTTGCCCTGAACCTGGGTTCTCTTCGATGTATCACCAAGTGTCTCGTGAGGTCGCGCATGTCTACGGCCTGTTGAACGCGTGGGTTCGCGACGATATTTCGTTTCCCATGGCATGGTCGTGTAGGAGCTAACAAGGACCAGTGCTGGGTGCGAGTTTTGCGGTGGAATGCATCGCCTTCCCAACGAGGCCCAATGAGCAAGCAACAGCTTGACCAATTCCTTGAGCGTTTCGCCGAAGACAAAGAACTGAGGGCTGATTTCTGCGACGATACCCTGACCGCCGAGCGGGTGGCCGCGGTAGCGGCGCGTCACGGATACTCCTTTTCGGCCGAGGAACTTTTAACCGACGTGATGCCGCTCACCGACAAAACCTGGTCGAATGCAGCACAATTGTACGATAGAGATACGCCAGACACCTATATCCTGTTTCTGGAGGAGGTTCCAATGAGCAAGGAAGCCTTGAACGCGTTCTTCAAGAAGGTGGCTGAAGACGAGGCACTGCAGAAGAAACTGATTGAGTTCGCAGCCGCCCAGGGTTTCGAATTCGGTGCAGACGAGCTGAACGACTCCGATCTCGATAGCGTAGCTGGCGGGATACTGACTTCCCGAGAAATCAAGTACACGACCCTGACCGACCACAAAGATGAATTGGTGGTGGACACTAAGATCGAAGGCTTGACTCCTTAACACGTTGGATTCAAGCCAGGCGCAATCCACCCCGAATCGTCCGTGGTGGTGGGCAGTTGAGATCAGCTGCCACCCGGACTTGAGCAAAGCAGTGCTATGGCGCCTGCGCGGTCCGGGGCATCGCGCATGCGCCGTCTCACATTCGGATGAGCATGTCACGGTCGCAGCGTTCTTGACCGCAGGTGACGTTTCACGCCGAGATCTGAGTTCCTTATGGCTCGGCCTCCACATGGATGCCACGAAGCGTCAGCTGCCCACCCCATCGATCGATTGGGAGAGAACCGAAGACTGGGATTGGCCTGAGCACATCAAGAAGCTCATGGTGCCGTCGGATATTGGCAAATGCATGTCAATCGTTCCACATTGGGAAAAACCAGACGATTCGGCCCGAATCCCGATCCGCCTCGACGGACGGTTCGGATTCGGAGTTGGTGCGCTCCACCCCACGACGCGGCTTTGCCTCGAGACTCTCGAACGACGGTTGGACGGCGCCATCCGCGGGAGCGTTTCTAGGTTTGCCGATATCGGATGCGGATCTGGTATACTGAGCATCGCCGCCATTCTTCTCGGCGTCGATCATGTCTATGCCGTTGATACAAAGGCGGCGGCCGTATTCGGCACGCTAAGGAACCGTGAGCTGAACGAGGTCGACCCAAACCGATTGGTCGTAGAGCAAGGCAGCGTGAGTGACGTACAGCATTTGCTGACCGGCAGTGTTGACGGATTTGTCTGCAACATTCTCACGCGCATCATCGTGCACCTAATCCCGAGCTTCAAAGACATTTCTGGACCAAACACCTGGGGGATTCTGAGCGGAATCCGCGATTCGGAACTTTCGTACCTCGAGGGACCTCTCGAAAGAAATGGTTGGACAACGACAGGTGTGACGCGGGATGAAGGGTGGTGTTGCTTGGAGATCTGCCGAGCCTAGCAGCTAGAGCGGCCTCCGCCCGCCGAACCAAATAGACGGGAGACATCATGTCCAAAGAAGCAGTTACGGCCTTTTTCAAGCAGGTTGCCGAAGACGAGAGTTTGCAGAGTCGACTGATCGAGTTCGCAGCAGAATGTGGCTTCCAATTTACGGCTGACGAACTGAGTGAAGCCGACTTGGATAACGTCTCGGGTGGGCTTACGAGTGCCATATTCAATACCAAACTGGGAGGGCAGTCCGCACTCGGGTTTCCCGATGTGTGCAGCACTCCGTCTTCTGACGGTGCGATACCTACTCCCTACCCAAATGCTGCGGATGCTTCCTCAACGGGCACTTCAAGCGGTACGGCCGGCGAAACCGGCACGGATACTGGAGCTACGTCCTCGGGTTGATTAGGAGGACCTTGGATGGGTAATTCTCAAAGCAGCTGGCGCTTGGCCAGTTTTGCAAAGTGCCCGTCCAATTCGAGTAGCGATTCGTACGTACCGGATTCAACGATGCGGCCCGAATCGAGCACGTAGATTCGATCGGCTTCCTGAATCGTGCTCAGCCGGTGCGCCACAACAATGCGCGTCACCTTCATGCGCTCGAGACTTTCGCTCACGACTTTCTGAGTGCGATTGTCCAACGCACTCGTCGCCTCGTCGAGGAGCAAGATCGCCGGATCGTGCACGATGGCGCGCGCGATCATGAGACGCTGACGTTGACCTCCAGAAAAAGTACCCCCGTCCTCGCTCACCAGTGTGTGCATCCCCATAGGCATTGCGCGGACGTCCTCTTCGAGGCCGACCGCGCGCGCAGCTTCCCACGCTTCGTCAAGCGACAGGTTCCAAGGGCCCACGATGTTGGTGAATATGTCACCCTCGGCGAGTTGGCCGTGTTGGGGTACAACTCCGCACTGCTGCCGTACTGCGTCTAGGTCCAGCCCTGTGAGGTCGCGCCCGTCGAAGCAGACTGTACCGGCCTCGGGTTGCTCGAATCCAAGTAGGAGTCGTACCAGGGTTGACTTGCCCGAGCCGGATGGACCAACGAGAGCCACCATCTCCCCTTGCTTCACACTGAGGCTGATATCGTTGAGTATCACGGGACCGTCCTCGGTGTAGCGGAACGTCAGGTTGTCGATATCGATCGCGCCTCCAAGACGGCCAGGATCGACTCGGTCGACCCCTGTTTCGGGTTCCGCCTCTAGTATCGGGACTAACCGTTCGTAGTAAGGCACCACGTTGAGCACAGAGATCACCGTGCCGCCAAGTCCCAACATGCCACCCAGGAATTGCCCGAATGCACCGATAACCGCAATGAAGACACCCGGAGAAATCGGTGTCTGACCGCCGACGGCGTTTTCCGTAACGACGTACATCGTACCGAAGAACAGCATCGACGTGATCACGGGGTATGCGGCCTGGAATATCTGGAAGTGGTTTTCGATCTCGCCGGCGCGATACGCATACCGTCTCTGCTTCGCAAATTTCTCCGCCCACACTGCAAACGCACGCTCTTCCGCAGCTGCAGTGCGTAGCTTCGAGATGCTGGTCATCAGTTCGAGCACCAGTCCGGATATCTGGCCGGCCAGTTCGGTGAGCTTGCGATTGTACTTGAGTGCTATCAGGCTGCTCGCGAGGATCACGGATACGACCACTATCGCCAGTCCGACGCCGAGTAGGGCGAGCGACGCACTGTAGTAGAACAGCAAAACCAGACTGACGACCGAGAATATCCCGCTCAGGATCGCGGTGAGGGTTGTCCCGGTTAGCGTCCTTCGAATCGCCGCAATTCCCAGGACACGCTGTGCCAGGTCGCCTGCAAGATAGTTCCTGAAAAAATTGGCCGGCAGCCGCAGCAGCCGGTCCATTAGCGCACCTTCCATGTTCAACTCGACCTTAGCCTCGACGCGAAGCAGTACTAAACCGCGGACGAGTCCCAGCGCTGACGCCACAATAGCAAACACGAACAGAACCAAGGCGATGACCGGCAGTTGACCGCGATCTGCCTGAGGAACGATGTCGTCGAACAGGATCTGCGACAGTATGGGGGTGGCAAGAGCCATCACACCTGTAATCGCGCTGAGCAAGATCACAGATTGGAGGTCCCTGCCAACACCCCGCAGGCCCATCGTCCAGAGCGACTTTGGTTTGATGCCCTCTTTCCCAAACGATGGGAAGAACATGTACGCCGTCGGCCGGAGCGCCGCGGCTGCCTCATAACTCAGCGGCTCCTCCGTTTTGCTTGTAGGGTCGTAAACAACGTATCGCGAACGCCTGGTCCAGATGAGCGCAACCGGACGATTGTCTTCTTCCGTCACCGCCAACAGAGGGCCATTGTCTCTCTTCCACCAATCGCCGCGCAACAGCACCTTGCGCGTGCGCGCCTTGGAAGACCTGGCCATAGCTTCCACCGGATCGCGGATTGTCACCCAGCTCATGCCGTCGGTCGCCAGGGGCGGTTCGATCTCTAGCCCGAGTTCGGCTCCCACACGGCGTGCCGCCTCCAGGAGCGGTGATCCAGAGAGCGATGACGTTCCGGGCGTGCCGGCGTCGCGCCCACCCAGGACATTGCCCAGCATGTCGTAAGCGTGCTCGGAGAGGAGCGATTCCGCTTCTTCCTTCACGCGTAACCGCTCTCGTTCGGCCGCTGCTGCTTCGCGATCGTCAGCTACGATCGCCCCAAGAATCCTGCGATTGCACTCTGCGGTAGCATCGACCACGCTGAACTGTTCGGACAGCGATGCGGTCGTATATGTCCGCACCGAGGTGTCGGCCTGTTCTGGCAGCAGCCAAAGCTCACCCGCGACAGGCCACACCTCGTCTTCGCCCAACCGAAGGTCTGAACGCCCCAGCATGCTGCAGGCCCCCGATTGTCTCGCGACCCAACACACGCGCTCTTCGGATCGTACCATCTCATTCGCAGGTACGTTCACAATTTCATCGAAAGAAATTGGACTCTGGCGGGATGCCGGCCGGTCGGAACTCACCTTAGATGCCAACCTGCCGATCCAATCTGCCACAAGCGTATCGCCGACATTCTCGTTATCTGCCTGTGACACCCAGGACGAGAATCTCGCTCCCTCGACTGCTCGGAGCTGAGCGTCGAATCCGATCGCGAACACCTCGACATTCAAATCCGTATCGCCCGCACCAAACCCGATGAGTATCTCACCCGCTTTTGCCTCGAGCAGAAAGCGGCGTGAACCAACTCCGTGCACGCGATGGCGTTCGGCGTAATACACTTCGACTCTGCCTGATTCCACTACCCACAGATGTTTTGTATCCGTCAGCGGGAGACGCTGGCCACTCCCAAGTCGTACGGGGGCGGATCGATCGCCGTGCCAAAGGCCGTCGAGCGAGGACGCCGCGTGTTCGCTCACGTTGCCGCCAAGAGATCGGCGTAAAACCCACCGGCGCCGATCAGATTATCGTGTGTGCCCCGTTCGACAACGTTCCCTCGGTCGAGCGCTATGATCTCGTCGCAGTCGCGGATAGTGCTGAGGCGGTGTGCCACCACCAGACATGAACAGCCACGGCGCCGGATGTTCTCCATCACCTTGAGTTCGGTCGTGGGGTCCAAAGCACTTGTGGCCTCGTCGAGAATCAGGAACGACGGGTTGGAAGCAAGCGCACGGGCGATCTCGAGTCGCTGCCTCTGTCCTCCGCTCATGTTCTTGCCACCCTCGCCTAGAACGCAGTCGTACTCGCCGGGCCGCGTCTTGATGAACTCGTGCGCACACGCGTCTTGCGCCGCCTGGAGAATCTGTTTCCGCGGAATCGACCGGTCCCACAATGACAGATTTGCCGCAATCGTGTCGTTGTAGAGGAGTATGTCCTGATCGACGACGGAGACGGAGTTGCTGACTATCGCACGCGGGAATTCCGTTCGCTCACGGCCGTCGAACAGTATCTCGCCATTCCAAGGTTCGTACAACCCGCCAATCAACCGCGCCAGAGTCGATTTACCACAACCCGACGATCCAACCAGCGCTACCCAACTCCCTGGCGACACGGTCATGCCGTACCCCTCGAACAACGGCGGTGCCAGCTTGCTGTATCCAAACGTGAGGTCGCGCACTTCCAACGAGCCACGGAGTTTCGCTCGGTCCGTTACGGGATGCGAAGAGGAAGACACATTGCTCAGGTATGGTGCCTGGTTATGCCTCAGAACGTCGTCCAACCGGTTCATGTCGCCCTCGCCCTCCTGAAGCATGCCTGCGATTCCCACCAGACTGTTGACTGGACCGAGAAAGCCGCCCATCAGGAACTGAAACGCGATCAGCATTCCGATCGTGAGTTCACCATCCATGACGCGGATACTGCCTAGTGCCAGAACCGCTATCGTAGCGACCGATTGGAGGAGAGGCGGAACAGTGTTCAGGATGCGCGTGAATGCACCGAGTTCTTGTTGGGCATTTATCACCTTCACGAACTGACCTGACCACTTCGTGTAATAGGCGCCCTCTGCCGCCGACGCCTTGATTGTCTCGATCATGCGCAGGCCGTTCATCGTGACACCGAGGAGCTTCCCGTGATCTTGCAGCAGGCGCCGATTCCCATCCACCCGCTTGCGCGAAACCAGCATTAGGGCGACGACGTTTAGACCGGCCATCACCACACTCACCAGCGTCAACACGACGTCGTAAAGCAACATGAGCCCCAGATAAAAGACCATCGTAACCACGCTCAGCAGCGTGGTAGCTACTTGGCCCGATATCATGTTTGCTACACGATCGTTGATGGCAACTCGGCTGCCGATCTCTCCTGGTGATCGATGGTTGAAGAACTCGACAGGTAAGCGCAGGATATGCCGTAGGAACCCGCTTGACATGCCGATCGCCAGTTTGGTCTGCAATCGCAACAGATAGCGTTGCTGCAACCAAGTGAGAGCAGCATTCAAAAGCATGATCAGTCCCATGACCAGAATGAGTGGCAACACCCAATCTGACATGCGCCTCACCAGGTACTGGTCGATGAACACCGTATTGAACGTGGGGATGACGAGGCCCGGAACAACGAGACCTAGACTAGCCAGGAAGATGAATGACAATGCCGCACGCGAACTACGAATGCGCGGCAGAAGGCTCGCAATGACGCTACGTGACTCAGCCGTCTTTTGGAAACCTTCAGTAGGTTCGACTGCGAGGGCGACACCCGTAAATGCTTTGTCGAACTCGTCCATCGTCACGGCATAACGACCGTGGGCAGGGTCGCTCAGGTAAACCTTGTCCTTCTTGAACCCTTCCAGAACTAGGAAGTGGTTGAAGTTCCAGTGAATGATCACCGGCATCTTCAGTTGACGGATGGTTGTCGGGTCTTTGCGAAAGCCCTTGGCCTGCGCCCCATACTTGCGCGCAGCTTTCACGATATTGCTGGCCTTGGTTCCATCCCGGGATACGTCGCAAGCCACACGCAACTCTTCCAGCGGCACCCACCTACCAAAAAATCCGAGGACTATGCGAAGCGATGCCGCTCCGCATTCGACCGCTTCCATTTGCAGTACCGTTGGAGTGCGGACGCGCTTAGGACCGCCGTTGGGCTCAGCTCGGTTGAAGGAGAGGCGTGACAGTAGCCGCATTGTGTCGAGAAGACTGTTCAGTAGAGTCCGAACAGCCGTCTGAGCGCAGGTATCACTATCTGCACCGGCCGCCTGCGTTCTACCACGATACGCGCTGTGGCCGGCGTGCCATCTAGAATGGTGACGTCGGGGCCACGTCCTGACGTCCAAGCGTAACCGCTCGCGCTAGCAGGGTCTCCGCTGAGTTCGACGTGCACTTCGAAGATCGTTCCGCCTGCAGCGAGTTGCGCGACGAGTTGTTCGTTCTTCAAGACGCGCCGCATGCCATCCGGCGTCGCCGGAAACTCGGAAACACGTTCGACCCGACCAATCATGTAGCCGTATTCCTCTGGTCGGACCGTCGACGGCGCGATCTGAGCCACCATGTCAGGTTGAACGCGTTTCGCCTCTATCCCACCTACGTAAACGACGGCACGTAGAACCCCGACATCCCGTTCCGCAAGACTGATTCTCATCAGAGAGTAACCTGGCGTCACAACCGCACCCGGATCCACGACTACCTCGAGCACTCGGCCACCATAGGCCGAGTAGACTTTTGATTGAAGCGATAGGTCGTTCTCGAGTCTGTCGAGCGCCCGCTGTGCCTCGTGGATGTCCTGCTCGCTTGCGATGAGCCGCTGCTGAATCGTGAAGTCCGCGTTCAGCTCGTTCAAACGGAGCTGCGTCAGGGCTGCATTGCTCGACGCGAGGTTTGCGCGTGCCGCATTGTGAGCTTCATGTGCCGTGATGAGTTGTCTCTCGGGAACGTGACCTTGTTCGAAGAGCTGTTGTTCCCGATCCAACTGTGCCGTCACGAGTTCGAGGAGGCGCTCCTGCTCCGCGATCGTGCGTTCCAGGTTGGCCCGCTGCTCGGTGTAGTATGTGTCGTTGGTTTCGGTTTCTCGTTCGGCAACCGACCGAACGTATTCATCTTCTGCCCGCAAATCTGCGACACGGGCCTGTGCATTCTCAATCGCCTGTTCCAGCTCGGGCTGATTCAGGTCCGCCACCAACTGTCCGGCGGCTACTTCCTGCCCGACGCCAACATGTAGAGCTGCCACCCGACCGGACCAACGAGGCACGACCTCATAGACGTCTCCACCCAGGAGAATGCCCTGGCCTTCGACGCGCGTATTGATCCGTCCGAGTACGCCCCACCCTACGAGAGTCAGGAGAAGCACGCCTATGGCCGAAAGGGCCAACCACGCCTTTGGGCCGGTCACCTGCATCAACTCATCGAGACGCTCCGGAGATGCCAGGCGATCGAGTGCAGCCTGCCGAAATATCTTACGCTGCGCCATGAGACACTCTCAGGCGACAGCAGCTCAAGTCGATGGGAGGATTTGCCCGCTGAGTGTTCATGAGTGGGTTAGCCGATCCAGAATGTGTTTGAACCTGGCACCGGCGAGATGAACTGTGTCGAGCACATTAGGATCGAGTTCGTCTTCCTGGAGAGCGTCCCCGTCGTTCGCCGCGTGCTCGCCTCCGCGCAGCAGCCTCTCCTCCGTCGCTCTCAACCGGTCCGAGAGAAACACCGCTAAAGCAAAGTAGAACCGCGATCCAAAAGCAGAATCTTGGTCAATCCTCTGTTGCAGAAGACTGCGTGAGAGTGCCAATACCAAGCCATCTTCGACCGCCTTGACGGTGGCAGATGGTGGGTTGGCATCGATGAAAGACATCTCGCCGACAATCTCGCCGCCCCCGACACGCGCCAACTCATGCCCGCCTCGCCTTTCATCGATGATCGCAAACGTGCCTTCGAGGATGAGATATAGGTCTTCTACGGGGCGGCCCTGGTGAATGAGTACGTCGCCAGGAGAAACGGGATGGCGTTTCCCATACGCCAGCATCCACTCCACGTCTTCGTCACTCAGTTGGCCAAGGATGTACAATGACTTGCGCATAGTCGCCCATCCGTTCGTTCGGCTGTGGATCATGTAAAAATGTGGCCGTATGACTACGAAGGGACTTCGGCCATAATGAAGCACCTGGCAGGCAGCGCGTCAACCGATATTCCTGAATAGGAATTCATCGATCCGTTCGTAGCACTGCAGGCGATTCGCTCAGTTCATGATAGGTTCGAAGGCACCAAGACACGTGGCTGCGGAACCCATGCTCAGCTGGAAATGCCTCAAGCGGGGGAATCGGTTCATCAGGCGGTTCGACCCCAGTGCTCGAGAGAACACGGGAATACAAATGGCTGTGCTGCCCGCCCAGGTTGTCCAGAGGCATGTGACAGGCCGGCTTCCAAGAGAGCATGCTTGGGGAAAACGGCAGGTCGAGGGTGCTGAAGAGCATAGGCAGCAATTCAGTCGGGTGCGCCCTAAAGTCGCTAGCGTCGACAACTACGTACGGGATGCGACGGCGTTCACACAAATTCACCTGTAAGGAGAGCTGTTCCTAACCAGTCTCTGTCTGCGGGAATAAGATGCTCTGGGCGACCTCAGACTTCTTAGAAATCCGAGATTGAATGCTCAATCTTGGATCACGTATGAGAAACACGACCGGTTTGGTAGCGATTGCAAGGAGGCTTTCGGCGCAGTTCCCTATTTGGTAAGGCATCTCCTTGATTACAAACCCGGACGATGTGCCTTGATCCTTGTACACGGTGCATAGGTCGAGCGGATCTTGGAGTCTGCCAATCGCATGGTTGAGCTCGCGTCCTCGGTAGTAGACCTCTTCAAATGGCTCATGGCTGTAGTAGCGAACCGATGGTTGCTCCCAGAAAACTCGAGCAAGTGCAGTCGAGCAACATCTTGGGGGGGACATTAGTACGTAGATGTCGGTGTATCTTTTGGGGAGATCCTTGAAAAGACTCAATTCATCACCGAGCGATCACCGGCGGTCGCTGAATCGAGGGTAACTCCGAACGAAAGTCCGCGCAGGAACTACCATTTGAGGTCACGGGCGCATTCGGACATAGTGTGTCACGCGAGGCATCTGGAACAAGATGACATCTGAAAGAAAGAAGGCGGGGCGTCGCCATGATGCTTGTGGCTTCCCAGACTCGCGTCGCTACAGGGTCGACGATCACGGGTATCCTGCCCAGACCGAGTTCATCCGTGCATGTCTGAACAGTGGCGGATGGAGCCGGACTGCCGGCGACGACTGGGAGTTCTTCTGGTCCGACCAGATGCATGATACCTCAGTGTTCGATGCCCTCCGTGAAGGACAGTTGGTCAATCATTTCCCCGGAATCTCCTCGATAGTCTCCAAGGACACTTTGTTCTATTACCTCGCTGCAGCAGCCAAGCGAGCGGAACGTGTTGGAGCAAGGCAGCTGCACGATTTCTTCCCCAAAGTCTACGCGATGCCGCACGACTATGATGCTTTCATCGAAGCAGCGTCGGCGGAACCCAACCGCGTGTGGATACAGAAGCCAAAAAGAGATTGGGGTGGGCACGGCATCGAGTTGATAGTGGGCACTGCCGATGTCAAGCGCGGTGAAGACTGGCTGGTCCAGCAGTACATATCGAAGCCACTACTCCTTCCTGGGTTCCCGTACAAGCACGTCCTGCGCATCTACCTTCTAATCACCTCACTCGAGCCGCTCGTTGTATATATGCACTCCGCTGGTGCCGTGAGGTATACTTCGCTTCCCTACACAGAGGCTACAGATTCTCTTTCCGACTTTGTTGTTCATTTCGTCAACGGTTATCTCCAGAAGCAGAACACCGATACACCCGTCTGGACAGAGGACTTCAGTACCTACCGGCAGAGACTGAAGGCGGCAGGTATTGACGACATGGCGCTATGGAACCGGATTCGACAGATGTTGATACTGACGACCATCGCGCATCGTGAGCCCATTCTTGGCGCAAGTCTGAACCTGACGAAACGCGTTGACTGTTGTTTCGAGCTGTTGGGTATCGATGTGCTAATCGATCACATGTGCAAACCTTGGCTGCTCGAATGCAACATGACCCCGGCCCTCGGCCTGGATGCACCAGAAGGAACGCCCGATCGCGAGGCTCAAAGACGAACAAGGGAGCCGGTTATTGCGGATATGCTCCGCATCACCGGACTCGTCGACTCGAACCAAGTGTGCTCCTCTGATGATTGGATCTCCAAAAGCTTCATGCTCGAAGGTGAACTTAGCGGGGGATTCGAGCGCATCTTCCCGGGACCTGATGGCCGCCGGTTTTTGCCATTGTTACAGGTCACCCGGGACGCCGACACGGCCCTCATAGAATCGATAGAGGGCCTGACGGCGCACTAATGCAAGTTCCGATTCAAGGCCTGCCGGGACCTTCCATGCTAAGCGTTCCCCCGGGCACCAGAGTAGAGTTGATGCTGTAAGCTAGACTGATGGTGGGCGCTGTAAACGACTGGAGCGTATTGGTCTGGAGCGTATTGGTGTCAATTATTCCGCCAGCCACCTGGTTCAGATCTTCTTCGCTTAGTTCGCTCTTGCCCTCAGAGGCCTTGGCCTCCGACACGACATCCCTGAACTCCTCCGGCGTGAAATCATATCCATGCTTTTCGGCCACAGCCATGATCGCTTCAGCCTTGCCCTCAGTAGCCTCCAGGGCAGCGGTGAACTCATCACGCAGACCGGGTTCCGCATCGACCTGGCTCAACATCTGAACGACGGCATCTTTGCTCATTAGCGTCCCCTTTCAATAGTTGACCACGATGGACACTGCCACGTTACGCCTTCACGGCGAATCCGAAGAACAGCTGCGCACGGATACCAATAAGGAACACCGGGAGTGACCACAGAAAAACCATATTTGCGATGTCTGATAATACGCCTTATATGAGATTGACGCTACCTAATGGCGTGGGGGGTGACTCGTTCACTCTACAACGTTCAGTATCAATAAAGGAACTTCCTCGGCACCTCTGGTGAATGAGTCGACGCATCTTTTTGCTGGACACAAATGAAGGCGGATGTCATAATTGGCGCGGCTTTCGCGTTTTTGCCTGGGGATCGTTTACAATCCTTACATCGGTCCGGGGGAACAATGTTCAGAACAAATTCATCAATCTCAGCAGCCGCAATAGCCATATTGTTGGCCGCAGCAAGCATATCGTTGTCGGCATGTTCAAACAGCGCAGAACTCGAGCAGCTCAGCACGGACATGATCCTTGCCGACAACCTTCTCGAGCATATCAAGGTCATCTCGCACGATAGCCTCGAAGGACGCCAAACAGGTTCCAGAGGAGAGATGGCTGCCGGTGAGTATATCTCCTCTCAATGGGCCCGCAATGGTGTGCTGCCTGGAGGAGCTGACGGCAGCTGGTTCCAGGAGTTTCAGCTACTGCACAAGGTTCCTCGTCCGGCAGAAATGTTTCAAATATCTGTGGGCGGCAGAACGCTGAGGCCGTTGCATTCGCGGGATTTTGTTGCTGCTACGATAGGCGATGAAGCCGACGTATCAGTCGAGGGCGGACTCGTCTTCACCGGCTACAGCATCGATGCACCTGAGTACGGCTGGGACGACTTCGGAGAAGTCGACCTGAGTGGAAAGATCATGCTCACCATGTGGGGCGAACCGCAATCCGACGATTCGACCTTCTTCGAAGGCCAAACTCAGTCCGAGTATGCCGGACTGACATACAAGGCCAGAATCGCAGGTGAAAAAGGGGCAGCTGGCATTCTCTTCCTGTACGATTCCGAAAAGCTCCCCTATCCCTGGGAAGCGATTTCAGGATTCATGACCGCTCCCCAAATGGTAATTCCCCGAGATGCGGATGATGACAACAGCTTGAAGCTCCAGGGCTTCATAACACCTGCGCTGGCTCGTGACTTGTTCGCGTTGTCGGGGAGAGATTTCGACGAAGACAAGAACAGTGCTGAATCGGCCGCATTTGCTGCAGTGGGTCTAAATGCCGAAATCAGTGCCGCGTTGCAAACCAGCGTAAACGCAATACCTGTCAGGAACGTCGTCGGGATTGTCCCAGGCGTGAACGAGGAAGAGTATGTGGTTTACACGGGTCACACCGACCACATGGGCATCGTCGCTCCAGACGCCAATGGGGATTCCATCGTCAATGGCGCAATCGACGATGCCTCAGGGTGTGCGGCGCTGATCGAGGTTGGAAGAGCGTTCGCTAACCTACCGTCACCACCTCGAAGATCGATCGTCTTGCTGGCTGTCACAGCTGAGGAGAAGGGGTTGTTGGGCTCCAGGTATTACGCACAGCACCCTCTTTACCCCCTGGAGCATACGCTAGCGGTCATCAATTTTGACGGCGTGCTTCCCTGGGGCGAGTCTCTGGATCTAGCCTTCTTCGGACATGAGAGGTCCACGCTTGGAGAACTTCTAAACTCTATCGCAGAAGAGCATGGTATGACTGTGGGAGAAGATCCCATGCCCGAACAGAACTTCTACATGCGTTCAGATCACTACAGTTTTGCCGAACAAGGAGTGCCAGGAGGAATGCTGTTGAACGGTCTCACGTTCGCAGGCAAACCCGAAGGTTGGGGACTCGAGCAGCTGCAACGCTGGTTGGTCGAGACTTATCATCATCCCAGTGAGGAGTACTCTGGCGACTGGGATATGCGACCGGTCGAGAAAGTGGTCAGAATTGGATTCCAGCTCGGCTTCCGTCTGACTACCGCGCGGGATTGGCCGGAATGGTATGACGGCCAGCCGTACAAACTGATCAGAGAGGAATCGCTCGGTAGACAGTAACACTGCTTTCGTTTTAGCTACGCGGGCCTCGACATCCCCATGCGGGTGTCGGGGCCTTTCTTTATTATGAGTTGGTCGTTTTGCGGTTGGTGGTACACCCACAAGGAAGCCACGTGATGAAAAACACCTGTACTATCGGAATTCTGCTAACAGTCATCCTTACTTCTGCTCTGCAGGCTCAGACGCAACAACCACCGGGCTTCGACGATTTCGGGAAGTGGGAATCGCTCACGCAGACAGGAGTTCACGCTGGTTTTTCTCCTAACGGCGAGTGGATCGTCTACGGGATCAACCGCTCGAATCGTGATAACGAGTTGCGCATTACGAGGATCTCCACAGCTGAAACCCATATAGTCGCGTTTGGCAGCCGGCCCGTATACACGTCGGACTCACGATGGATCGCCTACAGCATCGGCTACTCCGAAGATGAGCGAGAGGCACTCCGGGAAGACGACAAACCAATCCACAATAAGCTCGGTCTACGAAATCTGGTCACGGGCGACTCGGCGACCATCGACGGCGTCGAATCATTCGCATTCAGCCCCGACGGGGCATACCTGGTCATGAAGCGATACGCACCGGAGAACCGAAGAGCAGCCTCTGGGGGTGACGGTGACGAGGATGATTTGGCCCCTGGAACGACCACAGTCGTCCGGCACCTGGACAGCGGCCGAGACATGTCATTCGGAAACGTGGCCCAGTTTGCCTGGCAGGATTTCGAAAACAGCCATTTACTGGCGATGGTCATCAGCGCAAACGACAACGTTGGAAACGGCGTTCACCTGTACGACGCTGAGACGAACGTCCTCCGGGTATTGGAGTCGTCTGATTCCGATTACAGAAACCTCAAATGGCGCCACGAATCGGCTGACCTTGCGGTGCTCCGCAGCAAGACCGACGAGGGCAGAGAAGGGACCACACAGGTTGTCTTGTTCTGGACCGACCTGGACGGGCGCGATCGGTTGCATACTTACGACCCTACCTCCGATGCGGCGTTTCCGGACGGAATGAGAACTGTCCCGAATCGCGAGTTTTCGTGGTCCACCGATGGCAGAACTCTCTTCTTTGGAATAGCGGAATGGGAAGACAAGGTCGTACCTGAAGACGAAGAAGAAACCGACGAAACTGAGACTGAAGCCGAGGAAGAGGAGGATCCCGACGATCCCTCCTCCGTCGAGATATGGCATTGGACAGACACATACGTCATGCCCTGGCAAAAGGTCCATGCTTCTCAAGATCGGCGAAGAAACATGCTCGCGGCATGGCACTTCGAGAGCGGTGAGTTCGTTCAGCTCGGCCAGGACCTAATCGAGGAAAGGGTCACCCCCGTCGACTACACCAGCCACGCGTATGTAGCGGAGTGGTCCAAGTACGCGATGGAGCGTTCCATTGGCCGGCCGGGTTCCGATCTCTACTTGCAGGACATCCGCACCGGAGCCCGCACTCTCCTGGTGGAGAACATCAACGACCGATACCTCGAGGAGAGCCCGGGTGGGAGATACCTGCTCTACATGGACGACGGGCACTTCTGGAGTATCGACCTCGATACGCGTGAAACCACCAACATCACCGAAAGCGCACCCGTTTCATTCATCAACTATGAATCAGACCAGACATCAAAGGTGTATCCCGACGAGCTGCAGAAACCGCCTTTTGGACTAGCCGGTTGGACGACAAACGACGCTGCCGTGCTTCTCTACACCAAGTACGACATGTGGGCGGTTTCGGCGGACGGGTCGGGCGCGGAGCGGTTGACCGATGGCGCTTCGGATGAGGTACGTCACCGTTTGGTCCGTCCCGAACTCGCGGTGCAATCGCGGTGGGCGCCACCAGCATTCGACTCCCGGGAGGAGGAGTGGGTCGACCTGGACAAGCCTACTTACCTCAGCCTATACGGCGAATGGACCAAGAAGTCGGGGTATGGAGTGTTGGAACCCGGCGGGGAGGTCGAGCGGTTGGTGTGGTTGGATCAAAATGTTGGCTCACTCGCTAGAGCTGAGGACGCCAATGTTTTCGCCTACGTGGCGCAAGAATTCGACGACTCGCCCGACATTTTCGTAGCTGGGCCGAGTTTCGATGATGCCCGGCAGGTGACCGAGACGAATCCGTTCCATTCCGACTACGCTTGGGGCCACAGCGAGCTGATCGACTACACCACCGACAGAGGTCGCAGAATGCAGGGGGCGTTGTACTACCCTGCCGGGTACGAGCCGGGGCAGACGTACCCGATGATCGTCTACAACTATGAGTTGCTCTCCCAAAACGTCCATCGTTACGTGGCACCATCCGAACGCAGCTACTACAACACGGCCGTGTTCATGAGCCAGGGGTATTTCGTTCTACAACCGGACATCGTCTTCAGACCTAGGCAGCCAGGATGGTCCGTGGTGGAGTGCATCACTGCCGCCGTCGAACGGGTTGTTGAGATGGGCGTGGTCGATCCCGAACGCGTAGGCATCGTGGGTCATTCGATGGGTGGTTTCAATACTTCATTTGTAGCAACACATACGGACGGGGTCTTTGCCGCAGCAGTTGCAGGTGCTCCGATAACCGACCTGGTCAGCTACTACGGCGACCACCACTGGGGTTCGGGCGTCGCAGAGACAGATCACATAGAGACAGGTCAAGAACGTATGGAGGTCGCGCTCTATGAAGACCTTCAGGCATATATCGACAATTCAGCCGTGTACGGCGCTCACGATATGACGGTGCCCCTGCTGCTCGAAGCCGGCGACCAAGACGGCATCATAGCTTGGTATCAGAGCATCATGCTCTACAACATCGCGCGTCGCGCAAGACAGAACGTCGTGATGCTCGGCTACCTTGGCGAAGACCATGGACTTCGCAAGGAAGAAAACCAGAAGGACTACCAGCGGCGCATTCTCGAGTGGTTTGGTCACTACCTAAAAGGGGAGCCGGCAGCGACCTGGATCACAGAGGGAAAGAGTTTCCTAGAGCGTGAGGCAGAGTTGAAACTGATCGAGGGCAATCGTTAGCAATCATTCGGCTAGATGTTTACGACGTATTGACTGTATCATCTGGTCGAGCTGCTGAAGGAATCGTGATCTGTCTCGCTTCGTGAGCGGAGGAGGCCCACCCGTTATCTCGCCGGCACCCCGAAGCTCGGACAGTAGATCGCGAGTCGCCAGAGCATCACCAATGTTGGCGTCTGTGAACGGTTTTCCCGATGAACCGATTACACAGGCGCCCTTCTTCAGGCAACGGTCAGCCAACGGAATATCACTGGTGATGACGATGTCGTGAGGCTGCAAGTGTTCGACAATCCAATCGTCGGCAGCATCAGACCCATCCCCGACGAGCTCGAGCGATACCCATGGTTCATTCGGAACTCGCATCCAGGAATTCGTCACCAGGGTTACCTCTAGGTCATACCGGCCGGCGACGCGGTACACCTCCTGTTTTACCGGGCAAGCATCGGCATCGACGTAGATGTGCAGCAAGTGATAATCCTCTACCGGAGTTACCTTGATGATTGTCTCGCGTTCATCAATAGGCAACTCAAAGGCTTCAACACGATTGGAAACGGCAGGTCAGATGATACTCCAGCAATTCCCGCCGATGGGCGTCTACGAAACATTGTTCAAGTTCCTCGATGCCACGTCGAACTACATGGGCGACCCCGGCACCCACCCGTGGGCGCAAGGATACCCGTTAACGAAGCAGCTGCCAGGCGGACCTCCGCTCCCATCGAGCGTTGAGCTGACATACACCGACCTCAAGTACCCCAAGGCCACCGGCGAGATCGGCCTGCGAGAGGCCCTCGCCAACTATTTCAACCGCTTTTACGACGCCGGCATCACCCCAGACCACGTGGCCGTCTTTGCCGGCGGGCGCGCGGGCATCCTGGCAACTCTGTTGATCTTGAAGCCTGGCACATCGATCGTTATCGAGGCAACCGAGTACACACCTTACTACGACATGCTCAGGCTACTGGGCCACGACGTCCACCTGATTCCCTGCAACGTGGAGAACCGGTTTCAGCCGAGTATCGGCGAATACGTCGATACGGTCAGGCAACTCATCGGCGACGTGATGCTGGTCAAGTCGAATCCGTGCAACCCTACCGGAGTCATGACGGCCGGTGGCGACCTCCGCGAACGAGTGAAGATGTTCAGCGATGAAGGAAGGGGCGCTCTGTTTGACGAGGCGTACGAGTTTTATTCCGAACCGGAGCCTGAGAGTGCACTCGAGCATATCGACGATATCGACAGCACGAACATCTTCGTCATTGGAGCTGCCACAAAGGGCCTACAGGTTCCCGGGATGCGTGTGGGGTGGGTCATCGCGGCCAAGACGCACATCGAGATATTCAGGAACTACTCCTCTTTCGGCATGGGAGGCGTTTCGCGTCCATCTCAGATTTACGTGACCGGCCTGCTCGAAGCCGAACGGGTCGCTATGGCACGTAATGCGGTGAACGAGTACTTCGCCTGGCAACGCAAGCGTTACGGGGAAGCACTAGCGGAACTTGGCGTTGAACTGTTCACAGGAAACGGCGGATTCTACCACTGGGGCATACTACCTAGAGGCATGACCGCAGATGAGTTCAACGACCGACTCTTCGAGCATGATGCTGGCATCCTGCCAGGGCGCTACTGCGACATGTCGCGAGAACCCGGCAAGCCGAGCGTGTTGGATCGATTCTTCCGATTCTCGTTTGGGCCGTTGGAAGCGGATTCGTTCGAAAACGACGTACGGATATTGAGGGACTGCCTGGCCTAGCCCCAAAGACTCAGTTCACTCCCCGATGCCTCCGACGTCCGCATCCTGACCCTCGAGAGGCAGTTTCACCCAACGGTGCTCTCGGTGAGAGAGCACCACCGCATTGATGACCTCTTGCACGCGAGCGCTCTGCGCGAAATTGCCTTGATTGGTCTCGCCGCCGTCGGCGATCTCCTGTAGGAAGTTGTGCACCAGACCTCCAAAGAAGACGGTTCCCCAATCGTCATTCTCTTGACATTCGGGAGGTAAGAAACGCTCCGGAATCTCCATCGGCACGAACTCGACCGCATCCGGTTTGGCACCGTGTAGAGTCTGGATCACGCCGAATTCTTCAACCAGGCGACATATCAGCGCGCCTTCGGAGCCAAATATGCGAGCCTCGATGCCCGGGTAGTTCCCGACTGTTACGTAGCTGCTCTGCATCGAGTAGAGCGCTCCATTCGCGCATTCAGCCATGAACATGTCGGCGTCGTCGATGTTGATGCGCTCACGTTCTGAATCGAGGTTCGTGCGCCGGCGATTGGGAACCATGTTTCCCAGAATCCCCACCACCTGAGTGAGATCGCTGTCGACCAACTCGAGGCCGATATCGATTGTCGGCGCGCCATATCCTTCCAATGACGAAACGTGGATTCCTTCTCTGGTAAGGTCGGTACCCTTCTTCGCTTCACCAACCGGCCTGGTACGGTGAATCCGTTTGTCCATCGGGTTGTCGGGGTCGAGCCACTGCGAGTTTTGCTCGTATCCGTTGAAGACGTATGGCTTGCCGATGAACCCTTCGCGCACCAGTTCGAACATGTACTGCACAGCCGGCGCATACCGAAAAGTCAGCCCCACCTTGGTTTTCAAATTCTTCGACAGTGCCAACTCGTGCGCTCGCCAAACATCCTTGAAGTTGTGGCATACTAGTTTTTCAACCAGGCAGTGCTTGCCGGCTTCCAGCGTGGCGAAAACCAGGTCTTGGTGATCTCCACGTGTGACAACGTCAACAACATCGATGTCATCGCGACGCAGAATCTCTTGATAGTCAGTCACCACCTCGGGGATTCCGAATCGTTCGGCTTTATCCTCGGCGAGATCTCGATGGAGGTCACATATCATCACGACGTCACACAATGGAGATCTCACAAATCCCGGTAAGTGTGCCGTAGCAGACCAACGACCGGCACCAATTACACCCACACGCAGTTTGTCTACCACACCGAACTCCCTCCTCAAATCAACTGGCTGACGCTCATTTCTCCGGCAAACTGTCCCGCCCTGTGACCCAATCGTAGCGTGTATCGTCGTCAACCACGGGCCCGCCGGGACGGGTACCTACCGACGCTGCACCGTCAACACTGATTACTGACCCGCTGATGTAACTAGCTGCGTCCGACGCCAAGAACAGAACTACCTCAACGACTTCCTCCGGTTCCCCGGGCCTCGCAAGCGGCAGTGTTGGGACGCGTGCCTCCAAGGCTTTCGCCATCGCCGGCGGCCACGGTTTGGGCTGAGTATCGATCAACCCGGGACTGACCGTATTGACCAGAATCCCATATGGCGCCAGCTCGATTGCCGTAACACGGGAGAATGCCTCGACAGACGCTCGGCTAGACGCATAGGCAGCGCCACCGGGCGAGCCTCTTTTGCTGGCGGCAGAGGAGAAATTGATGATGCGTCCGCCGTTGCCTCCGGCGACCATGGCCTTAGCAGCAGCCTGGGTCATCAAAAAGGTGCCCCGGCAGTTGACCGCGTATACGGTATCCCAAACCTCCACTCGCTCTTCCATCAATGCAGTGTTAGGTGCTACGGCCGCGTTGTTCACACAAATGTCCAGCCGTCCGAATCGGTCGGAGGCAACATTGATGATGTCTGCGACTCCCTTGGGAGTGCTGATGTCCGCCACGACCATTCCGACCGTTTCGGCGTGGGAATCGCACGTTTCGGCGAGGCCTGCTTCGTCGCGGTCTGCCGCAACCACCATCACGCCCGACCGCACGAACCCCTCAACCAGCGCGCGGCCGATGCCGCGGGCCGCCCCGGTTACGATCGCGACTCTTCCGCTCAACTCATAATCCCACGGCACTTCCACCTACCTCAATTCATCCATGAGGACTGCCATGATCGCCTGAGCCGCGGTGGTGGCCACGTCTTGAATCAACGCTCGATCTGTCTGATCTCCCATTTCGTAGATGAGAGCATTGGCACCAAAGTTCTTGTAAAACCAACTCTTCGAGATGGGGCCATCTACGCCTCCAGGTGAATCGTTGACCTCGTAGTCAGGGAGCTGGGTGGAGATGAAGTCGAACCACCTGTCGGTGAGTCCTGGGAGGTTTGTCTCCAGCTCGCGATCCAACGTGTAGAACACATCGCGTTGCGTGGAATGGAAGTCGACGGCGAACCAGAGCTCATGACCGGGCTGTTGTAGAATCTCCGTGAATGTTTCTCGAACCACCCTGGTTTCGGGCTGGTTGAACGCCTCCCAATCGCGATTGAGATCTACGCCGTTGGTGTTGTGGCGCCAGTGGCCCAAATCAACACCATCAGGGTTCACGAGCGGTATAACGTGGACGCGGATGTTGTCCCTGAAATTCTGAGCCAACGGGGAATCACCAGTCAACTCCTCTACAAACGCGAGCAATCCCATTGTGCCGGTGGCCTCGGGTGGATGTTGTCGACCGATGATCATCACATGACGTGTGGCGGAAGGATCGCCGAATTCCAGCATGTACATGGGCCTGCCTCGGCCAGACGTGCCCGCCACCGAGCGTGAGACAAACGGTTTCTCTGCAATCGCCGCCGTCCACGCATCAAAATCGGCGGAGGTCATCATCTCCTGACCCGCAACCCAGAGCGTGTCCGGCCCAACCTCCAGCGTGAACGTAGCTTCCCTAGCCACCGTATCGACTTGGACCGCTGATGAGTCCATCGCTTGCCACGTCTCGCCCAAACCACGGGACTCAGGCCAGTATCGATGCGACCCGTTCTCGTAGGTGAGACGTACCTGAATGCTGCGGACAACTTCCGACCATACCTTGAATGCGTACCAGGCGCTGTTGTTGACTGGTGCGTTCTCCGGGCGGAGCTGAATCACAAAGCTGTCTTCTCCGTACTGCCAGGCGTCGCTGACACGACCTCCATCGAACTCATTGCTGATCCAGACGCCTTCCTCCATGAACCCGATAGTCCGTCTGTGCATATCCTCGATGGGGCGGCTCTCAGAGATTGCCAAACCAGGCTCGGAGGGGCTGCATGCCCATACTACGAGCAGCAAAAAAAATATCGATCGTTTCATCGTTGTCCCTCATACAGGTTGAGGCATCCCGCGTCCAATTCGGCCTCCGGCGCAGACATGAATGCGTCCATGATCTGCCTCTTACAATCCATGTCCCCACCGCCGTGGCCCCCAGCATCGATTACGAACGCGTGCGAGTTGGTCATCTTCGACTGGAAGATGGCGGCGTTCTCGGGCGGGGTCACAGGGTCGAACTGATTGATGAAGATTAGGGATGGCACGTGGGATAATTCGTATTCCTTCATCTCTGCCGTCGCATGAGACTTCAGGAAATCGGCGCTGGTGAGGTAGAGGGACGTGAAGATCGGCAATTCGTACGGCAACAACTCCAGCTCCTCGTACTTCCGCGCCACGACGTCAGCCGTCACACTGTGATCGTACTCCTCGTAGTTCTCGCACGCCAAAAACATGGCGTAGTTGGAGGTCGACATGCCGCGACTGTCGATCACCTCGTTTATCCAGTCCAGGTTCCCTGTTCTGAGCGCTTCTATGAACCTCGGTGCGAGCGTCAGTGAGCGGCTCTTGTACAACTCGTAGCGGAGAAAAAAGATCGCGTCCCGAGCGTTGAGGATGAACGGTTGCCCGTTGAACTCGGCCTCTAGCGGGTTCCTCGACAACCTGTCGAGCACCTCGAAGTACGTAGCTTCGAGATTGGGATATTGTTCTCGGCATTCAGCATTCGACTGGCAGTAGTCGAACACCTTTCTCAACGATGCGCTGTAATCTTCGAGCCTCGACAGCAGATAGTCGTTGCGATGCGGAGCCGGCGAATCGTATATCGCAGTGTGAATCTTCTCAGGGAAGAAGTCTGCGATCACTCGCGCTATTCGCGTTCCGTAGGAGCCGCCTCTCAAGTTGTATTTTTCGTAGCCGAGGTGGTCCATCAACATTCCCACGTCCCTAGCGTTCTGGAACGTATTGTACATCTCGATTTCGATTCCCTCATCGTCGCAAGTCTGTCGGAGTTCCTGAACCAACGCGCCGATGCGTTCCCGTTCCTCTTCGCTCGTGAGGTCCTCCGGAAACAGGTTGTATACCTTGGTGGTTAGATCGGGCAGCGGGCTCGACTTCCCAATCCCCCGTTGATCGAACCTGATGATGTCGCGCGTTTCGAGAATGGGGTTGTTCAGAGTGTTTCCTAGGTTTCGCAACGCCTGGCCGCCTGGTCCACCGGTGAAGTGGATCATTGGGTATTCTCTGGTATCGCTGTCTGCACTTTTGAGAATGACGTATGCAATACTGATTTGGCGTCCACCGGGATTGTCGTGATTTTCGGGCACCTGGATGGAGCCGCAAATCATTCTCGACGTATCTCTCACATCGTCCAGGAAGCTGCAGTCGGAGTTGAGAGTCTGTCCGCCGGCGCAACTACTCACCATCGTGGCCAGGCAAATGGCTGTGCTGATCTTACGCATAGATCTTCTCTCGTTTGTGATTAGACGGATGAGGTAGGCTCGCTTCACGATCGCCGCTGTAATATCATAGCACGGCGGCATTGCCTCTGGCGACAGCAACGTCTTAACGCACCTCGGGAACAGCAACCCTCCTGGAGGTCAAGGAGGAGAGTTGACCCGAACATATGTGGAGAAGATCGTGGCAGCGATCTAGATCAGATAGCCTACAGTAACCAAAATCCCCGTGAGGCTAGTGGCGGCGATCGCCCAACTCATCGCCGGCAGGTAACCATCCGGTTGAGAGTATAATCGTGTCTTGCGAACGGTTTGCACCGCGAGTGGTAGTGTCGCGAGCGCTATTAGAGTTGGTAGTGGGAGCAGCTCGAGCAGAGCTCCCAGGATGAGTACCACATAGCCAACCAGCGAAAAAACCGCGAGCAAGATCAAGCCGACCTTTTGCCCGACGAGCACCGCAAGCGTCGTCTTTCCCGCCTCGATGTCGGAAGGGACGTCGAACATGTTGCTGACGTGCCCCACGTTCATTGTGAACACACCCAAGGGGATTCCCGCGACTACCGGTCCCCAGCCGATCTCGCCCGTGAGCACGTAGTAAACACCAAGGACCAACGCAGGGCCGAATCCCAGGAAGAGTGCGACTTCTCCGAACCCTCGAAAGTTCAGACGAAACGGGGGTGCCGTGTAAAAGAACACGAAGAACCCACCCAGCAGCGCTAGCACCAAGACCGGCATACCAACGCGCACGAACAGATAGACGCCGATTCCAGCAGCGATTGCAGTACACAAAATCCCGGCCACTGCCACTTGCTTCGCGGTAACTCTGCCGGCAAACAATGGGCTGTCATGGAACTGACGGTCCTTGTTGGCCACCGATCCGTCGTGGAAATCGAAGTAGTCGTCGAAGAAATCAGCGGCCGATTGTGCCATCACCACGCCGGTAACAGCCAGGAGGAAAAGCAGCCAATCGGTGTGACCATCTGCCCATGCTACGACGCCTCCCAAGACGGCCGGAATCGCACTCACGGTCAAAAACGGGGCCCTGGCGGCTTTGAGCCAGGTTACTACAAGAGCTTCGTTCTTCTCAGCCACTATCTACACCTCACGTCCAGAATAGGCCTGCCGCGATCAGGCATCCACCCAATACGAGCAGGACGAGCGATCGAACCACCACCCAGAGATAGGTCATGAGTTGGTTCTGGTTACGGCCCGCGGTGCGCATCACTTCGATCGCCACCGGCAGCGCCACCAAAAAGATAAGGGTGCTAACGGGCAACCAACGGAGGGCCACCGCCAAACCGACAGAAACAAAGGCTCCCAGCCCCAACGTCGTGACTAGCCCGCGCGACAACTCCACCAAGACCTCGCCGTCATCGCCTTCGGCCGGCTTGAAGCGGGCGCTCTTGAGGTGGGCAACGAGCGTCACGAGGAAGGCCACTGGCATGGACGCTACGAATGCGAGCAAAGAGAATTCTCCCGTCTGCACGAATACGACTCCACAGACCGTGGCTGGACCAAATGCAATGAATATGACAGGCTCTTTGTATCCCCTCTGCATGAGCGGCGTGAAGAACAGAGCTATCAACCCACCAACGGCAGCGAACATCAACACTGCCGGCCCCACCACCAGGGTGAAATAGATTCCTATGCCGAGCGCGGCGGCTAGGCAGATGAACGCACCAAAGAGCACCCGATTGCCCGCCAACACTCCGTCAGCGAAGAACGGTTTCCACCCAGCGAAGATTTTGCCGTGGGGATCGCTCGAATCCGACTTCAAATGAGTGTAGTAGTAGTAGAGGTAGTCGCCGCCCGCCTGCCCCAGGAAAACTCCGAGAGTTGCCAGCAGTAACTTGGGCACGTCGAAAGCACCCAGGCGGAACGCCACCGCACCCGCCACCAACGCGGGTACGATCGAGGCAGAGAACAACAGCACCTTGATGAATCGGATTGCGTGCGCTCTATCGCCGGTCTGTTGTGAAGATGATGCTGTCATGATCTCTGAATGGCCATGCGTCCATCTGCAACGGCAGCACCTTGGCCGCGTGCATAAAGGATCAGCGGGTTGATGTCGAACTCCTGAATCTCGGGGTGTTCACACATCAGCTGGGCAAGACGGAGCACGCATTCTTCCGCGGCACGTACGTCTGAAGGTGGCGCTCCCCGGATACCCTCCAAGAGACGGTATCCGCGAATCTGACGGATCATTCGGGTGGCCGACGCCTTCCACATCGGTGCCAGCCTGAAGTTCACGTCTTTCCATACTTCAACCATGCGCCCGCCGAGCCCGAACATGATCATCGGCCCGAATTTGTCGTCGCGGCTGCCGCCTATGATCACCTCGACTCCGTCACCGGCCATCTCCTCCATCAGCACTCCGTCGATATTCGCATCGGGCTGGTGCCCCTTCACCTTCTCAGAAATTGTCGCGTATGCTTCACGAGCCTCGCCGGGTGAGTCCACACCGAGTACAACGCCACCGACGTCCGATTTATGGATGACATCCGGGCTCATCACCTTCATCGCGACAGCTCGGCCAAACTCTGACTCGAACAGGCTTGCTGCTTCGTCCGATGAGTGGGCGAGACGGTTCTTCATCACCGGGAGGCCATACGCCTCGAAGATGCTGTGAGCTTCATGTTGACTAAGCAAGCGGCGCGGCATGTCCCTCAAATGCTCTGCGATCAGCTTGGATACCTTGTCGCGATCGACATCGAATGTGGGCACCTCCTTGCCCGCCTTCAATTCGATCACGTCTCTATACCAGGGCATATGCGCTAGTGCGCGGACCGCATTCTCTGGGAACGGGAAATGTGGTAGCCCGTGGTTATGCAGCACCTTGATCCCTTCCGTGAAGTCGCTCACGCCCAGGAAGCAGAAGAAAGTCGTTTTCTTCGAATCACGCGCAACTGCAGCGGTCGCTTCGGCGATTGCGACGTCGGCTCCGGGAGCGACTGGCGTCAAAATGACGATCGCACCATCCACATTATCGTCGTCCAAGACCACCTGAAGCGTCTGTTTGAAAAGTTCTTCGCCGGCATCGCCGGTGAGGTCACAGGGATTTCCAGTCGACGCGTGCGGCGGCAGGAAGCTTTTCAGGTTTGAGACGGTGTTGGGCGAAAATTCGGCGACCTGCAAACCGGCGCTCACCAGCGCATCCGTGGCGATGATGCCGGGACCGCCAGAATTCGTTACTACCGCAATTCGGGGTCCGGTAAGGAGCGGTTGGGATTCAAAACCAGTTGCGTAGTCGAACATCTCGTCGATCGTATCGACACGGTGGATACCACTCTGACCTAGGATCGCCGTGTATGCTGCATCCGAGCCGGCTAGGCTTCCGGTATGACTGCGCGCCGCCTGAGCACCTTGCGGCGACCGTCCGCTCTTCAGTGCAAAGATCGGCTTTCCACGGTTGATCGTGATCTCACGAGCGACTTCGATGAACCGTCGCCCGTAGCTCAACTCCTCTATGTACATGAGGATGACGCCGGTCTTGGGATCGGATGCCAGGTACCGCAGGAGATCGAGCTCGTTGATGTCAGCCTTGTTCCCGATGCTCATGAATTTTGAGAATCCAAGACCTCGGGTACGAGCGGCGTCGAGAATCGACAAACAGAGCGCACCAGATTGGCTGATGAACGCGATGCGCCCTTCCTGAGGCATCGGGCGCTCGGCGAACATTCCATGCATCCGAACGTCCGGGTCGGTATTGATGATGCCGACGCAGTTGGGCCCAACCAACGGAACACCGGCGCTTTGCGCCACCTCGCGCAGCGCTTCCTCATGAACTGCACCCTGCGGGCCCGCTTCCTTGAATCCGCCTGACAACACGAGAAGTGAACGCACCTTCCCCGCTTCAATGCCCTGTCGGGCGACGTCCGGCACTCTGGCAGCCGGCACCAAGAGAATCGCCAAATCCACAGGCTCGGGCAGCTGGCTCAAGTCGGGAACAGCCGGCACCGTTTCGATGTAGCGCCGGTTCGGGTTGACGGGGTACAGCACCCCGCTGAAACCCGAGTTGCGGAGGTTGGTGTAGAGATTGTGTCCGAAGCTTCCCACTTTCGCCGAAGCACCGACCACGGCTATGGATCGGGGCTCGAGCAGCGGAGTAATGTCAGCGCTTGAAGTTTCTGTCATTGCTTCACCATGGGTGGGGAGACCATCACCTTCGCCAATCGGCGCACTCACTGCAAGTGGTGACGTTACCCTTCGTGCTTAATCAAGTGTGCGGCGCTCTTGGAAAATGTCGCTTGAACGCGGTCACCTCGCTGGAGCCCCAATATTCGAAGCCGATTGCGGCTCACCACTGCAACCAGCCGCACCCCGCAGTCGATTTCTACTCGGTAGTGAGTCTCGGCGGGCATCAATTTTGTCACCCGTCCCTGCAATACGTTGGGCACATCGTTCGCTTGGGAATCGTGCTCGGCGAGGAGTGTGATATTCTCTGGGCGGACGGCGACGAGTACTTCATCTCCAACACCGAATTCTCCCTGAGCTTCGATATGGAACTCACCGCAATCGACATGTGAGGCGCCGTCGCGGGTGTCAGCAACGCGTCCGGGGATCAGCGTCTCAACACCCAAGAACCGAGCCACCTCCTCTTGCGCGGGGCGCGAGAAGATCGTCTCAGGTGAATCGACCTGGGCAATCTTTCCTTGGACCAACACTGCGAGTCGATCGCTCAGCGCAATCGCTTCGCCACGGTCATGGGTCGCGAACACTGCCGTCACTCCGCTCTCAGCCAGCACTTCCTGAAACTCCAAGAGCTGCGCCTGCCTTGTAGGTGCATCGAGCGCCGCAAAAGGCTCGTCGAGAAAGAGAACGTCTGGATCGAGCACCATGGCACGCGCCAGGCTGGTGCGCTGAGCTTCACCGCCTGAGAGTTTCGCAGCAGGTCTGCCTGCGAGGTGGGATATCGACAAACGTTCGAGCCATGAGTTTACGCGCCGTTCCGTTTCCGACTTTGGCAGACCTCTGAACCTGAGCCCCAGGGCGACGTTTCGCCTCACGCTCATTCGGCATAACAACGGTTCCTGCATCACTGCAGCCATGCTGCGGCGCAACTCGAGCAAGCGACGTGCATTGCCGAAATCGACTTCTTCGCCCCCAAACACGACGCTTCCGCTAGCCGGCCGGATGAGGAGCCCGAGCAACCTGAGGAGAGTCGTCTTGCCAGACCCATTCTCCCCGAGAAGCGTCATGATCTCACCGCGTCGGACGGCTAGATCAGACACCTCGAGTACCGTGCGGCCATCGTACATCACCGCAACGTCGTGTATCTCGAGCACGTTGTCGCTCATCGCGCCACACTGCGCTGCTGGAACCGCGTGAGCAACCACGTGATGAGAAATGTGAGTGCGAGAAGAATCAAGCTCAGGGCAATAGCTACCTCGAAGTTGCCCTTGCGAGTCTCGAGCACTGTCGCGGTTGTCAGCACCCTCGTCCGCCCCAAGATGTTCCCGCCCACCATCATCACTGCACCGACTTCCGAGATTACCGCACCGAAGCCGGCGATGACTGCTGCCAGCATCGGAAGGCGAGCCTCCCAAAGCAGAACGCTAATTAGCTGCAAGCGAGACGCGCCAAGGCTCTTGAGCTGCAGCAGCAGCTTGGGATCGATCTGCTGAAGCGCCGCCATCGTGAGCCCAGTCACGACCGGAAACGCAATGAAAAACTGGGCCAGAACTATGGCGCCCGGTGTGTACAAAAGATGAAGGAATCCAAGCGGTCCACTTCTCCACAACACGATGCAGACGAACAAGCCAACCACCACGGGGGGCAAGCCCATCCCAGTGTTGATCAAGCTGACGGCCAACCCTCTGCCCCGAAACACTCTGAATGCGAGCAACGCGCCTAGCGGCACGCCGAACACGAGCGCAACGATCGTTGCGAGCCCCGACAGTTCCAGCGAAAGCAGGGCGATCCTAATGACTTCCGGATCGCCTGCCAGAAGCAGCGAGAACGCCTCGGTTATTCCGTCCCAGATCAGTTCCATGGCCTCAGTTGCCGATTGAGTCTTCGCTCTTGCCGGCGTCGGGGAAGAACAGAGGTTGCCCAAATTTCTCCACCCCGAAAACGCGAATGATATCCTGAGCGGCATCGCTCAGCAGAAAGTCGGCGAAAGCCTTTGCCCCCGCATTGTTCACGTTGGGAAACCTGTCCGGGTTCACTTCCAGCACGGAATAGATATTCAAAAAGAGAGGATCTCCCTCGACATGCGGAACCAGGTTGGTCCGTTCTCTCAATGCCAGGTAGGTACCTCTATCGGTCAGCACGTAAGCACCCAATTCAGAGGCTATCAGCAGGGTCGCGCCCATACCCTGGCCGGTAGAGATGTACCAATCGCCATCTGGCTCGATAGCGGCAGCATCCCACAGACTCTGCTCACGGAAATGAGTGCCGGAATCATCGCCTCTGCTGGCGAAGCCGGCACCTGCGGCGGCCAAACGCGCTACGCTCTCCGCTCCGCTGACACTACCATGGATCCCGGCCGGGTCACCCTCCGCGCCAACGATCAGAAAGTCGTTGTGCATGACGATCCTGCGGTTGATGACGAAGCCTGCCTCCAGAATTTCTTTTTCTCGGTCAGGCGCATGAGCGAGAAGAACATCGGCATCGCCGCGGCTACCCATCGCGAGGGCTTCTCCGGTACCGACGGCGATCGTCTTGACGCGATATCCGGTTTGCTCCTCGAATATCGGAAGCAATTCATCCAACAGGCCGGAATCCTGAGTGCTGGTGGTAGTTGCCAGGATGATGTCCTGTGCCTGGCCGCAGGCAACGAAAGCGAGAGCTGCAATTAAGAGAAGCGGTTTTGCAACTCTGCGAAACGAAAGATTCAGGCTCAAGGCTTCTACTCCGGCGAATGGCAAAGCTCGTAGTGCATTTGTCCTTCAAACTGCATGCATCTACTGGGTGCTTTCTATTGGTGCTTCCACTCCGGCTTTCTTTTCTCCATGAACGCCTGCAGGCCCTCAACCGCATCTTCGGTCTGCATCAACTCATCGACGTATATCTTCCCGGCCGCTGCCAAAGAGGTCGCTCGTCGATCAGTCATTCCGGCACGGAGCGCAGACTTTGTAACCCGCAATGCAGCAGCACTGTGTCTCGCGATCTTGCCGGCGAGTTCGAGGGCATCGGCTTCGACGGCTTTATCCGAAACGATGCGCAATACCAATCCAGCCTCCAGAGCCTGTTGCGCGTTCAGCGCTTCGCCGCTGAAGACGATCTCGGCTGCCCGGCCGGCAGAGCAGATATCGGGCAACACCGCGCAGGCAACAGGAGGCAAGACGCCCAGCAGGATCTCGGGCTGGCCAAACATGGCGCCTTCGCCGGCAACTATCATATCCGCTGCCTGGGCAACCTCGAAACCACCGCCCAAGCATCGTCCCTTTACCGCTGCTATGACCGGAAGCGGGAATGAGTCGATTGCGGCAACCGTCTCGACGAACTCCGGAATCATCTGCTCGAAAGCGGGCGGAAGATGTTCTCCCACATCCGCCCCGGCAGAAAAGTGCTTGCCCTCGGCTGACATCACGAGAACACGCAAAGACTTCTCCTGTTCCAGGACTCCGAGCTCAGTACGAAGCTCTCCGAGGAGTTTTTGCGACAGGATATTCAGCGGAGGCTCGTCCAGCACGATGCGGCCGATCCCGCCGTCAATCGACGTGTGTATCGTCATGGTTTTGTACCTCGGATTGGCTAGGGTTCCTGCCGTCGCTCCCTGGAGCAACGGCAGGAACCGCCGATTCAAATACTCAGATCAGGTAGTGACCTTCGACCAGGTGGTGCCCGGTTTCTCCAGACTGTAGTAGACCTTTATATCCGGATCCTCATCGAAAATCTGCGGCACGACCTGCAGTTCCATCCCGATCTCGATCTCGTCTTCGTTCACCGTGTCGCCGAACCAAGCGAGCGCGCGGCCACCTTCCTCGAGATCCACCACTCCCACGGTGTAGGGCACGACTTCCTCAAACCCTGTCGGTGCCGCGACGATCTTCGTGAATGTCTGCAGTGTACTCTTTCCAGTCAGCTCGACGAACTCGAAGTTGCCGCTCATGCAGGCTTCGCAGTCGGCCCTAGGAGGAAACGAAAACGCACCACAATCTTTGCACTTCGTCCCCATGAGGCGTCCGTCCTTCAGGTGCTTTGCGAAGTCCGTAACCTTCGTGTACGGAGCGAAATTGACTTTTCCGAACCATTTAAACACGGCTCAATCCCTCTTCATGACTTGAACGAAGCAGTACTGACCGATCCCACCGACGTTGTGAGTCAGCCCGACATCGGCATCGGGAACCTGCCGTTCCCCTGCCTCGCCTCGAAGTTGTTTTGCGATCTCGTATGTCATCGACAATCCAGTCGCGCCGATCGGATGGCCCTTGGCCTTCAATCCACCGTCGACATTCACCGCGACTTTGCCGCCAACGTAGGTCTGACGGTCGGCTACGAACGGCCCACCCTCACCCTTCTTGCAGAAACCCAGATCTTCATATGCCATGATCTCTGCAATCGTGAAGCAATCATGGACGTCGGCAACCTTGACGTCACTCGGCTGGATCCCTGCCATCGCGTAAGCGTCAGTTCCGGCTTTTTCCGCGCTCGGCAGGCCTGTGAGATGAGGCCGCCGCAGCACCGACATACTGGCAGTTGCGCTCGCCATTCCGTCTAGCCATACGACGTTGTCAGAAATCTCTTTCGCGCGTTCTTCGTTGGCCAGGATAACACACGCGGCTCCGTCAGCGTTCGCACAACAGTCGTAGACCGTGAACGGAGTCGCCACCTCTTCAGACGCCGCGGCCTTCTCCATCGTGATCTCTTTCCTGAACAGCGCGTTCGGGTTCCGAGCACCGTAGTAGTGGTTCTTGATCGCCACTTCGTACAAATGCTCGCGCGTGGTGCCGTATTCGTGCATATGGCGCTGAGCGAAAAGTGCGTAGTAAGCCGGGAAGGTCGTGCCGAAGCCCGATTCCCACTGCACTTCTCCCACCCTGCCCATTAAAGCCAAGATTTCAGGAGTCGACATCTCAGTCATCTTCTGGCAACCGAGAACCGCGACAACGTCATGCACACCCGCTTTGATCGACATCCAGGCGGTCCGCATCGCGGCACTACCGGATGCACACGCCACTTCCGTCAGCCAAGTCGGCTTCGGGTTGAGGCCCAGATACTCCTGAACGACGCCTGGCAGCGACCGTTGCTTGTGATACTCCGGCACCGAACCGATAACGGATGCGTCGAGCGCGTCGCGCTCGATTCCGGCATCGTCCATAGCCGCCTTGAATGCCTCGAATGCCAATTCCTGCACCGTGGCGTCACTGCGTCTTCCAAAGACACCGTGACCGATTCCTACTATTCCAACTCTCGTCATAGCAATCTCGTGTGGTTGTCTACATGTATTGGCCGCCGTCGACCTTGATGACCTCGCCTGTAACATGGCGGGACTTGTCCGAACAAAGGAAAGCCACCACGTTCGCACATTCCTCCGGAGTCGCGAACCTGCCGACCACCGTTTCGTCCATGGCTGCCGCCAGGAACTCTTGAGGGATGCTGTAGGCCATGTCGGTCATCACCATTCCCGGCGCGACGACATTTACGTTTACGTTGAACTTGCCGAGCTCCTTGGCAAGTGACTTGCTCATCGCGATCTCACCGCCCTTGGAAGCAGCGTAGTTCGACTGCGCGAACTTGCCCCGAAGACCGTTGATCGAGGAGATGTTCACGATTTTCCCGCTCTTCTGATCCTTGAACACGGCGGCGGCGGCTTTGTTGTAGTTGAAGTAGCCTTTGAGGTTCACGTTGATGACCGTGTCCCACTGTTCTTCCGACATCTTCCAGATGACGCCGTCCCAGTTGATGCCCGCGTTACAGACCATGATGTCGAGGCTGCCGAACTCCTTGATGACGGTATCGACCATGTTCTGTGCGTCATCGTAGCTGGAGACATCGGCTTTGATGGCCAATCCCTTGCGACCCATCTCTTCGGCCTTTGCAACAACGGCGTTGGCCTCGTCGGCGTGCTTCCTGTAATTGATCGCGACGTTACAGCCCTCCTCAGCCAACACGAGGGCTATTGCCGTTCCAATTCCGAGGCTGCCGCCAGTCACGATGGCGTTTTTTCCTTCCAAGCCCAAATCCATACGTACCTTCTTCCTCTCTCAATCAGTCGTCTTGATACTGCGGCGAGATCGCGCGTATCAGCTCGTCATTCCATGGGTGACCTTCGGCAAGCATCTGACGCAGCTTTATGAAGTCCACTTCACGGTTGCCCTTCGGTCCTTCGTTGAACGCTCTGAACCCGGCCTTTGCCTCGGTCATCATGTTCAGCGCCAGCCATTCGCGGTTGGTGACGTTCGTATTGTCCCAATGCCACTGCTTGTGCTTGCGAAGACCATTGATGGTCTTGGTCACACAGTCAGGCATGAGCATGAGGATCTTGGTGCACAAGCGATCCACGGCCTCGTCGAGTTTGCTGAGGTCGGTCTCGGCGCTAACTAGAATTTCCTTTGCTGCCTTCTTCTCGGCCCCAGATTTGATGTCACCGTAAACGATGTTCCCGAAATCGTCGAGGAAACGATCGGTCACAGCCATCGGGTTGGGGACGAACTCTCCCTCAACCTTGAGAACCGGGACCACTTCGTTCACCAATCCGATGAACTTCGCCTTGTGTGCGCTCCACATCTCGCAGAGTATGCCGCTCTCCATCGAGTTGGAGAATCCGACATAAAGTGGCAGGAAGTCCGTTGAACCTCCGTCCGGCGCCGAGCCGTGTTTCGGGCCTGCCTGGCCGAAGAGCGCAGTGTCCACTGTGATGGTGAAATCGCAGGCCATGCCAATCTCCTGGCCACCCGCTACACGCATCCCATTGACCCTGTTGACCACCGGCTTGTCGCAGCGCATGATCGAGTCGATCATGTCGTTGAACAGGCGCATGTACTGCTTGTATTCCTGAGGATTGCCGGCGTAGTACTCGGCGTATTCCTTCGTGTTTCCGCCTGTGCAGAAGGCCTTGTCGCCGACCGCGGTGAACACCACTGCTACGACGCTGCGGTCCATGCTCGCTTCGCGGAACGCGAGAATCACCTCTTTCACGGCGTCCGTGGTGTAACTGTTGAACTGTTTTGGATTGTTCAGCGTGATCCAGGCATTGTGCAATCCCTCAACCTCATTTCCTGCCGGATCCAACACTGGGCGAAGCTCGTATAGAATTTCCTTGTACTCGACGTCTGTTACGAGCGTGTGGCTATTCAGCATGGTAAATGTCTCCGCATCTTGCTGTTGGAGGATTCGTTGTCGTCTTCACTCCCAATCGGGCACCAAGATCGCTCGCTTATCGATCTTGTGGTCGGCTACCTGCTGCAGGATATCCGGCCCCTGACCCATTGGAAAAGTCTCAATGAACGGTTTCAAAGTGATCTTGTTTTCGGTTACCAACTTCAGGGCTTCAGGATACAGCTCCGTCTTGCAGCCCCAAGTACCCTGCACAGTGGCGTCAAATGCCATCAGATTGCTCAATCGGACCTGCGTCTTCGCCAGGGTAAAGCCGATGACCAATAGAGTGGATGCGAACGTTACGAGCCCAAAGGCCGTGTCCTGACCGCCCGGGTGTCCTGAGCACTCGTAGATCTTCCAGCTGTGTCCGGGGATTCCCCATTCCTTGGTGGCGGCCTTGATCTTCCCCTTCAGTTCCTTGAAGTCGACTTCTGAACTGTTGATTGCGAGAGCTGCGCCGTAGTCAGATACAGCGTCGAGTTTCGCCTGATCAACATCGATCGCCACGACCTTGGCTCCGAATGCAGCGGCAACCTGGACGCAATAGGTTCCGACTCCGCCAACTCCGATGACGATGGCGAGGTCTCCAGCGTTCAGCCCACTGCGGACAATCGCCTGGTACGGCGTGGTGACCGCATCGGCAATAACCGATAACTCTGCCAGATCGTAGCCACCCAGGTCTTCAACTACACAAATCCCACGACCCGGAACCGTAATGAACTCAGCGAAGCCACCGTCGATATCGTTGCCCGGCATCAACTGAGCCCTGCAGACATTCCCGCGGCCGTTCTTACACAACACGCACTCTCCGCACGAAATCACGGCTGGAACGATCACCTGTTTGCCTTTCAGGCTTTCGAACTCCGAACCGGTTTCGACTACCGTGCCACTTATCTCATGCCCCAATGTCAGAGGCATCCCCTTCTTCGTGGGAACCCCGTCCTTCCAGAACCCGATGTCGGTGTGGCATACACCGCAGCCGGCTACCTTGACCGTGACTTCGTCTGGTTTCGGATCCGCACAATCCACATCCAGTAGTTGGAGTGGAGCATTTGCTTCAACCAATTGCATGGCTTTCATAAACGGCACTCTCCAGTTTGGAGTGTTCTCCTGCTTATCTGCTTGTAAGGCCACCGACGAGGTAGTTGGCGAACTGCTCTCCCAGCTCGGGCGCCTGAAGTGCCCCATCCGGACGGTACCACCTAGCGATCCAGTTGATGGCCCCAAGTATCGCAAAGACCGCAAGCTTCGAGTCCACAGACCGAAACTCACCATCTTTTATGCCTTTGTCTATGATCTTGCGCAGCCCGCGCTCATACTCATCACGGGCCTCGATGACTTCGGCCTGATGTTCTGGCGACAGCGCGGATATCTCGAACGCCAATGGTGATCCCTCGAGCGTATCGATCTTCACTCTCACATGTTCTTTGATGACCAGCGATAGACGCTCTGATGCAGATTCCGCGCTCTTGCCTGCGGTCGCTATCAGCCGACGAAACTCAGCGAGCGACTCGAGATGGCACTCGTACAGAATCGCCTCTTTGTCGGGGAAGTAGTGATAGAGTGCGGTCTTGCGTACACCAACGTGTTCGGCGATGTCGTCGAGTGTAGTCGCGTGATAACCTTTTTCCCGAAAGGCTCGAAGTGCAGCGTGTAGGATCTCGGCGCGCCTGCGCTCTCGCTTGTCGCGAACATGCGGTGAACTGGTAGTGTGTGCACCGCCGGACGACACCAAGGCTACGCTCCTCTCATCGTGTAATTTGAACGACAGTTCAAAAACTGAACAGTGGGTCGAATCATGTCAAGTGAGGCCAATTTCCCGCGACCCCGCGGGAGGACACCGTGTCCGGCCCCGGTATCACACCGCGCATTACGCAGGCTTAGCTGATATATATGTCCCGTGGATTCCACCCATATTCTGCGGCAAATCAGAGCGTCTCGAGACCGAGAGCGGTCAGCACGCCGGGCATGCTAATTGCTACTGAGAGGTAGATTGGCCCAATGAGTATTGATAGATTTGCGGCTATCTTGATACGTGCATTTTGAGAGTTCAATTAATGACATACAGTAAGCAAGTTCTTCGCGCGCGGACCGCACTGAGGCTGCTGCTCCTGCTCGCCGCCGCGGGAACTGCACTGCCATCTTCCGTGGTATCGCAAGAACCGCCCGATTCTCTGGTGGCCGACACCGTCATCAAGGTCGCGGGCCTGACCGTAAGGGCTGTCCGGCAAGCCACTACGCCCGGCGGCGTTACGGGGATCGTATCTCTCCCCAGCTCGCTCCCGATTCCACCCGTCGCTTCTGTCGAGGACGCGCTTCGCAAAATGCCGTTCGTTCTAGTGCGGAAGAACTCCAGAGGGATGGCCGAAATTTCGGTGCGCGGCTCGCAGTCGCGGCAAGTAGCCGTGCTCCTCGATGGTGTGCCACTCACACTGGCGTGGGATCACCGAGCTGACCCCTCAGTGATTCCGATCATGGGGGCTCAGAATATCACCATGGTACGTGGCCTACCGTCGATCCTTTGGGGGCCGAACGTGCTCGGTGGCGTGGTCGAGGTCAACCTCAGCAAGGGACTGAACGGAGGCGCTGAGACCGACGATATCAGAGCCTCTCTCGGAGCAGATGATGCAGGATACAGGGCCGCAGGGTTGTCCGCAGTAAATGTGACGCATCTCGAATCGGGGCGACTCACGCTGCGTGCTGGCGGCGGTCTTCGGACTCGCGACGGATTTGCGCTGCCGGAAGACGTGAGCGACCTCTCGAGTCGGGAGAATCTGCGAACGAACTCCGACTTGGAGGAATACAACGGTTTCGCCGCCTTGCGATGGTCTGGAACGGGAGGTCACTGGGTTTCTCTATCCGCCTCCGGTTTCACTGCAGAACGCGGCGTACCCCCCGAATTGCACGTTCAAAACCCGACATTGTGGCGGTATCCTAGGCAATGGCAAACCGTTGCTGCGCTCTCTGCCGGCACCGGACACAAGTTGACTCCGCTAGGCGTAGGAGACCTCGAGGCCAGTATCGGTTTCAACGGCGGCAAACAAGACATCGAGGCCTTCGAGTCGTTGTCGTACGATCAGGTGGTAGAGACGGAATCGGGCGACGACCGTACGGTTACCGTCCGGGTCCTTGGAGAACACACGGTTGCGATCGACGGCCAGTTGCGAGCCGCGGCCAGCTATGCAGATATCAGCCACACGGAGATTCTCGACGGTACTGAACGCAACGATTACCGGCAACGACTCTGGAGCTTCGGATCGGAGTTCGCCTGGCAATTCCCGGCGGTCACCGAATTATCGGTGGGAGTTGCGCTCGATGGAGCTGACACACCCGAATCGGGTGGTAAGCCTCCCTTGGGCAGGCTTTCAGCATGGGGCGCACGTGCTGGAGTAAGCACTCTAGCGCTACGGCCGGATGTACAGCTACACGCTTCGGCCAGCACCAGGGCTCGGTTCCCCGCCCTTCGGGAATTGTACTCCGGCGCCTTGGGACGATTCGAGCCCAATCCCGATCTCGCACCTGAGCGGTTGGTGACCGCTGAACTGGGAGCGACCTTGAAGCGTCGTGGGATCGAGATTCAGAGCGCCGTATTCCGCCACGAGCTCAGCGACGCGGTTGTGCGTACTTCGACACCCGACGGAAGATACCGGCGCATCAACCGAGACAAGGTTTCCAGCACCGGAATCGAGCTGTTCGTGGGCGCCTCCATAGGCAGCGCCATGGTCCAGGGCGACATCATGCTCCAAGATGTGACCGTGGAAGACCCGGCCACAGCTGCGGGGCCGGTCCAACCCGAACACATGCCGGAATTCACGGCCGGTATCGACGTGACCGCGCCGATACTGCTCGGAATCACGGGATTGACCAGCGTACGGCACACAGGAGACCAGTTTTGCGTGCACCCGGACCTCGATGCCGACGTTGAACTCGACGGAAAAACGCGGCTCGATGTGGGGATTCGACGCGATTGGCGAATCGGTGAAGGTATGTGGAGCGCCATCCGGACAACTGTTTCTCTCGACAACGCAGCAGATACTGCTGTGTTCGACCAATGCGGAATGCCTCAGCCTGGAAGGACAGTACGGCTAGGAATAGAGATGTTCTAGTACGCTCCCTCCATGCAAGCACGAGCCGCAATCTTGTGGCATAGTGTATTTGACGCCATAATAGCCTCCGACCAAGCACGATCACACCCTTAGCGATCGCGGGACGAGTTTGCCATCATGCACAACAACGACCCGGTACTGACCATTGTGATTGCGGTTGTGGGGCTGCTGCTGGTGGCAGCGGTTGCTGCAATGGGATTCCGCCGCCTGCACCTGCCCTTCACGGTAGGTCTGGTCATCGTCGGCATAACGATCGGCCTGTTGGCGGACCGGGTCGCGTTCCTCGCCCCGCTTCACGAAGTCACACTTTCGCCCGAGCTCATTCTATTCGTCTTCCTGCCCACGCTCATTTTCGAATCGGCATACGCCCTCGATGGCAGACTGCTTTCGCAAAACCTCGCACCGGTCCTCTCTCTTGCAGTCCCAGGTCTCTTGCTCTCAACCGGAATCGTCGGCAGTCTGGTTTTCTTCTTCACACCCCTGGGGTGGGGGCCGGCGCTTGTCTTTGGAGCTCTGATCGCCGCAACAGATCCGGTTGCCGTCATAGCGCTATTCAAAGAGGTGGGTGCACCGAAACGGTTGGCGATTCTCGTCGAAGGCGAGAGTCTATTCAACGACGCGACGGCAATCGTATTGTTCAAGATTCTGCTGACTGTCGTAGCTGCTGGCACAATCGGGTGGGCGACGGTTGGTGCCGGCGTCGTCGAGTTTCTCATCGTATTCGCGGGTGGACTCCTCGTGGGCGCGGGAATCGCCTACATCATGGTTGTCATGCTTCGTTTTGCCGACGATGACCCATTGGTCGAGGTCGCGCTGTCGACCGTCGTGGCGTACGCGGCATTCGTATTCGCCGACCACTTCCTCCACGTCTCGGGGGTCATGGCAACGGTGGGAGCGGGGATCGTCGTGGGAACCTACGGTGCCACACGATTCACGCCGGAGGTGAAGTCATATCTTCACCGGTTCTGGGACTACGCAGCGTTCGTGGCAAACAGCCTGATCTTCCTTTTGGTTGGAATGAACATACGGTTGGGCCTCTTGTGGGAACACATCGGCCTACTCGGTATCGCGATTCTCGCCGTCTTGCTCGCGCGCGCGATAACCGTCTATGGAATCGTGCCGATAATCGGCAAGCTGCCCGGCGCCGAGCCTATCGGGTTGCGCTACCAGACCGTGCTTTTCTGGGGTGGACTGAAGGGTGCGGTAGCGTTGGCGCTGGCGCTGAGCCTTCCGCAAGATTTCCCCAACCACGATCTCATCGTAGTGTTGGCCCTTGGAGTTGTGCTATTCACGCTGGTCGTTGGAGGAGTGACGACCGGGCCGCTGATCAAGTTTCTCGGGCTCGACCGTCCATCAATCGCCGAACGGCTAGCTAAGGCGAGCGCGGTGTTGGCCGCAAAGCGGGAAGGGCTCGCACGCATGGATGGTTTGGAATCGGCCGGTCACTATTCACGGCAGCTGCTGCAGATGCTCCGCGAAGATTATCAGGGCCAGGTCGAGGTAGCCGAGCAAGATCTGGCTAACGTGCGCGTCGAAGCCGAATCCGACGCAAAGGTGATGTTGCAGGTCTTATGGTCAGATGCACTCTCCATCGAACAGACAACACACCGAGAGCTGTTTGACCGTGGCGCTGTCTCTGAGCCGGTCTACCGGGAGCTAGAGCTTGCCCTCGATCTCCAGCGTGACGTCCTCAAGCGTGGAGAAATCCCAACTGAATTCCCATCCACGGCTCCTATCGAAGTTCGGGCCGAAGGATGGATTGTGGCGTTGATTCAACGCGTTGCTCCTCGGTCCGGATTCGTTGAGAGGTACCGACGGCGAGAACTCGCGGCCAAGCATGAACACTGCAGCGCCGTGTTGGCCGCAACCGAACGAGTCACCAGTGAAATCAACAACCTGGCCGAGTTGAGCGGCGTGGATCCTTCTGTGGCACAACAATGCCGTGTGCAATTCGAAAATCGCAGCGAGCAGGCGATGGAGCAGATCGACTCGATCGCACAGGTGTTTCCCGAATACGTGCAAGCCGTACAGACCCAAACAGCGCGACGAATGGCTCTGGACGCAGAGGTGGACGCCGTAAAACAGCTGGTGGCGGTAGGAGGCATTCCTGAGGCGGTAGCCAAGCTCGTGCGGGCCGGTGTGGACAAAGCCTATAGAGAGCTTGCACGCCAACCTCTGTCGGCCCTGGAATCGCGCCCTGAGGAGCTGTTGAAACGCGTCCCGATGTTCGAACGGCTCGCCGAGGCGGACTTCCAGAGATTGGTTGACACACTGGTCCCAAGGACGGTCTTGGCCGGCGACAAGATCATCCAGCAAGGGGAACGTGGGAAGTCCTTGTTTCTGATCGCTCGCGGCGTTGTAGGTGTTCTGGTCGCCAAAGGCACAGGCCCGGCATCGAGGGTCGCCTCCCTGCACGCCGGGGAGTTTTTTGGAGAGCGAGCGCTCCTGACGGACGAGCCGAGAAACGCCACCGTCATGGCCGCAACGGACTGTCGCCTGTTCGAACTCACGCGCCGCGACGTGGAGGCGTTGTGCGAGGTGTGTGAAGGTGTCAGGGAAGCATTGGAAGCGGCAGCCAAAGCGCGTGAAGTGATACCGAGCGAAGAGCAGCCCCGCTAGATACCCCCTCACTTGACCCTGGCTTGACCCGATCGAGCCAGATTCCACCCATGATAGTGCTCTTCATATACGCGTTCGTATCGAACGTCGCGCTGGCGGTGGTGCCGCACGAGCCGATCGTGGTCCTATACGGGTCATCCGCGGGCGTATGGCTAACGGCGATCGTCGCTACGGGGGGGACCCTGACCGCGTCCTGGATGGATCACCGCGTCTTCGCACCTGTCCTGATGCGAGCCTCGACCTCCCGCACACTGGCCACCGGAACGGTGGGAACCACCCGTCGTTGGTTTGGCCACGCTCCGTTCGTTACCATCGCGATTTCGGGCATGACACCACTGCCATTCTGGCCCTTCAAGGTGTTGGCGTTCACCAATGGGTATCCGTTGACGCGTTACCTCGCCGCCGTAGCGACTGGGCGATTTCCACGATATCTGCTGCTCGCATGGCTGGGCGTCACTGTTCAGATACCGGGATGGGTATTGGCGGCGGTCTTTCTCCTGATGTTTCTACCCTCACTGAGGATGATTCCATGGCAACGGCTACGCGTGAAATGACATTCTTGCTGGCCGGCCCAGAACGCCGGCTGTTGGTAGCGATTGCTTCTCGTTTGCCGAAAGTGGTCGTATCCGATCATTTGACCTTCATCGGCGCTGCGGGCGCCCTCTGCACAGGCATAGCGTACGCGTTGGCATCGATTCATACATGGTGGCTATTTGTTGCTAGCCTGATGCTGGTCGTCAACTGGTTCGGCGACAGCCTCGACGGAACGCTTGCCCGCGTCCGCAAGGCCGAGCGACCGAAGTACGGTTATTACCTAGATCACATAGTCGACGCCTTTTCTACCGCAGCGATCGGTATCGGGATCGGTCTTTCACCTTACGTGGAGTTGCCGTTGGCTCTGGCACTCGTCGTTCTCTACCTCACGCTGTCGATAAACGTCTACCTCGAATCCCAGGTTTTCGGCGTATTTCAACTGGGCTACGGTCGCGTCGGCCCCACCGAAGTCAGGATCTTACTGATCCTCGCAAACACTCTCCTTTTCGCCGTATCGGGTTTGAACGGCCAAATTGTATGGTTCGCCGCGAACGCGACCATTGCGCTTGCGTCGCTGGCGATGATCGTCACACTGGTCGGGCGTTTTGCGCGGAACCTGCAGAGGTTGGCGAGGTTGGAGCCGGGGAAGGCGAACATTCAACACTGAGTTCACTCTAAAAAGTAGCTATCGGTGATTTTCTGAGAGAGTGGTATTTTGG
>CAZFHS010000034.1:0-70487 GCA_964518955.1 uncultured Gemmatimonadaceae bacterium | reverse complement strand
GTGGATCGACGGTGGCACACACTCCTCGGAGATCGTAAACCATCAGGCCGAATTCGAACTCGTCTATCAGATGGTCAGCCGTACCGATCGAGAAGTTATGCGGTTCCTAGACGATGTCATACTGCTCACGCTTGTGACCAACCCAGACGGAATGAACATCGTCGCTGACTGGTACATGGGTGATCCGCAGAATCGAAACCCTTGGCGACTGCCCGAGTTGTTCCACAAGTACATCGGCGGCGACACCAACCGCGATCATTACATGTCGAATCAGCCGGAAACCGAACACATAAACCGTGTGCTGTACCGCGAATGGTTTCCGCAAATCGTTTTCAATCAGCACCAGACCGGTCCGCAGGGAACCGTGATGTTCCTGCCGCCGTTCAGAGACCCGTTCAACTACGACTACGATCCTTTGGTGATTCAGGGTGTCGAAGTGGTCAGTGCCGCGATCCAGAACCGCTATCTGGCTGAAGGGAAGGCCGGTGCGGGTAGCAGGTCGATGGCTGGCTTTTCGACTTGGTGGGAAGGCTGCCTGCGCTGCGGCACCTATTTCCACAACGCGATCGGGCTTCTGACCGAGATCAACGGTAGTCCTACACCGATGGAGATTACTTTTGTTCCCGGGACTCAGCTTCCGAAGACTGACTATCCCATGCCGATCGCGCCGCAGGAATGGCATTTCCGTCAGGCGATCGAGTACATACAGTCGGCCAACCTCGCCACACTCGATGTTGCGTCGAAGTACCGTGAAGACCTGCTGTACAATCGCTATTTGATGGGTCGGAACTCGATCGACAGAGGCGGTCGCGACAACTGGACATTCACGCCCGACCGGATCGCGGCCGTAGAGGCCGCGATAGAGCGAGATGGTGCCGAAATGGAACCGATCGCGACCGGCGGCTCCGGACGTGACCGTGGTTACCCGCGGCAGTACTACGAAGACGTTCTTCTCGATCCCGACTACAAGGATGCCCGTGGTTACATCATCCCGTCCGATCAGCCCGACTTTCTGACCGCCACGAAATTCGTGAATGTGCTGATCAAGAGCGGCATCTTCATTCATCGGGCAACGGAGGCTTTCGAAGTCAGCGGCACCAACTACCCGCAAGGTTCCTACGTGGTCAAAGCGGCTCAGGCGTTTCGCCCGCACGTACGATCAATGTTCGAGCCACAGGATCATCCTGACGACTACGCATATGAGGGTGGGCCACCGACACCGCCGTACGATGCGGCTGGGTGGACATTGGCTTACCAGATGGGTGTGGAGTTCGACAAGGTGTTCGAGGGATTCGACGGTCCATTCGAGCTGATAGATGGCTTCGCTCAGGTTGGCACTGGGTCGGTCGCAAACCCAGGTGCGTCAGGATTTCTACTGAGCCACCAGGTGAACGACGCGTTCATCGCCGTCAACCGACTACTGTCAGCGGGCGAACAGGTGAACTGGCTGACTAGTCCGATAGAGGTTGGGGGCGAGGTCTACCCCGTAGGAACTATGTACGTTGCCGCCGCCGAGGGAACGGTCGCACGCCTAAACACCCTCGCAAGCGAGGTCGGGCTGGACTTCGTGGGCGTTGACACCCAGCCGTCGGGCCGAGCGCTCCGATTGCAGCCGGTGCGAATTGGTTTGTGGGACAGGTACGGCGGTTCACGGACTTCTGGTTGGACCAGGTGGTTGCTCGAACAGTTCGAGTTTCCTTTCGAAGTGGTGTACCCGCAGAGGCTCGATGCGGGAAACCTGATCGATCAGTTCGACGTGCTGATATTCGAGTCCGGCGCCATATCGCCGGAACTGGATCGGGCCGGCAATGTGCGCGCACAGGCGGATCAGCCCGATCCGGAGAGTATTCCCGCGGAATACAGAGAGAGGCTCGGTGCCATCACTTCCGATGTGACCATCCCACAGCTGAGGCGGTTCATGAATTCCGGCGGAACCGTGATTGGCATCGGAAGCTCGGCGAGCCTGGGTTACCATGCCAGGCTCCCGATTCGCGATGCTCTGGTCGACCGGCGTACCGGACGCCCGTTGCAGATGGAACAGTATTGGGCGCCGGGCTCGGTGCATCAGATGCGGGTGGACAACACCAATCCACTTGCGTACGGAATGCCCGAACGGCTCGATGTGTACTTCAACAGGAATCCCGTGTTCAGACTCACGCCGACCCGGGCAGTGCGCAGAGTGGGGTGGTTCGACAGCGGGCAAACCTTGCGCAGTGGTTGGGCGTTGGGTGAGCAGTATCACGAGAACGGCGTAACGGTGATCGACGCAGACATTGGGGGCGGAAAGCTCTTCCTTTTCACGCCGCTCATCAACTTCCGAGGTCAACCGCATGCGAGCTTCAAGTTGCTCTTCAATGGGATCTACTATGGGGGAGCGGAGGAAGTGAGCTTCTAGCCCATGATACGGCTCCGAACTCGATGGCGGTAGCCACGACGGGGCTGTAATGTGGCTGCTCCCGTTCTGGGCGGGGTGGATCGAACGGCATAGGATAGCCGTGGGAGAGTCCTGATGGTTCTTCAGAAACAACTCGGCCGTTTCCCAGTGGGAATCTGGCTCGGCTTCATCGCACTCGGCTTCCTGTGTCTCGCATGGGCCATGCAGGGATACTCGCTCCTCGATTGGGATGGCGCACTGGCGCTCGGCTTACAGAATGAGAGCTTCGATGGCGATGCGGCAGAACGTGCATGGGCGCTTGAGAGTTGGGGAGTGGCCATGGCGGACATGCTGTGGCCTCTACCAATCACCGTCTTGGCAATGATTGGGATGGCTCGAGATCGCTTTTACGGATTTGTCCTTGCGATGATGGCGTTCGCGATCGGAGTGTATTTTCCGCTCTTCTTCGCATTCCAACGATGGATGACGTTCCGCTCCACCGCGATTGTAGCCTTATGCATTTTCACACTTCCGTGTGTGCTCGGAATCGTCGGGCTATGGGCGAACCGCAGTGAATTTACCAACTGATATGGAAGTCACCGTTCTCACATGGATCGTGACATGGGTTATAGGAAGAACACCTTTCCTGGAACCGACATCAGTAAGTTAACCGCGGATGAACGCGGAATGACCAAAAATGTTTGCTGGGCTGAGTTGGGTAACCCATAACAGTGTGGGGAGGTGCGGGGCTCCGCGCAAATCCGCGTCCCTCCGCGGCCAAATCAATCCGAACCAGCGGCGACCGCCTCCACATTCTCCCAAACTCTCAACAAGTTCTCACCCAAGAGCTCCTTGATATTCTCGTCACTGTATCCACGATCCAGGAATCCCTGAATCAAAACCGGATAGGTGCTGACGTCCTTGAGGCCAATGGGGAGAGTGTCGCCCACACCGTCGTAGTCGGTGCCAATGCCGACGTGATCTATCCCTACCAGGTTCACGAGGTATTCGAAGTGGTCTAGCACCAGGTTGACATCGGCGAACGGAAACGGGCCGTACTCCTCGGCCCACTCGGTGTTGAACCTGTCCTCCTCCACGTCGGAGGCGTCGATTTCGTTCTCGTTCAGGTACGCTCTGTACGCATCACGTCGACCATACCTGTAGATATTTGCTTCAGCACTCAGGAAACTCGAACCAAAGTTGACCATGATTATGCCACCATGTTCCGCCATCGCGGTGATCATCTCGTCTGACATGTTGCGCGGCCAACCGGGAGTGAAATGCCGAGTAGAGGAATGCGATGCTATCACCGGTGCTTGCGACGTCTCAAGCACATCCCAGAAGGCCTCGTCCGAGATGTGGCTGACATCCACCATGATTCCCAACCGGTTCATCTCCCGCACTACCTCGATGCCAAACTCACTCAGGCCGCCCCAAAGCGGATCGTCGCGAGAAGAGTCACAGATATGATTGGAGCCATTGTGGGCGAGGGTTATGTAGCGGATACCGCGATCGTAGAAGTACTCGACGTTAGATAGGTCACCTTCCAACGGAGAGCCGTTCTCCATGCCCATCGGCAATGAGATGAGTCCTGCAGAGAAGTGCTGTCGGACATCGGCCGGGGAGTATGCGATGGCGAACCTGTCGGGAGAATTTGTGGCGATTCCTTCGACCATATGAATGAGGTCTTCGGCCCATTGCTTCGCACGACCTTCAACCTCCAATCCGACCGGCGTGTAGACCGCCATAAATGGCACATTGAGGCCGCCCGCCACGGCACGCGGGTAGTCGAAGTTCCCTGCCGCCGTGGTCTGCGATACGTCTTCCCAAACCTGTTCGAGATGATAGGGTACATCGAGGTGCCCATCGACAATGATGGAGGTCGCTGCGATCTCCAACGCATTGGATGTGGGCTCGGCCACCATATGGTCAACCTCATCTGTCGCACACGCCGCTGCAAGAAGCGGAAGTGCGGTTGCGAAGCTCCACGACATTCTCACGATTCTCGCCTCCAGGCTGGTCACGCAATATCTGTGGGTGCCAGTCGCCTGACTAGTGTGGGCCCGCTTACCTTACATGTTGGCCAAAGGAAAACACCGAGCAACGACGGAGACAGGGGTACGGAGATGAGCGACAGGCCTGACGCCCAGGATCACCCAACCAACTCGAATCCGGATGAGATAATCGGCAAGAAGTTCCCCGTGCTGGATGACGGCTTCGTCCGTTTGGTTGATGTATTGGGTGACGATACTTCGATCGTGCAGGCAGCTCGCGTTTCGTATGGGAAGGGGACGAAAAAGGTCAGCGAAGATCGGGGATTAATTCGCTACCTTCTGCGCCACCGACACACTACTCCTTTCGAGATGTGCGAGATCAAACTTCACGTCCGTGTCCCGATGGACTGCTGGCGTCAATGGATCAGACACCGCACCGCTAACGTGAACGAGTACTCCACGCGGTATTCCATTGCAATCGATGCTGCACAGACGACAAAGCCAGATGAATGGCGCCTACAAGGCGTCATCAACCGGCAGGGCAGCGAGGGTCAACTCGATGCTGCGGAAGGGGAACGTCTGAGCGAACAAGAGGCTGCATTTCACGCTTCAACTCGCCAGATGTATCAAGATCGTCTGGATGCCGGTGTGGCCCGGGAGCAGGCGCGAAAGGACCTTCCTCTCTCGACCTACACTGAAGCGTATTGGAAAATCGACCTTCACAACCTGCTGCATTTCCTCGCGCTCCGGATGGAGGCGCACGCCCAATTCGAAATTCGGGAGTATGCAAATACCATCGGGCATCAGATCGTGGCCAAGTGGGTGCCGATGGCGTGGGAAGCCTTCCTGGATTATCGCATGAACTCGATGGGACTGTCCGAGATGGAGGTCATGCTGCTCGGGCTGATCTACTCCGGAAAGCAGGACGATGCCGTCAGATGGATGGAAGAGCGGGGTTGGTTGAAGAAACAGGACGACGCCTGGAAGATGAACATTGAAGCCAACGAGTTCGCGAGTAAGTTGGAACGCTTGCGAATCAATCTGCCGTGGAAGGGGCCTTCCGGAGGGGTGTTTTAGCAGGAAATCTCATACTACCGTATCTCGAGAAAGGATCTCGAAATGTCCATCGCGCAGGGGTACGTCCAGGAACTCGAGATGTCGCTCAAATTCTTCAGAAACACGCTCTCGGTGTTCGAAGAAGCAGACTCGGGTTACGCCGCCCAGCCGGAGATGTTCACCGTCGCAGGCCAGGTGGCTCACACCGCCGGAACGGTGGATTGGTTTGTCGAAGGTGCGTTCGGTGATGGTTGGGGTATGGATTTCGAAGCGCATATGGCAAAGACGAATGCCGTCACTCGTCTTTCAGATGCGGTTGAACTACTCGAAAAAGCATATGCGAACGCAGTGGAGGTTTTCGGCTCGGCGTCAGACGAAGATTTGCGCGCACCTATCCCCGACAAGCAGATCATGGAGGGAGCGCCACGCTGCGCGATCGCCAGAGCGATCGCCGATCACACGGCGCACCACCGTGGAGCGCTTTCGGTATATGCGAGGCTGCTCGGCAAAGAGCCGCCTATGCCGTACGCGTGAGACCTCCAAAACACCCAAATCTCCGGTCGCGAGCAGGCCAAATCCTTCGGTCGGCGCTCGCGGCTGTCTACCTATCAGCCATCGTAGGATGCGCTGCTGAATCGCCGTACAATCAACAAACTAGCGCCCCTGATACCATCCGGGTCCTCGCCTACAACATCCACCATGGCGAAGGAATGGATGATTCGTTGGATCTGGACCGGATTGCGGCGCTAATTCGCGAAGTAGATCCCGACCTAGTTGCACTTCAGGAGGTCGACAGCGCGGCCGGCAGGACCGGACGTGTCGATCAGGCTACAGAGTTGGGGCGTCTCACTGGGCTGAATTCGGTGTTCGGAGCCTTCATGCCGTATGACGGCGGCGCATACGGCATGGCCGTTCTCTCGCGCTGGCAAATCGTGGAGTCGGCGAACTTACGGCTCCCCGACGGTGAGGAACCGCGAACTTCCCTGGCGGTTGCAGTTGAGGTGCCGAATTCTAAACGGAAGCTGCGTTTTGTCGGGATACACTTCTACCGCACCGAAGACGAGCGGTTGGCCCAGGCGCAAACCTTGGAACAGGCTCTTGGAAACGACACCGTTCCTACGATTCTCGCAGGCGATTTCAACTCTACGCCCGGTTCTGAGGTGATGGGGCATCTCGAGATTGGCTGGAAAGTCCTCGCAAAGGGCGAAGACAACTTCACGTTTTCTTCGTTCGACCCGGAGCGCGAGATCGACTTCGTACTCGTTCGACCCGTATCGGTTTTTCAAGTCATCAGGCAGGATGTTCTGGATGAGCCGGTGGCATCGGATCACAGGCCGGTACTGGTGGACCTGGTGATCCGCAACTGACTGGTCGGTCGATCGCCAATTAGTCAATCGTTCCAATTGAAAGAGAAGGTGGCATGGGAATCAGTGATGTGAACCAGATCTCGAGGAGAGACCTACTGAAGGTGGCTGGGTCCGGCGTTGCTGGGTTAGGGCTCTTCTCTGTCCCTATGGTGACTTCAGGCTGTGAAACAGGAGAGCGTGACGCTTCCGGCGAGTATTTCCCGCCCTCGGAAACCGAAGGCGGCTGGCGCGTAGGTGAACCGGCTGACTCAGGTGTCGACGCAGATCTTCTCCGTGAAGCAATCGGCTACCACGACTCGAACCATGTCACCACGAGCTACGGCGGCGCCCTCGCCATCATCTACAAAGGCCACATCATCGGTGAGAGCTATACGACTGGAGAGGAAGGTGGTCCGCAACCGTGGACGGCTAACACATGCAATGATATGAAGTCGTCGACGAAGTCGGTGTTCGGAACTGCGGCTGGAGTGTTCCTGAGCGAATACGCTGATCGAGTCACCTTGGACACATATCTCGTCGGATCGTCACGCGAGGAATCTCTCATACCTCAGGTTTGGGACCAGCCCATTACCGACGAGACTAAGACACGAATCAAAGTAAGGCACGTCTTGTCGATGACCTCCGGCCACGAAACTCGAGAGCCGTGGCTGGCACCGACTTCACGCCATCTCTATCCGGGGTACTCAGGTCCCTACCAAATGTACGAGTACTGTTTTGGATGGTGGCACTTCGACGAAATCCCGGACCACCACACTCTGAAGTTCGAGCCGGGCACTGACTTCAACTACAGCAATTACGGCCTCGAGCAGATGGCTCTCGCGATGCGCAACATCTCCGGCGAGCAGGTGGGGCCGTATCTGTACGACCGTGTGCTTCGCCACATAGGGTTGCCGATCGGGATAAGGGACAATGGATTCCGCGACATGCCTTACGCAGACAACCGTGAACTCAACTTCTCGAACGAGCCGGGTTGGGGTGTGGGGGGAAGTGAGGGATGCGATGCGTATGGTGCCGATAAGAGCGTAAGCCAATACGGTTACAACTCGATTGTCGGTAGCACGTTCAGATGTACTGCTAGGGATTTTGCTCGCATCGCTTACTTATGGCTGAAGAGAGGACGCTGGGATGGCCGACAACTCGTTCCGGAAGAGTGGCTTGACGTGGCGACGAGCCGATATGTTAGAGAAGACGGCACGGCTCCGATGCAGTACGGATATACATTCTGGGTGATGGACGACATCGAAGGCGTGCCGGACGACCTGTACATGTCTCGCGGGCATAACATCAACCATAGTTTCGTGATACCCAGTCTAGACCTCGTAGTAGTGAGGCAGGGAAATCAAAACCGGCAACTTCCAGACGAGCCTCGCTTCGCAAATACATTGATCCGGAAGATCGTGTCGTCACTTGTTTGAACAAGAGGACTTCCGTTTCCGCCGTCGCTTGTTATTGTCATCGAGCGCCGAATGTTGGGACGCATCGTTGACGAAAAGGAGAATCTGATGGCAGCCATAAGAATAGTACTGGTCGGTATGGGCCCGCTGGGTCAGAAGACCATTCAGTTCATGATGGAGCGCGGTAGCAAGGTGAAGCTCGTTGGAGCGATCGACACGGATCCTGAGCTGATAGGGAAACGTGTTTCGGACGTGTGCGGGCTCGAGAAGAAATCGCCGATGAAGATCGTCGGGAGCCTCAAAGACCTGCCGAAGACAGCAAAGCCTGAGGTAGCGTTGTTGACGACCGTGTCGGACATGCCTCGCATCACCAAGCAGATCGAGGAGTATGCTGGCAAGGGATTGCATGTCGTGAGCACGTGCGAGGAACTGTCGTTCCCGTGGAAGGCCGCACCGCGCTGGGCAAAGAAGATCGATGCGTTTGCGAAGAAGAAGAAGGTCGCAGTGCTCGGTACCGGCATCAATCCGGGTTTCCTTATGGACTTTCTGCCAACCACGATGACCGCCCTTAGTCAGAACGTGGAGAAAGTGAAGGTCTCACGTATTCAGGATGCCAAGTACCGTCGCGTTCCGTTCCAGAAGAAGATTGGTGCGGGCCTGACGTTGAAGGAGTTCGAGGCCAAGCGTAAGACCGGTACGCTGCGCCACGTCGGCCTCACTGAGTCGGTGCACATGATCGCCGATCGCATGGGGTGGAAGCTCGAGAAGACCGTCGATGAGCTGAGCCCGGTGGTTGCCAAGAAGGAAATTCGCACCAGGGCGATGAAGATCAAGCGTGGCATGGCTCGTGGCGTTCAGCAGATCGGTCGTGGCTTCTGCAACGGTGAGGAGAAGATCACGCTCGTCTTCCGAGCCGCTATAGCTGAGCCGAATCCTGAAGACAAAATCGAGATCGTTGGTAATCCGAAGATCGTGTCCAGCATCAAAGGCGGAGTGAATGGCGACATTGGGACGTGCGCTATCGCCATCAACGCCTGCAAACAGGTCGGTAGGTGTCAGCCCGGCTTGCAGACGATGACGGATACCCCGGTGGTTTCGTTCTTCTAGGAGCCAAATCGAGTAAGTCGAGAAGGCCCCGGTTGGATTGGGGCAGAGGTGCAGGAGGGCAGGGGGGCAGGTTCGAACGGATCTGCCCCTCATCTGTTATGGAGAGTGGTCCAGCTATCCAGGCAAAGGATGGTCACATATGAAGAGAAGAGAGTTCGTAGTTTCGTCCGCACTAGGGACCGTAGGGTTAGGCACAGGTCAATTGTCAGCCCCTGGCGATGCTGCCGCTCCCAAGTCTCAGTCGACAACACGCAAGGTTTTGATTGCTGGCGGGGGATTCGGCACGATTTTCATCAAATACCTCGCGGAACTCACCGGCAAAGAGAAACCCAAGCTCTGTTATCTCCCCACCGCGTCGTCAAACTGGGAGTCGAGTAGCATCCGTTGGTACGAGCACTGTGCGCCTCTCGAAGTGATCCCGTCGGTGCAGCGGAGTTACATAAGCAGTTACCGGATGGACCAGAGTTGGGAGGACGTTTTGTTGTCGGTCGATGGCATAGTGGCATCCGGCGGAAACACCCTCAATCAGCAGGCCATATGGCACGCTCAAGGAATTGACGAGGTGTTGAGAGAAGCCTGGAACCGTGGGATCGTGCTGGGCGGCGCGAGCGCGGGCTCACTGTGTTGGTTCGAGGAGGGGACGACGGATTCGAGGCCGAAGGAACTCACCATCGTGAAAGGCCTGGGACTAATACGGGGTAGCCATTCTCCCCACTACGACGCCGAAGGAGAGCGCAGGCCCATCTATCAGAGGCTGATTCGTTCAGGCGAGATGAAGCCGGGATACGCTTGTGACAACGACGCCGGTATCTACTTCGAAGACAACGAAGTGAAACGGGTGGTACACACCCGTGAGGGCGCGAAGGTGTACTACGTGAGTGTGGTAAACGGGCAGATCATGGAAGAAGTTCTGGAGTCGGATTCGATTGGGTAGGATGGGAAACTCCTGAATTGCAGAATTCAGATTTCAGATTGGTGGTGTGGCAATCCCTGGTGCATCGGGGCCACCTCCTACCACCAATTTGAAATCTGCAATCGTCTCGATCCGCAATCTGAAATAGCAGCATCAATCCGCCAGACTGAACCGAACTAACTCAGCGCCATGCCGAATGATCCGAGCGCCAATCTCCTTTAACTCCTCGAGTCCCTCGTCTATGTGCGCGAACACATTCACGGGCTGTTTTGCGTCAATGAATAGCCCTCTAGAGATGAAAACCCCGTAGGCGATATAGATCTCGTCCGGTACGTGGGTGTGTTCTTCAGCAACCAAGAAGCTGAGGGCGCCCGGCAAGATGCCGGCTACCCGTTGGTTCTCCTTCGCAACTGTCAGGTCTGGCGGTATCGCTACCATTGCCTGACCCGATACGATGCTTTGCTGAAATAGATACTCAAAGGGCAACCTGCTCTTGAGCGTTTCACAGGTCTTCGGCGCTTCGTCTTCTAATAACCTGGCTATGAAGGTGCCGCCTTTTTCAAACTCGAGTTTCAGTGATGCCATCGGTTGATCCGCGTAGGTTAGTTGTAACTGCTCTGTCCGGAATGAAAGTAGGCCGCTGCAGCAGCCTAGGCTACTGAACGACCTACCACATATCCATACCGCATACATTCCGAAGTAACTGTATCCGCGTCGTTCCGCGGCAAATCCCTACCTTTTCCTGTAGATCTGACCTCCCCACGAGCATGCCTCGGTGCCGCAACTAAACATGATGAGATCGAGATTGTAGCCACCAGTAATGGGAGCGGTGAATTCGAGAATTGGAGTGGCGTCGATGTTCACATCTTCCGCCAGGGTCGAATCGGCAGCGTCCTTGATTCTCAAATCGATGTCGCTGCAGTCCTGATCGCACACCGCGAAGATCGCGTATTCCACACCCCCCTGCAGCTGTACGGTGCTGATGTCGCTTGCACCACGACCGACTGCACCAGTCAGTATGTCGCCCTCGGTTTGATATCCCTCTTCTGCCAATTCGCTACGCTTGCGGACCAGTGCGTTGCGTATCGGTAGCGGAATTGTTGCCGGAAGCTCGTCGGCGGCCGCGGACCAGAAGTTGTTCCAGCGCGCTATGTCCGGATAGTCACCGTTGGCATCGATTTCCACCTCTACCACATCGCGTTCGGCAGCCAGGCTTAGGGATGCAGACCGAGTTCCGCCCAACCAGTGCTCGACGGGAATCCTGCGTAGCATCTGCTCACCATCTGCCAGGGTGATTGTAACTTCGGTCGGCATTGGTGCATCGCCGATGTCTCGGATAACGATCTCTGTCCCGGTGCTGCTTGCGGTCACGCTCTCGATCGACTGATCCAAAGTCCACGTTTCGTAATACCACGTTTGCCAGAACCAGTCGAGATTCTGCCCGGTGGATTCGTTGAAGTAGTTGAAGAAATCCCACGGCTTTGGGTGTTTGAACGCCCAGGTCTGTAGGTAACCCTGATATGCGCGATAGAAGACGTCTTCGCCGAGCATGCTCCGCAAGGTGAAGAGCAACGATCCGGGTTTCGTGTAGGCGTGCACACCGAAGTGACCTGGTGAATCCAGATGATCTGAGTAACGCATCAGCGCACCCTCGTGTCCGGTCCGCGCGAGACCGATGTAGCTGGAGAATTCTCCCGGCTTGCCGTCGTAATCGGCGTACATGTCAGCTGAAGAGTTGGCGTCATTGAAATCGGTCGTGCCTTCGTCCATCCAGCTTCGGCGGCGTTCGTCGGTGTTCACGATCATTGGCACCCAATTGTGAGCAATTTCGTGATTGATCACGCCGTATAGCGCACGATCGCTAGCACCGTCGTAACCGCCGATGATCGTCATCATCGGCTCCTCCATGCCGCCGCCTATGATCCCATCTCCTTCAACTGCCGTCGCATGACTGTACGGATAAGGAACTCCCGAATGCCTGGAGTGGAACGAGGTGGTGTGTTGAGCGTACCTGGCGCCTTCGCGCCAAAGCTCGTACTGCGGTCTGAAGATTGCTTCGGCGCGGGCGTACTCAGGTGAACCATCACCATTCCGGTCTCCGACTTCGGTTCGCGTCACATCCCACAAGGATTGGCTGGTGACTGAGAACGCAACGTCACGTACCGAATCGGCGGTAAAATGCCAGCTCAGCCTTCCGTTCGGGCTTTCACGTGTGAATCCCTGCTCGATATCGGTCTCATCAATCACATGCACCACCGTGTCACTGGCCTCGGCAATTCGCAAACGCTCGCTGATGTGGTCGCGCAAAACCTCACTCTCGTTTTGCAGCTCTCCTGTTCCCTGTACTAGCCATCCCTCCGGCACGTCGAGAGTCACGTCGTACGTCGCAAACCCCTGGTAGAATTCTGCCTGACCCAAGAACGGATCTGCCTGCCAGCCAACTACATCATCCAGCACTGCCATCTGAGGGTACCAGTAGGCCAGATAGAAGAAGTTGTCCTGGCTCCACCCCATCCGCCCACCGGCGCCACGTTGCGGGATCGTGAAGCTCCAATCGAGATCCATCACGATCGAGTCACCGGGCTCCAACGGCGTAGGTGTGTTGATGTAGAGGTTCGTCTGGTTGGTGGCGTAGCCCGGCCCTCGCAGGTTGGGGATTTCTTCAAACTCCTGTCCCTCCACCGCGATTCTGGAAAATGTGTAACCACCGGTGATCTCAGCCGGTCGTATTCGCGGCACGTCGTCGCGATGGAAATTCTGAAGCAACTGCACGATGAGTCGTGTGAGCGTCGACGGCGAGTTGTTGCGGTAGATGATCCGCGTGGTTCCCGTGAGCTTCTTCTCCTCTACATCCAACGTCGCTCGGATTGTGTAGGCAGCTGATTGTTGCCAGTAGTTTGGACCTGGCACTCCGTCCATAGTCCGCGTGCCGCGCTCGAGTGCTCGTTGAAACCCTGGTGACAGTTTCACGGGGTTTGCGATTGGACGTTCCAATGCTCCCACGGTCGGTGTCGCATCTTGAGCGGACGTTTCGGCAGGAATTGCAGCGACCCAAAGCCCGAATGACAGGACAGTGGCTAAGCTACGACAGAGTTGAGACATGGAGTTTCTCCGGTGGTTTTTTGTCATTTCTTTGATGCGCGGGGGCTGCGTACCGTTGCAGATACTCTGAGCAGCCGACCCTGTTCGTGTTGACGCTTTGAGAGCGGAAAAGGTTTCATTTGGCGGCGACGGTGATCGGATGTAGCTTGAGCCAAGCTGCGCCGCCGCAAAAGCCTACTCGGAGACGGATCTATGAGTGACGGAATTGCTGAGGGCCTTTCCAATTGGAACCGCTGGGGTTCTGACGATCAATTGGGCACCCTGAACCTGATGACCGCAGACACCATCAAGCTTGCTGCGGGACTTGTACGCACCGGGAAGACCTACAGCTTGTCGGTTCCTCTCGAGACTCATGGCGCTCAGTGGCCACCGCGCCACAAGATGTGGAGAACCACGGAGTTCACCAAGAACAAGGTCGGCAGAAATAGCTCGGGCGACGCCTTGGTGATGCATTCGCACTCCGGAACGCACATCGACGCACTGTGTCACATCTGGTACGACGACAAGCTGTACAACGGGTTCGAAACAAGCGAACACATGACGAGCCATGGCGTAACACGGAATTCCATCGACAACGTTCCCTTCCTTGTCGGACGGGGAGTGCTACTAGACGTCGCTGGCTGGAGAGGAGTGGAACACCTCCAACTGGCCGAACCGATCACGGCGTACGATTTGGACGCGTGCGCAGCCGCACAGCAGGTTGAAATCCGGTCTGGTGACATTCTTCTAATTCGAACAGGTTGGATCAATGTTCTCGAGAAGGATCGTGCACTGTTCGACACTGGCGAACCCGGGATCGACGAATCGACGCTGCCGTGGCTCAAAGAACACGACGTTGCCGCCGTAGCGGTCGACAACCTCGCGGTCGAGGTGCTGGACTCGATTCCGCCCGAAGATCTGCCTGTTCATAGAATAGGGATTAGGGATCTAGGTCTGTACCTATTAGAACTCCTCGATCTAAACGAGCTTGCCGCGGATCGAGTATATGAGTCGTTCGTGGTCATTGCACCGCTCCAGATCAGCGGAGGAGCGGGAAGCCCGGTGAATCCGATAGCGATTGTTTAGGGCGGCAGGAGTGGGAGGGGAGGGAGGTTTAGCAGCTGGTAGTTGAGCCGCGGATGTACGCAGAATTACGCGGAGAACAGCGATATTTGAATCCCCCACCCAACCCAGCACAAGTTTCCGCTTCAATCCGCGTGTTTCCGCTGCAGATTAACCAACCTGCGGATACGCGCGTTACGGATAATCCTCGCCATTGAGACTTCGCACCACTGATCGCTGCCAGGTTGCCAGCTCGTCCGTCATGGTTTCCACTCGATTCGGCTGATCCGCGACCAGATTGACCGCCTCGTCAGAGTCGCTCTCCAGGTTGTACAACTCGAGGACCGTTTCACCGCCCTCGTCTTCGATCCGATGGAGTTTCCAGGGCCAGTCAAGCCACGCGGCGTGGCCGGGAAAGGCGTTCTCAGGGTATTGCCGGCTCAGGTCGCCTGCATTCAAATGGAGACGAGCTGAATCGGGAACGGCTGTCGGATCCGATGCCTGTGCTTCGAGAAGCTCGGCCAGCCATGCGTCGCTGTACGTGAGTATCCCCGTCGCTGGATACTGCCAAAAGCCGATTGGTGTCGGACGGTCCCGCATTGCACCGTAGAAGATCGGAGCCAGGCTCATGCCGTCTAACGGCGGTTGGTTGTCGATCGTCACGCCAGCCACATCCAACAATGTTGGGTAGATGTCAGAGGTGACGGCCGGAGTACTCGATGCCCGATGTTTGCCAATCCTGTCCGGCCATTCGAGCATGGCTGGAACTCGCAATCCGCCCTCGTAGATCTGTCCCTTATGCCCGCGGCCGCCTGTTGACGCGATGTTGGGTAGTCCGCCGTTGTCGCTGCAATACCAGAGAATGGTGTTGTCGCGAACGCCTAGATCGGACAACTCCTGACGAAGCATGCCGAATGCTCGGTCCATTCCGGTGATCTCGCCATAAAAATGCTGCAGCTGTTCTTCATACTGATCGTACAGAACGCGATCTGACTCTGCGGCCCGGTGCGGTAGGTGAGGTGACCCGAACCACACTACCGCAAGAAAGGGCTGCTGCGATCTGGCGCATGCCCTGATGAAGTTGATGGCCGCCTCTGCGGTCACGATTGAGCTTTCACCCGTCATCTGGACGGCTGCGCCCTTGTTGCTCAGGATAGGATCGTTATCAAAAAAGTTGAATGCAGAGATCCACTCGTCGAAACCGCTCGCACCTGGATTGACCGGGCTGCCCGACTCAACCGAGCCAACGTGCCATTTCCCGAAATGGCCGGTCGCATATCCTACGGTCTTCAATGCCTCTGCCAGCGTAATCTCCTGAGGTCTCAGCGTGTGTCCCCAACTGAAGCACCCGAACCGATTCGGATGACGGCCGGTCAGGACACTGCCGCGGGTTGGTGAGCACACCGGTGCGGCTGCATAGAAGCGGTCGAAGCGGAGTGTCTCACTGGCCATGTCGTCGAAGTTGGGTGTGTGCAGAGTACTTTGGCCATTGAAAGCCATATCACCCCAGCCCTGATCATCCGCCATGCAGAGGACTATGTTCGGCTGGTTCGAACTTGCTTGCCGGCAGCTGACACCCAACGCTGAGACTGAGACGCCCAACCCCGTTACCTTCAGAAAATCGCGACGGTCCAGAGTCACTATTGGCCTCCATATCGTTTCTTGCCGCGGAATAACGCGGAATCACGCGGAGAACAGCATGATCTGAAATTCCCAACCCAACCCAACAGAAGGGTCCGCGTCCGTCCGCGGCAAACCCGCTTCACCTTGCCCCAAACAACGTCGGCAGCCATAGACTCAGACTGGGTAAGTACGTAACGATCATCAGCGCCACGATCATGGCGATATAGAGTGGCAGCAAGGGCCGTATTACCCGTGTGATCGTGGTCTGCGCAACTCCTACTCCCACAAAGAGCACTGTTCCCACGGGGGGAGTACATAGTCCGATGCACAGGTTCAATACCATAATGATCCCAAAGTGCGTGGGATCCACTCCGATCTGGCTTGCTATCGGTAGGAAGATCGGGGTGAAGATGAGCACAGCCGGCGTGATGTCCATGAAGATGCCGACTGCGAGTAGTATCAGGTTGATAAATAGCAGTATCAGGATCTTGTTGTCTGTGATCCCCATCAGCGCCGAGGTCACATTCTGAGGAATGTTTTCGTACGCGAGAATCCAAGACATTCCGATCGACGTCCCCACGAGCAACAACACGATAGCAGTCGTGGCCGACGTGCTGAGAAGTATGTCCGGGAGATCGCGTACCGAGATCTCCCTGTAAGCCAAAGCGAGTATCAGCGCGTACAGCACCGCCACGGCCGCCGCTTCGGTGGCGGTAAACACACCGGACACTATCCCGCCCATCACGACGACGAGCAGCAGCAGGCTGGGCAGTGCTCCTAAGAAACGTTTGGCGGTTTCGTGCACTGTTACGCGCGGGCCAACCGGATACCTCTTCCGTACCGACAGCACCGCTGCCACGAGCATGAGTGAGAGGCCAACGAGAATTCCTGGTATGTAGCCAGCAAGAAAGAGTGCTGTGATCGACACTCCTCCGCTCGCCAACGAATATACGATGAGGATGTTGCTCGGCGGGATGATGAGCCCCGTTGTGGCTGACGTGATGTTCACTGCCGCGCCGAAACTCTTCTCGTATCCATCTTCCTCCATCCGCGGACCCATGATGCTGCCGATGGCGGATGCGGTGGCGACTGAAGAACCGGATATCGCGGCAAAGAGCATTGCAGCAAGGACGTTGACGTGGGCTAGCCCACCAGGCAGTCCGCCCATCAATGCCTTAGCGAATTCAATGAGGCGCCTGGCGCTGCCACCCCGGTTCATGAGCTGGCCGGCGAGGATGAAGAATGGGATGGCGAGGAGCGTGAACGAGTCGAGCCCGGTGGCTATGCGTTGGGCCATGGTAGTGAGCGCCGGCATGGTCTTGATGCTCAGTAGCATGACTAGCACGGTCGATATCCCGATGGAGAACGCCACTGGAACACCGATAGCCAATAGGATTCCGAAGGAACCTCCGAGCACGAGCACGTCGAGCCACTCAGTCATCTGTGCTCTTTCGATACTCTGCGAGGTGCTTTGTCATCGCGACGACCGCGTAATACATGATCAGCAACCCGCTCAACGGCAGAGCAAGGTAGACGTATCCGATTGGCACATGCAGCGCGGTCGATGTCTGGCCGAGCGTGAGAGTCAGTGCCATGAGGCTCGATCCGCCGATCACCAGAACCGCCACAGCAAAGAGAAACACACAACCTTCCACCAGCAAGCCCAAGTAGAGACGAGGCCGCCCCTCGAGCTTTGCCGGAAGCAGGTCGATGGCGAGGTGCATTCTACACCCCGCGGCGTACGCTGCGCCCAGGAGACCGATCCAAATGAGCAGGAACCGTGCAAGTTCGTCGGTAAATGAACTCGGATTTGCGAGTACGAACCGAGTAAACACCTGCCACAGGACATTCACAACCGAGATGCCCATGAGGCCCACGAGCAACCAACCCAGGGCGCGGCTCACGGTTTTGGGAGACTCGGTCACGGTAGATGACCGGTGCTGTCGGATGCCGTTCTGATTCGTTCGATCAGCGAGTAAATCGAGGGCTCGCTCTGGTACTCCGCATTCATTGCTGCAAGCAGGTCGGCGAAGGGTCTCTTGTCGGGCGTTAGCACTTGGACGCCAGCCTCCTGTACGACCCTGAGCGCCTCTTCAGTCGACTCTTGCCACAGTACCTTCTGATACTGAGCTGACTCGCCTGCCGCCTCCTGCAACCACTGCCGCTCTGCACCTGTTAGATCATTCCATATGACTGTGCTGACGAGCAGAACATCCGGAACACCCGTGTGCTCGTTCAGGGAGTAAAACCTCGCTACCTCGTAGTGGCGGGACAAATGGAACGACGGAGGGTTGTTCTCAGCGCCATCCACGACTCCCTGTTGTAGCGCCGTGTACAGCTCGCCCCATGGTATCGGTGTGGCCGAGCCGCCCAACTCACTCACCATTCGCATCGCCGATGCGCTCTCCTGAGTGCGGATCTTTAGTCCCTCCAGGTCGGAGGGGCCGCGAACCGGGCGATCGATCGTGTAGAAGCTTCTGTACCCGGCGTCGTAGAAGCAAAGGCCAAGCAAACGGGACTGTTCGGCTGAGAGCAACAACTCCCGTCCAATCTCCCCCTCCAATACTGCCCACTTGTGGGCTTCATCCTCGAAGATGTACGGGAGGCTCAACACCTTGTACGGCTCGGCAAAGTTCTCGAGCACCGCCGCAGACACTTTGGTCATTCCCAAACTGCCGATCTGGAGCAGTTCCAACGCTTGCCGTTCGTTCCCTAACTGTTCACTGGGGTAGATGTCGATGCGCATCGAACCCGACGATTTCTCGGACACCCTTTCGGCTAAGAAGACCATGGCGCGATGGACCGAGTGACTGGGGTCCAAGCCGTGGGCGAGCTTGATGACGGTTTCTTCGCTTGCTGAAGCGCAGGAAGTCAATAGCAGGAGACCCGCGCCCCACGCGCACTGTTTCAAAAGCTGGCCACCGAGAATCACCAGCTGAACATCGTGCCGTCGAGCTTCCTGTTGACCGGCAGGTACGCCCTTTTGTAGGGAAACGATGCAGCTAGTTCGTCGTCGATGTCGACACCGAGTCCTGGAGCATCGCCTGGACATAGCGTTCCGCTCTCAAAAGTGTACTGATGTGGAAATACGCGATCGGTGTCGTCACTGTGCCGCATGTATTCCTGAATGCCGAAGTTGTGGACGCTGAGATCGAAGTGCAGGGCGGCGGCCATACACACGGGGCTGAGGTCGGTAGCTCCATGGCATCCGGTTTTGACATGATACGTCTCAGCGAGACTTGCGATTTTGCGAAGGTGACTTATCCCCCCCGCATGTACCACAGTCGTCCTTATGTAGTCGATCAGCTGCTCTTGTATCAGGTGCTGGCAGTCATATATGCTGTTGAACACTTCACCGACCGCAATCGGGGTGGTAGTGTGCTCCCGGATGATTCGAAATCCCTCTTGCAACTCGGCTGGGACTGGATCTTCCATCCAAAAGAGCCGGAAGGGCTCGAGGTTCTTGCCGAGCCTGGCAGCCTCGATCGGCGTCAGTCTGTGATGCACGTCATGGAGCAAATGCAGCTCGTCGCCGAATTCGGATCGCACGCGAGAGAACAGCTCAGGCGCAAAATCCAAGTAACGTTCGGTGCTCCAGGTGTTCTCTGGCGGTGCGGCCTCTTCGGCAGGCTCGTAGTAGAGGTCGCCCCTCCCGACGCCGTACGCGCTGTCGAGCCCCGGAATGCCACACTGAACGCGGATTGCCTGGTAGCCGAGGTTGCGGTATCGCTCAACCGCACCGAGTGTATCGTCTACGTCAGTGCCGTTTGCATGGCCGTACACCAAGACGTTGTCGCGCGACGCTCCTCCCAAAAGCTGGTACACGGGAACACCTAGGGCTTTGCCTTTGATGTCCCATAACGCGGTGTCGACGGCGGCGATTGCCGTCATGGTAACCGGTCCGCGTCGCCAGTAGGCGCCCTTGTACAGGTACTGCCAGGTGTCTTCGATGCGGCGTGCATCTCTTCCGATGAGAAGCGGCGCGACATGGTCCTCGAGGTAACTGGCGACAGCGAGCTCACGACCGTTCAGAGTCGCATCACCGAGCCCATAGGTGCCATCGTCCGTCGTGATCTTCAGCGTGACGAAGTTGCGTCCGGGACAGCATACGATCACGCTTGCGTCGACGATCTTCATGGTCAGCTCACCTCTCTCGCGCAGGATTGCGCCAGCATCGTAACGGGTGACCCAATCATCCGTCGGTCACCCAGCTGTGCTGTGGATCTTCGTATACCGCCAATTTTCTCTGCTCGCCGACCAAGGCCCACAGGTAATACAGGCGATATCCCGGTGGAGCGGATACAGGGTGGTATCCGTATGGAATCGTAACCGCGTCGCCGTCCCGCACCATGTGCGTTATTGATTCTCCGTCGGCGGTGTAAAGCGCCTGATGTCCAAAACCAGAAGGAGGGTCCACACGGTAGTGGTAGACCTCCTCGAGTTGCGGTTCTCCGTCCTTCCCGTCGTGTTTGTGAGGTGGGTAGCTGCTCCAGTTCCCTGGGGGATTGTACGTCTCGCCTACTAGCAGGCGAGTCACCGAGGCATCGTTCACGAATATGTCATGAACTTCGCGAGCGTAGCTATCCGAACCACGTTGATTGACCGCTATCTGATCGGGGGTCAACAGCGCCGGCGCATTTCCGAAATCGGCCGGGGCAGTCACGATAATGCATTCGAAGAAACCGGCCGCAGAGATGACCAGGCTTTTCTTTGGCGGCACATACATCGCTGTCGCACGTTCTTCGAAGACGTTTTTGCGACTCACATCGTGTGTGCTGCCCGCTATCTCCAAGGTCCCCGCGCCCTCCTGGAGCACCAACACTGCCTCTGTACCCTGGCTGCGAAACACGACGCTTTCGTTTGCGTCGAGCCTCACTCGCCAGCTACTCAGCTCCTTGGTGCCACCTTCGCCACATGTTTGGATTGCCTGCATGCCGTTCTGACGAGGGGCACGAAAAAGCGTTTCGGCCAAGACTCGGGGTTTGCCGCCCCAGACTATGCTGTCTCTCATTGGTTCACGCCGCTAGATAGGAATCCGCCGTCAACTGCGATCACTTCTCCCGTCACGAAACTGGCTGACTCGGAGGCGAGAAAGATCGCCGCCCCCACCAATTCCTCCACTTTGCCGAACCGACGCATCGGAGTTCGCATGATCAACTCGGCGCCTCGTTCAGTTCCCTCTAAGAGATGCCTGTTGAGATCGGTCGGAAACACACCCGGCGCTATCGCGTTCACACATACTCCCTTGGCAGCCCATTCCACGGCGAGAGTCTTGGTGAGTCCAACAACGCCTGCTTTGCTTGCGCCATATGCGGCCACCTGGTAGAGGCCGACGTACGACGCGATGGAGGCAATGTTGATGATGCGGCCCCAGCCGCGCTCCATCATGTGTTCGCCGAAGGCCATGCAGGACAGCAGCGTACCGGTGAGGTTCACCTCAATGATGCGGTTCCAGTCGGATGGGTCCATCTCCAAGGTGGATACCTTTTTCGTGGTTCCAGCACTGTTCACGAGGATGTCGACGCCGCCGAATTCGTCAACGCATACGCCGAGCAGTCGCCGGATCGACACAATATCGCTCACGTCGACAGTTTCGCGCAGAGAACGACGCCCGTGCGCCTCGATTTCGTCGGCGGTGGCCGCGACCATGTCGGCACGCCGCGAACTCGGAATCACGTCTGCGCCGGCCAATGCAAAGCCGTTGGCAATTGCACGGCCAATCCCTGAAGCGCCGCCCAATACGACGGCGGTACGTCCCGTGAGGTCGAGGGGGGCAAAGCCCATATCTGAACTCCGAGGCAAAAAGGAGCGGTGGAACGACCGGGGCTATATTATCCGAAAGTACTTGCCGGAGTAAGATCCTTGAAGCCTTTGGGCCTGAAGCTGCATCCTACAGACAACGTCGCCGTTGTGCTCGAGCCAGTCGCGGCTGGAACTGCGGTGCTCGTAGACGGCAGGCCAATCGTTGCCGGCGAAGCGGTACCCGCCTTTCACAAAATCGCACTGGAGGACATGGGCTTCGGCGAACTGGCACTGAAGTACGGTGCACCCATCGGAGAGACGTCGCAGTCAGTCAGGCGCGGTAGTTGGGTGCACTCGCACAACCTCAGGACCGGGCTATCGGAAGTGATGTCGTATCTGTACGAGCCCGACGCTGCCGCAGAACACGAGAGTTCTAAAGGGCTCACTTTTGACGGATACCGCCGCTCGAATGGGGCTGTGGGAACGCGGAACGAAATCTGGATACTCCCCACCGTGGTATGCGTCAACAACACTGCCGAATCGATCGCCCGCGCGTGTACCGAACACTTCGTGCGAGGCATCGATGGCGTTTTTGCCTTCGGCCATCCTTACGGATGCAGCCAATCGGGCGACGACTTGGAGAACACTCGGCGCATTTTGGCCGGTTTGATGCAGAATCCGAACGCTGGAGGAGTACTGCTTCTCGGATTGGGCTGTGAGAACAACCAGATCGAAAGCCAGCTCCAGGCTGCCAACGAAATAGATCCGAGCCGATTCAAGTATTTCAACTCGCAAGATGTGGAAGATGAATTCGAGCATGGTGTGAGTGCCGTGCGCGAGCTGGCGCAGGTTATTGAGCACGACACACGTACAGAGTGCCCCGTCTCCGAGCTTGTGGTCGGTCTCGAGTGCGGGGGATCAGACGCGTTGAGTGGGATAACCGCCAATCCGCTGATCGGCCAGGTAGCAGATCGGATCGTCGCGGAGGGTGGTGGGGCGATCCTGAGTGAGGTGCCCGAGATGTTTGGTGCCGAACAAACGATCATGAACCGTGCAACTGATGAGGTTGTTTTCGCAGATATCGTGCAACTCATTAACAACCACAAGAGACACTTTACTGATCTCGGCCTTCCGATATATGAAAACCCCTCGCCTGGGAATCTCGAGGGGGGATTGACCACGTTGGAGGAGAAGTCGCTAGGGGCGATCAGAAAGGGAGGTGTTTCGCCGATTGCTGAAGTGTTGAGATACGGCAGTCGAAAGAAGGTTCCCGGACTTTCGCTTCTAGATACTCCGGGAAACGATGCGGTCTCTAGCACTGCGTTGGTGGCTGCGGGAGCAACTGCAATCATGTTCACGACTGGTCGCGGAACTCCGTTGGGATCGCCGGTGCCAACTATCAAGATTTCCACGAATACGCCGGTCATGGAGAGAAAGCCTGCCTGGATAGATTTCAACGCCGGGACGATTGCGGACGGAACCTCGGCAGTTGACCACCTGGAGGCAGACCTACTCGACTTGCTGCTTCATGTCGCCAGTGGGCGAATCCAGACGAGAAATGAGGTGGTGGACAATCGAGGCATTGCCATCTGGAAGACAGGTGTGACTCACTGACCTTTTAAAGGCGGACTTCAATCGGCCAACCGGCAAACTGCCCGCTGCCGGATCCGTCGCTTGGCGGCGTTTTGTCGTGCGGCCAGCATTCGATGCTCACCTGTCGTTTCGTTTTGTCGAAACGAACGATCCCGTATCCCTCGCCTTTACAGTATCTGTTTTCGCTTCGGTTTGGCCTCGGTCTGGAGGGAAAATCCATCCATCCAGGCATTCCGGCCTGATATACATCAAGTTCCTGCGGGTTGGCCACTGCGATCATCCGAAAGTGATTGCCGAATCCGTCCAAGAAATCTCCTGTGTAGTCAGGAGTCTCGGGATCGCGGTTCAAGCCAGGTTCGGCCGGGTAGAAATATCTCCAGAAGATGTTCCCCACCGCAGGAACGCAGAACTGATAGACACTGTCGCGGGTTTCTTCGATTCCGAGCTGCATCACTGTGGCCAGGTGTTGGTCTCCGCTAATCACCAAGGCGCCGGCACGGCGAAACAGGTCGACCGCCCTATCCCTCGCGGGTTTGGGAAAGCCGTTGGAATCGAAATCGGCACCGATGACTCCCCTGCCGTCCCTATCCGTATGAGCTGATGCGTAGATAGTTTGGCTCACAACGAGTTTCATTTCTGAAACGCCTGAGTAACGGCCCCACTCCTCGAGGAACTTCTCCTGCTTGGCTCCGAGTAGTGGCAGATCTTCGTACTTCGTCCAGTCGATATTGGCGAGGTCCTCTCTGTCTTGAGGGCTCAGCGCCGATCTTGGAGCTTTGAATTTCCGATCTTCGAGGACCGCTATGCCTATCCCGCCGTAAGAAAACCCCGTGTAGTAGTTGTTCACCCCTTCTCCGGAAGGAACAGGGTCGTAGGGGTCGGGCATGTGAGAACACTGAGTGCTGACGATGGCGTTGACGCAGAGTGGATCCAGCTCGTAGCCACCATCACTGTTCCGACCAGTCATGTTGAGCCGGCCCGACCAGCCCCACAGGTTGCCCTGGTAGACATCGTGATCGTCCAGCTGACACGTGCAGGGGATTTCTCGAGTCAGCTCTCCGAAGGACCAACACCAGAGATACCACTTGTACAGATAGTCGAGAATGGGGAAACGGTCGGTATACGGACGTGGCGTGGGTTTGATCTCATAGATCTGGTCGCCCGTGAAAAAAAGGACATCCGGGTTGTGTGCTTTGATGTTGCGGACCAGGTCAGCATGCGGAAACCACACATTCGATGGGGTCCAGCGACCGGCGTATGGATCCAGGCCGGAACGAGTGTCCCTTGCGTAGGCCGTGAGGCCGACGACCCCCATGCAGCTCAGGGCCGCACATGATACGACTGGTTTGTCTACAGGATCCTTGCGGAAAACACCGTGTCCTACTGGGTCTTCCCACCCGCGCAGTCGAATTCGGTATTCCCAAACCCGTGAGTCGTCCCATTCCTCGATGCGGAAGTGCGCACCACGGTCAATCGCCCTGATGCGTGTAGTCTGAGCAGATATCCAGGAGGAATCCGCCCCGTTTACGGGACGATACTCCAGCGTCGCCTGGTGGGTGAGAAGCTGCCGCGGCTCTCTCACCAATACGTCAAGCCCGAGCGGTAGGAACTGCGCAGTCATCTTCAGAGTGTTGTTCGCCGTCGTGTAGAGGCAAGCTGCCAGAGGACCGAAGGCTCTTCCAGGATGCTCGACCAGCTTCCCTCCGCCCGCCCGGATTTCGGAACACCAGAAGGTGGTTCCTCTTTCGCTTTCGTCACCTTCCGGGTGCGAGACGAGTGCTAACGAACCCAACACGTCTGCGTCATTGCGTGATTCGAGGACGACAGCTCCCAACTCTTCATCGTCATCCAGTCCCAATGCGGTTAGCCGGAGGGCACACCGACCGGCCTCGTCGGTGGTAACCTCGAGAACCACACGCAGTCCCGCTTCGTCAAACGGAATGGATGGCCCACGTGAAACTGCCAAGACCGGGAATTCGGCCCCGGCAGAGTCCACGCCCATATCGCGGAACTCGAGTTGCCCTGTCTCGGTGTTTAGCACAGCCAACAGCCCACCCCCCGGTCCGCTGGAGCAATGGACTAGAGCGGCCGCCCTGTAGTCGAGTTTTCCCGAACCTGCGCCGACCAAGAATCCGGTCCAGCCTTTACCATTGTTGCGGGCGATGATTCCGGAACGCGTCGAAAGTCGGAAAGTTCCGCCACCGCTTTGGACTTCCCTGGTAAGGAGATGCACTGTTCTGACCGCGTGGAATGGATCGTCCGCAAGGCACTCGATGCGACCGTCTCTAACACGCCAGTCCTCGAGCCGGTTGCACCAGAACTCCGGGCCGATCCAGATGCGGTCTGGGGTGCTGCTCAGATCGCGAATTTGTTCGTCAGAAAACCAAGAGACATCGTTGGATGTACTGCGGTTTGACAACTGTGAGAGTGACCTCGTCGATACGGTTGCCGCCGCGATTGTCCGCACGAACTCTCTCCTAGAAGGATCATTCATCTCAGCGTCTTTCCGCTCGTTGGTCTGACACTATCCCAACCAGCGATCCAAGTTCTCATGCACGAAGGCGTCGTCGTTGAGGTCGGGATAGGTATCATACACGCGGTCGATCTCACGTTTCTGGCCCTGAGTGAGACCTTCCGACGGGTCCAGTGTCCAAATTCCTTCCAGCAGCCCTTGCCGACGTAGTACTTCGTGGATACCGACAATGCTGCCCTTGAAATCATTTGCTGCGTCGAAGAAGGCCGCGTTGCAGTCCGTGATTTTTACACCCAAAGACAACAGCTCTGAGACGTGCTCTTGCTCCGACGCTTTATGAATGCGCTCCAGCAGTTGTACCGTGCGACCGGTCCACACTGCCCAGTGCCCCAACAGGCCGCCTACGATTCGTTTCTTCACGGCAGCGCCACCCGAGGGCAACTCGAACACGGTGAGCAGGTCTGGAACTATGTTGTCGTCGTTCCCAGTGTAAAGTGCGATGAGTTCCGCTCGGCCCGAATCGATCACAGCGCGGACCACATCTAGCGTCCGGTAGCGGTTGAAGGGCGCGATCTTGATTGCGACCACGTTTTCGATCTCACAAAACTCTCGCCAGAACCGATAGTCCAGGATTCGACCACCGACGGTAGGCTGAAGGTAGAACCCGACTAGCGGGATGATCTGTGCGATTTCGGTCGCATGTGCGAGGAGGGTCTCATTGGAGTCTGACTGAAACGCCGAGAGGCTCAGCAGTGCGGCGTGATATCCCAGGTCAGCTGCCGTCGTGGCCTCGGCACCTGCCTGATTCGTGTTACCGAGTACACCCGCGATCTTGATGATGGGCTTGCCGTTGGATGCGCTGAATCTGTCTATCTCTTCGCGTGCCAACTCCAGCACCGGTCTGAGCAGGCCGACCTCGGGACGGCGGATCTCGAACTGAGTCGTGTGAACCCCGACTGCAATTCCACCGGCGCCGGCATCCACATAGTATCGGGTCAAAGCGCGCTGCCGGCGCTCATCCAATTTTCGCGACTCGTTCAGTGCCAAAGGATGCGCAGGAATCACCTGTCCTTTGTGCAACAGCGCGTTTATCTCTGCCGGCAACCGAATCCCACTCGCCATTCTCTCTCCTGGCTAGTATTTGCCGTCCGTTACTTCGAACTCAGTGGGTTTGTTCAGGAGCGGCCGTTCTCTTCGCAGCCAATCCGTGATCCAAAAAACCATCTGCTCTACCGAAACCCGTGGACGGCCAAACAGACGTGTGGCCAAAGATGCGTTAGACAGTAGAGCGCTCCCGGATTCCTCATTCGTGAATATCGGTTCTATCCCCAACTGTCCTCCGATTTGTTTCGCGGTCTCGCGGACAGAGAGAATCTCGGGGCCTGTGACATTCAGGATCTTCGGGGGGCTCGCACAGAGGTCTAGGCAACGTAGCGTCATACTGTTGTTGTCGCCTTGCCAGATAACATTTACGTGACCATTTCGCAGGTCAATCGGCGTTCCCTGCTTCACCTTGAGGCCGATATCGACCAGCACCCCATAGCGCATCTCCACGGCATAGTTTAGCCGTACGATTGCAACTTCTGTCCCGTATTCTTGGCTAGCGTACTCGAACATACGTTCTCTGCCCAGGACGGATAAAGCGTACTCTCCAACAGGATCTGGTGTGTCTGCCTCGGTACATCCGCCAGATTCGGTGTCAACGTATGGATATACATTGCCACTCGAATAAGCGACGATTTTCGAATGGCGATATCTGTCCGCAACGAGAGCAGGCAGCATTACGTTCATTGCCCATAACGTTGGTTTGTGCGTCGAAGCACCGAACTTGAGTGCGGCCAGATAGAGGACGTTCGTGGCGTCCGGAAGTTGATCCAGAAAACTCTGGTCGAGCAGGTTTCCGGCAATCGTCTCAATGCCACTTTTCTCTAGGTGCTCTCTGGTGCTTTCTGAGGCGAACCTCGACACACCATAGATCCGCCTCGAAACGCCTGCACGCTCACTCGCTCGCTTGGCCATGCACGCCAGTGAGGGCCCGATCTTGCCTCCAACTCCAAGGATGAGGATGTCGCCTTGCAGCTGTGCGAATTGCCTGACAACCTCCGGTGGTGGCGCAGAGAGGAGATCCTCCAGTTCCTCAACATCAACTATCGCCTTGCGCATCTCGTTCACTATTCGGTCCCTCTTCTCTGAAAGATGTATCCCTACTGATGCGTAAGCCGTACGAGCAGCTCTTGCGCGATTGACCAAACCATAGTCAACACCAGTAGTAGGCCGATCAACGCAACGCTGTTCTGCCGCACATTGTTCCGCAGGTCACCCATCAGTCGCCTGTCGTTCACAACTACGAACAATCCCAATCCGATGGCAGGCACCGCTACGACTGTTGCGGCCTGAGCCAGGACCAGTGCATGAACGATGTTACCTCTGAAGAAGACGGCGACGAGCATGCCGGCCAAGAGAATGATTGCGGCAAACAAACGTGGGCCGAAACTCTGCATCGATTTGCCCCACCCGAGACTATCTGAAAGAAGAGTCCCGCCGATGAGCGCGTTTACTACCATGGATGAAAAGGCGGCTGCGACCAGCCCCATGCTGAAGATGTACTTGGCAGATGGTCCAAAGAGTGCTCCTAGCTGTACGGCCATGTCGGCGGCAGACGCGACTGCTATCCCTGCCGGAAAAAGCGATGCCGCGGAGGTGCAAATAACCAAAGTTGTGATCAAGGCCAACACGACAACCGCGGTGACCGTGTTCTGCAAAGCGTCCTTCAGATCTTCACGTTTGCACCCCTTCTCCTGGATCAAATAGCTGTGATAGAGGCAAGCAGCCAGGCTGAAAGTGGTACCCACAAGGGCAGCGAGCTCGTGAAGAAAGTTTTCTGGCAGCGAGGTGGGAACAAGACCCATTGCCACCTCAGTTGGATTAGGCTTGACGAAGACGAGATTCCCAAGAAAGGCGACGATCATGATCAGTACCATGGCCATCATCAACCTCTCGAGGAGCTTGTAGAGGTTTTTCGCCCGGAACAGCATGACCATAGCCAGTGGAGAGAAAAACAGGGGGAATATCCACTCCTGAAGACCGGTGATGCCTGCCATGCCGGTGGCGATACCCAGGTTGTTGCCAAACTGAAACGCCCCGCAAACGAGGAACGCGGAGATTCCAATCAGGGCTGCGAACCAACGGCCATAGCTGTCCGAGATAACCTGCAAAACGGTCTGGTCCTGAGCGACGGCAATCCGTGTGGCCATTGCCATGTACGTCACCATCGCTATGGTGGTGATCAACAGCACCCACAGCAGCGAATATCCGAATTCAGCACCAATCGTGGACGCCACCGCGATTGTCCCTGGACCCAAAACAGCCGAAGCGACCATGATGCCGGGCCCGATGAGAGATAGGCTTCTGCTGAGATGGTGTTTCACACTTCCTCGTCAAGTAAAACTGGTTGAAAGGTTCATACGGGTGTCGATGCCCGCAAGGCAGCGTGACGTCCAGAGTGCGAATAGAGCGCAACGAAGCGTTCACCACTGCTCGACACCGCGACTCGGAGGTGACATACTCCGAAAGGTGTAACAACAGACAGGAGACTTTATGCCCCGCAATGCTCGCATTCCCGGTTTAGTAGCGGTGCTCGGATGTTTGCTGGTTTTTGCCGCCGACGCGGCAGCCCAAACGAAGCGGGTCGGCATAATAGGCTTGGACACGTCGCATAGCCCCGCGTTCACGAGGATCCTCAACGACTCCGGTGCCGAACCCGACATTTCAGGGCTTCGGGTAGTGGCGGCCTATCCGCACGGCAGCCCGGACATCGAATCGAGTGTTAGTCGGATCCCGCAGTACACTGAAGAGGTCCAGGCTCTGGGTGTCGAAATCGTCGAGTCCATCGACGCACTTCTGGAACGGGTGGACGTGGTGCTCCTGGAAACGAATGACGGTCGGCCGCACCTCGAACAAGCTCTGCAGGTAATCGATGCGGGCAAACCGATGTTCATCGACAAACCGATTGCCGGCTCCCTCGTCGACGCCGTTAAGATCTTCGACGCGGCAGCGTCACGAGGCACTCCAGTGTTCTCCTCCTCTTCGCTGCGCTTTTTGGAAGCGGTGCAGGCTATCCGGGAGGGCTCAATTGGTGATGTGCTCGGCGTCGACACTTTTAGTCCCGCTCCGATAGAACCGACCCATCCGGACTTGTTCTGGTACGGCATCCACGGGGTCGAGACGTTGTTCGCCGTAATGGGCACAGGCTGCGAGACCGTACAGCGCTACCACACCGCTGGAGCCGACGTGGTAGTCGGAACATGGTTCGATGATCGTATCGGGACATTCCGGGGTGTGCGTGACGGAAGACGAGGCTACGGAGCCACCGCGTTCGGCACCGATTCCATTGCCACGCTGAGCGGTTCCGGTGGCTATCGACCGCTGTTAGCCGAAATAGCCCGCTTTTTCCGTACCGGCGTTGCACCGGTGTCCCCGGAAGAGACACTCGAGGTTTACGCCTTCATGGAGGCTGCCGACGAGAGCAAACGGCTGGGAGGCGCTCCGGTTTCGATCGGGCAGGTGCTAGACCGGGCTGTCGCCGCAGCGAGGATGTGAGCTCTTGGTGTCCAAGTGAGGATTAGAGTTCGGGAATCCCCATTCCGGCCAATACGCCGCGCATGTAAGCGAACGATTGCTGCATTCCTGGCACCGGATCCAGGGCGTCGATTTCGTACTCGAGGTTCACATGCCCATCGTAGCCCATCTCGACGAGCTGGCCGAATATCGCAGGCATCGGCATTGCTCCCTCGCCGACGACGCATTGACTGCGTCCCTCCATCAGGTCGCGCAGATCCTTGACGTGCACGTCGAGTACGCGGTCGCCCGCCTCCGCTATCGCTTCGACGATATCCACGCCGGTCCGGGTCGTGTGCCCGAGGTCGACGCATAAGCCGACACGGGGATCCATATCTCTGATGATCGGCAGCGCATCCCGCGGGCCAGGGAAGTACTCATCCTCCGGTCCGTGGTTGTGTATGGCGACCTTGATATCGTACTCCTGGACGAATCGCTCTATGCGAGGCAGCGTCGTGAATGTGGGACCAATGACCATGAGCGGCATCCCACATGCCCTGGCATAGTCGAAGTAGGACCGGATATCCTCATCGTCGTCCTGCTGCATATAGACCACCCCGCCTCCCACAATCTGGATACCGGCGGCGTCAAACTCCTGTCGGGCTGCGGCAATCTCCTCGGCCGTGCTCTCGTAAGGCAGGTGCATTGATTTGACGCTTACGTACGGTGTTCGGATTGCATTAATGGCAGCGATAGCGTCTTCACGGCTGAACTCGCGTAGCGAATAAGATGCCACGCCGAGTTTTATTCCGCCGGTCGGAGGCGGTGGTGGCTCTGGCGCGCAGCCAGCAGACGCGAGGGGCAGTCCGACTCCCGCTACTCCCGCCACTCCCGCTCCTCCCGCCTTCTTCAAGAAGTCTCTTCTGCTACTCGTTCTATCGCTCATTGGAATTCCTCTCGGTGTCTGCACCTACGGTCGCGTTTCGCGGGGCTTCAAAGTGGTCAAAGATCCGATTTGAACTGGTTGGCCAGTCTTCACGCTCTCTCTCGCGCCAACACCTAGCAAGATTGACATGGCTCCGTCGCGTGCCCCGGCGGCCTGTCGGTACGGGTCAGGTGCGGCTGGGTTCCTGAAGATGCGGTCCCTGAGCCGAGTGTCGCCTCCCCCATGTCCTCCTCCACCGTGCGGGATCTGCATCAACTCCGTCTCACCAAAGTTGTCTGTGACCCGAATCTCATCGTAATCCTCTGCCTGCCATGGCTGCCGCTCCTTTATCCACGCCTCCATTCTCCCTTCGGTGCCGTTGAAGGCGATTCGGTAACCTTCGTAAGGCGAGTAGGTCGTGCAGGAGTAACTGACCTGAACCCCATTCATGTACCTGATCTGTGCCGCCATCTTGTCGAAGATGTCGATCTCATGCGACCAGACGCAGCCGTCACGCAGGTAGCCGTCATGCTGTTCGTGGTTCACGTAGAGGTTCATCAGATGCTGGTCCTGAGTGATGTCCCAATGGTGGCGGCACTCGAAAGCGTGTGGACAACCGCGGCAGTTCGTATGGCGGAACGAACTGTTGTGTCCGTAGTACTCGAGAGCGCCGTGCGCAAAGACCTCTTCCGGCTCCGACTCGATCCACCAATTGAGCAGGTCGAAATGGTGGGTTGCCTTGTGAACGAAAAGGGTACCACCGTAGCGCTCTTTCCCATGCCATCGGCGGAAGTATGAGGTGCCGTGATAGACATCCAGGTACCAGTGGAAATCCACCGATGTCAGGCGCCCGATCCGTCCCTCCATCAGCAGTTCCTTCATCCTCGTACGATGCGGTGAGTAGCGGTAATTGAACGTGACCGCGATGTTCTTGCGCGTTCGCGCCTGCGCGTCAAGGATTGCCTGGCACTTCACTCCATCGGTTGTCATGGGCTTCTCGGTGACTATGTCGCAGCCCATCTCCATACCCTTGACGATGAACTCGTCGTGGGTGTTGTCCATCGTCGTCACGCAAAGAGTGTCCGGGCGCGTTTCGCGGATCATCTCGTCGAAGTTGGTGAACGTGGGGCAGTCAACTCCGATGTACTCTTTTCCAAACTCCAACCTGCCCGGATTGATGTCGCAGAGACCGACGAAGTCGACCACATCCGAGTACTCTCGTGCGACGTCGCGTCCCCACATCCCGATTCCGCGGATGCCGGTGCCGACCATGGCGTAACGCATCTTTTGGGCTAGTCTGCGGCGCATCGCGTGCGTTGCCGTGCCCGATGACGGAGTCGCCACCATGGATGCCGCCACGGCACCGCCGCTGGTCTTCAGAAAGTCTCTTCGGGAAACCTCGTGTTTCTCATTCCGCATGACGTCTCCTTGGAGTCCGTTCATGGATTTACGCGTGCTCTCTATACGGTTGGCTCCCAGCCGCGTTCGTATTCACGCGTCCATTGCTGCATTGCCTCTATGTCGTCGAGGATGTGACCGGTATTTGGGTCGCACTGCAGGGCACGTCCCGTGTGCTGAGCGATGTTGCCGAGGTGGCAGAGCAGTACACTCTTGCGCCCGTCGTGGATTGGGGCCCTGAGAGTGTCCTCGCCGCGAATCGTTGCCAAGAAGTTTGCTATGTGCAAGTCGGTGAGTGATCCAGCCCCGCTCGTGTCAAGCGCGTCCTCAGCTGAGCCCCGCATCGCCCGTCCAATCTCATTCCTGTCGTTGTCGTACGCGATGTAGCCCGACCGGTCGATGATCACCGTTCCTTCAGTGCCGTGTACTGCCGTCCCGCGGCCGCGTCCTTCGACCAGGTGCCCGTTGCAGCTGCGGCCGTCCCATGTGATCGTGGAGCCATTTTCGAAGTCGTACGATGCGACTTGAGTGTCGGGGAACTCCCAGTCGTCGTCGAATTGATAGCGGCCTCCGGCCGATGTGACGCGTATCGGGTAGTCCACTCCGAGAGCCCAGCGTGCGACGTCGAGTTCGTGAGCGGCATTGTTGTTGATCTCGCCAGTGCCCCAACGCCAGAACCAATGCCAATTGTAGTGAATCACGTTGTCGCGGTATGGAGTCCGTGGGGCAGGCCCCTGCCAGAGATCGTAGTCGAGCCAGGCTGGTACGGGTGCTACGCTTCCACGGCCGATCGGGCCGCGTGTATTGGCGTACCAAGTGCGTGCGAGGTACGGGCGCCCAATCAACCCGTCGTGGATCTGTTGAATCGCGGAGATCGATTCCGGCGCTGAGCGCTGCTGGTTGCCCATCTGCACCACCTTGCCGTATTGCGCCTGAGCCCTCACGAGCGTCTCGCCCTCGAGCGGATTGTGACTGCAGGGCTTCTCGACGTAAACGTGTTTACCTGCCTGAAGCGCGAGAATCGCTGCCGGGGCGTGCCAGTGGTCGGGTGCGGCGATGACGAGCACATCCACGTCGGTGCTGTCGAGAGCATGCCGGAAATCAGTGAAACCTCGAGGCTGCTGCCCTTCGATACCCGCGACGGTCTTCTCCACTGCTCGAGAATCGACGTCACATATGTGTGTCACCGTGGCACCGGCCTTGGCGAAGCTCTGTGCCAACACATGGCCTCGGCTGTTCACGCCCATCACCGCGGCCCGGATCTGGTCGCTGGGTGCGGGGTTGAGACGCATGGGTGCCACCCTGTTCCAAGTAGAGAAACCAATGCCTGCTGCGGCGCTGTTCGCGACGAACGTCCGACGGTCGATTTCGTTGGTCATGGCTAGAACTCCCGAATCTTAATGTTGCGGAACCAGACGTCGTCGCTGTGGTCCTGCAGTACGATGTGTCCGGTTCTTCGGTCAGCGAAGCCCGCTACTGGGGCGTACTTGCTGACGGCGAACGCCGAGTCGAACACTGAGCTTCCGAGGTCAAACTCGAGCACCTTCACTCCGTTGAGCCAATGCTCTCCGTGCGTGCCGCGGAAAACAACGCGAGTCTCATTGAACGAACCCACTGGCTGTAAGTGCTTTGCGTTATTGGGAGCCAGCAGGTCATAGAGCGCGCCTGCGGTCCGGTTGGGGCCATTCTGGGCGTCAGGGTGCAGGTCATCGTCGAGTATCTGGTACTCAAACCCGAGTGCGGCGTGTATCGGAGGCGCCGATGTGGACATCTCCTCGGACACGTTGTATTTGATCCCACTGTTGGCGCCGGGCGCCACCTTCCACTCCAGCGAGAGTTCGAAGTCGCCAAACGTATCGACGGTCAAGATGTCGCCACCCTCGAGCGGTTGCCCGTCTGCCTGTGTCGGGACTTCGCCGCTGGCGACTTTTCGGATACAACCGTCTTCGACGATCCAGTGCTCCGCGGGCACCGAATCGCGGCCCAGCCCGCGCCAGCCGCCGAGGGAACGGCCGTCGAACAGGAGTTTCCAGCCGTCGGACACTTCGGTTTCGGTAAGGGTGTTTGGGTGCATTTCCGTGTCTGCCTCGGAGTCGGCGCCGCCTGCACTGCTACAACCGAGAATCAATACAGGAACAGTCCACGCCCAGATTAGATGCTTGGATCGTTTCATTGCGTTATGTCCGACCAGTGCCGGTTAAGGAAAGGAACTTTGTGACTCTAGGAGATTATACGGCTGGGTACAGAGGTGGGCCAGGAGGTTAGCTGCGGATAGACGCGGAAGCACGCGGATAATTGCAGGAAGTTAGTCGCCCCACCCAACCCAACAACACATTCCGCGTACATCCGCGCTGTTCCGTGGCAAAGCCACCGAATGGAAGAGTGGTCACTCGTAACGCAACGCCCCCATCGGATCGACCCTCGACGCCCGCATTGCCGGAATGTAGCCTGCTCCTAATGACACGATCGTGAGTATTAGCGCAACCGCACCGATCACGAACGGATCTGTTCCTTCCGCTCCATACAGTAGCGACCTCGCTGCTCTGCCCAAACCGATGCCGGCGGCTATTCCTAGCACACCCCCGACGATCGTCATGCGCCCAACCTGCCAGAGGACCATGCTGCGAACCTTGCCGCTGTCCGCGCCTAGTGCCATTCGCAACCCGATTTCCCGGGTTCGCAGCGCCACCGTATAGGCGAGCACACCGTAGAGGCCGATAGCAGCCAGGGCTGTTGCTATAGCAGCAAACGCTGCCGACAGCGTTCCGATTAGCCTGTCCAACATGACGTTTTCGCTTACCGTCTGCTCGAGTGTCTTCAGGCCTTCCACGGGCAGATTGGCGTCGAGTCCGCTCACAACCCGCGGTATATCCTGCATGATTTCTCTCGGATCGATCGTTGTCCGCACATAAAATGTCAGGTCGCCGGTGTTTTCATTTTGGCGATACGGAACGAAGAAGAGGGGAGGCACCTCCTGCTTCACCTCCGAGTACTTCATATCACCAATCAGGCCCACGATCTGCATATCTAGTTCGTTTGCCATGTCGTTGCTGGACATCCACTTGCCGACGGCCTCCCTGCCATTCAAACCAAACTTTCGCGCAAACACCTCATTTACGATCGCGACTTTCGGTGCTCCGAGGTCGTCCGATTGGGTGAACTCTCGACCGGCCACGAGTGGAACACCCATAGTGTTGAAGTACCCGGCACCTATGAAATTGTGTCGCGAGTTGTCGTCTATATCGGGACCTGACTCGAATCCTTCTACTGACACGTCCGTTCCCCAGTTGCTGCCCGTGAACACTGGTATGATCGCGGACGAAACTCCTGTCACGCCTGGCATTGCGGCGAGCTCTTCCTCTAGGCGCACAAACAGATTACGCGAGGCTTCGGGTTCATAGCCGTTCATTCGCGGCGAGATGTTGAATGCGATGAGGTTTTCGGTATTTAGGCCGAGGTCGACCCTGCTCACGTTGGAGAGGCTTTTGATGAAGAAACCCGCGGCTATGAGCAGAGCCATCGACAACGCTATCTGAGCGGTTACTAGGGAACTACGAAACCGCGCCGCCGAGCGTGCGCCCGATGCCTGACCGGTACCTGACCGGACCAAGGTCATCAGGTCTGGGCGCGTACTGTGCAGTGCGGGATACATACCGAACAGAAAACCGGTCGCCATCGACACCACGGCCGCGAACAGCAGCACGGACGGCCGAAGGTCCAACGCAATCATTGAGGCCGCTTCCGCAGGTAGAATCGAACCGACGATGCTCAGGGTCCACCGCGCGATTACGAGGCTCGCCAGGCCACCCAGTAGAGCGAGCAGGCAAGAGTCGATCAGAAGTTGGGACATCATCTGGTAGCGGCTGGCGCCCAGCGACCCGCGAACGGCCATTTCCTGGCTGCGGTTTGCGCCCTGTGCTAGTAACAGGTTCGCAATGTTGGCGCAGGCGATCAGCAGAACCACTGCTGTAATGGAAAAGAGCAGCATCAGTGGTGTTCGAACCTCACCATGCATTTGACTCTGCCCGCGATGACCGGGCGCGAAGTCGATACGTTTTGCCTTGAACCGCTCGAGCGTTTGTTCGCTCATGCCTCCTTGGAGCGGCACCTCGACTTCGTTGATGATGCCGCCGTAAACTGTATTGAGCTCTGCACCGGCCTGCTCGAGGGTCACTCCAGGCTCGAGACGCCCGAATACGTACGCCCAATAGTTTCGCCGATTCTCGAAAGCGTCAAAGTAGGTTTCCACCTGCGCACGCATTGTGATGGGGATGAAGACGTCCGGACGTGATCCCAACGTCGTACCGTGGAAACCACGTGCGGCAACCCCGACGATAGTCATAGGATGACCGTTCACCGTGACGGTCTGGTCTATTACACCTGGGTCACTCCCTAGTCGGTTTGCCCAGAAGTGATGGCTCAACACCGCAACGAAGTGTTCACCGATTATCTGGTCATCGGCTGGACCGAGTAGCCTGCCCAAAGCAGGTCGAACTCCCAACACCGGGAAATACGAACCCGACACCAGCAAACCCTGACCGTTCAAGGTTTGGTTCACATGTGCCAGGTTCGCTTCGAAGAGTCTGTGCGCCGCTATTCCCGAAAATCCACCCGCCTGCCGCTCGAGATCGCGGTACATAGGGTAGCTGAAGATCTCTGTACAATCACCTGCCTGATTGCACGATTGCGATCCGTGGTTGGGCCTTTGAGCCTTGATGTTGATCAGGTTTCCGGGGTCCTCTACCGGAAGGGTCTGCATGAGCATCTGGTCGAAGAGGGAGAAGATCGCCGTGTTCGCGCCGATTCCCAGTGCCAGTGACAAAACCGCCACAGTAGTGACGAATGGTGATTTCATGAGTGCGCGCATTGCTGTCTTCAATCTCGTCATTCGATACGTCCCTCTCCCCATTCTCTCTCGGTCTGGATCAGCATGTCGAATACACGCTGTTCATAGTTAGACACCTGCAATGTCTGATGCGTTGTAGTGGGTGTGTCAGGGACGCAGAGAATTCGAAACAATTACACAACGGGTGCGTAAGTCCTTCAGTGGCATTCAAAGTGCAGAGAGACCTGGGCCGCTCGCTGAACACAGCATGCAGGAAAACATTCGAGGAGGAGGAGTTTCGTACGATGAAAGCCGTATCAGTAACGGTCTTAGCCCTGCTGGTGTTGGGCTCGAACCTGTCTGCGCAGTCAGTCTTGGCAGTCGAGGCGGAAGAAGAGGCAGTGAAGGACGTGATAACAACTGCCTACATCGAGGGAATCCATAACGAGCGTGACGTAGAGAAAATCCGGAGTGGATTCCACCCCGATTTCAACATGCTCGCCTATCGCGACAACGCGATCAATGCGGTCTCCATCGAGCAGTGGATCGGCGGTATTGAAAGAAGCCTCGAGAGAAATCCCGATCCGCCTGAGGTTCCGGTACGGCCCGAGTTCACTGCCGTCGAGGTGTCAGGAAACGCAGCCGTAGCCAGGATCGAGGTTTATAGAGGAGATCAGCACCTCTACACCGATTTCATGTCACTCTACAAGTTCGATGGCGGCTGGAAGATCGTGAACAAGATCTACTATTCGCATCCGAGTTGATTGATGGGCGGGTCCTAGTGACGGAGCCCCTTTGATGTGCCAGAGGGGCTCTATTTCGTGAGCTAGCAGGGACGTGATCAGAAGAGGGAGCGAAGGGAGGGGAGGGAGGGGGAATGACTGCTCGCCCCTCTCCCTCCTCTCCCTCTTCTCACTCTTCTCCCTCCTCTTCTCACATCGGCATAAACCCCTGATCAGCCCAGAATGCATCCTTGTAGAACTTCTCGAGGTCGAGCAGCTGTGAGAGGTGGTTCTTCTCCCACTCGGTGAGCCAGGTGAAGAGTTTCTTCAGCTCGGGGTCGGCCGTCTTATCGGCATGTTCGGAATAGAATGCGATCGCCCTTTTCTCGAGGTCGCATCCGATTCCGATGGCAGCCATCTCGAAGGTGCCCTTCTTGAGCGATCTCTTGAACTCGTCGTCGATGATGGCGTGCGAGCCGCCGCCTACCTCGGCAGTGCTCACGGCACCGAGATCCAGCGAGCCGGTATCGAACAAAGCCTTCGCCTGAGCCTTGAGGATTGCTATGTGACCTTCCTCGTCCTTGGCCAGTGATTTGAATATCCCCTGAACGGCAGGGTCGGTCGTAGTTGTCGCGGCGTGCGTGTAGAGTTGGTGGCCCTTTACCTCTGCCAAGAGGGCTTCCTTGACTACCTCTATCATTGCGGCCCTAACGTCGTCAGTCATCAATCTTCCTCTAGCTGGGGTCGTACGTCGGTATGCCGAAAACGGCGCTACCAGCTGGTTTCTCGAGCATCAAAACAACGATAGAGGGTTTGGCGACCGTTGACAACGAGTCTTGGGGTCAGATGTGCGAAATAGAAGGGCTGCCGTACGAGCAGAGACAGCGCTCGCCAAAGTGGTGCTGGAGCGATATGGCAGTGGACACCAACAGTACCGGCGGCAATACTTGAGATGAAGGAAACCGGATATCAAATCGGAGGACTCCATGCGTCGCTCTCTCTCGCTGCCACCGCTGGTGCTGGCCATGGTCGTTGCATTCAATCCGCCATCGCACGTTACCGCGCAAGCGTCCCAGCTTCGACCGGTGACTGTGGGCTCGCCCATGCCGGATATCACGCTCCCGGCCTTCCAGGGTGGCGAGGTGACCCTATCGGATCTCAGGGGAAAGAGAGTGATGCTGGTATTCCCTCGTGGCTTTTCTCGCCCGGGAAGTTGGTGCCACATTTGCCCTTACCAGTTGGCGGAGCTGGCTGAATACGATGCAGAGGCAGACTTCCGTGAGAATTCGAACCTGGAGATACTGTATGTGATTCCCTACGGCAGAGAGACGGTTAGGGAATGGATGGATGCGTTTCCACAGTTGTTCCAGGACATTGAAGAACGCAAGAACCCACCCAATGCCGCGACACTCGATGAGGCGGGCAGGGCGCGCGTGGAGAGATCGAAGCAGGTCTATCCGAAGACATATCACATGGAGCCCGAGGAAGTGGAGCGGGCGTTCCCGATCCTGGTGGATCACGACCACGCGGTGTCGAGCGGTCTGGGCCTGTTCACCACCGACTGGAGCGGTAGCACCGCCGAGCAGAACATCCCTACGATTCTCATCATCGACGAAAATGGCATTCTGCGGTTCAAGTACATGAGTCAGAACACCGTCGACAGGCCGCCGTTGGACTATCTGGTGTGGTTCTTGGACAAGCTCGACGAGAATCCTTGAGGGAACGGCTCGGTGCTCAACTCGATCTTCTAGTCGTATCCCGGCGACCAAGAATCCCGCTCAGCCACCCCGATCCTGAGTGGCCGTGAGCACGCCCAGCGTGATTGCACTCATACCCGCCGAGTCTGCGACACCTATACCGAAGGTCCCATCCGGTTCGCGGACACCTCGCAACAACAGCCGCATCATCGTTTCTCTAAACTCAATCCGCTTCTGATACATGACGACCAGCAGCCTGTTGTCGTCCCAGTGGCCATCGATGCTTCGGTCTTCCACCTGCCACGGCTCCCACACTCCATCGCGTAACTGGAGCCAATTGCCGTTGAGGAATCCGGAAAGCTCGGTGGAATCCGTCGTTCGGTAGGCGTACACAGTGAGGGTGGCATCTACGTCCACGTCCTGGACCGTACCACGTAGACGGTAGACGCCGTCGCGCTCGTCGTCGAAATCTCCAACCACGTGAAGCCCGGTCGAAACGGCGACCAGGGAGCCGAAGACTCCCACACCGCCCGACAGGCGGTTGATGAAACCTCGGCCGGTGAACCTGTTGTTGCTCGACCTGGTGAAGTCGAAGTAGTTGGTGTCTGTGAGCGACACGGTCACCAGGTAGTTCCGGCCCGCGCGCAGCAGGTCGTCGCCCTCTCCCTGCGCGAACACGTCCGCGAGGTCACCGGGGAGAGCGACCGACACTGTATCTACGAGCACCTTGGCGGTCGGGATCTTGTCCGGAGCTAGCAGCATGTCGAGTTCGCCCACGCGTATCATGTCGATCTGAAGGAGGCGTCCGGCTATTGGATCGACGGTGATGTGTATGGTGTCCCGATCGCGGTTGACCGTTATCGAACTGTCGGTTTCGAAAGGGAGCGATTCTCCCGCCACGGAAAAGTGCGCGTCCGCCATTCCGGGCAACCGCGTTACTCCGGTGATCCGCTCTCCCTCTGCGGTTTGAACATTCAGCTCCAGTCGGTCGCCGGCGCGCATGGCGGGGCACTGCGGGGGAGTCCAGTAAACCCCTGCAAGGTTGAGTAGACGAAGATCGGGAGGGACCTGGCTGAGCACGGTGGTGTCGCCGCAATTGTCAGTGGAGTAGTTGAGGTTGGTCAACGTAACCGTCGCGCCGTCGATTGGTATGGTTGGTGCTCCACCAGTTGGGATGGCTCCGCCGACCTCGTACGGGTGTTCGATCGTCCCCGTGAACGACAGTTCGAGCACGATGAACTGACTCCCGTAGGATGGAGGCGGCAAGTCGGGCCGAATCACCCCATGTACCACCACTACAGGATCTCCCAGCGGGATCTCCACCTCGTCCAGGGCGCACGCGGTTGCGAATGCTGCGGTGCTCAGTGCGAGTAGAAACCATACAGGCCACCGAGAGCTGTGTTTTACGTCCGGAGTTGGCCGTGGCAGGCCAGACATCGAGGGTTCCTCGGTTAGCGCGGTATCAACGATGGGACCAGGACTATCGCATCCAACCCCGCATCGTTCAGCCGCGAATTGAACCTGGCCAGTTCGCCGTCGACCAGACCTCTGTAGTCTGCACGCGCCACACCCAACAGGGCCTTCAAGAGCTCGTGCGCCTCTCGGGCCTGAGCTGTCGGCTCGTGATCCGAACTCTGAACGTGGTTCGCCAGGTATACCAGCTTGGACGTGAGCTTAACCGGCCAGGCGAAAAATCCGCCGGGTTTCTGCTGAACCAGGCTGTCGGCAAGGGCTGCAAAGTGCTGGTCTATTTCCAACGCCTGCTCGCGAAGAATCGCGTTATCCGGTGTCTCCTCCAGGAGTTCAGTTAGGCTGTCGAGCTGCGTGCGGATTGCGTCGATGCGGTCGGTGAGCAACCTCGACTCGAGGATGTCGGCGTTCAAATCCTCTAGCATCGCGAACTGCTCGGCGATTGTTGCTTCACTGCCGCCGGTGTTGGGGTCCTTTAGAAGAGTGAGCGGTTGGGTGTGCTCAGTGCCTCCGACTTTCAGAGTTGCTGTGTAGGAACCCGGCGGTGCAAGCAGGCGAAAGCCCACCCCTGGAGGGCCACCGCCTCCTTGTCCGAATTCTCCTTCTCCACTGAACCTGAGATTCCACGTCACTCGGTTCACACCGATCGTCCCGGTGCCCTCGACCGTAGCGATGGTTGTTCCGTTCGAATCCGCTATTGCGATAGTTACTTCTCCAGATGGCTCACTACCAAGCCAGTATGAGAGAGACGCCCCGTAGGGAGGGTTGTCCCCTGCAGTGGGGTCATCTGCCATCTCCCTGACAGTATTGTCCACCAGGCGGAACCGATACGCTGGCCTCGGTGAGAAGAGGTGAGCTTGGGACGCAGCGACGTCGGGCGTGAGTTGCTGAAACGGCGAAAGATCGTCCAAAACCCAGAACCCGCGTCCGTACGTGGAAAGTACGAGATCGTTGAAGTGTTCCTGAATCGTGAGCCACGACACCGGCGTGTGAGGGAGGTTCATCTGCAATGCTTGCCAATCGGCGCCATCGTTGAATGAGATGAACATCCCGTTCTCAGTCGCGAGATACAGCAGCCCTGGGCGAACCGGGTCTTCCCGCACATTTCGCGTGTTGCTTATCGGATTTCTAGGAAGACCATTTGTGATCCCAACCCACGACTCCCCGTAGTCGGTCGTCTTGTAGACCCAGGGATCGAAGTTCCCCTCCAGATGACCGTTGACTGTGATGTATGCCTTTCCGACATCGAAGCGTGACGGTTCTACGTTGCCAATAGTTCCCCAACTGATCAGACCCGGGATGTTGCCGGTCACGTTGGTCCAACTAGCTCCGCCGTCGCGAGTGACCTGCACGACCCCGTCATTCGTGCCCACCCATATCAATCCAGGTTGGATCCTGGACTCGGCGATTGAGTAAATGGTGTTACCATATTCGACGCCGAGATTATCGGGTGTGAGTCCACCGGAGTGGACCTGCGTGTTCTTCGTGTTGAGTGTGAGGTCGGGACTGATTACATCCCAGCTCTGCCCGCCATTCGTAGTTGCGTGAAGGTGCTGACTACCGACGTAGATCTTGTTGTTATCGTGTGGGGAGATCACGATTGGAAAATCCCAGATGAACCGATATCTGATGTCTGCCGCAGCGTGGCCGAAAGGAGCGACGGGCCACACTTCAACGTCGCGGCTTTGCTGTGTCCGCAAGTCGTGCCGCACCACGATACCGCTAGCGGGTCCGCGCCCGGACGCCGTGGACCACACGACGTAGGGATCGGTGGGGTCGGGCGTGGCCATGCCGCTCTCGCCGCCGCCTACGGAGTACCAAAGACCTCTGGGAATCTCCGAACCACCTGTCACGTAAGACCCACTCGATTTCGAGTTGCTCGGCCCGCATGTTGAGGGCCCGTCCTGCATGTTTCCGCAGACGTAGTATGGGATTCGGTTGTCCGTGGTAACCCTGTACATCTGTGCGATTGGAAGGCGAATGCGGTGCCACGAATCGCCGTGGGTGACGGATATCGAGATGCCCTCGTCGTTGCCGATCGCGATTCGGTCGGCATCGGTTGGATCAATCCAGATGTCGTGGTTGTCGAATCCGGGGCTCGCGCGCTCGGGTCGCTGATCGAGCGTTTCTCCACCGTCGTGAGTGCTGCTCAAGAAGATTGTAAGGAAGTAGGCTTCGTCGGCGTCTTCCGGAGATACACCCATACGAGTGTAGTAAGCCGGGCGCGTGAGAAGCCTGTAGCTGTCAGCGTTCACCATCTTCCATGTCAGGGCGCCGTCATCCGAGCGCCATAGCGCACCGCTGTCGGTAGGTTGCCCACGCCACGGAATACCGGCTCCGCTTTCGATCAGTGCGTAAACACGATCCGGATCCGCAGCCGTAACTGCAAGGCCGATCTTGCCGAGTGGACTGCGAGGTAGCCCGTTGCCTGCGAGGCGAGACCAGGTGGTTCCTCCATCTTCCGATTTCCAGATCCCGCTGCCTTCGCCGCCACTGGTGCGTCCCCAAGTCTTCATCTCTATCTGCCACATCGCGGCGTAGAGGGTGCTTGGATTGCCGGGGTGCATGACAATGTCGATGGCACCGGTGGAATCGTTCACGAACAAAACGCGATCCCAGGTATCGCCGCCGTCGGTCGTTCGGTACACACCGCGTTCGGGCTGCGGCCCAAACGCGTGTCCGAGCACAGCGACAAATACCGTCTGGGGATCGTGAGGATGGACGACGATCCTCCCAATCCTGCCCGTCTTCTCGAGACCGGCTCGGCTCCATGTCTCACCGGCGTCGGTCGATTTGAAAGCGCCCCAACCCATGGAGATGTGGCTCCGAAGGAATGTTTCCCCGGTTCCGGCCCAGATTATGTCGTGGTCTGACGGTGCTACGGCGAGCGCGCCGATGGCCGAGACCGGTTGGTCGTCGAAAATGGGGTCCCAGTGTATGCCGCCATCGTTGGTCTTCCAGATGCCCCCTGACGCAGCACCGGCGTAATATGTGAGTGGATCACCGGGTACACCGGTGACGGCGCTCACACGGTTCCCTGGTGGGCCGAGGTAGCGGTACTCCATGGCGGAGTAGTCGTCGGGGTCGAATCGTACCTGACCGTGCGATGCGACAGGTGAACTCACGCTTGTCGCCATCGCGACAGCCAACACCCACACTGCACCGAGTCTGTAGCTCATGTGTGTTACCCTCTGTTCCTTGCCTGCGCGCTCATAGTGACAGGGGGATACCGGTCGAGGCACGCTGTGCTACGGAATTCTTCTCCCCGGCGTCCAGGGTGCACCGGCCGCCTCCAATGCCTCCTCCAACGCCGGTATTGCTGAGTCGATGGCGCTCGACAGTTCTTCACGGAAGAGAGCAAAGTCACTTGTTGCGATCTCGAGGCTTCGCCTCATGGTCTCGGTCGGCATCTGCCGTGTTCCCCAGTAGCCCCAGATTGCGTTGCCGGCACGGCCGCTGATCGACGGAACGGACGTTTCATTCAACCGGCCTCGCGTACGGTCGCCCCACAGGCGCGTTTGGAGAGCAGCCAATCTCTCGCCGAGCATATTCATGAGAGAGTGCAGCTCGGCATCAGCTCTCGGAGCTTGGAGCATGGCCGCACGCATGTAACGGAGCCGTTCGTTGGCCTCTCCAAGTTCCTCACCCGCGCCGTTGATTCGGCGCATGAGCTCGCTTGCCTCGAGCTGGAACGCAGCGACAGCATTGAAGTCCGTACCAGGCGGTGCCGTCGGTACCGCATTGACCTCGAACTCCTGAGGTGTGCCGAGGCTCTGGACCCCAGCGCTGGAAATGAGAGTCAACTCAACGCTGTAGGTTCCGGGGGCGACTATTGGCCCCACAGGATCCGATGCCCATGGTGGCGAGAACCCACCGGAGGAAGGAAAGCTGATTGGCTCGGGAGTTGGCCTGCGCAAATCCCAACTTGCCCGGTGAACGCCCTCACTTGCGCTTCCTCTTATCCACCTGACGGGTGCACCGGAACCTTCCCTCACCAGCAACAACATCCGCGGCGAGCCCTCAATTGCCTCGGCGGCCAACGCCTCCCACCCGGGGAACGGAACGTCCGCGCGTGCTTCGCGCAGTTCGCGTTCGCTGTCGCGCCGCGCTTCGCGGGCGGTTTGCGGTACGTCTGCTACGTAGTAAGTGAAGACTGCACCAAATGGTGGGTTCTCCGCCGTATAATCGTCACTGCCGAGTGTCGGCTTGCCGCGTGCCTGCATTGGCTCGTTCGGGACATACGACCAAGAATCGCGCACCGGGAATACCGTGCTGCCACCTGCCATTGCGCCTGCCGAGATCTCACGCAGCGATGTGAAATCGTCCAGGACATAGAAACCTCGGCCGAACGTTGCGCCAACGAGGTCTTCATCGCGCCGATGGATCTTGATGTCTCTGAACGCGATCGTCGGCGCACCGGCACCGAGCATGAACCAGTTAGTGCCTCGGTTCGGCGTGAAGTAGATGCCGTACTCCGTACCCAGGAACAGCAGATCAGGATCAACATGATCTTGCTGGATAGCCCAGACTATGGTTCCGGCAGGGAGATCCCCGCTCATCGAATTCCAGCTCTGGCCACCGTCGGTGCTCTCGAAGACATAAGGGCTGAAGTCACCGGTCTTGTGGGCATCGGCAACCACGAAGAACGTGTTTGCGTCGTGGAGCGAAGCTTCGGCATCGTTGATGAATGACAACGGAGGTACACCAGGCAACCCGCGAGTGGCATTCCACGTGGCTCCGCCATCCAGTGTGACCCGAACGTTCCCATCATCTGTGCCCGCCAGAATCGCTCCCTCTTGAAGCGGCGACTCGGTGATGGTTGTGATGGTCGCGTACTTTGACATGGCGCCGTTGTCGTAGAGTGCGTTCACACTCCAGACTCGATCCATCAACTCCAATTCGTAGCGATTCCGGTTGGTCGTGAGATCCGTACTGATGGGGGTCCATGAGTTGCCGCGATCGTCGCTCCGCCAAACGCGTTGAGATCCGACGTAAACGCGGTTCGAGTTGTGCGGGCTCACCACAATTGGTGTGTCCCAGTTCCAGCGCTCGGGCGGATCGCCAACTGCAGGTTGTGGTTTGATGTCGATAGACTCCTCGCTCCGCTTGTCGTGCCGTGACATGTTTCCTTGCTGCGTTTCGAGGTAGAAGATGTTGGGATCGGTCGGGTCGAACTCGACAGCGTACCCGTCGGCTCCCATCGGCACGTACCAGTCGCGGTTCCGTATGCCTTCGGTGTTCATTGTCCTGGATGGTCCCCACAAGGTGCCGAGGTCCTGCGCGCCGCCCAGGATGTTGTAGAACGGCTCCGAGTTGTCCAGCGCGACCTTGTAGAACTGCGAGACCGGCATGTTCGGGAAATGACGCCAGGTAGTCCCGTCGTCAAAGCTCTCATATAGTCCTGCGTCGGTGCCGGCTATGAGATGCTTGCCGTTCTTCGGGTCAATCCAGAGAGCGTGATTGTCGCTGTGTTTCTCGCGACCGGTTCCCAGGTAGTCGAAGTTCGCGCCGCCATCGCGAGTGACGTGGAAGAAGACGTCCATCTGGTAGACGACGCCTGGGTCCTGCGGCGAGGCTTCGATTTCCTGATAGTAGTGAGGCCCGGTTCCACCCGACGTATATGAGTTTCTCTTTGCCCAACTCTCACCCTTGTCCTGCGACCGGTAAAATCCGCGCTCATCCGCGGCCGCTTCTATTGTCGCATATACGAGATTCGGATCCGCGGGCGTTACCGCCAGCCCAATCTTGCCCATGTCGCCGCCCGGGAGCCCACGGCTCATCTTTCGCCAGGTCTCGCCGCCGTCCATCGATTTGTAGATGCCGGATTCGGGTCCGCCGGCGAGCAGCGACCAGATGTGTCGCCGCCTCTGATATGCGGCTGCGTAGATCACGTCGGGATTGGTCGGATCGAACTCGGCGTCGGTCACGCCTGTGTTCCCGTCGATCTCCAACACCAGGGCCCAGGTCTCGCCACCGTCGGTGGTTTTGTACAGACCGCGGTCGCCACCGGCATTCCATAGTGGACCCTCTGCAGCAACGAAAACCACATCACTGTTGCGCGGGTCGACTAGGATCTTGCCGATGTGCTGCGATTCACCGAGCCCTACGTTCTCCCACGTACGTCCACCATCTCGGCTGCGGTACACGCCGTCTCCCCAGGCAACGTGCCTGCCACTCACGTTCTCTCCCGTCCCGACCCAGATCACATCTGGGCTGTTGGGATCGATTTCGACAGTGCCGATCGAGTAGGATGGCTGGTCATCGAAGATCGGTGTCCAGGTAATGCCGGCGTTCGTGGTTTTCCAAAGACCGCCGGACCCTACCGCGACATACCAGGTTGTCGGGTCGGTCGGATGAACCTTGATGTCGGCAATTCGACCGCCCATCAACGCGGGCCCGATCTCACGAAGCCTCAATCCTGAGACCGCCTGCTCGATCGCGTCTCGGTCCATCTCCTGGGCCGAGACGCCCTGGGAGAGAAGGAGTGGAGTAGCGAGCAGCAGTGATAGGATCAAGTGAATCGACCGTTTGAACATGGTACAGTCTCCCACAATCGAAGTTCTTCGAAGTGTTGATCGTGCTGTCGTCGGCGCATTTTTGGATGAATGCCCCGGTTGTTGGAGCTAGACTACGCCAGAGTCCACCTTTTGGTAAGTGGTGAGCGGTAGGCGGGCACTCTGGAGCTTCCGCTGTCCATTGAGCTACTTTGCAGATGTGAGCTGGCGAGCCATCCGGCTACCGGTTCCACCCCTCGACATGTCAACCAAGCGATTCTTGATGTCTGCAAGGAGGAGCTGCATGAAAGTGTCATCACTCGTATTGGCTCTGTTTGGTGTGTTCGTTCTGGCTCTCGGCGTACCAGAGCCGAGCTTCAGTCAGGAGCCCGACGTGAACCCAGCACCCGAACGCGGCGATCAGGGTGACGGGCCGTTCGACCGCCTGATCATTCGCGGCGCCACCATGATAGACGGAACAGGTGCACCTCCTGTCAGCCCGGTAGACATCGTGGTCGAGGGCAACAGGATCGTCGATATTCGTGTCGTGGGCGCTCCCGGAGTGCCAATCAATGAAGAGCGTCGCCCGGGCGATGCCACCAGGGAGTTGGACGCGACCGGCATGTATGTCATGCCCGGGTTGATAGACACCCATGTGCACTGCGGCGGAGTACCAAAAGCTCCTGACGCCGAATACTTCTACAAGCTGTGGATGGCACACGGCATCACGGCTGTACGCGGAGTGCCGTGCGGCTCGTTCGAGTGGGGACTGAGTGAGAGGGAGCGAAGCGCGAACAACGACATCGTGGCTCCCCGGATCTTCTTGTACAACACTCCCGGTTCGGGTTGGGACGAAGGACCGGTTCACACACCCGAACAGGCGCGCGAATGGGTTCGTTTCGCCAAAGAAGCCGGCATCGATGGAGTGAAGATCTTCAACCGTCCACCAGACGTTATGAGAGCGCTGCTGGATGAAGCCAACAGGCAGCAGCTAGGGTCCATGGCTCACCTGGCGCAGACGATGGTTGCCGGAGTCAACGCCCTCGACGCCGCTCGCATGGGACTCGGCCAGACCACGCACTTCTATGGGTTGTTCGAATCCTTGTACAAAGACTCGGACGTGCAACACTGGCCCGTGGAAATGGTGTACAACGACGAGTATCACCGGTTTGGCCAGGTGGCGCGCCAGTGGAACATGATTCACGAACAGGGCAGTGAGGAATGGAACGGGATGATCGAGGAACTCTTGGAACTGGATTTCATTCTCGATCCGACCTTCCAGATCTACTCGGCCGGTCGTGATGTAATGCGGGCCCGCACCGCGGAGTGGCATGAGGATTACACCCTGCCTTCGTTGTGGGATTTCTACCAGCCAAGCAGAGTGAACCATGGTTCCTACTTCTACGACTGGACCACATGGGACGAAGTGGCATGGAAAAAGTTTTATCGCATTTGGCAGGATTTCGTGGATGACTACAAAGATGCTGGTGGCAGGGTAACTGTAGGCTCCGATGCGGGTTTCATCTACAGCACGTACGGTTTCGCCAACATTCTGGAGATGGAAATGCTCCAGGAAGCAGGATTCCACCCGCTGGAGGTGATTCGTGGGGCTACCCTACATGCGGGCGAGAGTCTCTATGAGCCGCTGGGTCTACGCCCCGAGATCGGAGCCATCAGGCCCACCTACCTCGCCGACTTCGCAATCGTGGAAGAGAACCCTATTCAGAACCTCAAGGTTCTCTACGGCAACGGCACTCCGAGACTGAACGACGAGACGGGCGAAGTCGAACGTGTCGGCGGTGTCAGATGGGTGATCAAAGACGGGATCATCTATGATGCGAAGGAACTCCTGGCTGACGTAGCTCGGATGGTCGAGGAGCAGAAGGCGCAGCGGGGGACGACGGAGCAGTGATGTAGGAGAGGGAGGGGCGGGAGACCGCCCCCTCCCGCTCCTCCCGCGTCTCCCGCTTCTCCCACTGCTCCCACTTCTCCTACTCCTCCCGCCCACCTGAAACTCTCTTCCCCCCACCCTCGTACAGCTTTTCTATAGGAGCTCATATAGAAATCCGATAGGAGGCCCCATGTCTGATGGACAAGCCGCTCTAGTACGCGGCACCCTGGACATGCTCATTCTGAAGACGCTCAGCCTGCAGCCGATGCACGGACTCGGCATTTCCAACCGAATCGAGCAGATAACGGACGGAGTGTTCAAGGTCAAACCGGGTTCCCTGTTCCCGTCCCTCAAGAGAATGGAGCAAGAAGGGTGGATCGCAGATGAATGGAGAGAGTCGGAGAACCGCCGCAAGGCGAAGTACTATGAGCTGACGAAAGCGGGACGGAGCCGCTTAGGTGAGGAAAGGCAGAATTGGGGCCAGGCAGTTACCGCAATCACAAAAGTCTTGGAAACGAGTTGAGGTAGGCTGATGCCTTTGATACCGCGCGTGAAAAGCACATTTCGATCGCTCTTCAGGAAGGCGCAACTCGATTTGGATCTCGATGAAGAACTGCGTAGCTACATCGAGTTGCTGACCGAGGAGAAGATCAGGGAAGGGAAGAGCCCAGATGATGCCAGGCGCCTCGCTTTGATCGAACTCGGCAAAACCGATCGAGTGAAGGAAGGTGTGCGGGAGCTGCGGTTGGGAGCCTCGATCGAGACGTTTTTCCAAGATGTTCGGTATGCGATCCGAGGCCTACGGAAAAACGCCGCGTTTGCGGCCACCGCAATCCTCATACTTGCCATCGGCATTGGAGCAAGCACCGCTCTGTTCACTGCAATTCATTCGGTGCTGCTGAGCAGCATTCCATACGACTCGCCGGGGGACCTGGTTGTCGGGCGGAAGTCGATCCAAGGAGTTCAACGTGGACCGATATCCCGAGTCAACTACCTCGACTACAGGGAGTTGAACCAGACCTTTGACCAGTTCGCCGCGATCGGGTGGGGCACAGCGGAAATCACGATGACCGGTGGCTCGCGCCCGGAACTACTGCAGGCCACCGCCATCACGTGGAATCTGTTCAAGGCACTCAGGGTCGAGCCGGTGGTAGGCAGGTCGTTCACGCTCGATGACGAGATGTCGGGAGATGGAACCGCGGTAGTACTCGACTATGGAGTGTAGCAGAATCGATTGGGTGCCGACCCGGAAGTGGCAGGCAGAACGATACAGCTTGATGGAACATCCTACGTCGTCATTGGGGTGATGCCGCGAGACTTCCGATTTCTGTTCGATGTCGATGTATGGCTTCTCATCGATGACAACAATCCAATCGATAACCGCAGGGATGCCCACAGCCTGTTGGTCGTCGGTCGCATGAACGAAGGGGTTGGTATCGAGCAGGCCACGGCAGACCTCGGTACCATCGCAGCTGGCCTTGCTGAGTCGTATCCAGAAGCCAACGCAGAGAAGAGCGTCATCCTGACCGACATGCACCAATACTTGGTGCGGGGGGTGAGCCTGAACCTGCAATTGCTGATGGCAACCACAGTCCTGGTGTTGCTCATCGCGTGCGCGAACGTGGCGGGCCTTCTCCTTGCGAGAGGGGAACGGCGCATGGCTGAGATAGCCATGCGTGGCGCGTTGGGTGCTTCGCGCTCGAGAATCGTACGTCAACTCGTCACGGAGAGCGTCGTTCTCACGTCGCTGGCGGGGTTGGCCGGCATCTTCGTGGCGTGGGGGCTTCAGGCCGGCCTGCTGCACCTTCTTCCAATTGGAGGCCTCGGATTCGAGGGCCCAAGCGTGAACGGTGCCGCATTGAGTTTCACTCTGGCTGCGTCAGTGATTTGCGGGGTGGTGGTTGGTGTGCTGCCCGCGCTGCGGGGCTCGGACCTAAGCCCGGCAAGTCAGCTCGGATCCACCAGAAGCAACACCCAGAGCGCGCGCAGCAAACGGGTGCAGAGCAGTTACGTGGTGTTCCAGGTTGCCGTGTCAATTGCATTGCTCGCCGGATCGACCATGCTCATCCGGAGCCTCGCCAGGCTTTCGGCCGTCGATCTCGGGTTCACTGCGCCGGGTCTTCTTTCCGGTGAGATCAACGCGCAACCTGACAAGTATCCCACGTCCGCCGAACGCGCTCAGTTTTTCGCGTCACTGCTGGATGAGGTAAAGGCCGTGCCAGGAGTGATATCTGCGGGGTTGACGAGCAAGATGCCTCTTCGCGCACTTGGCAGTGACTGGCCTACCTGGCCGGCCGATCAGCCGCAGCCTCCGAATCAAGATGCATTTATGCCGATGGCGCGGTGGGTGAGCCCAGGGTTTTTCGATACGATGGGCATGCCGCTGTTGGCAGGCCGCGACATAGCAGCGTCTGACGATCCAAACAGTGCGCCGGTGATCGTGTTGAGCGAGTCTGCGGCTCGTGGTGTGTTCGGGGACACTGACCCGATCGGCAAAGAGGTGTGCATCGCGTTTGGACCTATTCAAGATCCGATCCAGGTGGTCGGCGTGGTAGCTGATGCTCGATTGAACGGCCTGCGAAGAACTCCCGACGCGGCGATGTACATGTCGGCCTCGCAATTTGGAGCCAACAGGATGTGGCTTGCCGTTCGGGCCGCCGGAGATCCCGACAGGCTGGCGGGGCCTATCAGCGAACTGATTGGGCGGAAGGATCCTGACGTCGTGTTTTCTGAGCCAGTCAGCATGACATCGGTGGTTCAACTCTGGCAGTCGGGATTCCGAGTGGTAGTCACGGCATTGACCCTATTCTCTGCAGTGGCGCTGATTCTGACAGTGGTTGGGCTCTACGGCGTTCTGGCATACAACGTGAGCCAACGCACCAATGAAATTGGTATTCGCCTCGCCGTTGGCGCATCGAGTCGCAGCTTGATCGGGATGGTTCTCAGCAACGGGTGGAAAATGGTCGGCCCCGGGTTGGTGCTCGGATTAGTGGCGGTATACCCCGTGTCGCTGTTGATCAGGCCACTGTTGTTTGCCGTCGAACCGCTCGACATACCGGCACTAGTGGCTGCAATTGGGTTGATCGGAATGGTAACGACACTCGCGGCATTTTTGCCTGCTCGCCGAGCCACCCGCGTAAACGTTGTGGACGTGCTCGGGAAGCAGTAGTAACACTGAGATAGCTCCGTCCTGAGTTATGAAGCCCCTTCCGAAGCTGGAAGGGGCTCTTTTGCGATTGACTGGAGCCGCTTTCTGCGTTTTTTTGGAAATTGGAGCGGCTAGTCACCTTTTCCCACCAAGCCGCGCGGTTCGGGTCACGCAATCGCATTCTCGCCACTGACAATGACGAGGTGATACCATGATCGAAGTGTACGACAACCAGTCGGGCGTGCTATTTGGCACAATCACCGAGCAACAACTGCAGTTTTTGATCGACGAGCTGGAAGAGACCTCTACCACTGACCAAGACTACTATATGGATGCGAACATGCTTGACGCGCTCGAAGCAGCCGGCGCCGATGCGAAGTTGATGGGCTTGCTTCGAGGTGCGCTTGGAGATAGGGAAGATCTGGAAATACGCTGGGAGCGAAAATGACGTTTCGGCAACGAACAGCGCTTGGAGTAGCCACGCTGGTCGTGGGGTTTATAGTTGCATCGCCTGGGGCGCTTCATGCGCAATTGGCACCGAAGTTAGAGGGCTTGCTGCCATTTGTGGGCAAGACCTGGCGAGCTCCCATCGACCCTGACGCAGGAGTGTACGATGTCGCACGTTGGGATATCGCGCTTGCGGGTCAGGCAGTCCGAATTCTCCATTCGGTTGGTGACGGTTCGTACGGCGGCGAGACGATCATCGTGTGGGACGAGGTGGAAGAGAGCATCGTGTACTTCTATTTCACGACCGCTGGATTCTACACACGAGGCACGATGCGTTTTGACGAGCAGGGACTGCTGCACACTCACGAATATGTGACTGGAGGAGAAACGGGTGTGAGTGAAATCCGCGGCACTCATGAGATCCTTCCGGACGGGACAATGCGTGTTTCGACTGAGATGCTTCGCGGCAACACCTGGGAGGACTCGGGAGTGGCAATCTACGTCGAGACGCCTGACGCCAAGGTGGTGTTGCCCGACAGTTCGACCGGAGTTACCGGACCGGCGCGTTGAACGGAGTGGTAAACACCGAGTTCCTGGGTGCCGTCGTAGCGTTGTTGATCTTCTGTGGCTGCATCGTAGTCTTTATCTCTCGCCTCCGAGGCGGTGAGCGGCTGGAACACTGGACCGGGTTTGCAGTCACGCTTATGGTCTTCCCGCTCGCATACATACTGTGGGTCACTGCGGATGCGGGCCGGCCAGCCATCTACTACCTCCAGCTATGCCTGATGATCACGTTCCTGCTGGTAGAGTTATTGCTCGACTATGTGCTGAAATCGGAATTTCGGAGTACCCGCTGGAAAGCAATCGTCTACGTCATGTTCTTCTTCGCGGCCACAGGCGGCATGATCGGAGTGGCCTCGAATGCCGGCAGCGCGTGGGCTTACTCGGCGATAACGCTATTCCTAATCATGGGGACGCTAGCGTTCTACCAACGCGCCAAGACCGGGAAGTGACCATGGAACTCGAAGAGCAGGATCTTCTCCAACGAATTGCAGTCTGTATCGAGTTCGGAAAGGACTGCAGGGATACCTCCTATCCTGAGCATCTTCAGGGTGAGGACGGCGTCGACGAACTCGTGAGATCCGCGCTCGGTGCGGGTATCGATCCCAACCGAGTGCTCGTCGATGGGATGATGCCCGGCATGGACAGGATCGGTGCTCTATTCGGCGAAAGAAAGGCGTACGTGCCGCAGTTACTGCTTTCCGCGCGTGCGATGACAAAAGGGCTGGAACATCTCAAACCATTCTTCGAGTCGGGTGAGGCGATTCATAAGGGGAAACTCGTCTTGGGCGTTGTCTTGGGAGACCTCCACGACATAGGTAAGAACCTGGTTCGCATGATGGTGCAGGGGGCCGGCTGGGAGGTGATCGATATTGGTATCGATCAACCGACAGAATCCTTTCTGAGAGCCATAGAACACCATCCCGAGTGCTCAGTCGGAGTAGGCACGCTCCTGACGTCTACAATGAATCAGATGAGAACCACGGTCGAGGCTATCAAGCGGCTGAATTCCGATCTAGTGGTTGTGATTGGCGGGGCTCCAGTCTCGGAGAAGTATTCAGATACGATTGGAGCCGACCGCTTCTTGCCAAACGCCCAGGCGGCGAGAGAGTTCTTCGCTTCCCTATGAGGTGTCGCTTCTGACTGGCTACGACCGCTTCCATGCTGTGCTGCGTGGGGATCCTGTTGATGTTCTCCCACGCATGCCGATTCTCATGGCGTTCAAGGCTCGGTTCGCCGGAGTCGACTACAAGTCCTTTGCCACCGACTTTCGAGTCAAGGCTGACTCCAACATTCGGTGCGCCGAACACTTTTGCTACGACGTCGTCGACGTCATGTCCGATCCCTACTGTGAAACGGAAGGATTTGGCGGAGAGATCGAATATCCTCCGGACGATGTGCCTCGGTGTCCGAACCCTCCTCTGGCTTCCTCAAAAGACCTCGATCGATTACGCAAACCGGATCCTTCCTCGAGCACCAGAATGGCAAACACGGTCGACACTGTGCGCGCATACAAGGAGTCCGTACATCGGCAATACTCGATCCATGGCTGGGTAGAAGGGCCAGCCGCAGAAGCGGCGGACCTGCGCGGCGTCCAGCCGTTCCTCATGGATCTGCTGCTGGATCCTCAATGGTGCGCCGAGTTGATGGATATCTGTACCGAAGTTGCCATAGAGTTCGCGCGTGCGCAGATCGAGGCAGGGGCCGACGTGATCGGCGTGGGTGATTCGATCTGCTCGCAGCTTCCGCCGGACGTTTACTCGGAGCTGATAGCTCCGAGGCAGCATAGGTTGTTCGCGGCGATCAAATCGTCTGGCGCTTTTGTGCGGCTGCATATTTGCGGTGACATCACGCATTTGATTCCCTACATCAAAGAACTCGATGTAGACATCTTGGACGTCGACCACCTCACCGACATCGGCGTTGTTCGCGAGACAATGGGAAGCGATATCGTTCTAGCCGGCAACCTCGACCCTGTGGATGATCTGCTTCATGGAAAGCCCTTAGAAATCCGTAGCAAGGTCGCGGAGATCTATCGGCTCATTGGAAACCCGATGATAGTCACGGCCGGCTGCGAAATTCCCAGAGATACGCCGCATGAGAACCTGAGGGCTCTCTGTGAACCGATCTAGTATGGTTCTCTGGTTGCAGAACTAAGAGAACCAAGGTAGCATTCTGCCCATGCTACCCCTCACAGAACCGCAGCGAAACCTCATTGAACGTATTGGGGTCCTTCACGACCAGACCGGATTTCGGCCCGCCGAAGGTCGGATTCTCGGACTGTTGATTGTTGCATCAGAACCTGAACTCACATTCGATGAGATCCGCGAAGCGCTCGACTTGAGCAAGAGCGCCACGAGCAACGCTCTGAACAAACTCCAAACCATCGGCACCGTCGAGTATCGAACCCACCCCGGCGATCGCAAGCGTTACTTCAGAAAGAGCTACCGGAACTGGGAGCGCGCATTTGTAGATCGCGGCATCAAGTACCTCGAGATTCGCCATTTGCTCACAGAGGCGCTCGAACATCGCGATCCCAAGATCGACGAAACCCGTGACTCATTGGAAACGATGATCGACTTCCTCGAGATGCTGGAGGAGTCAATGCTGGAGGCATACGATCGCTGGAAGACTAAGACCAGTTTGAAGTGATACACACGAGTAAGGAGACATCATGGTTTGCAGACCCAAACTGAGCGTAATGCTTATGCTCGCAATCGGGGCAGTGCTCCTCGGCCCCAACACGTTGTCCGCGCAGCTGACTCAACCGCTCGACGACGTGATGGACGCATTCAAGTGGCGCTCTATCGGTCCGGTCAACACGAGTGGGCGCGTAACCGACGTCGAGGGAATTCCATCTCCATCCAAGACCTTTTACGTGGCGACTGGAGCGAGTGGTCTATGGAAGACCACGAACAACGGCACGACGTTCAAGTCGATTTGGACCGAAGAGCGTGTCGTGGCCATGGGCGATCTCGCGATCGCGCCTAGCGACACCAACCAGATCTGGGTCGGAACCGGTGAGGAAGATTCACGGAACTCGATCTCGGCCGGTGGTGGAATCTTCAAGTCCACGGATGGTGGTGAGACCTGGGAACTCATGGGACTCGAGGCGACTCAGGTAATCGGTCGAATCGTCGTCCATCCCACCAACCCCGACATCGTTTTTGTGGCGGCGCTGGGCCATGTGTGGGACTCGAATCCCGAGCGAGGCCTGTATCGCACTCAGGACGGTGGGGTCACGTGGGACCTGGTCAAGTTCATCAGTGATTCAGCTGGGTTTGTAGACGTGATCCTCCATCCCGAGGATCCGAATGTGATTTTCGCCGCGAGTTGGCAACGAGTTCGCGGGCCTTACTTCCTCAACAGTGGCGGGCCGGGCAGCGCTCTCTGGAAGTCGACCGACGGTGGAGACTCTTGGACGGAGATCAGCGGCAACGGTTTCCCGACCGCGAACAAGGGGCGCATCGGTATCGCAATCGCGCTCAGCAATCCGCAGATCATGTACACCATGATCGAGGCTGAGGAGGAAGAGGACGGGTCGGGCGGCAGCGGTTTGTATCGGTCCGATGACGGCGGTGTTTCATGGGAGATGAGACACGACGCCAACGTGCGCCCGTTCTACTACTCACAGGTGCGAGTAGACCCGAAAGATCCCGAACGCGTCTATTGGTCTTCCACGCCTCTCCAATTCTCCCCCGACGGCGGCACGACGGCCGGCACCACCAGCAACGGGATTCATGTCGATCACCACGCCATGTGGATCGACCCGCTGGACCCCGAACGGATGATCGTCGGTAACGACGGCGGCGTGGGAGTCACCTTCGACAAGGGCGGCAACTGGATCACTTTCAACAACGTCGCAACTGGGCAGTTCTACTACGTCAGCTACAACATGGACATACCCTACCGTGTTTGTGGGGGATTGCAGGACAACGGCCTGTGGTGCGGCCCTAGCCGACTCTCCGACGGAATGCTGAGCAAGTACCACTGGGCCGACATCCACTTCGGTGACGGTTTCGTTTCGCAGCAAGATCCCATCGACCACGACCTGGTCTGGACCGAATCCCAGGGCGGCATGATGGCCCGCCAGAACCTCGCCACCGGTGACCGCACGACTCTGGCCAAACCAACCTGGCAAGCAGCGTGGCGGCCCTACCAGGACACAATTGTCACGCTCATCGAAGAGGGTGTTTCGGAAGACGACCCGCGCATCCAAAGTTTGCGCGAGCGGGCGTCGGCGGATTCGGCAGACAACCACCTGAGGTGGAACTGGAACACCCCGTTCTTCCAGTCTGTGCACGAACGCAGTCACTTCTACGCCGGTTCGAACAAGGTGTTGAAGAGCACCGAATGGGGTGATGGTCTAACCGCGATCTCACCCGACTTGAGCTACGCCGACCCTGACAAGGTCCGTATCAGCCTGTTCGAAACGGGTGGCATCACTCTCGACGTTACGACCGCGGAGACTTATGCGACCATCGTCTCGCTGGCCGAGTCGCCGTTGCAACAAGGGAGGATCTTCGCAGGTACCGACGACGGCAGGTTGTGGATCACTCGTAACGACGGCGGTGAGTGGATTGAGCTGACAGATCGTGTGCAGGGCGTCCCCGCAGGCACGTACGTGAGCCGAATCACACCGTCCAATCACGACGTGAACCGGTTCTACGTGACGTACGACAATCACAGGACCAACGATTTTGCGCCGTACGTATTCGTGACTGATGACGACGGTCAGTCCTTCCGGTCTATCGTCGCGGATTTACCTACAGGTTCCATCGATTTCGTGCACGTGATCACCGAAGACCCGCACAACGAGAACTTGTTGTTCGTTGGTACGGACCTGGCTGCATATGTATCCACCGACCGAGGTGGTTCATGGACCCGGTTCATGAACGGCATGCCGGCGGTACCGGTCCACGATTTGAAGATTCACCCTCGCGACCACGAACTCATCGCTGCAACGCACGGCAGAGCGCTTTGGATTGTGAACATTGCGCCGCTCGAGCAGTTGTCGGACCAGGTGTTTGCGGATGGCGCACATCTGTTCGCGCCGCCACCGGCATTCCAGTTCGGACAGAGAGCACGTGGCGGTGAGTCTTACGGACATGCCTGGTTCGCGAGGCCGACTCCTGGGTCCAAAGCTGCAATCAGCTACTACATAAGCGACGACTCGGCTCGTGAAATCAGGGCCGCCGCGCGGGCGGAGCGCGAAGAGGGTGAAAGGCCGTCTGCGCCTAGAGTCTCGATAACTGTGCAGAACGCGGCTGGGGAAGTTGTCAAGACTCTGTCAGGGCGGGCCGCGGCTGGTTTGCACACGGTCGATTGGGATCTGCGCGTCGACAGGCCCGAGCCGGATGTCGTATCACCGTCCCGGCAAGCCGAACAAGTGGAGGTTTCCGCGCGCGCGGTTGTCGTCCGTGACTCGATGATATCTGAAGAGCACAATGAGATGGCGATCCAGCGCCTCACGGGAATCTTCACGGGCGAAACCGACCTGATGGAAATGGTTCGCGCCATGATGATGGGTCCGCAAGGTGGAGACCCGGAGGCCTTCCGCGAGCGTCCCGGCGAGTCGATGGGCGGCGGCATGGGCATGGAGATGATGGGATTGGCCCAAGATGTTGCATTGGCGATCATGCCGGAGCTGGTGGGTTTGGGCGGTTTGATCGATTACTTCGGAAGTTCCATTGAACCCGCGCCATTGGCTGAGCCGGGTACATACACTCTCACGCTCACAATCGGCGAGCGCACTCTGATACAACAACTCACGATTGAAAGAAAAGCTGGTTTTGAAGGTAAGAACTCATTGTTCTAATGGAACGCGGGGGCGGGTCGGCGCTGCTGGCCCGCCCGCCGGGTAGCGAAATAGTCCCACATTAGGAGACAATATGAAAAGGCGAGTCCTGATCGCTGCTGCAGTAGGGTTAATTGTAAGCGCTTGTGCGAGCGGTCCTCCTCCGGCTCCTCCCGCTCCTCCTGCCCCTCCACCATTCGATCCGTCAGGCACCTACGACTTCACCGTTTCGGCGCAAGGGATGGAATTGGGTGGCGTAATGACGATCCAAGGATCGGCGGAGGCGGGCTACACCGGAACCATGGAAACCGAGATGGGCGGCGGAGCGATGGACAACATCGTTGTCGACGGCCAGACAATGACGTTCAGCCTCAGCGAGTTTGGAATGAGTGGCGAGCTGGAATTCGAAGGTGATGAATTCAGCGGCTTCATGTCGGGTGGGATGGGTGAAGCGGACATCTATGGGGTGAAGCGATAGCTCCTTGGTGGGCTTTTGAGCGTATTCCGAAAAGGTCGAAAGGCCGGGATGGCATTCATCCTGGTCACGGTGTTCATAGATGTTCTGGGGATCGGGATCATCATTCCGATCTTGCCCGAGCTCGTCAAAGATTTCGTCGGGGGCAGCACGGCGGACGCGGGTCGGTGGTTCGGCATCATCGCAGCTACCTACGCCGCGATGCAGTTCTTCTTCGCTCCGATTCTAGGGTCACTGTCTGACAGGTTCGGACGCCGTCCCATCATACTCATCTCCCTCTTCGGACTGGGCGTCGATTACATCATCCAGGGGTTTGCGCCGTCCATCTGGTGGCTGTTCGTGGGTCGCATTATCGCTGGAGTCATGGGAGCAAGCTTCACCACAGCCAACGCGTACATAGCAGATGTATCCGGGCCGGAAAACCGAGCCCGCAATTTCGGGTTGGTAGGTGTGGCTTTCGGGCTCGGTTTCATTTTCGGCCCTGCCTTGGGAGGGTTCCTGGGCGAATTCCACCTCAGGCTGCCTTTCTTCGGGTCTGCGGCGCTGGCATTGATCAACTGGCTGTACGGTTTCTTCGTCCTTCCCGAGTCACTGCCTCCCGATAAACGTGGACACTTCTCATGGGAGAAGGCCAATCCTCTGGGAAGTCTCGCGGTTCTCAGGACGTACCCCCTAGTAGCCGGCCTCGCTGTATCGTTCGTCTTCATCGGCTTGGCGCAGCGGGGCCTCGAGGTGGTTTGGGTTCTTTACACTGGCCACCGGTTCGGGTGGGATGAGGGTACAAACGGCCTCTCTTTGGCGCTGGTAGGCTTCATGGCCATCCTGGTACAGGGTGTGCTGGTGCAGCCATTCATCAAGAAGTTTGGTGAGCGACGGTCAATTCTGTTCGGTCTCGTGGTGGCCACTCTGGCGTTCTTTGGATACGGTATGGCCTCCGAGGGTTGGATGATGTTCGCCGTCATAATCTTTGGTGCCTTGGGCGGAGTTTCTGGGCCCGCCATTCAGGGCCTGATCGCAGGCACGGTTGCGTCTCACGATCAGGGGAAGATTCAGGGGGCAATAACCTCTCTAATGAGTCTGACGAGCATTGCTGCCCCCCTGATCTTTGCGGCGGGCTTGTTCAGCTACTTCACGTCGGACGCCGCGCCGATCGAGCTGCCCGGCGCTCCCTTCCTGCTAGGCTCGGTGCTGTGGGCGGTTTCCTTCTTGATCTTGTTGCGACTATTCCGGCGGATGCCGGCGGATTGAGGTCTTTCTTCGGATATGTTGAAGTATGACGAGCAAGAAAATGCAAACTCGAGATGAACTTCATCAGGCTTACCTGGCAATTCTGCATGAGGAGTTGACGCCGGCGATGGGCTGCACCGAGCCTGTTTCCATCGCCTATGCGGCAGCACGTGCACGCGATGTCCTCGGCACCATGCCGGAACGGGTGGAAATCGAGGCAAGCAACAATATCGTCAAGAACGTGAAGAGCGTTGTGGTTCCGAATACTGGCGGTTTGCGGGGTGTGGAAGCTTCCGCCGCAGCAGGGATCGCTGCGGGCAACGCTGAGAAGGTGCTCGAAGTTCTCGCTGATGTCGACGAGGCCGGTGTCGTGGCGATCCGCGAGTTCTTGGAGCACAAAGAAATCGAAGTGAGCGAATCTCAAAGCGGGTTGGTCTTCGACCTTGTGGTGCGGGTGTTCGCCGGGGATTCGCGGGCAAGTGTGCAAGTCTCACACTACCACACCAACGTCGTGCTGGTGGAAAAAGACGATTCCGTCCTTTACGAAGACCAAAACTGTGATGAGATCGAAACCGCGGAGTTGACCGACCGGTCGCTTCTGAACGTGCGCGACATTCTCGAGTTTGCCGAGTGCGTCGATCTGCATGAGGTCGACGAGTTGCTTCAGCGGCAGATCGACTACAACATGGCCATCGCCGAACAGGGGTTGAGTGGAGACTGGGGCGCGAATATTGGATCGGTTCTGCTCGACACTTGGGGGGATGACGTTAAGGTGCGTGCCAAAGCGCTCGCCGCCGCTGGGTCCGACGCACGCATGAGCGGCAGCGATCTGCCGGTGGTGATTGCGTCCGGCAGCGGCAACCAGGGCATCACCGCCTCGGTGCCGGTAGTGGTTTATGCGAGCGAACTCGGATCCGACCGGGACACTCTTCTACGTGCTTTGATGGTCTCCAATTTGATCACCATCCATCAGAAAACTGGTATCGGTCGCCTTTCCGCCTATTGCGGTGCGGTCAGCGCCGGATGCGGCGCAGGGGCCGGAATCGCGTGGTTGCACGGTGGCCGGTTCGAAGAGGTGGCTCACACTGTGGTCAACGCCCTGGCGACCGTGTCAGGCATAATCTGTGACGGCGCCAAGCCCTCCTGCGCGGCCAAGATCGCAGCCGCGGTCGATGCTGGCATACTAGGCTTTCTTATGTACGAACGGGGGCAACAGTTCTACGGCGGTGACGGGATCGTCACCAAGGGGGTGGAGAAAACAATCAAAAATATTGGCCGCCTTGGCCGCGAGGGGATGAAGGAAACAGACAAGGAGATCATCCGGATCATGCTGGGGAGATCATAAGACGAACTTTACCCCGGACCTATCTGCTCCTTTTGCTTCGTGAGCAAACGCTCCGCGAAGTCGAGACGCTCCTCGAGGTCGGCAATCTGTCCGGAGTGTATCTGCTCGACCCGGTCCATCTGATCCTGTTGACGCCGCTCGAACTCGAGAAGCCGATCTTCCACGCTGTCGACCAACTCTGCACCGCTGCTACGTGTTTTGATCTGTGCGATTTTGGCCCGGTACCAGGTTGGGAACGCAGAGGCTGCGATTATGGTCCCGCCGATGATCGCCATGACAGATCCCTCTTCATCACCGCCGACGGCAGCAATGATCACTCCCCCGAAAAGCCTGGCCGCTATCGATAGGGAGGTCGTGACCCATGTGTAGCCCTTCGACTTCTTCACGGCACGGTGCGGAACCGAAGGGGTGCCGGTCACAACTGGATACGCGCATTCCGGGCATGTTGACGCGCTGCTCGAGACCTCTCTACCACACTCGGGGCACCTTATCAGGGTCATGTGTCGCACGCTCCCAATTTGACGGATGATGATCCCATACGATAGCAGAAAGCGCGGTGTTTCGATATGTGGCGCCAGATACTCCGAAACCTCATAAAGCCGCTATTATCCAATAGGTGGCGGAGTCGCGAGACAGCGTCATAGAGTCGACCAGAAACCTGTGGCCGTTTACGAGGGAAAATTCGGGAGGTTTTTGTCATGAAATGGGTCTGCACCGTCTGCGGGTATGTCCACGAAGGGAATAGCCCGCCCGACATTTGTCCGGTCTGCGGCCAGCCTAAAGAGATGTTTGAAAAGGCTGAGGAGGAGCCCAAGGAGAATACGACTGCCGCTCGCAAATGGGTTTGCACAGTCTGCGGATATACGCATGAGGGTGACGCACCACCGGATGACTGCCCTGTATGTGCACAGCCGTGGTCCGTATTCATCCCCAACGTTGATGGTCCCGACGGGCCTCGGTTGGCCACTACCGCTCCCGGAGGGCCAGGTGAGGAAACCTCAACAACTAGCGCCCAGAAATCGAACCGTTGGCGCTGCACTGTCTGCAACTACATCCACGACGGGCCCGAACCCCCGGGCGTGTGCCCCATCTGTGGAGCCGGCAAGGAGGCTTTTGTGCCGGAGACAGAAAGTCCGGAACACCACCACCGCGGTTTGGCCGGGCTTATCGAAAAACTGCACTTGCATCCCGTGGCTGCGCACTTTCCGAATGGTGCTCTCCCGTTGGCTGTTTTGGCATGGATCATCTATTTGGTGGTGGGTGATGCCTCCTTTGAACGTGCCAGCTTCTACCTGATGCTGGTGGCCACTCTGGCGGTGCCGTTCACCGGTCTATCCGGATGGTCCGACGCGAAACACCGCTTTGGCTCCACCACCACAGGAGTGTTCCCCGAAAAGAAACTATGGAGCCTGGTACTCACAGCTGTCACCTTTGGCATGGCGGTATGGCGCCTCCTTCTGGGATGGAACCATGTCCCAAACGGGGTGGAAGTCGCGATCTTCACGGTCCTGCTGATTGTAGCAACCGGCCTCGCGGCCCGACTCGGTTTGCTGGGAGGCAAGCTGGTATTTGGTCACTGACCAGCACAGATACTGTCAGCGCACTATTGCATCACCTCGGCACTTCGCCTGAGCGTAAGCACGGTTACCTCAGGTGGAGTCCCGATTCTCAATGGAATGCCCCAGTAGTTGGTGCCGGGGTTGATGTAGAGGGTCGAGTCGCCCTTGCGACGAATTCCCATTGAATGCTCGAGAAACATCCCAGCGATATTCCAATTCCATCTGGGAATCGCAAACTGGCCGTAATGGGTGTGGCCGCTCAACGTGAGATCAACTCCACGTTTTGCGAGTGCGGGCCAGAGCACTGGGTTGTGTGCGAGAACGATGGTCGGCTCTCCGGCTGGAATGTGTTGGAGAGTTCGGTCGACGTCGGGAGCTGCGTTCAATCCGCCGTCGCGTTGCCAGCCTGATCCAGCGGGGTCACCGGTACCGGCTATCCAGAGCCTGTGTGCGTCGCGTTCGATGGTAATAGACTCGTTGACGAGGACCGTAATTCCTGCTGCTGAGAGCCTCGACCGGACCGCATCCCAACCGGCGTACACGTCGTGATTGCCGGGTATCGCAAAGGTGCCGAGCGGAGCTTCGATGTCGCCCAGCGCACTGACGAGGTGATCGACATCCCTTGGGAAATCGTCTACCTGGTCTCCAGTGTAGACGATCATGTCGGGCATGGCGTCACGAACCGCATCGGCGATTCGCCTGAGGAATTTCCGCGATGTGTGTGGCCCCACGTGCAGATCGGATAGCTGGACGAGTTTGAATCCATCGAAACCTGCAGGCAGGCGGGGGAGGGTGAGTTCGAGTTGCCTCACGACCAACTTCCTGCTGCCGAAGTAGCCAATCACCGAGAAGACCGCAAACAATGTGGCTGCTGTTAACACGACAACCCTACCAAATGCGCCGCTCGCCCCGAACGGCAGGCCAGCCATCGCGCCGACGATTCCTGTCACGGCCAATAGCGGCGAGAACAGCATCGCGTACCAGGCCGGCCTAAGCACGAAGAGTCGAGTGAGCGCGGACGGGTACAGTGAATTGGTTAGGCCGCGGGCCACAACGGACACCGGGATCGCGAACCAGGCCAGTACGGCAAGCACCGTCACCCAACCACCGGGAAGTAGTTGGTGGAGCAGGGAACCTACGATCAGCCACGACCCTCCGAGCCAGACTGTAACGAAGAGCAGGATGGGTCCGAGGGTCATCTGCTGCGATTCGCTCTCGGAGGTTCCGCTCGCCGATTCAGGTGCCGGGCGCTGGACGGCGTCCAGTGCGGGGTTGCTCGTCAACGCGTGGCCTCCGTTAGGGCAGGTTCGGCTACTCGCTCGGTGAGCTTCGAATTCTGAATCCCAGCGGAACACCGTGCTGTGACCGTTACATCGGACACGTCGTCGTTGTCGAGACAGAACTTCAGGACATGTCCACCAATCATGCCGGTGTCACCGGTCACTATAACGCGTTTTGCGTTCATGATGAATTCTCAGCGATTCTTGGAGAAGTTTGAGTTTAGGCGTTCACGGTTCGGTCTGCCGGGATTTCTTCCTGAACCCCAACGTCGCCATAGTCATCGTGATCAGTCCTGTAATGAGGGAACGCAGCTCCTCTACGTCCTTGGCGTTTTCCTTGAAGCTGATCACTGAGAAGGCCATCAGATGGGCGACCTGCTCGGCCGACATGCCGTCTTCAGGCCCTTGGGCTTCCAGCGGCTCGAGGATGCTCGCCAGTAGCTGCTCGAACCGGGCTTTTCCTTGGAGCATTTCGTTGCCTGCTGCGCCATGAGCGTTGTCGAGCAGATCCTTGGCATCAGGTAACCGGTTGATCATCTCGAATGGGCGAATCAGCCAGATCTCAAACGCAAAGTCGAGCTTCTCTCGGACGGTATCACGCTCGCGGAGGCCGGCTTCAATTTCTTGGAGCGCGTCTTCCATGAAAAAAATCACTCCAGCCTTGAAGATCTCCTCTTTGCATGGGTACACCAGGTACAGCGCTGGCCGAGACATCCCTGCGGTCTTGGCGATATCGCCCATGGTTGTGCGGCGGTAACCGTACCGGGAAAACATCTCGATTGCCGCGGCAAGGACGCGGCGTCGTTTCTCTGAAGTCATATCTAACACTTGACAAATTATGTCCAAATGTCAATGCTTGAACTCGTGACAATAACCGACAGCACCTTCGATCGAATCGAGCAGGACGGTAGTGGGTGACCGTATCCGTACAAACCCTTGAACTGTCTTATCTAGACTCCGTTCGTGTATTCGCGGCGCAGTGCTCTGCAGAGAACGACCGGACTTCAGCCGACGCAAAAAAACGTGGGCGACGAGGTGCGTCTTAGGAGGTCTCCATGCCCCATCTCCAATTCGAGTTCAATCGAGAGGTCCCTGACGCGGTCAAGCAGCAACTCTCCGCAAACGTAATGCGCCTTTTTGCCGACGTCATGGATACAGGCACCGATCACATTGGCATCACGTTTCGGGAGATCGGGACTCACGGGCTAGCCCTAGGCAGAGTGCGGAATCCAGAGGAAGGGATTGCCTTCGTCAACGCCGACATTCGCGGTGGCCGTAGTCCTGATCAATGCCGGGCGCTTGTGCTCGGGTTAATGGATCAGATACACGCTCTCTGTGAGATCCCTCTTGAGAACATGTATGTCATCTTCGCGGAGCACCCGGGTGAGAGCTTCCATCTCTACGACCGGGTGCTAAGCTCGTGGCAGGCCGGTGAGGAACCGATGGGGTAGGCACACCCGGAACAGCAACCCGCGTGTCGGGGCTGGTCCTGCGGCCGCTGCGTAGTCACGGTGTGCTTCGCAACGAATCCCCAATGTTAGAAATCCTTCAGCGCTTCAACTTCCGTGGCAAAGACGGCTAAGATCGTCGAGAATCCCGATATGTCGAATACCTCCTGGATAGTCTCATTCAGCCCGCAGATCCGCAGGCTTCCCTCGGAAGTTGACAGACGCTTCATCGTGGCGAGCAGCACCCGTAATCCGGCGCTACTCACGTATTCGACCTTCTGGCAATCCACCAGGATCTTGCTGGCACCCTTGTCGAGTAGCCCGTCGAAATGCTCTTGGGCCTCGGGCGACGTATTCGTATCCAGATTGCCTTCAACCCGTACCACCGTGACCGAGTCGATCTCCTGCGTCGTGACGTTCATATGCTCCTCACCCTCTCAGTGGTTCACCGCTGGCCCCTTGGTTCCAGGTATTTGACCAACGTCACGTGGTTTCTGCCGGCCTGCCGGTTGTAAGACACCTCATCCATCATGTTGCGCACCATGTGCACGCCGAGCCCGCCAATTCGCCGTATCTCAATCGACAGAGTCGTATCGGGCGGGTCGTACTCAAACGGATTGAAAGGATTCCCGTCGTCGCTTATGGTGATCACGAGTCGCTGGTTGCTCAACTCGATTCGCACTTCGATGCAGTGTTCCACGTCGTCGTCGAACCCGTAGTTGATCAGGTTGGTTATGAGTTCATCTAACACAACATTCCCCGACCGGCGCACTGCCGCGGGGATGACGTGCTCATCCGCAAACTGATTGAACTCCCCGTTCAACCGTTCGATCTCGTCGAGACGATTCGCGAGGGTCAGCGTGACGACGCTGCTCAGCTATCCCTCCCTTCCGCCGGAGTACTCCGGCGCGAGGATTGTGATCTGGTCCGCCTCGCGCTGCAAGCGTAACACATCTTGCGCAACCTCGACACCACGTATTCACGGACAGCGCAAGGATACGCCGGCGCCCTGGCGTGTTCATAGTGTGCGGGATTGTGTTTTCCCTCTAGCTAGATGCGAACCGAACATTATAATAGCGTCATAATCAGGTGCGGGATTGTGTCTCCCCTCTAGCTAAATGGAAAGTGGATATGCCATTCGCTGAGACGAAGCCCGGCCCATACATGCAGAAGTGCGCTCCCTACTGGCAAGCGGCGTTTCCAACATTTGGCAATTCGAGTTGTAGTTGAAAGAAACACCCGCTGCTGCACATGAACACGACCGCGCACTGGTCAGGCGGTGCCTGGAAGGCCAGGGAGATGCATATCGCGATCTCGTCGATCGATACAGCAAACCGCTGTTCAACGTCGCGCTCCGTATGCTCGGAAACGTCCAGGACGCCGAGGACGTCACGCAGAGGGTGTTCCTGAATGCGTTCCTCAAGCTCCGAACCTACAACCCGCGGTACAAGTTCTTCAGTTGGGTCTATCGTATGGCCGTGAACGAATCGTTGAACACACTCAAGCGCCGCGGGGCGATGGAGGGCCTGGAGAACGAGTCAGACGTGGTTACGTCAGTAGCCGGTCCCGATACGGCGGTGGAACTGGAGGACCGCATTGGAAAGGCCTTGATGCGCCTGAAACCCGACGACCGGGCCGTCGTGGTGCTGAAACACTTTGTGTCCTTCTCCTACAAGGAGATTGCTGACGTGCTGGACATTCCTGTCCGAACCGTGAAATCGCGCCTCTTCACTGCACGGGAACGGTTGAAGTACGCACTGCGGGAACAAGTGCGGTGAGCCCGTGCTGAACCGGGAACAGATCGAACTCATCCATCAGGAGATGGATGGTGTCAATACTCCGGCAGAGAGTGCCGCGTTCAGGTCATTGATCGAGAAAAACTCAGAGGCCCTGGCGCTTGAAGCAGAACTGCGGAATATCACTTTGCTCTTGGACCGCGTGGGAAGCGTCGATCCACCTCGCCACATGACGGAGGCGATTCTCAATGCGCTACCACAACCGGCTCGAGCGAGATCGGGTTGGGAAGTTTTCAGAGGGTCTTTGAAGACCATATTGGACGGATTTCGGCAGAGGCCGAAATTCGCCTTGGTCTCTGCACTGTGCGTCGGCCTGGTGGTTGGATTCGGCGCATACGCGGCCTTGGACGGAAACGTATCGACCGATCGTTCGGATACCGGTGATCTGGTAGGCACGCTCTTCGGGCGTCGCGCGGCCGACGAATTGATGATTGTGGAAGAAATCACGATAGACGTCGACGGGGCGAGCGGCCGAGTCGGCGTGAAGACAGCCAAGAACATTGTATTCGTGGAACTCGATTTGAATGTGGAGCGGGTCCTGGAGGTTCAGTTGGCCTTCGACGAGGGAGCGTACGGCATGGTTGGGTTTTCACGACAGGGGAGTGGGGCGGGGCCGCACTTCACTGCTGAGCCAGGACTCATCCGAGTCACGACTTCGGGCGCGAACAGGCACACCTTCGCACTGAATCATGAGGGGCCAGTGTCGCCACTGGTCTTGTCCCTTTACGAAAATGGCAAGGAGGTCTTCGCCACTACGCTTGATATGCGAGGACCGGGCCAGGGTGGATGACTCTATACGTGGGCATTCAAAGGTTCATAGGCTGACATTCGGCACAGATCGAATGGAGGAGGCGAAATGACCAGGAAGACGATGATTCTCGGAGGTACGGTGCTGGCATTGGCGATCGTGATCGCCGGCATCGTGGTAGGCTTCCCACCTTCGGGCGACCAGGCCGGTACGATCGGTGGGGTCGAGGAGGCGGCACGGTACAAGGGCCGTCTTATGACGGAAGCCGACGTGACCCTCGAGAATCCCGAGGTCGCGGTGCTGTTTCAGAACGATCAGGTCCTACGCCTGGTCAAAAGCGACGAGTTCCGGGAAGTGATGCAGGGCGAGGTCTACCGGGAGCTTATGGCCAGCGAAGCCTATCGGGACCTCATGGCGAGTGAGGCCTACCGGGAGCTCATGGCCAGCGAGGCCTACCGGGAGCTCATGGCCAGCGAGGCCTATCGGGACCTCATGGCGAGTGAGGCCTACCGGAACCTAATGGCGAGCGAGGCCTACCGGGGGCTCATGGCCAGCGAGGCATACCGGGGGCTCATGGCGAGCGAGGCGTTCCGCGAGCTACAAGCCAGCGAGGCCTATCGCCAGCTCCAGGCCAGCGAGGCGTTCCGTGAGATGCAGGCCACAGAGGCATTCAGAGAACTGCAAGCCAGCGAGGCGTTCCGTGAGATGCAGGCGAACGAGGCGTTCCGCGACTTGCAGGCAACTGAAGCGTTCCGTGACATGCAATCCTCCGAGGCCATGCGCGAGCTAGAAGCCAACGCGGCCTTCCGCGAACTGCAGGCGAACGAGGCGTTCCGCGAGTTGCGGGCCAACGAACTGTTCCGAGAGTTGCAGGCGAACGCAATGTTCCACGAGCTCC
>CAZFHS010000033.1:0-72756 GCA_964518955.1 uncultured Gemmatimonadaceae bacterium | reverse complement strand
GTAAGGCGGTAGGTGACAATAGATGGCGGTCGGCATCGCAGAGGGTGCCGGCCGCTTTTTGCGTCTCCATACCCCTCTCCCTCCTCTCCCTCCCCTTCTACGGCTTCCTCAACCTCAATCTCAACTGCGTCGTATCACTTGCCGCGATCCTGATCGTCGTATCCACAGTCACATACCCGTCTCGCTCGATTCGTACGTTGTGGTTCCCAGCTGACAGAGTGTTCACGAACCTCGTGGTCGTAGCAGCCGTGAGTCGGCCGTCGATGAATACGTTGCCGCCGGGTGACGGTCTCAGCAGAATGGATATTACCCCGTATTGTGGGGTTGTCGGCCTTTGCTGTGTCGGCCTTGGAGTAGTCTGTTGAGTTTGGATTGGTTCGCCGCCGAATGAAATCTCGATGGTTTGACCGGCCCGGATTGTCACGGTCTCAGATGCACTGTCGTATCCAGGTTGCCTCATCTCGATGCGATGCTCCCCGGGGCTCACCTCGAAAACCTGTCCGGACTGCACGGTACCATCCACCAACACCAGACCGGACGGCATCATGTTGGTCACCGAAATGGTGCCTGTGTTCGCAGGAGCTGGAGTGGAGGGAGGATCGGGTTCGGGAGCGGTGGTCTCAGCCTGGTTTTCGCTAGGAATTTCTTCCTGCGCAGTCACATTGGTGGCGCCTTCAGCTGCAATCGCACTCGTCGAATCAGCAGGCTGGTCCGACGCTGCCAACACCGGCGACGGAGAGTTATTGGAACTCCTCTGCATCATCCACCATGCTCCGCCGCCAATGCCCACTGACACGATCGCTAGAAGCGGAACGAGCACCTTCCAGACACGGCCCTTTTTCTCTGCGGGCTGTTCTACAGGTCGTGTTGGTTCAGGAGGCGGTGTTGGTACCGGCGTCGGCGCGCGATCGATCACCTCGGTACTGATTCGGTCGGCAATCGACGGATCAGACTGAACCATCATAGTTTCGTCTGTCGAGACCGTGATCTCCTGACTCGGTTCTTTCAATGCCTTCACGAACGCCTTCACATTGGAGAAGCGTTGAGCGGGTTTTTTCGACAATGCCTTGTCGATTGCTTGGTAAACGTGGTCAGGCAAACCCGGCCTGAGTTCTTTGAGCGGCGGCGGCGTGGCGGAGCAGTGCTTGTGCAGGATCTCGATCGCAGAATCGCCCTCGAACGGAATCTGTCCGGAGAGCATGCGGTAAGCCATAACGCCACACGAATACTGGTCTGCTGCCCCAGTTACCGGCTTGCCCATGCCTTGTTCGGGTGACATGTAGAATGGCGTGCCGATTACAGATCCCGAGGCAGTGAGCTTGCTGTCCGTTAGCGCCTTTGCGATGCCGAAGTCCGTAACGATCACCCGGTTCTGCAGATCCAGCATGATGTTCGCCGGCTTGATGTCCCGATGAATCACGCTGTGCAGGTGACCGTAATCGAGAGCTTCGGCCACCGGCATCAGGATCTCGATTGTTTCCTCTAGGGTGGTCTGCCCTTTTTCCCTCAGGAGTTCGTCGAGAGACTGACCCTCGAGGAACTTCATCGCATACCAGAACAGAGTTCCGCCCGAAGCGATACGGTATATGGGAATGATGTAAGGGTGATCTAGCCCTGCGGCGGTTTTGGCTTCGCGCTTGAACCGCTCCACGCCGTGACCGAAAGTCAGTTCGGGAGGCAATACCTTGATCGCGACCTTCCGAGACAGGTGCACCTCGGTGGCGAGGTATACCATGGCCATGCCGCCGCGGCCGAGCAAACCCTCGATCTCGAACTCACCCTGAGTCTCCTTGCGGAGGAGCATCTCGGTGTTCTTGAGAGAGTCCTCACCCATCTCGCCGCTGACACTAGCCTGGCCGTCGGCGTCGGAGACCTGTGATCCGCAACTGTGACAAAACGATGCTTCGTTAGGAACTTCGGTTCCACATTGTCCGCATTTCATGGGAGAAAGGTGTTTGGTGCGGGGGGAGGGATCAAGGTGGCAGTGAGAATTGGTCTAGCACTAACAGTTGGCCGTCGGAGGCAGAGGTGCAGCGGGGCACTATCGCGCGATGGCTCTCATTGCGTCGCGCATGCTCGGCCAACGTTTGGCCGGATCTTTCTCCAGACATCTGTTAATGATCCCTACCAGATCGTCAGGTGCGTCTGGTCTGAGTTCTTTGAGACTGGGAGGGGTGCCCTTCATCTGCTTGTAGAGCAGGTCGGTGACCGTCGTACCGAGGAACGGCGGTTTGCCAGTTAGCAGCTCAAACCCGACGATACCCCAGCTGTATATGTCAGTCCGGTGATCCAGGTCTGGCGATCCCGCTGCTTGCTCAGGGCTCATGTATTCTGGGGAGCCAATCAGTTCTCCGCTCGCAGTGAGATTGCCTCCCTCTATGGTGAGTCCCTTTGCCACTCCGAAATCGAGTATCTGCACCATACCGTCGTGGCTCACGATAACGTTGGATGGCTTCACATCGCGGTGCACCACGTCGTGCTCGTGTGCGTAAGCGAGAGCCGCGGAAAGTTGGCGCAAGATCTCGCGGGTATCTTCAACCGGCATCGGGCCGTCTCGCTCGAGCGACTTGTTGAGTGGGTTGCCGCGAATCCGGGGCATGGCGTAGTAGACGAGGTCGAGCCTCTCCACCGAGAAAGCCACCGGGACGATGTTAGGGTGTTGGAGTTTGGAAGCGTAGGAGATTTCGCGCCGAAACCGGTGGACGATCGACTTCGAGAGGATCAGCTCCTGGCGCATGACCTTGACCGCGAGGTTCCGACCCCGCTTGCGGTCGCCAACAAGGTACACTACAGCAAAACCGCCATGGCCGAGTTCGCCCAGCACCTCGAAGTCAGGTCCGAGATCCTCTTGGAGTCGAACCGACACTGCTCTTTCGTCGAGCGCTGCGGCGGCACCGCACTCCGTGCAGAACCGCGCGCCGGGCTCTAGCGGCTCGCCGCATTTGTCGCAGGTGCGAGGGGTCATTCAGCTACTTTCCTAGCTGCCGCGCTTCATTGTCTTCGTCTACCGCACACCGCACTACCGCCGATCTAAGGCACGCCAATCGTGCCGGTGAGAATAGTTCCATTTTCACCAAGCACCCAGAGATCACCAGAGTGATCGCCGTATATGCCATTGAGATCCCGGTTCACCAACGTGTAGGTGTGATTGTTGAGACTGGTCCCGTCCCAGTGGATTATGGTGCCGCTGTTTCCAAGTGCCCACATATCCGAGGGACCGGTACCCCATACCTTGTAGAGTGTTGCATTCAAGATGCCGGGTGTGGCGTCAGACCAACTGGTGCCGTCGAAGTGGTAGACAATCTCCACCAAAGCGCCGCTGATCAAGTTGCCGCCGCCTACGATCCATATGTCGTTCGGACCTGATCCCCATATCGCTGAAAGAGAACCATCCGTTTGTAGAGCGTTCCCACCGCTCGTGAACGATCGTGAAGAGTCGGTCCAGGCTGTCCCATTGTAGTGTAGTAGCGTTCCGTTGTTTCCAATTACCCAAATGTCGTCGGGGGCGGATCCCCAAACGCCCCGAAGATAGGGGTCGCCCACACCCGGTGATTCGTCCACCCAGTTTGTTCCGTCATAGTGAATCACGGTACCGTCATCACCGACTGCCCACGCGTCGTTTGGTGCGCCTGCCCAGACGTTTCGCAGCGTACTGGAGGTTACGACTGGGGATTGGTCGGTCCAAGATCCGCCATCGTAGTGGTACACTAAGCCTCGGTATCCAACCGCCCATATGTCGTCCGGCCCGGTGCCGCCTGCACCGTAGAAGTAGCTGGTGAAGCCGCCCGGCGTCGCGTTGGACCAGCTCCCGCCGTCGTAGTGAAGTACGGTCTGCGTACCCACGGCCCATATGTCGTTTGAGTTGCTCGCCCAAACGTCGTTGATATCGTGGTATGTGAGGCGAGGGGTTGCATCCGACCAAGAACTGCCGTCGTAGTGAGTGATCGCTCCGTTGGACGTCCCCAACCATACGTCGCTTGCAGTAGCGCCCCACATGTCGTAGACGACACCTGATGTTGCCGACGTATATGGTGTCCAGGCGCTGCCATCCCAATGGAACAGGTCGCTGCCGTTATTGCCTAGCCATACATTCGTTGGGCTCGTTCCCCACACCGAGTAGTAACTTGACGACGGTGCAGAAACTACTTCGCTCCACGACGATCCGTCATAGTGAAGGACGGTACCGCTAACGCCAACGGCCCAAACATCAGAACCGCTGCTACCCCATACTGCTTGTAGGTCGTTGGTGGTGAGCCCCGGAGTAACATCAGACCATATGCTGCCATTGTAATAAATGATCGTACCGCTGCGGCCAACAGCCCAGACGTTGTTGGAAGCACTTCCCCAAACGTCGTTGAGGGACATAGTGGTTGGACTCGTCACGGAACTCCAAGCGGTTCCGTTGAAATTGTGAATGCTTCCACCGCTACCTACGGCCCATACGTCGGCAGCAGCAGCACCCCACACGCCGTACTTGATGGTGCCGAGGTTGTCGAACTGAGTCCATTCGAATCCGTTGTAACGGAACACGATGTATGTTCCGACGGCCCATACATCACTTGGACCACTTCCCCAAACATCCCGAAGGTAGGTGGTAGAAACGGTTGGGGTCATTTCGGACCAAACCGACCCATTGTAATGGAGAATGGTGCCACGTTCTCCAACAGCCCAAATATCGCTCGCGGAGTATCCCCACATTCCAAATATGTAATTGCTATTGAAGTCACCCCAATCCCAGTTACGAGCAGCACCGACGTTTGGGACACTATTGGAGAGCAGCCCATATCCGTACGCATTGTCCACCTGCGCTTGGATCGGCACCTGACCGTCTCTCACTAACGTCGCCGTCCCTCCAGCGTCCACAGTCGCTATCGCGGCGTTTTTACTGGCCCAGGTGATGCTCGGAGATGGTATTGGGTTGCCTCCGGCATCCCACGCCTGGGCAGAAAACGCTTGAGTTGCGCTCACACCGGATAGAGGTGCTGCACTCGGCGACGTGTAGACTGTTGCCGCTTGTTGTGAGACGGTCACCATGGCTGCGGCGTTGGCGCCGCCGGTAGAGGTGGCGGTTATGTTTGCCGTGCCGTTTGCTACGGCAGTGACTTCGCCGGTGCTCGGATCTACAGTCGCTACCGATTCGTTATCGCTGCTCCACGTGAAGACAACGCCTTCTACCGCGACGTTGTTCGTATCGAACGCTTCAGCCGATAGCTGGGTCGTAGCGTTGAGTGCCGTGATCGTGGTCGTGTCAGGTGTTACGGTGACATACCCGGCCCGAACACCCCGCAGAATGATTCCGCCGCCCGCCGCTGCGGCTATCACGTCGCCGCCGAACGTGCCCCATACGCCTCCAATGGTGCCGTGGGGCGGCATTTCGTACTGCTCCCACGTCGCTCCATCGTAGTGAAGCATGGTGCCGATTCCTGCCGCGTATAGATCGTTGGGTGACGAACCCCAGATGTCCCTCAGGAGGCTGAGATTGGAGTTCGTCATCGCCGTCCAGTTTGCTCCGTCCCATTCCATGATCCTGCCGCCGGTGCCAACCGCGTATACCTGGTCTGCAGAGAAACCCCAGACTCCCCAAAGGTCCTCGGAGCATGCAGGATCAACGGTCATCTCAGTCCAGGCGTCCATGGACCCTCGGAGCACCGTACAGCCAGCTCCAACGATGAACACGTCGTCGGGCGCTGCACCCCAAACCGCACCAAGAACGTCTGGCGCCGGATTGGTCATAGACGTGAAACCGGTTCCGTCCCAGTGGATGAGCGATGGGGTGCTGGCATTTCCGCCGACGAAATACACGTCGTCGGAATCCGAACCCCATACCGAACGATTATAGCCTCCAATACCGGGCATAGCCGTCCAGTCGGTACCATCGAAGTGGAACACGCCACCGAAACCGGCCGCATATACATCCGTACCAGATGTACCCCAGAAGTCCCAGACTTGGGTGCCGTTCGGTGGTGTTTGTAGGCTCCAGGCGGAGCCGTCGTATTGCAGCAGTTCGCCGTCGTCACCACCAATGAACAAGTCGTTGTCTGCAGCGCCCCATAGCCCTATGAGCTGACTGGCCGTACCCGGGTGAGTCATGGTTCCCCAGACGTTCACAGTTGCAGCGCCGGAGGTCCATACAGTGAGTACCGCGTGTCCTAGAGCACCGTCGACATCTGCCACAATCGTCGATTGGCCGTCACGCACTGCCGAGGCAATGCCGCTTGCACTCACCGTGGCCACGCCCGTGTTGAGGCTGGTCCATGTAGCAGTCGGACTGGCTATCGAATAACCGTTTGCATCTTCAGCGGTCACTGTGAAGACCTGAGTACCACCTGCGATCGAGGCGCCGGATGGAGACACGTTTACAGTGGCAGCTTGCTGCTGGACGTAAATCGGCTTGACGCCTGTGGCGCCTCCCGGTGCGGTTGCCCAGATATTGGCAAGCCCATTCGCATGAGCGGTGACCAGCCCGTTCCCATCGACCGTCGCAACGGATTCAACGTCGCTGGTCCACGTGAACGTGACGCCTCCGATTGGTGTACCGCCGTCACGCGGATCGGCGGTCAATTGTAGCTGGCCGTCTATTGCGGTAATAGTGTCGGCGGGTGCGTTGACGCTAACTGTTGCATTTCGGTACCCGCGGGCAATGCCGCCGCCAACTCCCCATATCGCGTCCGAAGGAGTCACCCAGAGGGAATTCAACGTTCCACCTTGGTCGAGAATATCGGACCAGTCGGTGCCGTCGTAGTGCAACAGCTCTCCGTCGCCCGTGGAAATCCACGCATCGCTGGCTGAAAGACCTCTGACGCTTGAAGGCTGGCCATTTGATGGAGTCGTGGTTGCTGTCCACGCAGTACCGTCGTAGTGGAGGATCTCAGCTAGTCCAACAGCCCATACGTCATTCGGACCGGTTCCCCAAACCGACTGCAGCCAATCGGTGCTCGGCGTTGCCACCATGCTCCATGAGCTGCCGTCATAGTGGATGGCCGTGCCGTTCCGTCCCACCGCCCAGATGTCGTCCCTGGCTGATCCCCATATCGCATCCAGTGGATGGTCGGGGGAAATCGTTGTTGTGGTCCAGGATGTACCGTCGAAATGCGCCGCACCACCTGCCGCGCTGACCATCCAAACGTCGTTCGGCGCACTTCCCCAAATACCCTGCTGTGCTGCGCTCACTGATCCTGCGTGGTCTATCCAGTCGGTGCCGTCAAAGTGAAGCAGCGAGCCGACATCGCCGCCCGCCCAAATATCGTCTGAGCCGCTTCCCCAGATTGCGTTCAGCTGTCCGCCGGTTGTCGGGCCAGCTACTACGTTCCATGCACTGCCATCAAAGTGGATGATCGCGCTGTTCGGATACGTTTCTCCCGCGCCGACTGCCCAGACATTGTCTGAGGCGCTGCCCCAAACACCTTTGTAATTCGCCGTCGGAATCGGATCCGTGGGGTTGGCCCAAAGGTTCACGGGATCCGCAGGAGTAATCGCAACTGTCACCACGGCGGTGCTCGTGACTCCGTCGACCTCGGCCTGTACTATCACCTGGCCGTTCGCAACCGCTGTCACCAACCCTGTGCCGTCGATGGTCGCTACGTGGGGATCCAGACTAGCCCAGGTGAATACCTTTCCGGGCAGCAACGTTCCACCGCCGTAGGCTTCGGCAGTGAACTGCTGAGTGGCGCCCGCCGTCGTCAGAGTGGCACCTGTAGGCGACACGGCCGCAGAATCGGTTACGGGAGCGACAATGAGGTTCAACTCGGTGGCGCTCAAGATCGGAATCAGCGCAAGCGAATCGTCGATACTGAGGCCGGTAAAGTCCGTGAATTCTCCGGTGTGAGAAGCAAAGGTCATCACCGTGAATGTGTCAGCCCTGGTTGGAGTGATCGACGCGTGCACAGCAAGCGTCCCACCGAGCGCCACTGGACCATTGATTCTCAAAACATCGTACTCAGTGCCGGCGGTGATTCCGTCGATTTCGATGTTGACTTCGCCACCGGTTAGCGTCACCTCACCGTCGAACGTCAAGGTCGCGACCGGCCCGCCAGTCCCGCCACCGGGGTTGATCCGCGACGAATTCGCGAAAATGGTGCCGGAGACATCTATAGTTCCGCCACCGCGAATCTCATAGGTGCTCTCAAACGTTCCTCCGGCGCGCGTGAATGTGAAACCTTGCGAGAGCGCGAGATTGCCGGCGTTGATGAATGTACCGTCGCCGCTCACGGTCAGATTGCCCTGGTGGGCAGTAAACGCGCCGTTGTTCGAGATGTAGGGCCCTTGGATCGTCAGGGTGCCGCCGCCAAGGGGATGCACAGAGTACCAGTTGACGAGCGAATCGACAATGATGAGGCCACCGGCCGGACCGACGGACTCGATGGACCCCGTGTACGTGTTCATCAGGGTGCCGCTTCCGACAGTTATTGACGGCGCCGTGCCCGCCTCCGAGCTGGACATCAAAATCGAGCCGTCGTTGTCGAAGGGAGTGCTGAGCGAAAGCGTCGAGCCCGTGCCCTCCACATCGAATATTGATGCGGAATCTGTGGCAATCGTGCCGTTGATGGCGTTGCCGGTGTTGGTGGCCGAGATCGTCCCGCCGTTGTGTATCGAGGCGTTGAGCACCGCTCCATCGAGCCAGGATTCACCGTAGTTGATGAGCGTATCGACGGTAACAGTGTTGCTCAGCACTTCCAGCGTGCCACCTGCTGCAACTGTCAAGTTGCCCGCAATTGTGACACTCGGGCTCGTCAGAGCTGATCCATCGATGTAGACGGTGAGGCTACTGTCGATGGTGAAGCCTACTGCAGATGCAAATGTGGTGCTGGCGATATCCAAGGTTGCATCGAGCCCCAGCTGGATGTTGCCAGTGATTTCGTTGTTGAATCCAGTTCCATAGCTACCGAATACCTGGCCGGCTGCGACGCTGACGATTCCACTATTGGTGAAAGCCGCGTCGACATCGAGTTCGGCCGTCGCCGCGTACATGACGCCACTGTTGATGATCGTCGTTCCGTCGAGGTTCACCGATTCCGCGGATTCGACTTTCAGGCTGTCGCGATTGTCGAGGTTCGCCAGAAGGTAGCCTCCGCCGGGACCCGTGAACCGGATCTTGCCACCCACGGCGTTGATCAGCGATCCGGAATTCACGTAGAGACTCGGATAGCCACCCGATTCAGCGCTGTTGAAGTAGATGGTCCCGTTGTTCGTCAATCCTAGGGACAGGCTTGCGTCTGCACCTGCGCCGTCAAGCTCGAGCAAGGAGTTGGTGGTCGTCGTAACCGAATCATAGATCTCCGTGTATCCGACAACGACGAGTTCTGAGCGGTTGTCGATGGGTCCGGTGACATTGCTGCCATTGAGCGTGATCGTTCCCTCGTTGATCACCGTACCAGCAGTGAGGGACGTTGAGGCGACCTGCAGGGCGCCCGTGCCGATTACCCTCACTGTGCCTGACGCGGTAATGGCATACCCATTGTTGTCCAAGGTTTGCCGGCCGCTGTTCCCGCCGAGCGCGATGCTCTCGACGTTGACGTCGGTGTCGAGGGTTATCACGTAGGTGCCGTCGAGATCGATGAGGGCTCCCTCAGTTGGTCCTGGGGGCGAACCACCTTGCCAATTGGCGCCGTTGCTCCAGTTGCCGCCGGACGCGTTGATCCATGCAATAGCGTTCGACCCAGTTGCGCTGAACTCCACCGGTGAGCCGGTGAGCGTCAGCGTGCTAGGAGTGGCCTGGACCGTGTTGGTGCCGAGGTTTGCGCCGAGCGTCCAAGTGGCCGTAGCGATACCTGACTCGTCTGTCGTTGACGGGGAGGTTATCGAACCGCCGCCGGCCGTGACGGCCCACGTGATTTCGACTCCCGCAACTCCGTTCCCAAAGGTATCCGTGACTTTCACTGCAACCGGGTCTGGGATCGTAGCGTTCGGTGCCGCTGTCTGATTGTTGCCCGACTCGAGGCCTATCGTTGTTGCCGCGCCAGCAGTCACCGCAAACGGGGCACTGACTTCTGCCGTGAGCCCCGTAGAGAAGGCGATGAGCGAGTAGCCAACACCCGCCATGTCGATCGACAGATCGCTGAAGGTTGCGATACCGTTAACAGCCGCCACCGTGGTCGTACCGCTGAGTGTGCCACCACCCGGATTGTCATTGATAGCGACCGTGACGCTAGCCGTCGAGGTGTCGACCGTGATCGTGTTGGCGTCTTGGATCGCGACCTGAACGGCAGGTGTGATCGCACTGCCGGCAGCGACGTCGGTTGGCTGCACCGTAAACGAGACCTGAGCTGGCGGACCGGCTGTGGCCGCCACCCAGTTCACTACGGCGTCATACTCACTAGTGGTGCCGGGCGTACCGTCGGCGGGCGAAGCCGCAGCCAGGTTTATTGTCAGCTGATCACCGTCTCCGACGTCGGCGTCTCTGGCTTCGATGTATACGTCGAATGCACCGTTGTCCTGACTGAACTGGAGATTGTTGAACGTGTAGGTGCCGCCGTTTCGGTTGACGATCAACTGTTGCGTACCGGCGGGGAAGTTCAGGAACGTTATGCCGTCGAGTGCGTTGATCGGTCCGTTGCCAATCGAGAGAACGGCGTTGTCCAAGTCCATGCGTTGAGCGTCGACGCCCCACGCGAGAATATTTCCGCCCGTTACCGTTGGTTTTATGATTGCGTCCGATATCAGCAATCCGTTGACTTGAACCTGCCCGGCAACCCTCGCAACCGTGACGGTACCTGTCGTCTGCAGCGCCAGGTCGTTGAAGAACGAAACACCGATTACGTCTGTGATGGCACGGTCCGCCGCTCCTGCCATGACGACGCGATGGGTGCCGCTCGGTGCAAACGTTGCCGCAACAGATTGGGCCGTGATGCCGCCGGCGAGGATCATTCGACCGGCGGTTAGCATTCCTGTGGTAGACCCGCCGGCAAACGTCACCTCACCGGCAACTGCCAGCGTGTCGGCGTCGCTCATCATCTCGAGCACGCCCGTGCCATTGTGCGTTCCGAACTAGCTCCCCACCGCCATCTGGAAGCCATTCATCCGTAGGGTACCGTCAACCTGCACGGTGCCGGTAGCAAAGGCCCTACCCGCAAGCGAGACATCACCAAGCACGTACAGATGGGGGACACCGCCACTCAAATAGACGTCCGTACCTGTGAGGATAACCTGGCCGTCGCCCGTGATGCTGTTGCCAGCAGCGAGGTCACCGGTCACAGTGATATCGTAGACGTCCGTGTCGACGTGGCCACCAACTTCGATTATGAGACTCGCGACCGTGACGTTCTCGGTCAAAACGGGAGCTGCGCCCGCAGGGATGGAAATTGTGTCTGTGGATGTGGGTACTGCACCGGTCAACCAGTTGTCGGGATCGGACCAGTTGGTTGGATCGGTCGAGCTGCTGCCGGTCCATCCATTCGTTGCGCCTGGGAGCGTCGAGCAGCTAGAGCCGTCGTTGGCACTACCAGCTTCTACATCAATCGAGAGTTGATAGTTACCCGTCGAGCCACCACCCGATGCTGCTACCTTGATGTAGTATTGACCACCACTCGTGAGCACTCGGTCGATGCGGGAGTCCGTGCCCACGTTGTCGTCCTGAACATCGACGGAGTTACCAGTGGGCCCATACAGCTCGAGATATGAATTGAGATCGGACGGGGGGTCGAGACGTTGGGCGTACACCTCAGCGATGATTCTGTCGCCAAGACAGGCTTCAACAGTGTACCAGTCCTCGTCGGCTGATGGTACGACATTTAGCTGCGAATACACTACGCCCGTCGCCGCAAATCCCAAGTCGTACGCCGACGCGAAGTCTGTTCCGCTCGGGTCTATGTCGGTAACGATGTCCACAGATTGTGCATCGCCCGCACGACCACGCGGCACATATTGATTGACCGAACTCGCCCTAACGTACCAGATACCAGTGCTCGGCATCGTGGCCACCGCCGCCTCTGTGTCCACCGTGGCAGATACCGGGCTCGTGAACCCTGGATCGGTATCCAATTCGACGTAGTACCCAGTGGCTCCCTGCACAACATTCCACGTGAACAGAATCGCCATGTCGGTCGTCGGCGATGTGACCGCCTGTATCACGGGCCTGAATGAGTTGAACGAAATGTTCGCCGTAGAGTTGTTGCCCGCCGTAACAGAGATGTTCTGCGTCCGACCGAAATAGTCCACCTCACCACTTACTAGCCCTTCCAACACGACCGTGTAGGTGCCCACGTCCAAGTCTTCGACCGTCACCGTGGTGCCAGGAGTCTGGTTGGTGAGCGTCCGCGTAGTGGGACCTATGATCCGAATCGTTGCAGCATCGATTGCACTGGCCTCTTCAGGAGCCTTCGCCGGACCGTCTGCCGACTCTGCCTGAGGAATGGCCGCGTTCGAGCTCGTTCGCGTACCCTTGTACTCGGATATGCGCGGGCCATCGCCACGATCTGATTCGAACGCCGGCACACTCGCCACGGCTGTCGAAGAGGTGTCGCCTCCCGTTGCCGGAGAGCTCACGACCTCGGCCGAAACCGCCTGCTGAGAGATCGCCGGCAAATCGTCGACAGTCACGTTCAGCGTGATGCTGCCCGTGGTCAAAACCGGCGCCATTACGTCTTCGTCGCAGGCGAGAAGGGTCGCGGCAACGAAGAAAAGACTGAGAAGTAAGAAGCGTCTCATGGTCGTCGCCCTATGGTGTCGTTGGAATCGAAATGATTATGCCGCCCGTCGTTGGTACGATAGTGGTCGGCACGCACCTGGTACCGTCCCATCGCTGACCGGATGGACAGGTTTGCGGTTCGGTGCCTCCCCCCCCTCCTCCCGCAAGGAGCCCCACTGCCGCTCCTGCCCCAGCGAGCCCTATCAGTGCAACTATCGCAACCGGGAATCCTCCACCTCCGTCGCGCACCGAAGTCTGTTCCTCACCTGGCGTCTCGACCGCCACCTGCGAGATCATACGCAACGTCTCCGTCACAGCCGGGTTCAGCGTGAACTCCTCCGTACGCCTCACCTGACTGCCCAACAACATCTGAACTCGATACCGACCCATCGGACCCGAAAAACTGAGCGGCAACGCTCCACCACCCGCCGCATCCTGCCAATGCCAACTCTCGAGCGGCGTGATACGCACAATCGATCCGTTCAAATCAGAACTGATCGACACTGCCCCGTATCGGTGGTTCTCCGCCTCAGCCACTTCGAGCAGACTCATCAACCGCTGAGCCCTGATGTTGCTCCTCGCCTCTTCCAAACTCGACTGCGCAACATCGGCAGGCATTGCCGTAAATCCACCCGTCGAAAACCCTACCACCGAACCCAACTGATCCACCAACGGACCACCCTGATCGCCAAACGAAAGCGAGTCGGCCAAATGCAACATCCCGCCCGGACGGCTCCCTATGCGTGAGGCTGCGACTGTGGCGGTGCCACAGTCAGGATAGCCGAGTGCCCACACGTACTGGCTGTTCTCAGGTCCGTCCGATACCTCGAGTGAATCACCAACAGAGCGGGGAAGCTGGAGCACTGCGACACCGTCCGTATCGTATGAGGCCACCGAGATGCCGTCGCTGATCTGTGTACCGTCTGAGAGTCTGATCTCGAGGCTCTCGGCGCCTCGAATGGCTCTGTACGTGGTCAAGAACAAACCGTCACTGCCAACAAACACACCAGCACCACAGCCCGTGTCAGTGCCGTAACGTGTCACCCGCAAACGACCCATATGCCTGAGAGCAGAGGCTTCAGCCTCATCGGCAATCACCGAGTCGGGAAGGGAAGCAGCTACCACAGAGGTGAGACTAAAGTCCAAAACCGTCACGATCCCAGGCAGCACCTCGCGTGTTACCTCAGTTTCCAGGTATCCCTCAGCCGACGCACGAACGGTATAGCTGCTCGGTCGCAGTCTGATCGGAGAGCCCGTACCCACCGGCCCGATACCCACGATATCTATCGATAGTGGAGCAGATATCCCCGTGGCGCTGAGCCTGAACTCGCCCATCTCCTCACTTATTCCCGCCTGCCACTCCCAGGAGGTCTCGGTCACCTCGTCTCCCGCCTCTCCCGTCCCTATCATCCGGCGCGCCGACTCGTAGGCTGCTACCACCTCCGGCAGGTAGGTCACTCTGTCGACTCGCATGTCGGGCGCCGTGCGCACGGCCCAGCGCATCCACACGTTTGCGAGCGAGTCCTGACCTTCCTCGATCAGCATCTGCGACAAGAGCTGAATGCCGGCCGCCCAAACGCTGTCCGTCGCGCCTACGGCAGGGTTAACGGCGACCTTCAGAAGACCAAGTGCTGTTTCGGTCTCAAAATCGTCGTACGCCTGCATCGCATTTCGTATCAATTGATCGCGCTGTGCGTGTGCGAAGGAGGGAACTGCCAGTGAAAAAGCGAGTAGGAGCGCCAATACGCCCCACGAGAACGACTTATTACGAGTCATAATCCGTTCCTGGGCTGCTAGCGGGCTGAGTATGTGCTGCGTGTTTAGGTCGAGGTGCATGAGGGCCCCACCACCGACCTAATGGCTTACATCTAAATTTGCTGCAAAATGTGGTTGCAGGTCGCTTGTTCAGTCGCCTCCCTGCAACCTCACTTGAATCGTCACCGTCTCTCCGGGCGGTACGGTCACGATTGTGTCTTTGGGGATAAATCCGTCTCGCCTGAACCGAATCGTGTGCGGGCCCGCAGTAAGCGTATCCACAACTCTAGACGTCTCTGCGAACTCCTGATTTCCGATGAACACGTTGGCCCACGGACGTACGCGAATCTGTATCACCCCGGTCCTCGGTGGCGCCGGTCTTTGTGTCGGTCGCTGAGTAGGTGTCTCGGTTTGTGCAGGGCGCGCAGTCGATCGACCAACGTACGGATACCTCACTCGTTGTCCTGCCTCGAAGGTCACGGTATCGGTTACGGTCTCGTATCCCGCCTGTCGCATCACGATTATGTGTGGTATACCTGACGATAGCTCGAAGTCCTGGGAGCTCTGCGCCACGCCGTCAACGATGACGAGGCCCGACGGCAACATGCCGGTGACAGACACAGACGCAGGTGCCGGAGGAGCCGCCTCAGCCGCGGTCGATTCAGCAACGGCCTCCGTGGCAGATTCGCCTAGGAGTGCTGCGTCATCTTGTCCCGTTGCGGCAGGGTCGGCTTGCTCAGTTTGAGTTTGTTCCCCGCTAGAGCTTCCGTCGCCCCGCTGTGTCATCCACTACCACGCACCGCCTCCGCCACCTGCAGCGAGGATTACAATCAACGGTATCAACACTTTCCATAGGCCGCCCTTTTTGGGCTCTGGAGGTACTTGCGGAGCTGGTGCGGCCGTCGTCGGCGCTTCCGGCCTGGGCGTATCTGCGGCCGCCATAACCTCGGTTGGCAGGTCACCCAAAATCGATGGATCGGAACCAACGGCAACTGTAGCGGCATCGGAAAGTGTGATCTCGGGGCTCTTCTCCTTCAGAGCTTTCACGAAAGCCTTTACCGTAGAAAACCTTTGCGCCGGTTTTTTGGCGAGTCCCTTTTCCACTGCCTTGTACACAAAGTCCGGGAGGCCCGGGCAGAGTTGGTCCAGTGGCGGCGGCAGGATCGTGCAGTGTTTGTGAAGTATGTCGATTGCGGAATCGCCCTCGAAGGGGACCTGACCAGAGAGCATTCTGTACGTCATCACCGCAACGGAATACTGGTCGGCGGCACCAGTAACTGGTTTGCCCATGCCTTGTTCTGGCGACATGTAGAAGGGTGTGCCGATAACGGAACCGGACGCCGTGAGCGTTCCCTCGGTGAGCGCCTTCGCGATACCAAAGTCAGTTACCGTGACGCGGTTTTGTGCGTCCAGCATGATGTTGGCGGGTTTGATATCGCGATGGATTACGCTGTGCAGATGCCCGTAGTCGAGTGCGTCGGCGCAGGGCATTAGAATCTGGATTGTCTCCTCGAGTGAGCACCGGCCCTTTTCTTTCAGCATCTCATCGAGAGATTGACCCTCGAGGAATTTCATCGCATACCAGAATACTTTGCCGCCAGACGCAATTCTGTAGATGGGAATGATGTGGGGGTGGTCCAAACCCGCAGCAGTTTTTGCTTCGCGCTTGAAACGTTCGACCCCATGACCGAACGTGAGTTCGGGAGGCAGGACCTTTATCGCTACCTTGCGCGAGAGGTGTACTTCTTCGGCGAGGTACACCATTGCCATGCCGCCGCGACCCAAGAGGTCGCCTATCTCGAATTCACCCTTGGTGTCTTCCTTGAGCAGTTTTTCCATGTGCTGGATGGACGACATATCCATCGCCGCACTGGCGCGCGCTTGGCCCTCGGCATCCGATACCTGCGATCCACAGCTGTGACAGAACGAGGCCTCGTCCGGTACAGCGGTCCCACACTGGGCACATTCCATTACGCAACAGCTCCCATTTCTCCGCGCATCGGCGCGGAAATCGGGTCAACGCTTGCCGGGTGTTGCGGTTGATTCTCGCGGGAGGGTCCCGGCTGCTCATTTTCTTACGTCATAGCGGTCGTGTTAAGGATAACAAGCAAGACTCCTGCCGCTAGCCCAACGTGGCGTCAAAACCTGTGTTTGTAAAGATTTAAGGTGGTTTAGGGGGCACTGCGCTTCTCAACGCCGGAAACAGCAGTTGAACAGGTGTGAATAAGTGTTGTGTTTGTGCGGCAGGGTTGCAGAGGTGGTGCGCGATTAGACTCGGTTCCGCCTGACCGCCCTACCGCCTTATCTGTCTTTTGAGCCGTTCGGCCTTCATCTCTTTGAGCTGTTTGCGCGCACGACGTACTCTGCTGCCGAAAAAGCCAAATGGAACGATCGAGACGACACCGACGGACCCCGCAATGAAGGCACCTGCGATATTGGGTGTCGCTGCACCTGCAATTAGCCACGCGCCAGCTAGTCCGGATGCAACAATGACTCCCCCGAAGCTGTCCCGCATGTAGGCCATGTCGCGCCGATATGTGTCTAGTCTGATCTCTGGCTCCGTCTGGACGGCTCCGACCGCCAACAGCTCACCGTCACCCGAGTACATGGCACCGCAACTCGAGCATACTCGAAGCGGTCGAGTGAATAGACTAGCGAACCCTCGCACCCAATGGCGGCTCCAGCTCAGCCGTCTGACAGGCTTTCTGAGCACTTCCAGCGGATGCGCGCAGAGTTTGCAGTTACCAAGTTCCATGGTCATCTCACCACACTACGAGGGTACCGGAATCGCGGTTGCAGCTCATTCATTGTGAGCATATTCGAGGAAAAGGTCGGAGATTCTGCGCGCTATCGGGCCTGGTTTGCCATCTCGTACCGGTATCCCGTCCACCGCTATTACAGGTACGACCTCCGACGTCGTGCCGGCGATGAAAACTTCGTCTGCTGCCGGCAGGTCTTGCTGTAAGACCGATTCCATGCGCACTGGTATGTCATTTTTCTCACACAGCTCCAGCACGACCATGCGAGTGATCCCGGGCAACACGTAGTTCGTGAGCGGTGGAGTGCACACTACGCCATTGAAGACAGCAAAGAAAGTCGACGATGCACCTTCCAGTATTGACCCGTCCCTCACGAACACCGCCTCGTGCCCGTTCAGGTCCTTTGCCCTCTGTGTTGCTAGGCAGTTCGGCAAGAGGCACACTGATTTTATGTCGCACCTGCTCCAACGCACATCGGGTACAAAGACGATCGGCGAGCCGTTCTCGGGGTCTCCCTTTCGAGAGAATGGAGAGATGGCGGCGTAGACGGTGGGTGGCACCTCACCGGCTGGGAAATGGTGAGTACGCTTTGCCGCACCTCTCGTCACTTGCAGATAGAGTGCCTGGCTGTAACTGTCGAGGTTGTTTCTCTCCATGAGTTCCAGGCCGACTCCTTCCAAAGCGTCGACATCGGCGCCCTCGATTTGCAGGGATCTCAGGCCATTCTTCATCCGCTGAAGGTGGTCTTCGATGCGGAAAAGCCTACCGCCGTAGGTGAGGGTGACGTCATAAACACCATCGCCGAACAGAAATCCTCTGTCGTCGGGCGAAATGTGTACCTGGTCCTTGGGAAGGAACTCACCATTGAAATAGACTATTTGACTCATGGTCGCCAATCATTTTGAAGAACCGTGCTCGCCGTCGAATATAATGTGCGTCGGCCGATCGGTCGTCACGACACAATTCGCGTATCGTTGAGCCACGTCGATCGTGACCGTCCCACGAAGCCTACCTGGGGGTCTCGACCTGGACCACCGTCCGCTCCCAGGCACTTGTGGTGCTGGCACCGGTGTTGTCGCGAGCCGTCAACGACAGATGGTTGTCGGCATTGGTGGTGAGTGGCACCGTTACGGTAAACAGGCCGTGTAGGTTCGCAGTATCGACCGCGGTGACGGCCCCTCCGGTCACAGTCACAACGAAGATCGCAGATTCCTGCATTGGAGTTCTGTGGACCTCTCCGCTAATACCAACCTGTGTTTCCGACGTCGTATCGGGTACAGAGGGGGTGACTACTACAAAGAGGACCGCGTCATCTCCTGTAAGGCATGCTGCACCAACAAGCAAACATCCTATGGCACCAAGTGCCGCGAATTTCTTCAACATCTAGCACTCCGAGCTAACGTTTCAAGTCTTTACCGCCGCCGCGTCTCACGGTTCCAAATAGGTGTACCGTCACTGGTGTCAAACGAGTAGCCATACCACGAACGTGATGACGATGACAGACAAAATATTGAGGCCGACGCCAGCCTTCGCCATGTCCTTCGAGCGGATGGCGCGTGACCCGAACACGATCGCGTTGGGTGGCGTCGCAACAGGCAGCATGAATGCCATCGAAGCGGCGAGTGCTGCAGCGGTCATGAGTGGCAACGCGGCAAGGCCAAGTCCCTGTGCAACCCCGACCATGAGCGGCATGCCGAGTGCAGCTGTGGCGGTGTTGCTGGTGAGCTCCGTCAGGAATACAAATACCGCCGCAGTCGTTAACACGACGATCGGTAACGGTACGCCCTGCATGGTGGCGAGCCTTCCGCCCACCCAATCGCTCAGGCCGCTCGACTGGAATGCTCCCGCCAGCGCGAGACCACCCCCGAATAGCAACAGAATGCCCCACGGGATTCTGCGCGCGGTGTCCCAATCGAGAGCCGTTCGGAACTTACCGCGCGGCAACGGGACCGCAAACAGCAGCAAGGCGGCGGCAATCGCGATCGCCGAATCTGATAGGCCGGGGATGAAATCCGACAGACCTGGAATCCGGAGGTCACCTATCGTTTTCGGTGCTCGCAGCACCCAGGACAGAGCCGCGCAGGCAAAAACCGCCAGCACGAACCGCTCACCGCCTGACAGAGTCCCGAATTCCGATTGCTCTCGCTCGAGCGTCGATTTTAGCCCCGGCACTTCGCCTCGGACCTTGAAAACCGTAATCAGGAGCAGCCAACAACAGGCTAGCATCGGAATCGAGATCGACAAACCCACCACCATCCAACCCGCGAAGCTGATCTCGTGTCCGAGCAATTCGGAGGCCGCACCCACCAGCAGGGCGTTCGGTGGTGTCCCTATGAGCGTTGCCACCCCACCGATCGAGCACGCATAGGCGATTCCCAGCATTAACGCTGTGCCGAAACCTTTGGATTGAGCGGGCGCCGGGGCGCCAGCTTGGTCAGATGTCTCTCTTGCCCGTCCGCCTGCCCGCCCGTCCGCCTGCCCGCCTATCAGAGCCATCGCGATAGGCAGCATCATCACCGCTGTGGCTGTGTTCGAGATCCACATGCTGGCTATGGCGGAGGCGATCATGAATGCAAGCACGACTCTCGGCGCATCCGTCCCGACTTTGCGCACTGTGGCCAGCGCAAACCGGCGATGCAGCTCCCACCGTTCCAACGTCACCGCAAGCAGGAAACCGCCCAGGAACAGGAAGATGATCGGGTCGGCGTAAGAGGCGGTGACCTCTCGTATCGTGCCAGTGCCCAAGAGTGGGAGCAATACCACCGGAAGCAAGGCTGTGGCCTCCAACGGGATAGCACCCGTCAACCACCAGGTCGCCATCCACCCGGCCAGGCCCGCCACTCGCCACGCCGGTTCAGGCAGGCCGCCCATTGGTTCGAGCACGAATGTGGCAATGAGCAACAGTGGACCGAGCGCGAGTACAATGCGTTGGGTCATAGGTTGGGGCCTTCCGTGTGGACACTGGGCATGTTGGTCTCAAAGGTAGTTTCGGGGACGAGGGGAGTATAGGTGGGGTGCAGAGGTGCAGAGCGGCAGTGCTGCCACTCTGCCTCCCTGCATCTCTGCCGCCTGCCGCTTAACATTCTACCCCATGGAACGTCCATCCAGATGTGCATATGCCTGAGCTTCGGGCCGTTCCGACAGACGCGGATCTGATCGCGGCCTGGCGGACGGGGGATGAGGCGGCGGCTGCGGAGCTGGTGAGGCGGCACGCCAGAGCCGTAGCGCGTTTTCTGGGTGCGTCCGGAGGAGGGGACGATGTCGATGACTTGGTACAAGAGGCGTTCTTCCGGGCGTTCAGGAAATTGGACAGTTTTCGTGGCACAGCGAGCTTTCGGACATGGGTGATGACAATCGGAACCAATGTCTTGAAGGACCTGAGACGTCGAGAAGCGCGGCGACCGATGTTGGCGCTCGACGATCGTGAAGTCGTGGATGAAGCCTCGAATCCACACACCAGTGCGGTAATGCACGACATGGAGAAACGGTTGCAGCAGGAAGTCGAGAGGTTGCCCGATAAACAACGCCAGGTGTTTCTCTTGCGTGCGCAGCAGGGGATCGATTACTCGGAGATAGCCGAAGCCCTAGGGACTTCGGTCGGTGCGGCTAGGGTGCATTATCACCAAGCCGTCAAACGCCTCAAGAAGGCCTTGGGCTAGTCTCGTGGAGCGGATAGCATGAGTCTCAACGACAGGCAACTCGAAGAACTCGCGGAACGGCTTGGTGAAACGGCTGCGGCGCGCCTCGATGCAGATGCTGTCGCGAACAACATCATAAAACGCCTCGAGGTCGAACCTAAAATCGACAGCTGGTGGAAGAGGCAGATGCCCACATACGGAGCATTTGCAGCGGCGGCCGTGTTGGTGTTGGCACTTGGCATACTCTCGGAAGAACGTACTGGCCGAGATGCCATTTCACCGGACCTCGAGCTGGCAACTCTCGAACTTCAGGCGCTTTCGGTAGATGAATTGGAAGAGGTGTTCGACTCGCTCTCGTTCGATGCACCAGTTTACGAACTTGCCGCGGTCGGCCTAGATGATATGAGTGTTGGACAACTCGAGGAGCTGCTCCAGACAATGATGGAGGATTGATGCGTACGCTCTTTTTGGTGTTGCTGGCGGCAGGTGTGTTTTCTGCGGCCGCTGAGGCGCAGGATCAGACTGTGCGGCAGAGGCGACTGCTGCAGCAGCAGGTGACGGAACGCTTGCTTCAAAACGTGCGAGCGCAGACAGACATGACCGACGAGCAGTTTGAGCACTACCGCGAGATCGCGAGAAGCTCGATGGCTCGGCGCAACGAGATCCAGAGACGGGAGCGCGAGCTGTGGCAGAGTCTCGAGGGGCAGATGCGGCCTGGAGTGGCGGCTGACGCAGACAGCCTCGCCGCACTGATCGATTCCCTGGTTGCTCTTCCAGAACATCGAATGGAGTTGGCGCGCTCCGAACAAGCGGAGTACGCTGAGTTCTTGACACCGGTGCAGAGGGCTCAATTGGTGCTCATCCACAGGAGATTCGAGAACAACATCCAGCAGATACTGCAACGGAGGTTGCAGAACCGACCGGGGCAGGGCAACCGAGTCCCGTGATTCCCATTCCCCCTCGGGTGCAAGACTGACTATACTTCAGCACTCGCCCGAGTGGTGGAACTGGTAGACGCGCGGGACTCAAAATCCCGTCCCAGCAATGGGGTGTGAGTTCGATTCTCACCTCGGGCACTAGGCACAAATGGAAAGGCCGCAATAAGTTGCGGCCTTTTTAGCGATTAGTGGGATTGGCGCATGTGGGCTTGGTCTCTTGTATCCCATGTGTGCTGTTCGCGATTGGGATGTTCTGGCGGACTGGGGTCTCAGATCATATTATCTATCTGCTTGGTTGGTAGCGGTTCAAGGCGTTTTTTTCCGAGGTAACTCGCGATGACGGTCGACCAGGGAAGTATTCAAGCAGCGATAGGCGTGTTGCTGAATCACGCGCCAGATGGGTCGAAAGTCATTCTCTTTGGCTCATATGCAAAAGATGCCGCTGAACCAGCTAGTGACATCGACTTTCTGGTGGTGGAACCAGTCGTGGATGATCGGATAAAGGAAGTGGCTCGTCTTCGTATCGCCGTTCACGGCATTCTGAAGGCATTCATGGTACCCGTCGACATTCTCGTGTTGAGTACGGCTGAATTCGAACAATGGCGACACGCCCCAAACACGGTGTATCACCGCGCCGACAACGAGGGTCAGGTCCATGAACGCGTCGCATGAGCACGGACTGAGACTCCTCGAGAAGGCAAAGGGAGACAGTCACGTCGCAGTGACACTCGCGGGAGATGCGGGTGCACCAGTCTGGAGTGTCGGCTTCCACGCGCAGCAGGCAGTCGAGAAAGCCATCAAGGCGGTATTGGCACACCGAGCAATCCAATACCCCTTCACGCATGATCTGCTATTGCTCGTCGAGCTTCTTGCGGCGAATGGGATCAATGCCCCGCCGAATCCAGACGATCTCGTGACGTTGACGCCTTTTGCTGCCGCGTGGCGTTATGACGACCCGCTCCAAGAATCCGCCAGGATCGACTACGACTGGGTGCTCCAACGGGTCGCTGATACTCTGGCTTGGGCTGAGGCAGTGATGGAGCAATTGTAGAAGTCGCTTGGCCCCGGTGTTTATGACTGACGCCCTCTCCCGCCTCAAGACCGCCCTCTCCGACCGCTACACCATCGAGCGGGAACTCGGCAGTGGTGGGATGGCGACGGTCTATCTCGCCGAGGACCTGAAGCTCCACCGTTAAGTGGCGCTCAAGGTCTTGAGGCCCGAACTGGCGTCGGCGCTCGGACCTGATCGGTTCCTGCAAGAGATCGACATCGCGGCGAAGCTCAACCATCCGCACATCCTCGGGCTATTCGACTGTGGCGAAGCAGACGGCTTCCTCTACTACGTCATGCCGTATGTCGAGGGGCAGTCGCTGCGGGACAAGCTCGCGAAGGAAGGTGAGCTACCGATCACCGAGGCGGTAAGGATTCTTCGTGATGTAGTTGACGCTCTGAGTCACGCGCACAAGCACAACGTGGTACATCGGGACATCAAACCCGACAACGTGATGCTCACTGAGCGTCATGCAGTAGTCACAGATTTTGGAGTGGCTAAGGCTGTGAGTGATGCCACGGGCGCGATTGGTCTGACCACAGAAGGAGTAGCACTCGGCACGCCGACGTATATGGCGCCAGAACAGGCTGCTGCCGATCCACACATAGACCACCGTGCTGACATATACGCTGTGGGGGCTCTCGCGTATGAGCTACTAACCGGAAGACCGCCGTTCCTCGGCACTACTCCGCAGATGATTCTCTCGGCGCACTTGACTGACGCTCCTGAGCCGGTGACGAAGTATCGGGAAGCGGTGGCACCAGCGTTGGCTGAGTTGGTGATGAAGTGTTTGGAAAAGAAGGCTGCTGACAGGTGGCAGACCGCCGAGGAGCTGTTGCCGCGGTTGGAGGCGTTGGCAACTCCGAGTGGGGGGGTAACACCCACAGGAATGGTGCCGGTTGACCGCATGACGAAGCGCAGATGGATGATGGCCGGAGGGGCGGTAGGCATTGCCGCAGTGATTGCCCTGATCGTTGTCGTGGCAGTCCTTCCTCGTGGCAGCGGCGTCACTCTCGATGAGCGGCGCGTCGCTGTTCTACCGTTTGAGAATCTGACGGGTGAAGACTCATTGAATGTCCATGGTCAGGTTGCAGCGAGCTGGATCACGGATTGGCTTCAGCAGGTCGATGTACTGAGCGTGGTACCGTCGATGGCTGTGCAACGAGAAGCCAATGCGTTGGAGGGAGTGAATCCCGTACGGGAGTTGGCGGAGGTGACGGGTGCGGGGATCGTTGTTACAGGGAGCTATTCTCGTTTGGGTGACAGCCTCCGTTTTAGGGCTGAGATCACCGACCCGCGTCGTATGGAGGTACAACACACCGTCCCACCAGTAAGCGTGCTCTCCGTCAGTCCCGAGGCCGCGTTCAACCAATTGGGTGAGCGAATAGCGGGTGCGCTGGCGCTGACGCTTGATACGGTATTCGGCTGGGCCGTCTCGGGGGCACTTGGGCAGCCATCATTCGCGGCATACAAGGAATATGTCATAGGTCTTGATCTGTTCACGCGGAACCGGTATGACGAGGCCATAGAGCAATTCACGAGAGCGTTTGAGCTTGACACGAGTTTTTACCAAGCTTTGATGCGCACCGCTGTCGCGCATTCGAATCGCGGGCGTTATGCGGAATCAGACTCACTCACAGAGCTGGTAGAGCAACACCGCGATCGACTATCGAACTTTGAGCGGAAATGGCTCACGTGGTGGCGAGCATCTCTAGACGGCAACCACCTTGAAGCGCTCCGGGTTGCCCGAGAGTTGGCCGAGGTGAGTTCCATTTTTTGGTACGTAACCGGCATTGAAGCCTTAGCGGTCAACCGCCCGCTCGAGGCCGTGGAGGCTCTCGAGAGGGTCGATCCAACAAGAGGGTTCTGGAAGGAATGGATATGGTATTGGGACGCCCTCACAGAGGCTCGACATATGCTTGGAGATCACCGCCGCGAACTGCGAGATGCGCGGCGCGGGAGAGAGCAACATCCTGTCCGTCTGACGGCGTTCCGACACGAGGCAATAGCATTGGCTGCACTCGGGCGTGTGGAAGAAGTCAGAGTGCTCCTTGACGAGCTTATCGGACTACGGCCCAACCCAACCTGGGGCCATGCGTATGAGGCCGCCGTAGCGGGTCGCGAATTCCGAGCTCACGGTTACCCTGAAGCAGCACAGGAGGCCCTACAGCTTGCCCTTGACCGGCTGCGGGCACACTCGCCCCATGAGGCTGAACGAAGAAGCTATCAGTACAGCGTGGGGCGGACACTCTACTGGTTGAAGCGATGGGAGGAGGCAAGAGAAGTGTTCGTTCGGCTAGTCGCCGAAGACTCCAATTCCGTGGATTACTTGGGGCACCTTGGTGTTGTCCACGCCCGATTGGGCAACGTTGACGAGGCGTCAAGGATCAGTGATTGGCTAGCGGCGCTTGACCGACCGTACCTGTATGGTGCCAACACCGAGTGGCAGACATCGATAGCAGCCGTCCTTGGAAACAGGGAGCAAGCAGTCGAGTTGCTCCGTCGGTCCTTCAACGAAGGCCGCTCCTACGGTATTGACCTACACCGCAACATCGACTTCGATCCCCTCCGCGACTACCCGCCGTTCCAAGAGTTGATGAGGCCGAAGGGGTAACCTCCCGATTGTGCCCAAGTTGTGCCCAAAACCTACGGCACAATAACGCACATTTCTGCACAGCCGATGTCGAAAAACGGCCGTAAAGTATTTCGGCCCTTTGCACGTCCTGCCGCGCAACCAAAGCGATGTGATCGTTGCTCCGAACCCTTGCAATGTCCGACGTTTCTGGACATTCGGCGATTTCAGGTGTTCGTCTCTGTAGCGTAAGGCCTTATATCACAATAGGTTACGCGCAGTTTTGTGTTCGCCCCTTACCAACAGCGGTACACCGGAGTACATTGGCCCGCTTAACAAAGAGGTGCGGACTATGGCAGCTAATAGGCAGGACCTCCTACACAAGCTCGAAACTCTGGACCGAAATCAGGTCTGGAACCAGATGGCGACGCTCGCTATTAATGCAGCAGTGATTGTCGTCTTTGCGTTCATTATCGCAGTCATCTGCGTAGGTGTTTCGTAACGGCCAAACCACCAACAAAGCCCCGCATAACACCGTTGTTTGCGCCCCAAGGGCGTCCAGATTTGCTGTTCCCAAAATGTGACGCCGATACCAGAACTCAGGAAAGACATCAGTTATGCTTTGCTATCCGTTAGAGTCGGCCGATAACTAGCGAAGCGGGCTACCCTACACCCGACGCTGCTGAATGGCCAAAAGAGGATAGCTCAAATGTTGGTTACAGAGATCCAAGAAACTCGCTCGGCGACCCATTACACAGAAGAACAATGGGACGAGGACTCCTACCTGCTCTTTGGGGAGCGTTCGGACCCTCGACCATGCCCAAGCTGCGGCCAGACTGGGTTCTACGGACCCCGTGCCGCGGACATGGGTCTGAAATTCCATTCTTGCAGATTTTGTGGGTTTTATCAGGAGGTTGATGCCGAGCCGGCCCAATTTGTGCCAGTAGTTCACGATTGCGACGAATGGCCGGTGTGTGCCAAGGCGCCTTACGTGTGGTGGGTGCCGCCAGGCGTTGAGCGCTTCGAATGCCCGTTCTGTAGTCGAAGCTCCGATGTGCGAGGGAGGAACGTTTTCAGACGTGGAGTGATGGTGGAACGGCCGGCAGATGTGCCGGAACACCCGTGGCGAAAAGTGCCACAAGATCGTGAGTACGGGTATTATTTACGTTTTTGGGAGAACTGGGATTTCACCAAAGGCAGAGTGGTTCTCTAGTTTAATGTGATAGTTCATGAGATGTCTCATAAGTGCTTAAAAGACAGTTAATTAGATAGTCTTGTAGTACGTACGGTGGCAAGTCGGCTTTGGCCGATGTTGAAATGTGGGAATTCGATCGACCCCAATTCGCGGGCGCATCAGTGAGGACTTCAGGCGTGGACGAACGGACAACGAGGGCATGGGGAACCACCCGGGCCGGGAACACATCTAACGACAGGGTCGTATCGCGAGGGCCTGGAATCGTTAGTTCCGCTCGTCCGGAAGATGCCGCCCATGGAATGGCGGCTTCGGTGGGAGCTGGTTACCAGCCCGACATAGTTCTGATAGTCAAACAGGATGGAACGATTCTGTTTCTCAACCGGCCGGTACCCGGGGAGCCGGACGGTAGTGCAGTCGGTCGAAGCGTGTTCGAGTACATCTCCGCCGATCATCAGAATGCGGTGAGGGGTGCGCTGACGCGAGTTTTCGCGAATGGAAATTCTGACGCGTTCGTCTGCAATGGAAACCCGCCTTTCGACCCCGAGGCATGGTACCACTGTAGAGTGGCGCCGAATCAAAGGGGCACCGGCGTAGTATCAGCAACCGTGATCGCAAGGGACATCACGCAGTGGAAGCGTAGCGAAGACAAATACCGGACTCAGCTCGAAGAGCTGCAATCAAAGATCGATCAGATTTCGGCCGATCGGGAGGAAGTTGCCACTCTCTTGGCCGAGCAAGAACGGCGCGAGCAGGAACTGAGCAGGTTTCGCAAGATCATGGATCAGGCCGGGGAAGCGATCTTCATTACCGATCCGGATACGGGGCGCTTCATTGACGCCAACGAAACAGCCTGTCGTTGGCTCGGGCAGCGTCGAGAAAAGCTCCTAACCATGGGAGTCCGCGATCTGGACCTCGATTTCCCTCTCGAGAGCCCCGACGGCGTTGCCGACCACGTCACGGACACACGGGATGCGAATCGGCCGCATGTATACGATAGTGGAACCCATCGAAGACGCAACGGAACGTCCTTCTCGGTTGAAGTAGCCCTTGCCCGGCGGAAGTTTGGAGATCGCCAATACATGCTGGTGGTGGCGCGGGACGTTAACAAACGTCGTCGCGCCGAACAGGCACTTCGCGAAAGCGAAGACAAGTACCGCAGCTTGTTCGATCTGTCCCGAGATGCCATCTACTGCTCGGCTCGCGACGGGTCCATTGCTGAAGTGAATGACAGTGCCATCGACCTCTTCGGCTACACACGAGCCGAATTTCTGGGATTGGAAGCGAGAAAACTCTACAAAAACACGGAAGACATTCGCGATTTCCAGAGGAGTGTCGAGGAAAACGGGGCGACCAGGGATCTGAAGGTCGAATTCCTGACCAAATCTGGCGAATCGTTCGAGGGCTACCTTGCGGCCACGCTGCGAACCGATGGCGAGGGAGAGGTACAGGGGTACCAATGCCTAATTTCGCCAATTCATATGCCACGGCACAGCGGCTCCGAAGATACAATCGCAGACGGCGAACCTGAGGTGGATCGTGTTCGGCGGGAAAATAAGGCGGTTGTAATAGCAGGAAAGGACAAGTGGGTCATTGAGGACGCCCGCAACGTGCTCGAGCGCGCAGGCGTACAGGTAATGAGTGCCAGAACTGCGGCAGCGGCGGTGGAATTGGTCCGCGCCCAACCAGCTGAGATAGGTGCCGTGCTTCTCGATTTTCCAACAGCAGATGCCGAGTTCCAGATTGCGGTGTCTGAGATCCGCGGAATCGACGCGGCAATACATGTGATACTGTTCGAGGAAGAAGACGGCCGCGACAACGTGTCTGCTTGGGCGAACGCGGTAGTGCGCAGACCGCTGCATCCACTGGCACTCGCGCAACAGGTGAGAGAGTCGCTTGCCGCTGTGCGTAGGCCGGAACTCGACCAATAGCCTAGGCATTTCCGAAACCGACGTTTGTTTCGGCCCGTAATTCCTTATGTGGATCGAGAACAGATACTAGCGAACGTCCCGCGCGTTACGGAGACGGGAATTACGTGGGAGGCACCGCCAGAGAAGGTCACCCGGCGCCCACTCCTGGTACGCCTGTTCTTTCTGATCCTCAGTTTGATTCTCCTCGTCGTCCTCCCATTTGCGGTACTAATTCGCGTATCCATCTATTTGTATGTTACGTATGCGGTGCAGACCTGGATTGCACTTGCAGGTGGTGTTGCCGCCACAGCCATCGTTCTGACTCTCTATTCGGCGATAGTATCGAAAAAGCTCACTGGCAAGGCGCGGGTTAGAGTGCTTGCGAAGCGAGTGGCTCTGCCGCTCGTTCTGGTTTACTGCGGCTATACGCTGCTTTACCTCTCCAGCGTCAACGCCAAGAGCGCCGACGTGCGCGAGTACTACAGATCGCTGCATCCCATGCTTCGGATTGCGGTCAGTACGGTGATTCTGGTTGACCAGGACATCGTGATAACCGACCTACACAGAACGCCCGAGGATTACGCAGCAATGGGCCTTCCTGCACGCGTCGAGTCCATGCATTACCGGCAAGCGGACGGATTTGTGCATGCCATGGATTTGCGCACCGTGGGAAGAGAGGAGTGGAGAAATACCGCCGTAGAGTACTATTTTCGGGTCGCCGGGCTCGAAACGATTCGGCACGTCGGCACCGCCGACCACCTACATGTGGCGCTGCCCGTTCAATAGCGTCCAGACTATCTATATCCCGGGATCACCGCCAGGTGATTTGCAGGCCCAGGCGAAGGTATTTCCCCGTCACGTCGTGGGTAGGAAGTCTGTTTCTCTTTGCCTTGTGCGAGAGGGCGGCAACATAGGTTATTGCGGGGCCAGCCCTGAATCCCGCGGTTAGTGGAAATTCGTAACCCACACCGCCCTGAATCGCAAAACCGCTCCCACTCAAAACCCAACGACTGCCGTCTTCTTCGATGCGCTCTTCGCCGTAGCGGCCAACACCGGCTCCGAGTTTCACGAACAAGGGGGTGTCGGTGAGCGGATAATAACGGATCACGGCCATGCCTAGACCGTAATCTCGAGCAGTCGTGTCTGCCGCTACTCTCCAGTAGCTGACTTCCAAGGCGATCATTGCGTTCTCTGACGGACTGCCACCAATCTGCACAATGGCCGTTGGGGCCATGAATGCGTCCGAGTAGCAAACGTTTCCACACTCCACATTTGCGTATGTCATACCTGCTTCCCCAGAAATCCAGAACCCACCGCGCCCATCAAAGCTCTGCGCGAGCGCCGGGGTGGCCAAGGTGAAGCACGAGATTGCGGTCAAGGACGCTGACATCAAACGTTTCATGGAATCCTCGAGATATCCTTGTGAGTCGAGTGCATGAAACCTACACGAACCCTTTCGGGGCTCAAAGTGTCTAGTTCCTCCCGAACAAATACGCTTGCCGCAGGGTACGGAACTGACTTAGGTTTTGCGGCGCCGGAGTTTGATCGCTCAGAGAATGCATCGAGATATACTTATGACGCAACCTTGCCGTGTCCAGCGAGGCGCGGCGCAAAAGTGAAGAAGGCACCGTGAGATCATCTGTGAAAGTCGCAGCGCTCGAACGAATCAGAGCACCGCTACTCGCAATCGTGGTTGGTGAAACGGCAGACAAGAAGCTGCCGTCCACTTTGGTCGACATCGACTCCTTTCTGAATGGAGAATTGTCCCGCGTCTTCGGTGCTGGGGATTTTGCGGGAAAATCCGACCAGATGGCACTTCTCTATCCTAAGAAGGGCCCTGCGCGACTATTGCTCGTGGGAGCGGGAAAGGCCGAGGAAATGTCGCGAGCGGTGATCCGGCGGTGCGCAGCGATCGTTGCGCGGCGTGCTGCGTCGTTGGGTGTTACCGGATTCGCATTTCACATAACTGAAGAAGCTCGCGGCGGTGTTACCCCCACCGAGGTAGGGCAGGTGGTGGCCGAGGGGGCGGGGCAGGGAGCTTGGAAGTTCACGGACTTCCAGGCGAGAGACAAAGGTCAAAAACCGCTCGACCGAGTGGAGATCGTCGTCGGCAGAAGTGAACGAGCTGCGGCGGAGAAGGGCCGGAAAATCGGGCTTGCGATCGCGGCCGGACAACAACTAGCTCGTTCGCTGCAGGCATCGCCGGGAAATGTGTGCACTCCATCATATCTCGCCTCAGTTGCTCGCAAGATGGCCAAGGAACATGGACACGTGGTCAACATACTCGGGCCAGCTCAGATCAAACGGGAAGGAATGGGGGTACTACAGGCGGTTGCTCTGGGCTCTGAGCAAGAAGCCCGGTTCATTACTCTCAAATACAACGGTGGAGGCCGCGCGGCTCCTCTATGTTTCGTGGGCAAAGGCATCACCTTCGATTCAGGTGGCATCTCGATCAAGCCGTCTGCAAGCATGGAGAACATGAAGTACGACATGTCGGGCGCGGCCGCCGTCTTGGGTTTGTTCGAGACATTGGGTCACCTCAAACCCAAACTCAACGTCATAGGGCTCATGCCGACGACGGAGAATCTTCCGTCCGGATCGGCGTTGAAGCCGGGTGACATCATCAAGAGTCATCTCGGCAAACACATCGAGGTAGTCAACACTGACGCCGAAGGCCGACTGATCCTTTGCGATGCGCTGTCGTATGCGCGTCGGTTCAAACCCGCCTGCGTGATCGACGTAGCAACTTTGACCGGTGCCGTCGTGATTGGTTTGGGGTATCACGCTACTGGCCTTTTGGGCAACGACGACTCATTGATCGAAGAAGTGAAGTGGGCAGGGGACCTTGCCGGAGAGCGTTGCTGGCCGCTGCCGCTTTGGGCGGAATACCGGGACCAGATCAAGTCAGACGTGGCCGATGTGAAGAACAGTGGTGGTCGTGCGGCAGGAACCATAACGGCCGGTTGGTTCCTTCGTGAGTTCGTCGACGGCTTTCCATGGGTGCATCTGGATATTGCCGGAACTGCCTACACCGAAACAGACCGACCTGAGATGTCGAAGGGGCCGACTGGTATAGGGGTGAGATTGTTCGCGCAGTTCGTCCTCGGGCGCTTGCACGGGTGAAGTCGCCTCGTAGCGTCGGCTGCTCTGCCGCGCTGGTCGTCGGCTATTTGCTCTTGGCGGCGGCACCTGCTTTTGCTCAGGATACAACCGTCGCGGTAGTCGATTCCGTCGCAATACCGTTGGACTCGGTGGCACCGCTTCAAGACAGCGCTACTGTCGATTCTACGTCTGCGTCCGATCCCGAATCGATACTTCCAGTGCCCGAACCGGCTGTGCCGCCGGGGCCTCTGCCGCCAGGCACGAGGTACACCTTCGCGAGGGATTCTCTGCGTTGGATGACTGGTGTCACTCTCGCCGACCTGCTCGCGTCGATTCCCGGAGTGTACGTTGCCCGCACAGGATTTCTGGGGCAGCCAGAGTACATCATGTATGCGGGGCGCGGTGCTGCGGGGCTGGAGATCTATTGGGACGGTTTGCCCATGGTCCCTCTCGGTCGCGACTCGCTCCAGCATGACCCCGGACGTGTCAACCTGACGTACGTGGACCGCGTTGACGTTCATGTTTTGCCGTCCACGCTGAGGGTTTATCTGGTCTCGACTACGCACACCTCGACACGGCCGCGATCGGCATTGAGAGTACTGGCGGGTGATTTTTCTACCGGGGCATACGCCGGAGTCTTTCAGAAACGCGTGCCTGGCGGTCTCGGCTTGAATCTCGCGGCAGACTTCGTGGGCACAGACGGAGCGAGCGGGTCGGGGCGCACAGACCAGACGTTCGACATCTGGACCAGGTTCGATTGGCTGCCCTCTGACAAATTGGGTGCGAGCTACCAGATCCGCATGCAAACCCACGACCGCGATGTCGTCGGCTCGCAGCCGGGCTTCATTGTCGCCCCTCGGTACGGTACACGCACCGACTACATGTTCACTATCCACGCGGGCTCGCTCGGGGGTGGAATGGGGTTGCGGGCGGAAGCCGGCGTCGCATCCAGTGCATGGAAAGCAGATTCGCTCGATCTCGCTGTGCCAAACCAGCGTGTGAAGCAGGGTTTTTTCGGGATTCGTTACATGCGACCCAATCTCACAATGGACGTAAAGGGGCAGCTGGGCGACTCTCGTGTCACGTCGGGGCTCACGGGTACACTCGGATGGGTGCCGCTGCCAGGAGTCGTGTTTTCAGGAAATGCGCGCTGGTATCGACATGGCGCGGAGAGAAGGTCACTGGTAGGAGTCGGCTCTGTTGGCCTGTACGGCGGGCCGTTCTCGCTCGTTGGCACGGTGCACTATGGTGACGAAGTACATGCCCCTGCGATATCAGTCGATTCAGCCCAAAAGACGGTCGATCGGTCGATTCGTGCCGGGATGCGAACTCAGCCATTGTCTGGCCATGTAGGGATTGTGTGGCGGGACCCATACCTTCCGATGCCGATCCCCGAGGTCGGCGTTTTATCGAGCTTCGACACCACGCGCGCCACGACCTATCTGGTGGCCGACGTGAGGCTCGCGTCATCGAGAGCTCTCGCCGTCGACGCGTGGTATTCTTCTCCCCTCGTGGGAGAAGCGGGCAACCTCCAACCGCCACAACATACGCGGGTGCAGATCACCTACCGGTCCAAATTCTGGCGCACATTTCGGAGCGGGGCATTCGATTTCAAGGTGCAGATCGCCGCAGAGTTCTGGACCGACGGGATCGGTGGCTACGACGCATCAGGATCTCCAGTCGAATTGCCGGGAGCCACCTTCTGGGATGCATTCGTTCAATTCCAACTGGTCGACTTCGTTGCCTTCTGGAACTTCAGGAACATGTACAATTCGAAGGAGACGTATTTCCCCGGCATGGACTACGTCAAACGCGCGGTTCAGATCTACGGCGTAAAGTGGGAGTTTTCGAACTGATCGTCACTAGCTATGTTTCATAGCTACACATTTTCATGGTTCGAGGACGTGATCATTGCCCAGATCGATGACTGGCTATGGCCTGGCAACCGGCTCCGCAAACGGCGGCAAGGTACAGGTCGAAATACGAACGGTTAACCACCGCCATTTCTCCGCCAATCTCAAACTGGCATCGCCACTCCAGACATTGGAGGTAGATGTCCGTAGGGTACTTCACGACCAAATCCATCGGGGGCACGTTACGATAGTGGCTCGATGGCTCGAAGAGCCGGAACGGCTCGGAACACCGAAGGTGAATCTGGCCCGCGCCAAGGCGGTAGTTCACGCACTGAGAGAGTTGAGAGACGAGTTGGATCTCCCTGGCGAGATAGACCTTTCGTTTGTGGTTAGGCAGCCGGAAGTTTTCACGATCATAGCTGAGGAAACTCCCGCGCTGGACGAAGAAGCATTCTGGGATGTCATCGCAGATGCCCTAAAGGGCGTCGAGGTGACCCGGCAGAGGGAAGGCAAATCTCTTGCGGCCGAGCTGGACAGGCAACTCGTCGAACTGTCGCGTTTGTTGGCCACGGTCGAAGAACGTGCACCGGAACGCGTTGTTGCAGAAAGAGAGCGACTGCGAGCGGCCGTGGGTGAGTTACTTGAAGGCCGACCGGTCGATGACGATCGAATCAGTCTGGAGATAGCCCTGCTAGCCGACAAGCTCGACGTGAGCGAAGAGACAGTACGGCTCAACACGCATATCGGTGCGTGTCGTAGTGTGCTCCAGAAAGATGGCCCGATCGGACGTGAATTGACGTTTCTCGGCCAGGAGTTGTTACGCGAGACGAACACGATCGGTTCCAAGGCCAACGATGCAAGCATCGTGCAGGCGGTAGTCGACATGAAGTGCGTTCTCGAGAAGTTTCGAGAACAGGTGGAGAATATTGAATGAAACCGTTCATATTGGTGCTGTCATCACCGTCAGGGGGTGGCAAGACAACGATTGCTCGGGCGTTGCTGACTGCGAGAGAGAACCTTGGCTTTAGCATCTCAGCCACAACTCGCGAACCGAGATCCGGCGAGAAAGATGGCGCCGACTACCATTTCCTGACGGTCGATGAATTTGTGAAACGGAGAGAACGTGGGGAGTTCCTCGAGTGGGCAGAATACTCCGGGAATCTCTACGGTACCTTAGAAGCTGAAGTCGATAGGGTCCTCGGTGAGGGATGCCACGCGGTCCTAGATATCGAGGTCGAAGGTGCAAAACAGGTGCGCGAGCGCCGCTCGGACGTCGTGAGTATCTTTGTCCTTCCACCGTCCGCCGAAAGGCTCGTTGAACGTTTGGTAGGTCGGGATCAGGACACAGCAGACTCGAAGGTGCGCACCCGATTGAAGCGGGCTCTCGAGGAGGTTCGGGAAGCATCCGAGTACGATTATGTTGTGGTCAACGACGATCGCACGCAGGCAGTATCGGAAGTTGCGGCGATCATCGATTCCGAGTCGCGGAGGCCGAGTCGTGTGTTGGGATTGAACGACGGCCTGGTCGAGTTGCAGCGGGGGCTGGGAGCGATAATTGAGCGCATGGAGCAGTAAAGGAGCACTAATAGATGCAGATCATCACACCGATCGATGTGGCAGAAAAAGCTGGGAACAAGTACTTGGGAGTCTTGGTTGCAGCCAAGTTCACGAGGTACGTGAACGATTTTCCGCGGGATCGATCGATTCCGCTGCAGAAGAAGATCACCACCCAGGCTCTCGAAGAACTCGCTTCCGGTGAGTTGACCTATCGGCTCGTTCGTCGGAGACGCCAAGAGACGTGATTGACGACCGGCGCGTCCTCGTAGGCGTGTCGGGCGGAATCGCCATCTACAAGACTTGTAGCGTCGTCCGACAACTGACCGAGGCGGGCGCGGCGGTTGATACCGTGATGACGGCCTCCGCGGCTGAATTCGTGCGGCCGGTTACCTTCGAAGCCCTCTCGAGACGACCAGTTCTGACATCTCTCTGGGATCGCGACCATGCGTTGTCCCACCTTCACCTCGGCCAAGATGCCGAGCTGATTCTGTTGGCACCAGCTACAGCGAACCTATTGGCCAAGACTGCTGCGGGTATCGCCGACGATCTCCTGACCGCAATCCTACTTGCATCCGACGCCCCCATCTTGGCTGCACCAGCTATGAACGACAGGATGTGGGCGAACCCGGCCACCCAAGAGAACATCTCGAGGCTCTCTGAACGCGGCTGGCGTTTTGTTGGCCCCGCGGTTGGGGGACTCGCCGAGGGACCAAGCACCAGGCCAGGCCGTATGGTGGAGCCGGATGAAATAGTAGCTCACACCGTTCGGATGCTCAGGGCTTCGGCAAGTAGCCTGAATGGCAAGAGGGTCTTGGTTACGGCCGGCCCCACGCGCGAGAAAATCGACCCGGTAAGGGCGATATCGAATCCTTCCAGCGGCCTGATGGGATACGCCGTTGCGGAAGCCGCGTTTTTGCGCGGCGCTGAAGTGCAGCTGGTGACTGGGCCGAGCCAACTGACGGTGCCCCACGGCGTCGAAGTGGTACGTGTCGAGACAACCGCGGAACTCCACCGCGCTGTCGAAGAAAAACTCGGGACGTCGGATGTGTTGATTATGGCGGCGGCGCCCGCTGACTACCGACCTGTGTCGACTAGTGACCACAAGTTGCCAAAGACCGATGGTCGTCTGACACTCGAGCTCGAGCCGACCGTAGACGTGCTCAGTTCCACGGTAGACAAGCGACGACCGGGAGCCGTGATTGTCGGATTCGCTCTGGAATCCGCTGACGGGGAAAGTCGGGCGCGCGAAAAGCTGCATCGCAAGCAGCTCGATCTGATCGTGTTGAATATGGCTCGTGAGACTGGTTCCGGGTTCGAAACGCCCACCAATCGCGTCTCTTTCATCACCGAGGATGAGCTCAGCGAACTACCGCAACTTCCGAAGAGTGAGGTAGCAGAGCGGCTTCTGGATGAGGTAGAGGAGTTGTTGTGAGCGACTCGGGCGAGTTGATCAAGCGGTATTTGGAGCAGCGTGAAGAGCTCGGCGAGGGGCCGGTGGTTGTTGAAGGGATGGTGAAGAGGGAGAAGCAAAAGGGCAGAGTTGCAGAGGGGCAGGGGAGGGAGGAGAGGGAGGGGGAGGAAGCGCCGCCACCCACTGGCATCACCATCCAACCGCCATCGACCGACCTGTTCACGGAAGACTCAGGCGAGGTGTGGCAAGACCTCGATCAGATTGCGACAGCAGTGAAAAATTGTGAGAAGTGCCGCCTGTGCGAGACCCGCAAGCACACTGTCCCTGGCGAGGGGTCGGGTGATGCGCGCGTGGCTGTCGTTGGTGAAGGTCCGGGAGCCAGGGAAGATGAGACGGGGCGCCCATTCGTAGGGCGTGCAGGAGAACTTCTCACCGACATACTCAAGGCGATCGATCTCGAGCGCGAGGCGGTATACATCTGCAACATCGTGAAGTGTCGGCCGCCGTCCAACCGGACGCCGCGACAGGAAGAAATCGATGCGTGCGTACCTTAGCATTACCGACAGCTTGAAATTGTATGCCCCGAGGTCATACTTGCCATGGGTAGCACCGCTGTTTCGTCGCTACTCGAGCGCAAGCAGTCGCTCGGTTCGTTCAGGGGCAAGGTGCATTCGTTTCGAGGGATGCCCCTGGTTGCCACGTACCACCCCGCAGCCTTGTTGAGAAACCCGAACTGGAAGAGGCCTACTTGGGATGACGTCCGCATTGCCCGTCGACTCCTCGACGAATAGCAACGATACACTGCCGACTCGAAAGACTCCGTGGAGCCCCGAGGCCGAGCAGGCGGTGATCGGCGCCATGCTGCTCGACGCGGACGCAGTCCTGAAAGCTGCGGAGCTGCTGGACGACGGCGCATTCTATAAAGAGGCCCATCGTCGTCTCTTCCGCGCCATGTTGAGGCTGGCAGAACGTGGCGACGTAGTCGATCCGCTTACCCTGAGGGAGGATCTGGAGCGTAGCGGCGACCTCGGAGCAGCCGGCGGCACGGATTACATCGCCGAGCTGATCGATGCGGTGCCCACCGCGGCGAACGTCGAATACCATTGCCGCATCGTTCGAGACAAAGCCTTACTGCGGCGCCTTATCGACGTAGGCACAAACATCGTGCAGCGAGCTTACGAGGGGCGGGAGGACGTTGGCGCGTCGCTCGACTTGGCCGAGCAGCAGATCTTCGAAGTGTCCCAACAACGGGGTACTCAAGAGGTCGTCAGGATCAAAGAGTTGATGTGGCAGACGATGGAGCGCATAGAAGCGCGCCATCAGGGCGACGAATCGGTACAGGGTGTAGGCAGCGGTTTCGCAGATTTGGACACAAAAACAAATGGTTTCCAAGGAAGCGATCTCATAATCGTCGCAGCTCGACCTTCGATGGGGAAGACATCATTCTGCCTGAACGTGGCGGCAAACGCAGCGCTGGAGAGCAAGGTCCCGACTGCGATCTTTTCGCTCGAAATGTCGCGCGATCAGGTCGTCGAGCGATTGCTCGCGGCCGAGAGTTTCGTCGATCTGCACCGCTTGCGGAGCGGTAAGTTGCGTGACGACGACTTCCCCAAGATGTCGCGTGCGGCAGGCCTGCTGGGAACGGCTCCAATCTGGGTCGACGATACTCCGGCTTTGACACTGTTGGAGATGCGGTCGAAGGCGCGTCGCATGAAGGCAGAACACGACATCGGTCTCGTCATAGTCGACTATATGCAACTCATACGTGGTGGGCGCCACGATAGTCGGCAGGAGGAGATCAGCTTCATTTCGAGATCGCTCAAAGCCCTCGCACGTGAGCTACAAACGCCCGTGGTTGCGTTGTCGCAGCTCTCACGTGCCCCCGAACAGCGCGGCGGCGATCGTAGGCCGATGCTTTCTGACCTGCGTGACTCGGGAGCTATCGAGCAAGACGCTGATCTAGTGCTGTTCATCTATAGGGCAGAGATGTACAAGAACGTGCTCGACGCAGAAGACAACACCGACGAGGGTGCCGCCGAGTTGATACTTGCCAAGCACCGCAACGGCCCCACCGGCACGATCAAACTCGCGTTTCATAAACAGTACGCCCGCTTCGACAGCTACACAGAGCGCATGGCAGACGAGGCAGATGCCCCGTAAGATCAAATCTGTTTTTCGTTGCACAGAGTGTGGCTTCGAGCATCCCAAATGGGCCGGTCGCTGCGATTCCTGTGGCGAATGGAACACGCTCGTCGAGGAACTGGCCGCATCGGCGCGAGGATCGGGCTCTTCACAACAATCCCGCCAGGGCGATGCCCAGCCCGTGCGACTCGCCGATCTGCAGCCTAACTCGGCGCCAAGGGTCAACAGTGGACTAACCGAATTCGACTACGTGTTGGGCGGTGGCATTGTCCAAGGCTCGGTCACGATTGTGGGTGGAGAGCCGGGTATCGGAAAGTCGACGCTCTTGCTGCAATGCGCAGCCCGACTTCAGGAGCAAGGCGTACCGGTTCTTTACGTGTCTGGCGAGGAGTCGGTGGAACAGACTCGACTCCGAGCGGATCGTATTGGCGAAAACGCCGGATCGGTACATGTGCTCCCTGAGGTGCGCGTCGAATCAATCATCGCGCGAGCCGACATCATGGGCGCCAGGGTCCTGATCGTGGATTCGATCCAGACTACCTACTCCGATGAACTGGAGGGTGCTCCCGGAAACGTGGGTCAGGTGCGCGAGTGCGCGGCCAGGCTCATGCGGTACGCCAAGGGATCCGCCGCCGCCGTGTTCCTGGTTGGGCACGTGACCCGGGGGGGGGTGATTGCAGGGCCGAAAACCTTGGAACACGTCGTCGACACCGTGCTCTACTTCGAAGGCGAACCGAACAACGACTTTCGAATCTTGCGCGCGGTCAAGAACAGGTTCGGGTCAGTGGACGAAGTTGGCATCTTCGAGATGACGGCGAGCGGCCTCCGGCCGGTCGCTAATCCATCCGCGGCGTTTCTATCGGGACGCAACCCAGAATCCACTGGGTCCGCGGTGACGGCACTACTCGAGGGAACACGCCCCGTATTGGTCGAGATACAAGCGCTGGCCTCGCGATCCGTTTACGGTACTCCGCAGCGTGTAGCAACTGGTTTGGATCACCGACGTCTCGCGGTTTTGTTGGCCGTCTTGGAACGTCGGGCTGGTCTGCCGTTCAACGATCTGGATGTATTCGTGAACGTCACGGGAGGAGTGCGACTCATCGAGCCAGCGTCTGATTTGGCAGTTGTGGCAGCGCTCTGGTCCTCTGTCCAAAACACGCCACTCCCCGCCGACGGGATATTCCTCGGAGAGGTGGGACTCGGTGGAGAGGTGAGACCCGTTGCGTCCGTCGATCGAAGACTCGCGGAAGCAGAACGTCAGGGTTTTTCCCACGGTTTTGTCTCTGCTCGAGCAAGCGTCGTGTCGGGTGTCAGATCGGTTCCCATAGGGCATGTTGGAGATCTCGTCCGTGAACTCGCCGCCTGACGTAGGCGTATTGATGGCCGCCGCGGGCCAGGGAGCCCGGGTTGGCGGAGCCGAGCCCAAGCAGTTTCGGCTCATCGACGGTATACCGATGCTGAAGCGTGCGATTCAGCCGTTTCTCGAACACCCGCGAGTAGGTCAGGTTGTCGTGGCGCTGCCTGAGGCGACCATTTCGGATCCGCCCGCATGGATCGGTCCGGACCGCGAACAAGCCGTGAGGCTGGTGGTAGGAGGCGAAACTCGTGCCCATTCGGTCAGGGCAGCACTCGCAGCGCTGGATTCGGATTTCCACATCGTGCTAGTGCACGATGCTGCCCGCCCGTTCGTATCCGGCGAAACCATTGACTCCGTAATCTCGGTGGCGGCGCGCTCTGGCGCCCTGGCCGCCGTGCCAGTTGCTGACACGATCAAGCGCGGCGATGAGATCAGCAGGCTGGTAACGGAGACGATCGACCGACGAGGACTCTGGAAGGCGCAAACTCCCCAAGGATGTCCCAGAGCGATGCTGGAACGAGCGTACGACTCAGTAGGGGCGGATGGTTTGGCATCGTTCACCGACGAATCCGCACTGCTCGAGGCCGCGGGTTTCTCGGTGGAGCTGGTACCGGACTCACCCGAGAACTTCAAAGTCACGACAGAAGCCGATTTTGTGCTCGCTGAGGCTCTGTCGCGGCGATGAATGTGATGCCATTTTTTTCCGCGGCCGACGTAGAGCAGGCGCTGCCTATGGTTTCGTCACATCTCGGACGCGGAGGATTGCTGGCCTACCCAACCGAGACTGTTTATGGCATGGGGTCCCGGATTGGTGAAGCCGATCTGGCGGCCCTCGCCACACTAACGTGCCGACCGGGGCGGAAACCGTTCCTGGTCCTCGTTGCCGGGTTGGAAATGGCACGAGACCTTGGCCTCGAGTTTGGCGAGGCAGCAACCAGACTGGCCGAGCGGTTCTGGCCAGGCCCGCTCACATTAGTGCTGGAGGCGTCCAGTTCAGATGTCTCGAATGCGCTGCGAGGAGACTCGGGAGGTATAGCGGTCCGCTGGTCTTCGCATCCAGAAACGGCGCAGTTGATTGAGGGACTCGGATTTCCCCTGAGCTCTACGTCGGCGAACCGATCCGGTGAAGATCCGCTGCCGCACGTCGACGCGATTCGCGCAGAGTTCTCCGACGCAGCAGAATCGGGGCAGCTGAGGCTGCTCGATGGGGGATTGCTTTCTGGGTCCTCGCCTTCGACCCTAGTAGACTGCATTGGAGAATGCCCAAAAATCCTGCGCGAAGGCGCGATAGCCCGCTCTGAGGTGCTGGCTTGCGTTGAGGAGGGAATAGACTGATGCGTATTCTGATGATTTGCACCGGGAATATGTGTCGGAGTCCCTTGGCTGAGGCGATTCTGCACGCCGAATTAGACAAGGCCGGTGTTGACGATGTAGTCGTAGAATCTGCCGGCACCGGTGCATGGGAGGGACGGGCGGCGTCGGACGGAGCTTTGCTCGTCGGGCTGGAAAATGATCTCGATATTTCGGCGCACCGATCGCGCCACCTGTCACGAGATATCGTTGAGCAGGCAGACATTATATTCACGATGTCTCGACGCCATACCGAGCGTGTGAAAAAACTCGGGGGTGACGGAAAGGCATTTCTGCTCGGCGAATACGCTGGGTTGAAGCGCTCGAAAGCAGAAATAGCCGATCCGTACGGAATGGAGTTGGAGGTATACCGGGGCACCTTCGATCGTTTGCAGAGTCTTCTGCGAACTGCGGCGTCGCGATTGAAGAGGGAGAAAGATGACTCGGGTCACGGCAACTAGCCGAACTGTCGTGCTGATCGGTGATCCGGTGGACCATTCTCTGTCTCCGGCAATGCACAATGCTGCCATCACGGCGCTCGGAATCGATGCCGTCTACATTGCCCTGAGGGTTGAGAAGTCTGCTCTGCCGCACGTGATGCGGGCGTTGGAGGCGCTGGGTCTGTCGGGCAATGTCACGGTGCCGCATAAGGTCTCCGTAGCAAACCTGCTGATACGTGTAACCTCGCTGGCCAAAGAACTCGGAGCCGTCAACACCTTTTGGCCCGAGGGCGGCAGACTCGTTGGCGATAACACCGATGTGCGCGGCCTCATGGACGCCCTGAATCCATTAGATCCGGAGGGGCCGTGGCTAGTGAACGGGACAGGTGGGGCGGCCCGGGCAGTCGCAGTTGCGGCGCGTGAGGCTGGCGTGCCGCTTCTAGTTCAATCGCGCGATCGCGAAAGGGCTGCGGATTTTGCGGCTTGGGCTAGCTCTATCGGGGTGGAGAGCAGTGCCGATGATGGATCACCCGTCGGCACCGCATTGAATGCCACACCGTTGGGACTTCGCTCCTCGGACGGCCTACCGTTTGGCGAAGACCGCTTGAATGGTTGTAGGGTAGCCATGGACCTGGTCTACGCTGAGGGTGGTACTCGATGGGTGCGACTCTGTCTAGAACGCGGCATGCGAGCCGCTGACGGCCGTGAAATGCTGGTATCGCAGGGCGGTCACGCGTTTCAGCGGTTCTTCCCGGGTGAAACAGCACCAATGGAGATCATGGCTGCAGCAGTCGATCGGGAACTATCGACGTGATCGGAAGCGCTCTCCGCGTAGTCGAGCGCTTTTTACTGCCCAACTCCTGTGTCGTTTGCGGTGGACTTTCAGGCAGCGCCGATCCCGATTCCCTCGTTTGCGCACCCTGTCGCTCACGGTTGCGTCCCGTTGTGGTGGGTTGCGAACGGTGCAGCCAACCGGTGCCGCCGGTTGGCCCCTGCAGGTTTTGCCAAGATTGGCCCGTTGAATTCGTCAGGGCCACGAGTGCGGTCTGGATGGGGGATGAAGCGCGTGAAATTGTGCATCATCTGAAGTATGAGGGCTATACCAGGCTCGCCGAGCTAGCCGCCGCCAGCATTGCACGTGTGATGCGAACGCCACTTGCCGACTCGACGCTGGTACCGATACCTCTGGGTGCGCGCCGACGTCTCGAACGCGGTTACAACCAGGCTACTGAGATCGCGGTCGCCCTCAGCAAAACCTGGTCGATGCCAGTGGCTCATGATGTGATACGTCGTGTGCGCGAGACATCTTCCCAGACCGCCCTCACACCTGAGGAACGCTCCCGGAACGTCAGCTCTGCCTTCAAAGCGATCCGTCCTGTCACAGCCGGCTCTAATGTTGCTATCTTGGTGGACGATGTGTTCACGACCGGCGCGACGTTGGCCTCTGCAGCGTCGGCTTTGGTGAATGCAGGATGGGAAGAAGTGAGGGCAGTGACGTTTGCCAGGGCGTTGCCCTTTGCGGTTCGAGCGGAGTCGGAGTTATGAGATCTGAGCTTCGAGAGCGTCGAACCCGAGATTCAATCAATCCAAACGTACCCACCTTGTTGGGGTCGAGGTCAGAATGACTACGAAAATAGGCATCAACGGATTTGGACGGATCGGGCGGCTCGTATTGCGAGCCATGGCACAAAAATCAACCGATCTGGAAGTCGTGGCGGTCAATGACCTCACGGATGCCGGGACTCTAGCCCATCTACTCAAGTACGACTCGATACAGGGCACACTCCCGGGTTCTGTGCAACGCGGTGAAAACTCCATTGTTGTGGATGGGAAGGAAGTTCGAGTCACAGCGGAGGCGGACCCCGCCAAGCTGCCCTGGACGGAACTTGGAGTCGATATTGTGCTCGAATCGACTGGGCGCTTTCGGTCTCGTGACACTGCTGGCGCTCATCTGGAGGCTGGAGCCAAAAAGGTTGTCGTGAGCGCCCCGGGCAAGAATGTAGATGCGACATTCGTACTTGGTGTAAATCACCAGGAGTACGATCCCGGTGTGCACCACGTCGTCTCCAACGCGTCCTGTACGACTAACTGCCTGGCCCCCGTGGTTAAGGTCGTCCTCGACGCGTTCGGGTTCGAACGGGGGTTCATGACAACCGTGCACTCCTATACCAATGACCAACGGATTCTAGATTTTCCGCATTCCGACTTGCGTCGGGCGCGTGCGGCCGCTTTGAGCATCATCCCCACAACCACAGGTGCGGCGAAGGCCACGGCGCTCGTGATTCCTGAAGTACAAGGCAAAATCGACGGCGTATCGCTTCGTGTGCCGACTCCGACAGGGTCTATTGTGGATCTGACCTGTGTTGTGGAGAAGAAAACGAATGCGGCTGAGGTGAACGAGGCTTTCCGTTCGGCGTCCGCGGGTGCGTTCAAAGGAATCCTCGAAGTCTCAGATGAACCACTGGTCTCGTGTGATTATGTCGGGAATCCGGCATCTAGCACGGTAGACACGATGAGCACATACGTGATCGACGACAATCTTGTACACCTCTCTTCCTGGTACGACAACGAGGCCGGATACTCGATGCGTTGCGTAGATCTGATGCAGTACATGGCGGAGAGGCTCTAATGCACAAGCGTGTAATGAACACACTGGATCCTGAGCAGCTTGAGGGTGAGGCTGCTCTGGTGAGAGTTGACTTCAACGTTTCCCTGCAGGCAAAACGATCGAGAGCCAGCCATCGGATCCGAAAGACGATGCCGACAATCAAGTGGCTCTGCTCCAAAGGGTGCCGCGTTGTACTGATGTCACATCTGGGTCGTCCTCAGGGCCGACGGGTCAGGGAACTTTCGTTGAGGCCGTTCGTACCCCAGGTAGAACAGGCACTAGGCTCTGCCGTGCGGTTTTTCGACAATCTTTTGGGGCCGGTTCAAAGGGAGATCAGGTACATGCAGCCCGGGGAAGTGGTCTTGTTGGAGAACGTGAGGTTTCTGCCTCGAGAAGACCAGAACGACCCCGTTACTGCTGCCGCTTTGGCCAGGTTTGGCGACTTTTTCGTTAACGACGCCTTTGGCGCAGCTCACAGGTCACACTCCTCGACCGTTGCGATTGCCCATCTCCTGAAACCGGCAGTCGCCGGATTCCTGATGGAAGAAGAATACAAGTACCTGCAGGAAACTCTGGCAGACCCCGACCGTCCCTTCGTCGCCGTAGTCGGCGGTGCAAAAATCTCGAGTAAGATCCGCGAGATTGAGACTCTGTTGTCGAAAGTAGACCAGATCATCATCGGCGGCGCGATGGCCAACACATTCTTTTTGGCGATGGGAATGGATGTCGGCATGTCGATCGTCGAGCACGAGATGGTTGATGTGGCTCATCGAATAATGGACAAGGGCGGGGATCGCGTGATACTCCCCACGGACGTAGTCATTGCTCAGGACCTCTACGATCCGGCCGATGCGTGCAATGTTGCGTGCGATGCGGTGCCCAGCGGGTGGAGCATATACGATATTGGGGAAGAAACTCGCGGCAGGTATGCGGAATGTATAGAAAAGGCTAAGGTGGTCGTTTGGAACGGCCCGATGGGCGTGTTCGAATCGCCTCCGTTCGACGCTGGCACCGTCGCCATGGCTCAGGCATTTGCGCTTGCCTCCGAAGCTGGTGCAACTACGATCGTGGGTGGCGGTGACTCCGCTGCTGCGGTGGCGCGAGCTGGGCTGGAGGACAAGATGTCCCACGTCTCGACTGGTGGTGGTGCGTCGTTGGATCTCATGGCTGGCAAGGAACTGCCCGGTGTCGCTGCGCTGGACGATGTATGAGCAAGAAAATCTTCGCCGCAAACTGGAAGATGCACCTCGGTCCCGCTGGGGCGCGGGAGTTTCTGACCGATTTTTTGGGGCGGTACGAGCCACGAGCTGATCGAGAGGTTTGGTTTTTCCCGTCGGCGATTGCGGTCGAATCGGTCGTATCCCATCTGGAGGGGGTCGCCGGGGTGAATATCGGAGCCCAAAATGTTTATTGGGAGCCGAAAGGGGCGTTCACCGGCGAGTTGAGCGTTTCGATGGCTGCAGAGGCTGGAGCAACCGCTGCCCTCGTCGGCCATTCTGAGCGCCGTCACGTATTTGGCGAGACAGACGGAGAAACCAGGCAAAAGGTGATCGCGCTCTTGGATGCAGGGCTCACTCCGATGCTATGTGTCGGTGAAAAACTCGAGGAGCGGGAGGCCGGAGAAACGCTTGCGGTGGTCCAGCGGCAGCTGGGGGTTCTCGATGAACTCGAGCCGGCAGACTTGGCGAAGCTCCCGATCGCATATGAACCAGTGTGGGCAATTGGCACCGGGAAGACCGCTACTCCCGCGGATGCGGCCGAAGTACACTCCGCTATTCGCGCTTGGTTCGTGGATCGTGGAATGAGCGGCCAGTCGGTTCGTATTCTGTACGGTGGCAGTGTGAAGGCTGAAAACGTACGTGAACTGATGGCGGAGCCCAACGTCGACGGGGTGTTGGTGGGCGGTGCGTCACTCGATCCGGCCCAGTGGGCTGCGATCTCGAGCATCGAGATAGATTGACTTACAATACGGGGCAACGGTATCTTCCACCCCGACTTAGACTTGAGTGCCATGTTTGCAATACTGATAGTAATACTGATAATCGACTCGTTGCTGCTCGGTGCCGTGGTGCTGTTGCAGGCTGGAAAGGGCGGGGGGCTCGCCGCATTAGGCGGTGGAGCCTCTACTGATTCGTTCTTTGGCGGTAGGCAGGCAACGACGATCCTAACCAAGATGTCTTGGTGGTGTGGCGGCATCTTCCTTGGGCTTTCGCTCGTTCTCGCCGGTATGAGCACCAGGGGCACGATGCCCCGGTCTGTGCTCGATCAAGATGTTGCTGCTCCGGCGCCGATCATGCCTACGGCGGCTCCGCCCATTGATCTACAGCCGACTGGCGACGATCAACCCCCACCGGATGAAGGGGGGCGCAACTAGGTGGCGGTCAACGGCCATAAGGCATACGTCCTTCTAGATGACGGCGCGTGGTTCCCTGGAACCACGCGCCATTCGTTTGTGCCCAATTGTGGTGAGGTTGTGTTCACCACGAACCTCTCGGGATATCAAGAAGTGTTCACCGATCCATCGTATTGTGGGCAGATCGTCACAATGACGGCTCCGATGATCGGGAACTACGGAGTGAACGACGAAGACATGGAATCCGAAATGCCCCATGTCTCGGGCGTGATTCTGAGGGAACTATCCAGGGAGTATTCGAATTGGCGAGCAACCACGTCTCTCGACAATTGGCTCGCCGATAGGGGCATTCCGGTGATCGACGGGGTAGATACTCGGCGCCTGACACGACACATACGCTCCAGCGGGGCGATGCGTGGAGTCCTTGCTCTTGGCGATAGCCCGTCGGATGAGGTACGCGAGCAATTGCACGCCAGCCCCCACATGGAGGGTTTGGATCTAGCCAGTCGGGTGACCTGCGCTGAAACGCGGACTGAGGGAGCGTCGGACGCCCGTTTTCACGTTGTCGCGTTCGATTTCGGCATCAAGGCCAACATCATTAGGGTTATGAAGTCGCTGAGCTGCCGGGTGTCTGTGGTGCCGGCCAGCACAAGCGCCGAGCGAGTTCTAGAACTCGAGCCGGACGGAGTTTTCCTGTCAAACGGTCCGGGAGATCCTGCGGCGGTTGGCTACGTGCTGCCCGTGATCCGGAAGCTCGCCGAGTCGGGCCTTCCTACCTTCGGCATCTGCCTCGGCCATCAACTCCTCTCGTTGGCCTTTGGCGCTGAGACAGAAAAGCTCCCTTACGGCCACCGCGGGGGCAACCACCCGGTACGAGATTTGGCCTCTGGATCCGTTTTGATTACGAGCCAAAACCACGGATTTGCAGTCAGGGGAACGAGTAAGGTCGTGTCAGGTGCCAAATCACTTGAGGTGACACACCGTAACCTCAATGATGATACCGTAGAAGGCGTTAGGCACCTGGATCTGCCTACATTCGGAGTACAGTACCATCCAGAGGCCTCTCCGGGGCCTCATGACGCCAGGAACCACTTCACGGAATTCGTCCAAGCTCTTGACAGTCAACAGGTAAGCCGATATTAATGGCAGCCCGGAGAACGCCAGTTGGCGTTCCGGTGTTCCCCCATCCTTGCTCAAATGAGGAGAGGGTCCATGACCAAGGCGGATCTAGTCGAACGAGTCACGGCAACTATCGCTCGGACGGCCGGTCCCATGATCTCGAAGAAGGACTGTGCGCGGGTAGTTGACGCGTTTCTGGATGCTGTCAAAGATGCTTTGGCTGAACAGAACAACATAGAAGTCCGTGGCTTCGGGACATTCAAGATTCGGCGGCGAAAGACGCGTATGGCGCGCAATCCGCGCACGGGAGACCCAGTGGAGGTCGCGGCCAGACCCGTGCCAGTGTTCAAACCCTCGAAGGAGCTGAGGGCCAAGGTTGCAGAGGGAACCGACGCGCCCGATGAGGCGGAAGAGCAGTTCTCACCGTCGGGCTTCACTGCCTGATTCGTAGTCTCGAAAAGAAAGTGGGGCGGCTGCACTTGGGAGTGGCCACCCCACACTTGTGTCTACAGGCATTCTGCCTGCTCCAGTTCATTCACCCGCATATTCCACGGAACTCCGCGGCGTCTCCCATAACACCAGTCTCTTGAGTCTGCCGGGGAGGTGTCCGTCGAGCCGGTCCCAAATGGCCAGAACCAGGTTCTCGCTGGTGGGGTTTAGGTGGTTGAACTCCGGCACATCCAGATTGAGGTTCTTGTGGTCCAGGTAGGCGACCACTCTGTCCTCGACAATCTTCTTCACCACCCTCATGTCTGCCACATAGCCGGTTTCTGAGTCGATCTCCCCCTCCACGCTTACATCGAGCTCGTAGTTGTGCCCGTGATAGTTGGGGTTGCTACACGGCCCAAACACCTCGAGGTTCTTCTCCTCGCTCCATGCGCGGTTGAAAAGTCGGTGTGCGGCGTTGAAATGGACTCTGCGGGTGACGGTGACTATTGGCATGAGAATTAGCTAGCGGAGAATCCGACTCCGGTCAACCTTCACGTGGCTGAGAAACGGCATCCCGGATTCGTTGACCGTGAGCTATTTTATTGCTACGTTTGCGGTTACGTGCCGTGATCGTCAACAGAGTCTTGTTTGCCTCGCTAGTTTCGGCGGCTGTTTCAACAGCTGCAATTTCCCCCGTTCGCGCTCAGAATACCGGGGTCGATTTTGGATTCGGGCTGTGGTTCGCCGATTCGGTGTCTACGGTCTACTCGGTGTCCCTGCGACGGCAGTTGCTGGGGCCGTTCGACTACGGACTTGGCGTAACACATCTGCAGGGGCCCTCGGGCACTGAAGATCAGCGGTTGACCGGAGGCGAGCTCTCTGTCGGCCTGTTTCGAAACGGCAATGGACCCTACCTGGTGGGGGCTGCCGGTCTGGGAATGCGACATTCGAATGGGGAATTCGATGCGCAGTGGAGTACTGGCGCAGGCTACGAGGTCCGAGTGCTCGATTGGCTGTCCCTCGGGTTGGAAGGGCGTTATCGGGTCGAAGATCGAGATAGTAAGGGCTTTTGGCGACTGGACCCGAACGATGCTCGTGGATTGGCGGCCCAGGTGCACGTTACGTTCAGGTTTGGTGCCAAATCGCCAACGTCGTCCACCCGACGGCCACCGGATGTCCGACCCGAGCGCGACCCGGTGGTGCCTGCAGCGCCGCAACCAGAGGTCGAGGCTCCACGCGACGTAGTCGAGCTGAGAGAAGCGATTGTGGCCACCGCTATGGAGGTGATGGGTACGCCATATAGGTGGGGGGGAGAGGGAGGAGGAGGCTTCGATTGTTCGGGCCTCATTCAGTATGCCTATCGCGAACACGGGTTGATACTGCCTCGGACCAGTCGCGATCAAGCGCGCATGGGGCGGCAGGTCGACCGTTCGGTAAACAGTCTACAGCCGGGTGACATACTGGGATTCTCCGATGGGGGAGGGGGTATTACGCACGTCGGTTTGTACGCGGGCGATGGGATGTTCATTCACAGTTCTTCATCCGGGGTGAAACTATCCAGCCTCACCGCACCCGAGGGTGACGGCCGTTGGTGGCAGCAACGTTGGGTCCAGGCTCGGAGGTTGGTCAATTGAGGACCAGGGCATCTTGCGGAAAGCGACGTTTCGTTTTTGGTTGTTTGGTTGCGTAGAAGATGGCACTTCGGGTCGTCATCCGGGTAACTGAGATCGATGGCCGCCGTTCTTGATTCTCATAGGGTTTAAGACATGAAACACAATATTTTTGCGCGTTTGCCTGTGCTTATGGTGACAGTAGTCTGTTTTGGGTGCCTGGCAACGGATCCGCCGGTCGATGATCAGGACGTGCCCGATCTCGTCACCTTCGAGGCTGTGGACGTCGGTGCATTGCACGCGTGCGGGTTGACCACCACCAATAGACTTCTCTGCTGGGGTGAGAATTCCACCGGCCAGCTCGGGACCGGAGATAACGTGTTCCGGACCGTGCCGTGGCCAGTCTCGCACGGGTCAACCGAATTCGACATGGTGTCGGCCGGTGTCTCACATTCCTGTGCAGCCTCTGTGGACGGTGAGTTGTACTGTTGGGGTTCGAACATCGCGGGGCAGTTGGGGCTCGGCGACCTTGGCGAAGATTTTGTCTCAGTGCCGAACGAGGTCGGTGGAGGCGGACGCACATTTTCGACAGTGGCTGCGGGTGGGGCCCATTCGTGCGCGCTGACAACCGGGCGTTTCGCCTTTTGTTGGGGGAATGGATCCGCCGGGCAGCTTGGAACCGGATATCTCGGGAACGTGCCGCGCCCATTTGTGGACTCGGTTCTGATAGATGTGGCTCTCAGAGAGATAACCCTGGGAACAGAACACACCTGCGGGATGACGAATGACGGCGAAGTGTACTGTTGGGGATTGGGTTTGAATGGAAGGCTGGGCGTGGGTGCGACTGGTAACTTCTCCGAACCCACCCGTGTTGCACCGGACATGCAGTTTTTCGCAATCGACGCTGGGGGAAACCACACCTGCGCTCTTGCCCTCGATGGTATCGCGTACTGTTGGGGGGCCGGGAACCTGGGTCAGCTGGGCACTGGCGGGCTGGACGACAGTGATGTGCCGGTCGAGGTTGCGGGCGGTCTTCTCTTCGACGAGATAAGCGCTGGAGATGGCTTCACCTGCGGAGTGATCGGTGACGGGACCACCTATTGCTGGGGGCGGAACGAAGTCGGTCAGCTCGGAGACGGAACGCTCGAGAGCAGGTATGAACCGAGTGAGGTCGGGTTCGGGCAATCGTTCCAGACGGTGAGTGCGGGTCTCGGCTCTTTCGGCTCGGCAACCTGTGGCTTGGCCTCGAATGGATTGGTCTACTGCTGGGGTGACGGACGAGGAGGGCAAACCGGCACTGGTGAGTCGATGGTCGTAACCTCTCCGGTCCGCGTGTACGGTCAGGAAGGCTGACCGAATCTCCAGATGGCGTGGCGCCGGCTTGACAAGGCCGGCAGCCACGCTATTTTTTCCACAATCAAATGATTAGCACTCGATGCAATTGAGTGCTAATTGCGTTTAAGTTTAACTATTTCAATCAGATACGTTGATGGAGGGACGCGCTCATGGCTGCAGCTGCAAAGAGCAAGGCCAAATCGAAGGTGAACATCCAGCCGTTGGCTGACAGGGTAGTGGTTCGCCCGCTCGAGGAGACCGAGGAAATGCGTGGCGGATTGTACATCCCCGACACAGCGAAAGAGAAGCCCCAGCAGGGCGAGATCGTCGCCGTAGGGATCGGTAGGATGGAGAAGGGCGAACGGGTTCCCATGGAGCTCGAGGTTGGTCAGAAGGTGCTGTACGGCAAGTACAGCGGTACTGAGGTCACTTTAGACGACCAGCAGTACCTGATCATCAAAGAATCAGACGTTCTCGCCGTCGTTGGTTGACCGAGAGCCTTAGAGAGAACTCAAGGAGATTTTTGATATGGCGAATGCAAAGGAACTGCATTTCGACGTTGAAGCGCGAAGCGCCCTGAAAAAGGGCGTCGACAAGCTCGCCAATGCGGTGAGTGTGACTCTCGGCCCTAAGGGCCGCAACGTCGTTATCGACAAGAAATTCGGCTCCCCGACGGTCACCAAAGACGGTGTCACCGTTGCAAAGGAAGTCGAACTGTCTGACGCGCTCGAGAACATGGGTGCACAGATGGTGAAGGAAGTAGCAACCAAGACGTCCGACGTGGCCGGTGACGGCACCACGACGGCGACGGTTTTGGCACAGGCGATCTATCGCGACGGTCTGAAGAGCGTCACCGCCGGTGTTAACCCCATGGCAATCAAGCGTGGCGTCGAGAAAGCAGTCGCGTCCGTCGTCAGCGATCTCGAGAAGCTGTCCGTACCGACCCGCGGCAAGACCGAAATCGCGCAGGTTGGATCAATTTCGGCCAACAGTGATGTCGAAATCGGTGACCTCATTGCTGACGCAATGGAGAAAGTCGGCAAAGACGGCGTGATCACGGTTGAAGAAGCCAAAGGCCTCGCGACCGACTTGGAGACGGTAGACGGCATGCAGTTCGACCGCGGCTACCTGTCGCCCTATTTCGTGACTGATCCTGAGAAGATGGAAGCAGTCCTCGAAGACGGCGTTGTTTTGATACATGACAAAAAGATCTCAGCAATGAAAGATCTTCTTCCGGTGCTCGAAAAGGTTGCTCAGACGGGTAAGCCTCTCCTGATCATTGCAGAGGACGTTGAGGGCGAAGCTCTCGCAACGCTCGTTGTCAACAAGCTGCGCGGCACGCTGAAGGTATGTGCGGTCAAGGCTCCCGGTTTTGGCGATCGCCGCAAGGCAATGCTGCAGGATATCGCCACTCTCACCGGCGGTAAGGTTGTGAGTGAGGAAGTCGGCTTCAAGTTGGAGAACGCGGTGCTTGGCGATCTCGGTAGTGCGAAGCGCATAGTCATCGACAAAGACAACAGCACCGTAGTCGACGGCGCAGGCAGCGACAAGGATATCCAAGGTCGTATCGCCGAGATCAGGGCTGCCATCGACAAGAGCACATCCGATTACGATCGGGAGAAACTGCAGGAACGCCTGGCCAAGCTGGCTGGAGGTGTTGCCGTGATCAACGTCGGTGCCGCAACTGAGACCGAAATGAAGGAAAAGAAGGCGCGAGTAGAGGACGCGTTGCATGCGACCCGTGCTGCAGTTGAGGAAGGCATCGTGCCTGGTGGCGGAGTTGCTCTACTTCGTTCGCAGGATTCGGTCAAGAAGCTGAGTTTCGACGATCCGGAAGAGAAGATAGGTGCCGACATCATCGCCCGCGCTCTAGAAGAGCCGATGCGCTGCATCGCGGTTAACGCCGGTGTCGAAGGTTCGATCGTGGTCGAAAACGTGCGTAAGTCGAAGCAGAAGAACCACGGATACAACGCACAGACCGACAAATACGAAGACCTGGTCAAGTCTGGAGTGATCGATCCCACCAAGGTCACTCGCTATGCATTGCAGAATGCGGCCTCGGTCGCAGGCTTGTTGCTCACCACCGAGTGTGTCGTGGTTGAGAAGAAGGAAGACGAGCCCGCAGCACCTCCTATGCCTCCTGGCGGCGGCATGGGCGGCATGTATTAATCGGACGGGTCGAGTCCAAGAGATCCAACCGACGGAGCGCTCCGGGGGAAACCTCGGGGCGCTTCTGGTTGTAACAGTATGGAGACAACCTTAACTTGTTGTAATGAGACGCTCTATGAAGGCATTCTTAATCGCGTTGATGCTGCTGCCAATCCCACTCTGGGGTCAGCAGGCACCGGTCGATCTTTCGGGTTCCTGGCAGGCTGACACCCCGGATGGACCCCAGGTGATCGTGGTCCGCAGCGATTTCACCGCCAGTTTTGGTGAAGAGACCGTACGTTGGAGGCTAGCCGCAGATACGATCTTCGTGTTGTTTGGTGATGAGTGGTTGGGATACAACTTCGAGTTAGAAGACAACACCCTCACACTATTTGGCGGAGACCTGCTGGATCCGGTCGTTCTCGTACGTGTGGGTCCGCCGACGCTGCGGCGCAGGGAAAAGGGATCACCCACATCCGGTTAGACTTGTGACGAGGTCCATTGGATGGACGTAAGTGACTGAAGAAGCCGGGACACAGTCTGAGGAACAGGGTGGCCGCTCGGCCTTGTCGAGTGACCTTGCCGACGTTTTGATCGAATTGTCGATCGCACTTCACAAACACGCGATGTATCCAGAAGGACACCCTTCGCTGGGCCCCGCCTGCGAACGGGTGGCGCAGCGTCTCGATCCGCTGCTTGCCGAGCGCGGATCCCTCTCTTTAGGCGTCGCTCGAGATCAACTGGTGATCGAGGGCGTGGCCACAGATCCCAAGAACCCCGTTTTGCAGGACCTCGCCGGCAGGCTCCACCGCCATCAGCTGGGAGCGGTGAGTTTTCGCAGAGGAGCCGATGCGTTCGAGATCGGCGATCTTCTCACCTTGCTCGCAATCGAGGCAGACCGTAGCGAAAAACCCGTGGGGTTGGGGCCAGCTGCCCAACTCTCCGCCTGGCCCAACATCACACTCCACTCTCTCACGTACGATGCGCTGCAGCTGCTCGATGATGAGCCGGACGGCCAGGACAGCAGCGATGGTGAAGCTCGAACACGGGCGGCACAGCTCTGGATAGGCCTCGCTCGCGCTGCGATTGCGGTAGACGAAAGCGCCGAGGGGGATCTCGATCGCCCAAGCCGCGACGATGACTTGGACACCGATCCTGATGCGGTCGCCAAGGCTATCGACGAACATGGCGGAGAATCCGCGTACGATCAGGTGATCGTTGGCTACCTGCTGAAGATTGCCGACGAGCTCAAGACCACGCAGGGTAGCGAGGCTACTGCTCTCAAGAAGCGCATGTCGAAGCTCGTCGGCTCACTCAACGACAAGACTGTTGAACGTCTCCTCGATATGGGAGGCGATCGAGCGCAACGCCGCAGGTTCCTACTCAATGCTGCAGAGGGCATGGCGGTGGACGCGGTGCTGGAACTCGTGCAAGCTGCGAGCGATGCGCACGAACAAACTGTCTCACACTCGTTTTTGCGAATGCTCCAGAAACTCACTCATCATGCCGAAACTGGTGCGGGTAAGAAACGCGTGATTGCTGAGGGTGCCGTACGAGATCAAGTGAGCCAGTTGATTCGTGGCTGGTCGCTGAAAGATCCCAATCCGGGGGCGTATGGAGATGCGCTCGAGGTTCTTGCGTCATCAGGACCCATGTACTCGGTGTCTCCAGAGGCGCAGTTCAGGCCGGAACCGATCCGGATGTTCCAAATGGCACTTGAAGTCGACGCCTTCGGAGAACCGGTCGAGCGTGCGATTGAGGAGTTGATCGAAGGCGGAAGTCTCCGGTGGGTTGTAAACACGCTGGCCGAGGCTGAGGTTCCAGATTCAGCCAGAGCGATTTGGGATTATCTCTGCTCTCCTGAGCGCGTGTTCGAGGTGCTGCGGGCCGAGCCGATCGACGCAGAGGTGTTGGACGCGATGTTGGGGAGGGTTGGGGAGGCCGCAATCGATCCCATGCTTGACGTGCTTTCAGAATCCGAGTCTCAACAGACGAGGCGAGTTCTCCTGGACCGCATCGTGAAGCTCGGGCCCGCTGTCGGCCCCGCAGCGGTGAAGCGCCTAGAGGATCCGCGATGGTTCGTACAGAGGAATGCCTTGGCGATACTCGGTGAATTGCCCAATCCGCCAGAAGATTTTGATTTTGCCAAGTTCATCCAGAATGCCGATCCGCGTGTTCGACGCGAATCGCTGAAGGTCAGTCTGAAGGTGGGTGAGGGCCGGGACCGAGCGGTGTGTGCCGCCTTGGGAGACTCAGATCCACGAACGGTGCGCATGGGGCTGGCTGCGGCACAGGAATCGTGTCCCGCTGCAGCCGTGCCGCTTGTCGTGCGGAGGGCCATGGCCAAGCTCCCGGACGACATTCGGGTGACGGCGGTGAATGTTTTTGGTGCATGTGGTCATCCTTCTGCCCTAGACGCGCTGATTCAAATGACGGCGCCCAGAAAAACACTTCTGGGCCTAAAAATGCCACAGAAGAGCAAGGTCTTTCTCGCGGCGCTCGCTGCGTTGCGAATCCACAAAACCGACAAACGTGCGGAGAAGATCCTTGCGGCCGCAAAGAAATCCCGTGACCCCGAAGTGGCCGGAGCGGCGAGCGGTGTGGATGGGGGAGGCAAGTAGATGTCCAGCGAAGTTGATTTTCTTACGGCGTTTGCGCAGGCACTCTCAGCACTGGCTCTTTACCCAGACGGCCACGTATCTCGCGAGCGAGCCTTAGATGCCACCTACGAAAAACTGAGCGATTTGCTCAGCGATGACAGCAATCCGTTCTATTCATTCCTCGAAAACGAAGTCATCTACCGTAACACGCCGCTCCGGGAAATGCGAAGCTGGGATTGGAGCGGCCGATTCGCAGCGATCGGTATGGAGCGCCTCGAGTTCGACGTCACCGTAACGCGGGAGGAACTGGAGCGGTTCATTGAAGACACCATCCAACGCCTTTCATCTGGCGGCTTCGACACCACAGAGGCCAGCCATCTGCGCCCCTCGGGCATCAAATGGGGGGAAGTTGGCATACGTGGAGAGGATGACACTTTTGTCGGAGGCGGCCAGATTGAGACCGCAACTCTGGCGCTGTCGTTGGGAGAAGAGGCCGATGCCGTACGCTGGCTCCACCGAGAAGTGAACGACGGCAGAAATCTCCCACTGGTCGAAGCTGAGGCGGTGGTTCGTGGACTGTCCGTGGCAATGCATGGGGATCAACAGGCCATATTGCCGTTGCTGCAACTGCGCGAATTCGATGAGTACACCACTACCCACTCGCTGAACGTCAGCGTTTTGACTATGGCTCTCGGCGAATACCTCGGCCTTGGCGGTCAGGATGTGAGAGCGTTCGGAACGGCGGGGCTGCTCCACGATCTCGGAAAGGTGAGGATACCTCTCGAGGTGCTGAACAAAGCGGGGAAACTCGATCCTCAAGAGCGGGCGGTCATGAACGCACATCCGGTCGAGGGAGCGCGCATAATCATCACTTCAGAACCAGATCTCGATATGGCAGCCGTGGTGGCGTACGAGCATCACATAATGCTCAATGGAGGCGGTTACCCGGGTTTTTCCTACAAGCGTGACTGCCACAAGGCTTCGAAACTCGTACATGTCTGCGACGTCTACGACGCTCTGCGAACCAAACGGCCCTATCGAGATGCATGGCCGTCAGAAAAAGTCCTTGCGTACATCGAAGAGCGTTCCGGAGCGGAATTTGACGGTAGTACCGCGCACGCGTTTGCAGAGATGATCAGGTCGCGGGAGTCCAAGATGATGACCCTCACCGAACACGATATGGAGGCGGCGGAGTCCTAGGTCATCTTTCTTTAGACAGTTTTGCTGAGGGACCTGGGCGGCCCACGTCAATGAATGGTAGCGGCTCGCTTTGTTTGGCCACCATCAACTTTCCCGAGAACCCGGTTTCCCCGATAGCGTCCCGAACGGTTTCTGCCGCAAGGAAGGGCTCGTTGTTCTTGTCGCTCAGGTGCGCAAGCACCACGGTTTCGAGGTCTTTGTGGACTAGGCTCGCCAACAATGCGCCAGCCGCTCGGTTCGAGAGATGTCCGTCGACTCCCGCAATACGTTTGCGTAGGGCAGCAGGGTAGGGTCCCATTCGCAGCATCGTCTCGTCGTGATTCGACTCCAAGATCAAGCAGTGGCAGCCGCGCAGCAGGAATCGTACGGCGGATGATGCTCGCCCCAGATCATACGCTACTCCGAGCTTGGCGCCTCCATTCTCAGGGCTTTCAACCGTAAATGCCAGAGATTCAGCAGCGTCATGACTCGTTAGACAGGCGGTGACCGAGAAAGGGGCGATCTCATACGCGCGGTGCGTCTCAATCGGCAGCAACTGGGCGCCGTCCAATCTCGACTCGAGCGCGGCGAGGGTGCCAGCGGAGCCGTAAATCGGGCATCCAAAGGTGGCAGCTACCGGTGCCACCTCACGTGTATGGTCGATGTGTTCGTGTGTTAGGAGTATACCGACAATGGACTCGATGGTGTGTCCGGCTGTCTTTGCCCGGCGCACCACAGCTCGTGGTCCAAACCCAGCATCAATCAGAAGTGTTTTATCGTTTACTGATACCGCCACCGAGTTTCCGCGACTGCCGGAGCCGAGTACCGTGACTCTCATTCGGTAGCGGCGCTGTCGTAGACCATCTCCAACATGGAGCGAACGTCGTCGGTGAATTCGACATCGCGCCTGGGCATCACGCGTGAGGCCACCTTGATGAAGCCATCTTTTTGCATGAGAGCCCCAGAATTTCCCCATGCAAATGGTTTTACGTACTTGGGGGCCGTGGGGAAATCAAACACGTTGGCGCCAGTACCTACGACCGCTCCGGTGCTCAGCATGGTCCCAATTGCGGTTTTGGCATGGTCGCCGAACATGGTTCCAAGGAACTGTCTTCCGGTCTCTACGCCCGTGTCGCCCACCGTCATCTTGATGGGCCCGTACGTGTTCTTGAGGTTGGATGTGGTCGTGCCGGCGCCGAGATTCACCCACCTACCTACTACCGAGTGACCGAGGAAACCATCATGCGCTTTGTTCCCGAAGCCCAGAAACGCGGATTTTGATACCTCTCCACGTACTCTGCAGTGTGGCCCGATCACGGAAGCGTGAATGCTCCCTCCGAGGATCTTTGATCCTGGACCGACGTACACCGGACCCTCGAGCCGTGTTCCGCCCATCACGTATGCGCTTTGCTCGATCACGACTACTCCGCCGCGCACGTCAAATGTCACACCCGGCTCGATCAATCCGCCAAGCACTACAACGTCTGATGGATCGCCTAATACCACGCTGCCCGGTGGAAGCTCATCACCAGACTCCTGTGTGAAATCGACAGCGTCAGCTTCGAGGAGGTGCTCCGTTGCCGTCAGCAGATCGAATGCGCCGTGCATGAGCACACCCGCGACTTCGGTTTCACGCCAATCGACCTCTTCTCCGTTCCACGAGGTGCCCGCGGGCAACCACCACCCCACCGTCTCACCGTCATTCACCAATTGGGATGCCTCGCCTAGGAGTTTGACCTCCTCTCCGACCGGAGCGAAATCCGATCGACCGATGATGGCGGGTCCGTTGACGGGTTCGACTGCCTTTACAGGAGGAACCGAATCTTCCACGAAGCCGTGCAGGTGCGGCGGGCCGAAGATAGCCTGAGTTTCTCCCCCGGCGATCGCTTCCCATCGTTCGCGTATCAACCAAACGCCGGTTCGAAGCTCGCAAATAGGACGGCAGTCGCCGAAGGGAAACCACGCGGGGGAAAGATCGGGCTCTAGCAGGTATAGATCAGTCATCGGGGTATGCTCCGAATCTCCGCTGGGAGTTTTTCCAAAAGGTCCTTTAGTGCCGTGCAGCGCTCTCTGGTTGTCACGAGTGTCACGCCGTTTGCCTTGACCACAACTAAGTCTGACACACCGTCGATGACGACTGCTCCGTCTTCAGCCCAAGCCACACACCCATCTGCGTCGTGTTGAAAGGCGTTGCCGACTAGGACATTGCCAGCTTCGTCCGACTCGCGCACGCGGCCCAGAGCGCCCCAGGTGCCGACATCATCCCAGGGGTATCTGCCGGGTATGCACGCTACCCGTTTGCTGCGCTCAAGATGCGATACATCTACTGCCACCGGTGTCACGTTCGCAAAGAACCCGGGCACGTTCTTTTGTTCTAGCAGTGCGAGATGAGGTGCGATTTCCGGGGCAGTGGATACGGTTTCTGCCAGGAATCGGGTGGCCGTCCAAGCGAACATCCCGCTGTTCCAAAGTGCGCCTGCCTCAATCAGTTCGCCGGCGGTTTCAACGTCGGGTTTTTCAATAAACCGATCGACTTGGCTGGCGCCGTCGCCAAGACCCTCACCGGGCTGAATGTATCCGTATCCGGGGTCCGGCCTGGTAGGTACTACCCCGACCGTGACGAGCATGTCGAAGCGTTCTGCAATATCCAGTGCCATGGAGGCGGTTTCACGGAAGAGGGAGTCGTCGCCCACGTACCAGTCGGCGTGGAGCGAGAGCACGCGAGCGGACGGGTCTCTTTCCGCTGCAACGAATGTCGCCCAGGTCAGAGCCGGGGCGGTCGAAGCGGCACGCGGTTCGGCGAGCACATTCTCTTCCGGTAGATCAGGCAGTAGAGCCCGGGTCTCTTCCACGAGCGCCTTGCCGGTGATGATGAGCACTCGATCCGACGGGATCAGCCCGTCGAGCCTGGCCACCGTTGAAACCAGCAACGACTTGTCGCCCGACAGATGCAACATCTGTTTCGGTTTGTTCGGCGTAGATAGTGGCCAGAACCGGGTTCCCGAACCTCCGGCAAGGACTGCGGCCCAATTGCTCATGGTGGTTGCTCCGAAACTAGGTGCTGAGGCAGCGAAATACAGCCCTAGCCGATTCAATGCGCCGCACGGCGGGCACATCTCGAGCAGCAGGACGCATCAGCGCCTCGCAATGCTTAGAGTAGCTCGGCGATGGCGACGCGATGACGTCGCAGGTCGTACAGCAGGCTACCAACGTTGACGTCCGGTTTGATGAGGACCGCAAGCAGGGTCTCTGGTGTAAGCTGAGCAATGACGACAAAACCGCCAGAGTACTCCATCACACCCGTGAGAAACTGTTCGCGGCCCGCCTCGGCGCCAAAGCGGCTGCAACTGTCGATAACTGGTGGGACCAATGCAGAGACGCTGTCAGTGTCGAGACCGCCGGAGATGGAACTGTCGATTGTTAGGCCGTCGTGTCCGAGCAAGATGACGCCATCTACGCCCTCACGACCGCCCAATGCCTGCACTACATCGCGGATGTTTGGCATGCGCGCCAAGCTAGGTTGGCCATGCGGGGAAGTCAAGCGGAGCGTTGGGTTGACCGCCTTTCTAGCGACCGCTAATGTTCACCCAGCTTTATGAAACCAAACGCAATCACTCGCCTTTGTTCGACTGCAACTGCAGTAATTCTCGCTGTTGCGGCACTTGCTTGCGACGATACCGGCCTGATTCCGGCGTCGTTTCCGAACTCTGTCGACACCGTAACACTCTATGCGTTGCGTGGAACGCCGATACCCACGACGAGCGCTTTTGATATCGCGTTCGGACTCGCGGCCCGCACTGATGAGGGGGCTGCATTCGACTTCGCGTTCGACCTTGATTCCTCTTCCACTCCGGTGATCCTTCCGGCTGGTGCACTTGGCCTCTCGCAGCAGGCCGGACTGCAATTGAGCGACAAAGACTTTGAAGATGTGGATGAAGCCCCGTTCGATGACTATATCGTCGACACGCCCGTTGTTGTGTCCGAAGGTGACGTGTTCATAGGCCGGTCGCGCAACACCTCTGGCAATTGCTACTACCTAGGATCGCTTCCGCGCTATGGGAAGTTTCGTGTGCTAGAGATCAACGCACTGAACCGAACTGTGACGCTCGAATTCCTCGTGAACGTGAACTGCGGGTATCGTAAACTGGAGCCCGGATTCCCGACCTCCTGACAAAATGATCAACATCAAACTACTTCGCGAATCGCCTGACGTGGTGCGGGTCGCGTTGAACCGACGTGACCCGGCGCTCAACGAAGCGGTGGACAAAATCGCGGGACTCGACGCGAAGCGCAGAGAACTCCTCGGTGAGGTGGAGCAGCTCAAGGCGCGTCGTAACAAGTCTTCCGAGGAAGTTGCACGCCTCAAGAAAGAAAAAGCAGACGCAACAGGGCTATTGGCCGAACTGCGGGATTTGAGTGGCACGATCAAGGACCTGGATCAGGAAGTTCGTGAGGTGGATGCGGAACTGCAGCAGACTACACTACAGGTTCCAAACCTCCCTCTCGAGGAGTTGCCAGACGGAGGGGCCGACGATTTCGAGATCGTCAAGAGTTGGGGGGAGCCGTCGACGCTGGATTTCGAGGCGCGTCCTCACTGGGAGCTAGGGGAGAGCCTCGGCGTACTGGACTTGCCAAGGGGCGCGAAAATCAGCGGTAGCGGGTTTCCCGTGTTCGTCGGGCACGGAGCACGGCTAGGCCGTTCGTTGGTGAATATGATGCTCGATGTGCACATACGAGACCACGAATACCTGGAAATTGCACCGCCGCTGCTCATCAATGAGGATTCGGCCCTCGGAACGGGACAATTGCCGGACCTCGAGAACAACATGTACGTAACTCGGGATGGTTTGTACCTGGTCCCGACCGCAGAAGTGCCGGTGACAAATATCCATAGAGGCGAAATCCTGGCCGCCGATGATTTGCCGCGGGCATTCGTCGCATACACACCTTGTTTTCGTCGTGAAGCCGGGGCTCACGGAGCCGATACGAGAGGCATCATTCGTGTGCATCAGTTCGACAAGGTCGAATTGGTGAGAATATGCAAACCTGAAGACTCGCCGGCAGAATTGGAGCTCTTGCTGGGGCATGCGGAGAAGATCCTGCAAATGCTGGAATTGCCCTATCGGGTGATTTTGCTGGCCGCGGGGGACATCGGATTCGCGAGCGCCAAGACATACGACATAGAGGTGTGGGCTGCCGGTATCGGCAGATGGTTGGAGGTGTCGAGCGTTTCCACCTTCACAGATTTTCAGGCACGACGCGCAAATATTCGGTACAGGGCCGAGCTCAATGCCAAGCCAGATTTCGTGCATACTCTGAATGGATCTGCTTTGGCATTGCCGCGGACGATAATCCCGTTACTAGAGAACAATCAACAGCCGGATGGCTCGATCGAGATTCCTGCTGCCCTCGCTCCGTACTTCGGAACCGAGCGGTTGACGCCCAATGGTGCCGCGTAAGGTAAGACGCGCACTCAGGCGACAGGGTAGGGTCGTCGCATTCTCCCTCGCAGTTTTGTTCGGAGGGCTTTCACTTTGGCAGGTCTGGGATATAGCATCCCACCTCAGGACCCAAGCACGAGAAACCGCGCAACTCTACGGCGAGATAATATCGGCTCTGAACGATCCGGGTAGAGAGGGCGCGGCGATGATTACGCTGGTCCAGATCATCAGGGAGACGGGCATTCCGCTTGTACTGACTGGTCCGGACGGTACTCCCTACTGGGGAGCAAACCTGCCCCAACCGTTCAAAAGTGGTGGCGTGCATCCCTACCTTGAAGACACGCCCGAGATCCGCGAATACATCGAGGGTCTCGATCAGAGGTCGCCTCCGCTCAGCACAGGCAATTATTCGGTTCATTTTGGGGCTCTACCTGTTTCTCGACGTTTCACGAGACTAGGCATACTCCAGGTTGGCGTACTTCTCACGGCAATTTTCGTCGGCGTCTGGGCGTACCGAACCTCTGTGGACCGCCACCGCGACCGCCTCTGGGTTGCCATGGCTCGCGAGTCTGCACACCAGCTCGGGACTCCACTGATGAGTGCGGACGCATGGGTGGATCGCCTCACGGACCTGCCCGACGAGAAGGCGCACGAGATTGCCGGGCACCTGACTGCGGACCTGGACCGGCTTGGGCGGGTAGCCAAAAGGTTCGAACGCATTGGCCGGCCCGCACGCCACGACAAAGTGGGACTCGGCGTTCTCGCGGAACGCGTCGCCGCGTATTTCGAACCTCGGCTGCCAAGACACGCCAACCGCATTCACCTCAGCGTGCGCGCCCCTGAATCCGGCCCCACGATAAACGCCGATCCGGTGCTGATCGAATGGGCGCTGGAGGCGCTGGTCCGCAACTCGATAGACGCGTTGAGTGGCCGGGGCGGCAGCGTCTCCATTACTGTAGAGGCGGAGGGAGACAAGGCGCGGATTTCGGTTGCGGATGACGGGCCTGGCATTCCCATCGAAGTGCGGAACACACTCTTTGAGCCGGGGGTTTCCACGAAGTCAGGCGGATGGGGCATCGGGTTGGCGCTCGCTCGGCGCATAGTTGAAGATGTTCACGGAGGACACTTGGAGTTGGCGTCCACAGATGGCGGTGCGACGTTCGTGGCGACGGTGCCGACTGCGGGGGAAGCCGACGTCAGTGGATAACTTCGACTTGAACACCGCGCAGCAGGATGCGGTGGAACATCGTGACGGTCCTCTTCTGGTGCTTGCTGGCGCGGGGTCAGGAAAAACCCGTGTTCTAACGAGCCGAATAGCTCACCTGGTCGAACATCGCGGAACGGCACCCCACCGGATACTTGCTGTAACGTTCACGAATCGCGCGGCCGGCGAGATGCGAGATCGCGTCACCCGAATGCTGCAACGCGAACCGGCGGGACTGTGGATTGGGACTTTTCACTCCATCTCGGCTCGCCTCCTCAGGCGGGAGGCCCCGCTGCTCGGGTTCACATCGCAGTTCACGATCTATGATGAAGACGACCGGCTTGCTCTGATCAAGCGGATAATTGAAAAACTCGGGTATTCGCACCGTACGTTTTCGCCACGTCAGATACAGTCGATCATCTCTGCTGCCAAAAACAGGATGGTGCCCCCAGATGAACTGGCTGGCTCCGCCAATGACTTGGTTGGTAGAGTGGCAGCCTCCGTTTACGTGGAACTGACCAAAGCGTTGAAGTCTGCAAATGCCATGGATTTCGACGATCTCCTGCTTCACCCGTTGACAGTATTTCGTGAGCATCCGGATAGACTCGAACACTACCAGAGGCGTTTCGATGCCGTTCTCGTAGACGAGTTTCAGGATACCAATCGGGCGCAATATCTGTTCGTGAGAAACCTGAGCAACGAACATCGGGACATCTGTGTCGTTGGCGACGACGATCAGTCGATCTACTCGTGGCGTGGGGCTGACATTCGCAACATGCTCGATTTCCAGACGGACTTTCCCGATGCAACGATTGTTCGCCTCGAGGAAAACTACAGGTCCACGCAGGTGATACTGGATGCAGCCAACGGGGTGATCGAAGAGAATCGAAACCGGCTTGGTAAGACGCTGTTCACGTCGCGGCCTGGCGGTGATCCGGTGGCCATCGTCACTGCAGTGGACGAACGCGATGAGGCCGAGTGGATCGCACGCGAGCTGCGGGAACGAAACGCCACTGACGGCTACCTATATCGGGACATGGCTGTTCTCTACCGTACGAATGCTCAATCCAGAGCCGTGGAAGAGGCGTTCAGACGAGCCAGCGTGCCGTACAGAATCGTCGGCGCAGCGAGCTTCTATCAACGACGAGAGGTCAAAGATCTCATCGCGTACCTGCGCTTGGTGATCAATCCGGCCGATAACGACGCCTTCCTTCGCGCAGTCAGGGTTCCCAAACGAGGCATTGGTCCTTCGAGCCTTACCGTTTTGGATGAGCAAGCAATCAACTGGTCCAAGTCACTTTTGGATACGGCCGCGATCGCCGATCGGATAGTCGATTTGCGACCTCATGCCAAGTCGGTGCTGACAGAGTTCGCGGCGATGTTCGAAAAACTGCGGACCAACCTGGCCGAAATGGCCCCGGTGACCGTGCTCGAATCGATACTGGAGTCGATCGAATACGAATCGTACCTGGCGCGCGAGGGTATCGAGGGCGTGGAACGCCTGGAAAACGTTCGTGAACTGGTCGCGGGCGCGGCGGAGTGGTCCGAGGAGGCGGTCGCCGGGTCAGCGGACGCCGACGAGCCGGGGTCGCCCCTCGAGCTGTTTCTAGCAAATGCGGCACTCATCAGCCCTAGCGACAATGTCGGGGGAGACCCCGAGGGCGTGAACCTGATGACAGTGCACACGGCAAAGGGCCTGGAGTGGCCGATTGTGGTTGTCTCGGGTCTCGAAGACGGTCTTTTCCCGCTCAGTCGGGCGCTGGAAACCGAACAGGGCGCAGAGGAAGAACGTCGTCTGGCCTACGTTGCGATAACGCGAGCGCAAGATCGCACCTACTTGAGTTGGGCTCGCACTCGACGTCGTGCCGGGCAGCTGATGCCTGGATTGAAATCGCGCTTTCTCGATTCGATTCCGCCAGGTGTAATCGATGAGAGGCGGTCGAGCGGTTTCTTCGGAGGGGACATATACCAGCGCCCGACGAAATCGCAGACCTGGATGACATTTGAAGACGCCGCACCAGAGGAAGTCTCGCAAGACAGTCCTCGGTACGTGAAAGGCGAGCGAGTGTTGCACAGACGCTTCGGGTCCGGCACGATTATGGAGCTGTCCGGACATGGGCGCGATTTGAAGGTGGTGATCTCGTTCGACGACGATGAGGTTGGCACCAAAAAACTACTCGTTGCATATGCGGGATTGGAGCGAGACTGGGAGACAGCGTGAAACCGCCCAGACGTGACGAAATCGAGCGGTTGGCCGAACTCGCGGCACTCGAAGTCGAGCCGTCAGCGGTCGATGGCCTCACCGCGGAGATTGCCTCGATAATCGCGTTCATCTCGCAGATCGACAGCCTCGGTTTCACGCTCGGCCACCCCTCTCCGGGCGACGCAGGCTGTGCACGTCCACTTCACCTCCGACCCGACGAAGTCGAGGTAGACACAACGATTGCCGATCCCGCCACCTTTGCTCCGGAATTCGATGGCGGGTTCTTCGTGGTTCCAAAGCCCGAATCGATGGGTGGTGGGTGACTTCGAGAGTCGAAAGTTGGCGTAGCATCTCGGCACGCTTAGAGGCTCCGGCGGCGCGAGATCTGAATGCCGCAATCTGCTACGACGCCGACACCATCCATAGGCAGTCCGAAGTAGCGCAAATCAAAGGCTCGGATTCCGGCATCAGTGGACTCTCATTCGGCATAAAAGACAACATCTGCACGCTCGAGTATCCGACAACCTGTGCTTCGCGGATGCTGCAGGGGTATCAATCGCCATATGAGGCGACTGCGGTGAATCGCCTCAAAGAAGCAGGTGGCGTGATTTCCTGTAAGACCAATCTGGACGAGTTCGGAATGGGCTCTTCGACGGAACATTCGGCCTTCGGTCGTACGCTCCACCCAATATCTGGCGATCGTGTTCCCGGAGGTTCGTCCGGCGGATCGGCTGCCCTCGTTGCCGGTGGGGCGGTCGATGCGGCATTGGGGTCCGAGACCGGTGGATCTGTGAGGCAGCCAGCCGCATTCTGCGGCATCGTTGGTGTGAAACCGACATACGGGCGCGTATCCAGACACGGGTTAGTGGCATTCGGGAGTTCCCTGGACCAGATAGGAGTGTTGGCACCCACGGTCGATCGGGCGGCCAAGACGCTCGCCGCCATATCAGGGCGTGATGTGAAGGATTCCACATGTGCCGATCTCGATCCATTTGAATTGGAGGAACCATCGGTCGATTTCTCCCACCTCACGATTGGCGTACCTGCCGAGTACTACTCCGATTCGTTGGATCCAGGAGTTCGACACGCGTGCCTGCAGACGATTTCGGTGATGTCCTCGGGAGGGGCGACAATTCGAGAGGTGTCTCTGCCGCTTACGGCGGCAGCTATCCCGACCTACTACATCATCGCCCCGGCTGAAGCTAGCTCCAACCTAGCCAGGTTCGACGGAGTGCGATTCGGAACTCGAGCTTCGCGGAATGCGATAGATGGATTGAGCTGCATGTACAAGGCTACCCGAGGAAGCGGCTTTGGGCCGGAGGTTCGACGCAGGATCATCGTTGGGACATACGTGCTCTCAGCCGGTTACTACGACGCGTACTACAAAAAGGCGGTAGCAGCTAGACAGCGTATTGCCGATGAGTTCTCTCGAGTGTTTTCCGATGGCATAGACCTGCTCTTCACGCCGACCGCACCGACTACCGCCTTCAGGGCCGGCGAGAAACTCAACGATCCGGTCGCCATGTATCGAGCCGACGCATTCGTGTGTCCTGCAAACCTGGCTAGGGTGCCGGCAGTTTCGTTGCCGATAGGGAGAGCGAGCGGCCTGCCTATAGGCGGGCAACTCATGGCTCCCGTATTTGGCGAGTCCACTATGTTGGGAGCCGCGAGCTTGCTCGAGGACCGGGTAGACTCGATGCAGGAGTTCTAGTGGGTCGGGAGACGGCAATCGGGTTGGAGGTCCACGTGCAGCTGCGGACGAACTCGAAGATGTTCTGCGCCTGTTCGACTGCCTTCGGCGAGCCGCCAAACACCAACGTATGCCCCGTTTGCCTGGGCCTGCCCGGGGCATTGCCCGTTCCCAACCGGGCAGCCGTTCGACTGGGTGTGCGTGCCGCATTGGCACTGGGTTGTTCGATCAACGATGTCAGCGTTTTCGAGCGAAAGGGCTATTTCTATCCCGATCTCCCCAAAGGGTATCAGATCTCACAATACCAGCGTCCTTTGGCGACGTCGGGGGCTCTGAAGGTCAACACCGACGTTGGGTCGCAGAGGATCGGCGTAGGTCGTCTGCATCTAGAGGAAGACGCAGGCAAGTCGTTGCACGACCTGGTACCGGAGCACACCGCTATCGATTTCAACCGTTCGGGTGTGCCGTTGGCGGAGATAGTGAGCGAACCGGAGCTTCGCTCGCCCGAAGAGGCGCGGGCGTATCTGACGTCACTGAAGCAGCTGTTGTCCTACCTGGATGTGTCTGACTGCAACATGGAAGAAGGGAGCCTGCGCGTCGACGCAAACCTGTCTGTTCGTCGCCCGGGAGAAAAGCTGGGTGTGAAGCAGGAGCTGAAAAACTTGAACTCGTTTGGTGGGGTGGTCAAAGGCCTTTCACTACTTCGGGAATCTCTACTACACAGCCTGGAGGCCGGAAAGTCAGTTACGTCGCAGACATTCGCTTTCGGTGAACAAGGCCTTCGAGTCATGAGAGACAAAGAGGGCAGTCCAGACTATCGCTACTTCCCCGATCCAGATTTGCCTCTGCTGAAATTGCGCGAGTCGGGTATCGATGTGGAGTCCGAACGTGCGTCGTTGCCTGAGCTGCCATGGGATAGGCGCTGTCGGTTTGAGGAATCGTATGACCTCACGCAATATGCCGCCGAAGTGCTGACCAGTTCCGCCAAAGTGGCAGACTACTTCGAAGCAGTGATCGGTGGTGGGGCTGACCCGAAGGAGGCATCCCATTGGGTGATGGAATCGGTTTTGGCCGATGCGAAAAAGCACCATGGCGAGTACCGCGTTCATCCTGCACGGCTGGCGGAACTGCTCTCGCTGGTGAGCAACGGCAAACTGAGCAAACGAGCTGGCAAAGAGGTGTTCGCGGCATTGGTAGTGGGAGACGAAGCGCCGGCGGAGGTGGCGGATCGTCTAGGCGTGATGCAGGTGAGCGGTGGTGCTGAGCTACATGTCTGGGTGGACGAGATACTCGAAGCTTTTCCTGATCACGCTGCTCGCTACCGCGCAGGGGAGACGAGGCTGCTCGATTTTCTGATGGGGCGGGCGATGGATGCGTCGGGAGGAAAGGCCAATCCTGCCAGACTTCGCCAGGCACTCGAGGAACGCCTAGTGAGCTGAGTGTCTACTGGTTGGTATGTTGCGTTGGTCCACGATACCCGATGCCACGCTCGAGGCGTCTGTGCTGCCTTTCGGATTTCTCCCAGAAGGGCACGTCCCAGCCCGGAAGCCCGAAGCTCTCTTTGGCCAGTGCACGGAGCGTTTTTTGGTCGCCGGGAATTCTGTTCCTCATAGCATCGAGCCGAATCTTCTTGGCGAGGTGCAGGGATGACTCACCCGACGGGTCCAACTTCTTGGCCATGCCGTCATGCTGAGAGAGAACTTCCATCACGAGTTGGAACGCCGCTGCCATATTCCGCTCGATTACATGTGGCTCCAGGTCCCAGCGGCTGCTGGCGGCAAGTATGCGAAACGCTCTGTGCCAGCTCTGCGTTTCGGTGACCCCCACCATCCCGCGGAAGAGCCTGCGCCCGGTTCGAACCGAGAAAATTGTTGGGGCCAGGATACGATCGAGGTGTGCGTCGGCACCGGCGTGATCCATCCGCACGACATCCATCGCAGCGGTGGCATACGAATCGCCCAAGTGTGCTTCGAAACGGCTTTCCCAGTACGAGTGCCCCAGAGCGATGGTCCGTGACGTTACCACTAACTGGCGAGGCACGAAAAAGTTGTGCGCCACGGTATCGGCCGCCAGGTGCGACATGTATCCCCACGCGAATGCCCTCAGTGGATCGGTGGCTGCAGAACCGAGGATCTCGTTGGCCACATTCCAGGAATGGCAGTGACGACCAACGCGAGCGTACTTCTTGGCGATGGAGGTGTCAGCCGCGATGTTGCCGTACAGATAGTCGTAGGGAAAGGCGCGAAGGAGGTCCGCTACGGCCGATGGGAGCTGAGCAAGGTTCGACAGTACCGAGTCGGCGAGGAAGATGTGCGTACCTGGAGTCCACGCGGCGGCATTTGCCGGAAGGGCAACGAGAAGTACCAGGGCAATTACGATTGCCGCTGCGAAGCGGCCGGCAGTCACACCCTAGCGCCTCCGGCCGCGCCGAAGCAAGGCACGGCGCATTCTCTTGAAGAGTTTTCCACCTCGCCGTGTGGTACGGAGCGCCGCTGTGATGTCGAGAGCAGTATCCTCCACCTCTTGTTGCACGACATCCACTAGAGCTTCGATGTCGTGGAGCCTGTCGTCGATGGAGGCTGCTGCTCGTTCGGCGCGTTTGCGAATCCCCTTGGAGGTGTCAACCAATCCATCCACCTCCGTCTTCACCGTCGCAACTACGCCGGAGGCGTCTTCTATCATCGTGCGGAATGAATCGATTGCGGGCTTGCCGTCTGAATCGAACATCTTCGTCAAAGATTCCAGTTCACCGATCAGCTTCCGCATATCCCGCAGCAAGAGGACACACGCAATGCATGCACCGAGGAGCGTTATCGCGATGGCCGCAGTCGAAAGGGCGGTTAGTGTATCAGCCCATCCCATTGGTTTTACCCTCCTTCTGATCTCCCAACCTGAGCAGAGTGCCAGCCGACAGCTGCAAGCGGGCTATCTTCCCGGTCAAAAGGCTATCCGTTCTTGGAAGCTAGCTCAGATGCCAAGCCAACAGCTCGGCTAACCGGAATGGTGAAGACAATTCCAGTTCCCGGATTCGTCATATCTCCGCATTTGGCCTGGATCATCTCGATTGCGGCATCGAGCTTTTCTTGCGTCTCTATTACCGAAAACACTGTCGTACTTTGAGGGCGAGCACCCGAAAGCAACTCCTGAAGGCCAGCGAAAACGGGCGCCGTCGCGGACCCTTCGGTCAACTGGCGAGCCATGCCTCGGCTTTCGATAATAGTTGCGCCGGTGACACCGATCTCGACAAAACCCGACAATATCGAGTCCAGCTTGTCCCCTCGATCGATCACCAACACCAATAATTCCATCGTAAACCCGTTGCGTATTTGCGAGTAACCGACGCGGGCGTCGTTTTTGAACGCTATCACAAGCAAGATTCGCTCGCTCGGGCACCGTGTCAAGCGAGTGAGCTTGCGTTCGAGACGGTGGCGTCATATGGTTTGCCACACGATGAGTCAGAGATTTCGTGTTACTGGCGGTAAGCCCATCAACGGGACAATACGTCCTGCGGGCAACAAGAACGCGGCGCTGCCCATCTTGGCGGCCACCGTACTAGCGGATAGTCCTTGTGAGGTAGTGAACGTTCCGCGAATTCGAGACGTGGTCGCGTTCCTGGAGCTGCTTGCCCACCTTGGTGCAGGCGTCGAATGGACCGGGCCAAATTCGGTCACGGTGGATCCGGCACCGCTAGAATCGAGACGCTTGGACCCCGATCTCTGTGCGGTGATACGAGCATCGATTCTCCTCGCCGGGCCACTCCTCGCGAAATTCGGACAGGTTGTGCTACCGCCCCCCGGCGGTGACGTGATTGGGAGACGGAGGCTGGACACCCATTTCCAGGCGCTCGAGGCATTGGGTGCTGAGGTTTCCATCGGGGCGCAGTTCAGGCTGCACGCCAATCACCTCGATGGCTCAGAAGTGTTCCTCGATGAACCCAGTGTCACCGGTACCGAAAACGCGCTGATGGCGGCGTGTATGGCGCGAGGTCGCACGGTACTGCGAAATGCGGCCACGGAGCCGCATGTCCAGGATCTGGCAAGAGCGCTCGTGGCGATGGGGGCACACGTCGAGGGGATCGGTACCAGCATCCTCACTGTCGAGGGAACCAAAGGTCTTCACGGAGCTAGAGTGGAGGTAGGGCCGGATCACGTCGAGATCGGCAGCTTCATTAGCCTCGCAGCAGTTACCGACGGCGAACTGAAGATCGAGGGGGTCCGTCCAGAAGATTTGCGCAGCATACTCATGATTTTCAACCGACTGGGAGTGCACCCGACGCTCGACGGCAGCAGCCTCCTCGTACCAGCATCCCAAGAACGCCGTATCCGCCCCGATTCGGGTGGACATGTTCCAAAAATCGAAGATGGCCCCTGGCCCGCATTCCCGGCCGATCTCACCTCCATCGCCGTGGTCGTCGCCACTCAGTGCGACGGCATGGTGCTGATTTTCGAGAAGATGTTTGAATCGCGCCTTTTCTTTGTGGACAAGCTCGTGGGGCTCGGTGCCCGGCTGGTGCTTTGCGATCCGCACCGTGTGGTCGTTTCCGGACCTTCACGGCTGAAGGGCGGAATCGTAGAAAGCCCTGATATCCGGGCTGGAATGGCGATTCTGTTGGCAGCCTTGGCCGCCGAAGGAGAAAGCACCATCTACAACATCGGGCAAATTGATCGGGGCTACGAGAAGATCGATGAGCGCCTGCGCTCGCTGGGTGCCGAAATCGAACGGCTCGACGACGAGGGCTGCGGGTGAGCTATTCGGGAGCAATTCCCCTTTCTGAAAGCGGATTGGACCAGCCAGCCCCCCCTCGACTCGAATTGGGGGAATGGCGCGCCAAGTACGGAGTAATTGCCGGCATTACCGGTGCGGATGGTGGCTTTGACCTGGGGCTTTGGGGACGGGACCCGGGTGAACGAGTGCTTCGGAACTGGACGGAGTTTCAGAGTTCATTCGAGCCGGGCTTCGAGCGGTTTGTGGTTTCACGCCAGAAGCATGGCATTGACTTGGCTCGGTGGGAGGGCGGGGTGCAAGGCCTCTCGATCAGAGAAGGTCTAGACGGTCATTTGACCTCTGAACCGGGGATCCTGTTGACCGTGCTTGTGGCGGATTGCGTCCCGGTGTATCTGCTCGATCCGACATCGAAGGCAGTCGCTCTTCTTCACGCAGGATGGCGTGGCATTGCCACTGGAATTCT
>CAZFHS010000032.1:0-72913 GCA_964518955.1 uncultured Gemmatimonadaceae bacterium | reverse complement strand
GTACGGCGGTAGGTTGCTCCTCGGCGGTGCCGGAATCCAGGAGTGGCAGAATGTGCGGATGATTCAGGTTGGCGGCAATCTCGATTTCGCGCAGAAACCGATCTGTGCCGAGCGCTGCTGCGAGGTCGGGACGTAGCACCTTCACAGCCACCTTGCGCTTGTGCTTCACATCCTCGGCGAGGTACACCGTTGCCATGCCGCCAGCACCGATCTCTCGCTCGATCGTGTAGCGGTCTGCCAACGCTGCCTTGAGGCGATCAAATGCGTCGGTCATCGGATTGCTAAAATGCGGGCGGAAACCGTGGGGCGCTAGACCCATTCGTCCGTGTGCCCACGCTGCTTTCGCATAGAATCACGCCTTATCGCAGCAAAATGACACTGCCCGCACATACCCCAAGCTCTATCGTTCTCCAATTCGCTTGATGTGAATTGACATAATGTCAACATTGATTTAAGATCAACTGCGGAGTTGGAGTTGTTGAAAGAACCTCTGGTGCCTACCGACGCCCGGAAGCTGATTCGGCAGATCTTGGAAGATGGGGATGTTGAGTTCTGGTATCATGCCAGACAAGAGATGGCAAAAGACAGGCTTTCTCAGATCGATTGTCTGAACGTGCTTCGCGGAGGGTGGCCGGCTGCCGGAGAGTGCTACGGTGATCGTTGGCGCTATCAGGTTCACACTCAGACGATTTGTGTTGTTGTGCAATTCGAAACAAAGAGGCACCTGGCTATTGTCACCGCCTGGCGAAAGTGAGAGTGACTATGAAGTGTCCCGAGTGCGGCGGCGCAACAACCGAGTCTATCGGCAGTCATCCGTACATTGGGAGTGAGCTGCCGCATGTGATACTCCAAGGTGTGAAGTTTCACAAATGTGCAGCCTGCGGGCACGGCGGCGTCATTATCAAAAGGTTGGCTGAGTTGCACCGGGTCTTGGCAAGGAGCGTGGCGAAGTCTCCGCACAAACTCGCCCCCGGTGAGATCTGTTTCCTGCGCAAACATCTGGGCTGGTCAGGGCGAGACTTCGCCCGCCATTTTGGAGTATCGCCAGAAACAGTATCTCGCTGGGAGAACGGCAAGAAGGTCATGGGTCCCACGGCCGAGCGTCTATTGAGAGTCTTGGCGCTGACTTACGACCCGGTAGACGAGTACCCTCTGCCCGACCAGTTCGAAGCTCGGCCGCCGGGTTTCGAAGTCAAAGCGTCACTACAGAGGAAATGGAGAGTTGTGGTCGTCTGATGAGCCCCACACAAGAGTCAGTCTTTCACGATTCCCGCCCGGCCATGGGCACGACGGTCGAGATCTTTCTCGTCGCAGAAGACACCACCCGAGCATCGGAGCTGTTCGAAGAGGCGTTTGCGGAAATCGAATACGTGGAAGCCACGCTGAGTAGGTACCGGCCGAACAGTGAGGTTTCTCGGATCAATGCCACGGCGGCAGACGAGGCTGTCACCGTCGACCCGGAACTGTTTGGCCTGCTCGACAGAGCGAGGGAATACGGCCGACTCTCAGACGGCGCGTTCGATATCACCGTGGGCCCACTGGTGTCCGCATGGGGATTCTTCGGTGGATCGGGCGAGAGACCATCCAGGCGTGCACTCTCGCGCGCACGCGCACGATCGGGATGGCCTATGCTGGAGTTGGACTCAGAGTCGCGGACGGTACGGTTCGGTCGTGACGGAGTCGAAATCGATCTTGGAGCAATCGGCAAAGGCTGGGCGTTGGACCGTGCGGCAGCCACGCTACGGCGGCAGGGAGTTGACGCCGCTTTGGTCGGTGCCGGCAAGAGCAGCTACGTCGCTTTCGGCGCGCCACCGGGTCGGCCAGGCTGGACCGTCAACGTGACCGACCCTGACGACACCACCCGAGTGCTATCAACGGTGCAGCTCCGCGACCGGGCGCTGTCTACTTCAGGTGCAAACCAGAAGTACTTCGAGATCGCCGGTAGGCGGTACAGTCATATCATCGATCCCCGCACGGGGGCTCCGGTCGAAGGGATGCTTCAGGTCACGGTTGTAGCTGAGACTGCAACGGATAGCGATGCGCTGTCCACTGCGCTATTCGTTATTGGACCCGACGAAGCCACCTTTTTGCTGGACAGCGGGCAGCAACGTGGGGCAATGTTTGTTTTGGAAACGCCGAACGGTTCGCATTCATTGAAGATTGGCTGGCCTGACGGCCGCTGACACGGATTCCCTAGGGAAGACAATCATGGAACGACGAGACTTCTTATCGACAACGTCCGCGGCGGCTGCAGCCGGTGCAGGTCTGTTGATCCTCAACGCATGTACTGAAGAAGATGCCGGCGACACACGGCAAGGATCTTCCGGTGCACCAATCCGCCTCGGCATCATTGGCGCCGGCAGCCGCGGCAAGTACATGATGCGGCAGTTCCTCCGCGTGCCGGGGGTGAGCGTGAACGCAGTTTGTGACGTGTACGAACCTCGTTTCGATGAAGCTCGTGAGATCACAGGTGAAAGCACACCGGCATACAGTGACCTCCGTGCCATGCTCGACGCCGAATCCGATCTGGACGGAGTGATCATCGCTAGCCCACTCAGTTATCACGCTGAACATATCATTGCGTCGCTCGAAGCCGGGATGCACGTGTACGGCGAGAAATCGATGGCGTTCACGGTCGAGGAGTGCAACGCGATCGTGCAGGCCGTACGCGCCAGCGGCAAGAAGTATCAGATCGGGCTGCAATACCACTACGCCGCCTGGTACCGCCAGGCTCTCCGGCGTATTCAGGAAGGCGAGATCGGGCAGGTGTCTCACGTCTACGCCTATTGGCACCGCAACTACAATTGGCGCCGGCCCGTTCCGGAACCGTCGTTGGAGCGGCTCATCAACTGGCGCCTCTACGAGGAATACTCACACGGTCTGGTTGCAGAGCTTGGAGCCCACCATATCGACACGGCCAATTGGGTGTTCGGTGAGACCCCGACGAGCGTCGTCGGCAACGGAGCCATCACCTTCTACAACGACGGACGCGAGACATTGGACAACGTCCAGGCCATCTACAGCTACCCGAGCGGCGGAACTCTGGTGTTCAGCTCGATCATAGGCAATCACAAGCAAGGCTGTCAGGTCGTCATTTACGGTACAGGCGGAACGATCGAACTCACGCTCGAGGACGGGTACATCTTCTACGAGCCCGCTCGTCCAAACTCTGCCGTGCCTGATGCGTTGGTCGAGGCTGGAGTAAACACAACTGCCTCGCTATCCACGTCTGGAGACATGCCGTACCGGGGCCGAGGGCGGTTGATCGAGATCGAAAGGCGCAATGCAGGAGAGCCGAGCTTGCACGCGGCCAGAGCATTCATCGAATCGATAAGAGACGACACGCGCCCGGTCGCCGACGAGATAGTCGCCTGGGGCGAAGGAGTGTCGGTGGCGCTCGGTGTAGAAGCGGTTAGAAGCGGTACCAGGATCGATTTTGCGGAACGAGGCGCGATCGCACCTCCGGCACCTGTAACGTGAGGTTGAGGCAGGGGCTATCGTCTTACCGCCCTACCGCCCTTCTTAGGCGTACATCTCCTCGACCAAGTCCTGGTACTTCGCCGCTATTGTGTTGCGCTTCACCTTGAGCGTTGGGGTGATCTCGCCGCCCGCAAGCGTGAAGTCGTCGGGCAGCAGTCTGAACTCTTTGATCTTCTCGAAGTTCGCCAGTTCCTTGGAGTGAGCGTCGATACGGTCGCGGAAGAACCTCAGCACCTCGGACATCCTAATCAGGTCCCGCCTCGACTCGAACTGCAGCTTTTTGCGCTCAGCAAACTCCTCCAACGCCGAGAAGAACGGTACGATGAGGGCACTGACGAAACGCCGGCCTTCGCCGACCACGGCTATCTGCTCGATGTAATGGTCTTTGCCGACAGCGGTTTCGATTCGCTGGGGTGCGACGTTCTTCCCACCCGATGTGATGATCAAGTCTTTCTTACGATCCGTGATCGTGAGGTACCCGTCATCCGAAAGCTCTCCGATGTCACCGGTGTACAGCCAGCCATCGCGCAGAACTTCCTTGGTTGCTTCTGGCTTGTTGAAGTAGCCCTTCATGACGTTGGGCCCGTTGGCGAGAATCTCGCCATCTTCGGCGATCTTGATCTCGCAGTCCACCACCGGCCGGCCCACGGTGCCGAACCTGAATGCGTCAGGGCAATTTGCGGTCAGCATTGGAGAGGTCTCGGTCAAGCCATACCCGCGGCATACTAGTATCCCGGCTGCAAAGAAGAGGTCTTCGATCTCTGTCGCCATCGGTGCGCCGCCGGCGGAGAAGAAGTTCTTCGGCCCACCCACGATGTCGCGGATCTTGTGCAGCACGAGCTTGTCAGCCAACGCATGTTTGATCCTTAGGCCAACTCCGAGTCGCCCGCCGCCATGTTTTGCCGAGGCATACTCTCTGCCCGTCGCGACTGCCCAGTGAAATAGCTTCTGACGCAACGGCGGAGCCTGGTCCAACTTGTCATGAACGGCTGAGTAGATCTTTTCGTAAAGGCGAGGAGCACTGACCATGACGGTCGGGCGCACCTCGGAGAGATAGCTGATCACCTGCTTCGGATCGCGCACGTACCAATTCTGTGCGCCACTGTTGAAGACAAAGTAGGACCACGACCGTTCATAAACATGGCTGAGCGGCAGGAAACTGAGCGAGCGATCTTCAGTCGTGACGGTAAACCAGTCGTCTACAGCTCGGAACTGATGGAAGAAGTTCGCGTGGGTGAGCATCACGCCTTTGGGCTCGCCCGTGGTGCCCGACGTGTATATGATCGTCGCGATGTCGTCAACGGATATGCCTTGGAGTATGTCGTCGATCTCTCCGTCTCTGCTGGATTCGCTGCCTTTGGCCAATAGCTCTGAGTAGGTGAGCGTGTTTTCGCTATGCTCAGAAGGGGCTCCATGCAACACGACGATCTTTTCCAGAGATGATTTTGGCGCGAAGGGGCTGACCTTCTCGTGCTCTTCCGCTCCGCCCACGAACATCACTTTCAGTCCAGCATCCTCGGTTATGTACTCAGCCTGCCCCGATGTATTGGTCGCGTAGATCGGTACCGTGATCGCACCAACACTCTGAATTGCGAAGTCCGCAATGGCCCATTCAGGGCTGTTGGGAGCCATGATCCCCACACGTTCGCCGGCCTTGACGCCGAGTTCTAAGAGTCCTTTGGCCAGATTCTCGATATATCCGCCGAGCTCACTGTATGTGATATTCTTCCAGGCGCCATCTGCTTTGAAGCTCATTGCGACGAGTGCTCCGTACTCGGAGCTCTTGGCACGAATCATCGATGCGAGGTTCTGCTTTCTCACGGGAAATCCTGGTCTATGGGTGCTGGTAGATTGGCACTCTCGCGCGGGCGACTAAGAAAGGTAGGCAAATCTCGACGTTACGCGAATATCTTTCATAACATGGAGCGCAAAACACGAAAAATCGAACCGCACATTCGGCGGCCACTTCTGGTCCGCTCGCTCGTTTCGGCGGCGTCGATAGCTGCGTTGGTGTGGTTTGTGTTGTCACGCACCGGCGGTCCTCCTGCAGAGCCAGTCCACTCACCAGTCGCTTTCCCTCAGATCGCCGGGAGAGAGGCGGTGATCCTGGACGACGCTGCAAACCGCGCATATTGGGGAGATCCCGAGACTGGGATGCCACCGCGGGTTGAGAATTGGGTGGAGGCACTCACACGCGTCGGTATGAGTGCCACAACGATATCGTCTATCGACGATTGGCAACACGAACTATTGGTCCTCCCCCACTCATACTGCCTGTCTCCTAGAGATGTGGACGCGATTCACCGGGGCCTCGATACTGGAAAAGGAGTTGTGTTTGTTGGGCCTGCAGGTGTACGCGACGCCGACGCAAACTGGATCGGTTGGAACCGGTTCCATTCGATCATGGGTAGCAGCAACCTGCGCGAATTCTCAGGACCCGAAACGATGTTCCTCGTTGCTTCCGGCATGGGCCCCATTGGGACCGCGTCGATGGCGGGGCACCGCATCTCGTTCCTGCAACGCGATGGGCAATGGGGAATCGCGGGGCTGCCCGGTGCGGCGTATTGGGCGGACTACGATCGCAAGGCGTTCCCCGTCGACGAAGTTTTCCATGCCGCAGCGGTTGGAACGCGAGGAACTGGGCGGTTTGCCTGGGTCGGGTTCGACCCGGATCTAGCGGCTGAGGGTCACGATAACCAAGATGCGTTCGATCGCCTCGTCGCCGACCTGGTGACGTGGAGCCTGTCGGTTCCCGCGACCGAAGTCGCGCTCTACCCAGGCAGCAAGCCGAATGCGCTACTCATAGCAATGGACACTGAGTGGCAGTTCGAGAACGCGGTTTATCTGGGTGATCTTCTGCAGTCTCGCGGCTTGCGAGGCGGCTTCATGTGCGTGAACGAATGGGCTGCTGAAAACGCGGACCTCGTGCGCAATCTCGCCGAGTACCACGACATCGGTTCGCACAGCGAGGACCACTCGGTTTTCGTCGGCCAGCCGCTTCGAACTCAGATCACGAGACTCAGGCAGAGTGCCGATGGGCTCGCGGAGTTGTCAGGGCAGCAAATCCTCGGGTTCCGACCCCCTGAGGAACGCTATGACGACCTCACCCTCGATGCTCTGGCAGAGACGGGTTTCACCTATATCCTCGGTGGCGAGGCCTCTGCCGTAGGGTTGCCGGTGCTTCTCGAAACGTCTGCGGCTGATTCGTCAGAGCCGCTCGTATTGATCCCTCGGATACAACGGGACGATTTGTATTTGGTCAACCAGGAAAATCTGAGCGACGACGAGTTGGCAGATGGCTGGCGGAGAGATTGGGAAACGGTCCGCCGGCACAGGGGCATTCACTACGTGAGCGTACACAGCACTTGGGTCACCGGGCCCGAGAAGGCAGAGTTGTTGGGCCGGTTTTTGGATCAGGTGCCAGTCGACGAGATCTGGGTGCCAGGGCCCAATGGCCTGGCGTCTTGGTGGCGCAACCGAGCCAACATCGGCACGGGTCTACAGGACACCGCAGACCGAGGTGCACGATTGACTATCCGGAACGAAGGGACGGAAGGTGTCGAGGACATCGGCGTCTGGGCAGTGTTCGAGGGGAATCCTCGTTCGGTGCTGTTGACGCAGGATGGCGTGCGGGTCAGCGGCCCGGACGATCGTGGGGTTTATCTGTTTTTGGTTGACCGACTGGATGCCGGTGAAACCCTGAACTTCACGGTTCAGCTCGGGGGGTACCCGAACTGAACCGGATGGTCAGGTGCCGCGCTTGAAGTAGGTCTTGAATTCCCCCGGGCCGACCTGCTCGCACCAGGCCAGGTTCCCTGCTTCATGCACCTTTCCAATCAGCGGCGTCGGTGTGAACGGCGCAACCAACAAGAAGATCTTTCCGGGGTCGAGCTTCTGAATTCCCGACATGACCTGCGGCAGTGGATGTTCGCCTGCCTCGATCATCGGTCGAGCGTCGAGCGTTTCGACGATGTTGGCCTCGATCACCCAGTCCGGACGTCCTGCTCCATCTTGCATCGATTGATCTCCTTCGTTCCACGCTTCTTCGACACCGGCTGCGGTGCGCAGCTTGCCGATCATTTCACCCATCGATACTCCGCCAGCCTCCGCCGCTTTCCGTATGTCGGTCAGTCCGGCAATCGTCTTTCTCAGGGCCGCATCTTTCAGCTTGTCGAGAGTTGGTGCCAACTCGAGTAACGTGCCCTCTGCTTCAGGATACGCCTCGAGCAGGACGTCGATCTTCATCTCCGGCGTAATCGTCGGGCGATCCGGGCACTCTGTCATCTCAACTCGCCTCCTCGTCCTCGACGTAGTTGAGCAGTCGCTGTTGGCCGGTGAGAGCTCGCTTGCTGGTGAGATTTTGGCTCACTTCCAGGGTGCCCAGATATTCGCCTTCCGCATCCCGCAGGGCGAAGTACTCGATCGATATGAACTTTCCGCCAAGTTCGATCCAGAAGTGAGCATGACTCTGTTTGCCTGAGTGAAAGTCGTCGAGGATCCGTTGGACGGTGTCCACGCTCTTGGGTGGGTGACAGAACTGCACCTTGCGGCCCAGGATCGCCCGCGAGCGCGCGAAGATCCGTTCACGGCCGTGACTGAAGTACCGTACGGTGTCTTCTGCGTCGACGAACGTTACGTCGAACGGGATCGAGTTGAGAACCGCCTCGAGTTCCGGTACCGAAAAACTCCCGGTTGGCAGCTGAATGCGCCCGCCCGAAGTGGTTTCTTCGTCGGAAACGTCGACACCTTTGGGCTGCCACGAGTCTTCCGGTGCCACGACGCAGTAGCCGATTTCGTCGCTGCCCTTGTACACCTCGTACCATTCGGCATCGTCGAGTGTGTCGAGACACATCGGCAGGAGGATCTCGGTTTCCTTGTCGATCATTCCGGAAACCGCCTCCGAAGCCGGTTTGAGAACCAGGTCGATAACTCCGGAGAGCTCTTCGGCCGTTGCCTCGGTCGCGGCTTCCAACGCAGTGATCGCAGCTTTCAGAAGTTCCCGCGTTTCATCATGTTTGCCCCACATGACCGTCGGCGGGCCAGTGATGTCGTGCTTCTCGAGGAACGGGAAGAGCAGGTTCTCTTTTCGCTGGTAATGCTTTTCGACGTCCATCAAAGCATTGAAGTGACCTCGAATACCCTGCAAGAGCTCAGTCGCAGCTTCATTTGCATCCAACTGAGCGACCTTCTCATATAACTCCCCCAAACTCGCGAGCTCCCACTCCAACGCCTTGTTTTCCTGCTGAAACGTATGAACCGGGTGCCCTGCCGGAGCGGTTCGCGCCTTGCTCGTGTCGATAGCTCCCCGCAACGCCTCCGTGTGCACGTCGCAGAGTTTCAGGACTTCTTCAGAAGGCATGCCTTCCGAAATCAGCTCTTGCTCTACCTCTACCACCTCATCGTAGGGCACCTGTCCCAAAAGCCTGACGAGCTGTCCACGCACGGCATCCGGTGCTTCACCGGCATGCAATTGTTGAATCATGTGTTTGAGGAGGTCTTTTCTACGTTGTTTGTCAGCGATCAACTCACTCATTCGACAGCCTTTTCAGGAGAAGTGGTTCCACAATAAGGTAACTAGCGTGTAAAGGGGTTGATACTCTGCGTGCAGAGGGCAGCCGTTCCCTTGTCGCCCGCACCATTCCTATCTATAATCCCCGGCTTGCAATTACGTTCTATGTAGCCCGTCACCGAGTCGTCTAGTGAATCCGCCCGCTCCGCGGCAAATCAGAAACGTTGCTATCATCGCGCATGTAGACCACGGCAAGACCACGCTGGTCGACAAGATGTTGCGTGAGGCTGGTGCTTTCCGTACGGGTCAGCAGGTGGAAGAGCGTGTGATGGACTCGAACCCGCTGGAGCGGGAACGCGGCATCACGATCCTTTCCAAGAACACGGCAGTTTCCTGGAACGGCGTAAAGGTCAATATCGTCGACACCCCGGGGCATGCAGACTTCGGTGGAGAAGTAGAGCGCATACTCCGCATGGTGCAGGGAGTCCTTCTGTTGGTAGACGCGGCAGAGGGCCCGATGCCGCAGACCAGGTTCGTGACATCCAAGGCCCTGGAGCTCGGCCTGCAGCCCATAGTCGTGATCAACAAAGTCGACCGCCCCGATGCATGCTCTGAAGAGGTGCATGACGAGGTGCTCGAACTGTTGCTCGATCTCGAGGCGACGGACGCGCAGCTGGATGCGCCGTTTCTCTATGCGTCGGCGAAGGAGGGGTGGGCGAGTACCGAAGTCGGACGGGCGGACGGGCGGACAGGCGGACCCACCCAATCGCCCCGCCCTAGCGCCGACTCGGATTCTACCGCCCTACCGCCTGACCGCCCTACCGCCGAACACGGCGACCTGGCCCCTCTGTTCGAGACGATTCTAACGACCGTCCCCGAGCCTCCTGGCGACCCCGCTGCTCCATTTCAGATGCTCGTGTCCACGATCGATTATTCGAGCTACATCGGCAGGATAGCGGTGGGTCGCATTGAACGGGGTAGGGCTGAAGTGGGAAAGGCTGTCGCGTTGCTGCCTCTGGGGAAACCCGGTCTGGTGCCGGAGGCAGAAATCGTCCCGGGCCGAGTGATGAGACTGTACGGCTTCGACGGTCTGAAGCGGGTCGAACAAGATACGGCCGAGGCGGGAGACATCGTTGCAGTCGCGGGGCTGGAGGGAGTAGAGATCGGTACCACCCTCGCCGATCCAAGCAAGGCGGAACGTTTGCCAGGCATCGAGGTAGAGGAGCCGACGTTGTCGGTGGACTTCATGTTCAACGACTCTCCCTTCGCCGGACGGTGTGGCAGGTACGTGACCAGCCGCCAAGTTCGGGATCGTCTCTTTCAGGAACTCGAGCGCAACGTTGCCCTGAAGGTCGAAGAAACCGACAGACCCGAGGTGCTCAGGGTATCCGGGCGGGGTGAATTGCACCTCGCGATCCTGATGGAGACCATGCGACGGGAGGGGTATGAGTTTCAGGTGAGTCGACCGCGAGTAATCACCAGGAAGAATGAAATTGGTGAAACTGAGGAACCGTACGAGGAGATGATCGTTGACGTGCCGGAAGGAATGCTCGGTGTCGTGATAGAGAAGCTCGGCAGCCGACGCGGAGACATGATCGAAATGAAGAACCCGGGCCAGGGCAGGGTTCGCATGCGGTTCAAGGTGCCTGCGCGCGGCCTGTTCGGATTTCGTTCTGAATTCCTCACAGATACACGAGGTGAAGGAACTCTGCACCACAGGTTTCTCGAATACGGAAAGTGGGTGGGACCGCTCGGCGGCAGGAATCGAGGTGTGTTGGTAGCCGATCGGGAGGGCAACGCAGTGGCGTTTGCACTGTTCGGGCTGCAGGAACGAAGTACACTCTTTGTCGCTCCGGGGGCTCCGGCATACGAAGGAATGATTGTTGGAGAAAACGCCCGCATTGGTGACATGGATGTAAACGTGAGCAAGGCAAAAAAACAGACGAACATCCGCGCGGCAGCGTCGGACGACAATATCTTGCTCGAACCACCGCTGCAGATAACGCTCGAGTACGCCATGGAGTACATTGAGGATGACGAGCTGATCGAGATCACGCCGGACGCGATTAGACTGCGCAAGCGAGCATTGAATGCGATAGTGCGCAAGCGCGCCGCCCGTCAGACGGCGCGTATCAAATGAGGGTAACTTTCATGAAGCAAATGTCGAAGGCAATCGTTCTCCTAGCTGTGGTTGCTGTTCCTGTCCAGGTAGCATACGCCTCTGATGTCGCCTGTGTTTCCCAATCCCCTCCCTCCCTTCCGTCCTCTCAACAAGACACAATCCCCCGAGTTGGCGAGTACCGCGTTTACACGGGTTCAGGAGACCTCGTCTCACTCGATGCTGTAGTGGAAGCGATGGCGGACAAAGAGGTCGTTTTCATCGGCGAGTCTCACAACGATCTCACTGGGCATTTGATCGAGGCCGAGTTGTTGTCGCGCGCGTTTACCGCCCACGGGCATTCATACTCGGATGAAGGTGAATCGCGATTGGTGACGCTTTCGCTCGAGATGTTCGAGCGCGATGCGCAGTACATATTGGACGAGTATTTGCACGATCTCATTACTGAAGATCAGTTTCGAAAGAGCAGTCGGCCGTGGCCCGAATATGAAACAGACTACCGGCCGTTGATCGAATTCGCGAAGCAGGAAGGACTTGCCGTTGTCGCCGCAAACGCGCCTAGGCGTTATGCAAACAGAGTAACGCGTGAGGGGCGGGATGCTTTGTTGGATCTGAGCGCGCAGGCCCTTTCCACACTGCCTCCGCTACCGTTTGGAATGCCGTCTGAGCAGTACGAAGGCCAGTGGCGACAGGCGATGGTCGACGCTATGGAGGATATGCGCGAACGGTGCCCGATGCCGCCGGCGATGCGGCGCGTTGCACAAGGCGACTCAGCAATGCCGGCAATGCCGATGTCGTCACACGCTTCTGCGTCAAACCCTCTGCATGCGCAGGCCCTATGGGATGCCTCGATGGCGTACTCAATCAGCGAGCACTTGATGCGTCAGCCCGACGCGCTGGTGCTTCACATGGTGGGTTCGTTCCACGTCGAACGAGGCACGGGAACTCCCGAACACCTGGCGCGCTATCGTCCAGGCACCTCAACGATGATTGTCGTAATGCGCCCGGTCGAGGATGTCGAGCTCTTCGATCCTGAACGCGATGGGGAAAACGAAGACTTTGTGATCTTGACTGACGAAGCGGTGACTAGGCCGGTGCCGTGTCCGGGAGGGTAGTGAAGGTTTCGCGCCGGCCGGAGTAGAGGGAGGGGAGGGAGGGGGCTCCCTCTTCTCCCTCTCCCTCTCCCCTCACTACACCTCCAAAAGACTCCACTCCTTCGTAAACGGAACCGAGCTGAAACGAATGCCCCTGCTCGCAGTCACTCTCAGGTTGTCGCTTGGGTTGATCCCGATCCCCGCTGTTGCATTGTAGAGCCCCGGCTCCACGCTGAAGGTCATGTTCTCTTCTAATGGTGTGTAGTCGCCCAAAGCGATGAACGGCGGTTGGTGACCTACAAAGATCTGGCCTTGCCCGTGCGCGGGCCTGTGGTAGATGTAATCCTGCATTCCATTGTCCACCTGATGCTGGTGGATCTTGGCGGCGATATCCGAACAAATTGCTCCCGCCGTTGACTCTTCCTCCTGAATCTGAACCGTCTCGGCCACTACCTCCCACATCCGTTCCTGCTCGTCCGTCCACGGTCCGATCAGATAGTTGCGATAACACTCGCCACCGTACCCTCCCAGCAGAATATCGGTGTTCACGTAGACGGTTTGGCCGCGCTCGATCTTGGAATAGAAGAACTGATTAGGGTGCGGGTACGCGCTCGCTACGCCGGCGCGAACGTAGTGCGAAGTAACGTCGACTCCTACCGCCGTGTGAGGCTTGCCGTCGTAGTTGATGTCGTTCATCAACAACTCTATTCCATATGCCTGGAGTGCCTGACCCAATTCGAAGTCGGTAGCGTCGGTACCGCGCTCGAGTATATAGTCGCGTGCGAAGGCGTGGATCTTGTCGAAGTAGCCGTATGCGCGCTGCGTCAACGCCAACTCTTCGGGAGTCTTGATTTGCTGCATGTGCAGGCACGTATCCGCGATGTTTACGAAGCGTGTGCCAGGTATCACTCGGCGGACCGTCTGCAACTGGGATGCGGAGAGTTCTCGGTCGATGGCGATGCGAGTTCCCGCCAGTCCGCGGCGCCTCAGCCCTGTCAGCAGCCATTCGAACAGGTCCACGCGCGGGCCCTGAACAACCTCGCCGCGATTCGGAAAACCTCCTTCGGCGTGTGGGTAGCAAAAATAGTATTCATTTTCCGTGGCCCACCAACTGGTGACGAGTTCGCGGTCGATTCCGGGCGAGTACCAGTAGGCGGTATCCTCTTCGTCGGTACGGAACAGAACCCAAGTAGACCGTTCTCCACTGCCTCGGAAACAACCAGTGTAATACACCATGTTCTGGTCGGAAGAGAGCACGATCGCAGATACACCGAGGTTATCGACTCGCTCCTTGAGTGTGCGGGCACGGTCCTGATGCCACTCGAGAGGAAGTCGATCGTATCCAAGAGGAGCTGGCTCGAGGTGGTCTGGATCCGGCACAAGAAGCCGCTCTGACTCTCCCGACATGGCACCGCCGGGCGCGCAAGCCAGACCACTTGCGGCTGTTCCCGCGCTAGCAAGACCGGCACCCATTGTTCTGATGAAATCGCGTCGTGAAGCGGGCATACTCTCCCCTGGCGAATGTGATGGATTGGCAGGCTTTGAGCGGGATTCTACTTGTTGGGCACGGACTTCGCCACCGTGGTGATAGGTACTGAGTGGGCACCAATCTGCTACTCGGCACCTCTGCCTCCGTCCCCCCCTTCCGTGCCCACCCCTTACATTTCACCATCCAATTCACAGACTTTTTCGCAAGGTGAGACGAATGACCAGCCGGAAGCATGGCCACAACGACCTTGGACTCGCATCACTAGCTATCCACGCAGGTGAAGCGCCAGATCCTGCTTACGGAGCTGTAGCCGCTCCCATATATCAAACTTCAACATTCGCGTTCGAAACTCCCGACCAGGGTGCATCGCGCTTTGCAGGCACAGAAAGCGGGTACATCTACACCAGACTGGGCAATCCTACGATCGACCGACTGCACGAGAAGATTGCTGCACTCGAAGGCGGGGTGGGCGCCCTCGCAACGGCATCCGGAATGGCAGCAGTGAGCACTCTGTTCTTCAGCTATTTGTCTGCCGGCGATCACATCGTAGGCACAAGCTCACTCTACGGTCCTTCGCGGATCATCATGGAGAAAGAGTTCTACCGATTTGGTGTCTCATCCAGCTGGGTGGATACAGGGAATTTGGACCAGATCAATGCAGTACTGCGGCCGGAAACCAAGATGATATATGTGGAGACGCCGTCCAACCCGACAATGCGCCTCACGGACCTACCCGCGGTATCCAGAATATGTAAGGAACGCGGCATCCTACTCGCCGTGGACAACACCTTCGCTACACCCGTGTTGCAACGCCCATTGGAGATGGGTGCGGACATCTCTCTCCACAGTGTCACCAAGTTCATCAATGGCCACGCCGATGTCGTAGGCGGTTTGCTGGTGTTCAAGGAAGAGGACGTCATGAAGCGCGCCGTCAAACCTTGGCAAATGCTGGGCGGAACGATGGATCCGCATCAGGCTTGGCTTGTGCTTCGGGGCGCCAAGACTTTGAAGATGCGAGTCGAATGCGCGCAGCGTAATGCAATGAATGTGGCCGAGATGCTGGAACAACACCCGAATGTCGAGTGGATTCTCTATCCAGGTCTCGAGACGCACCCGCAGTACGAGCTGGCAAAGAGACAGATGCAAGGGCCGGGTGCTCTGATCTCGTTCGGGGTAAACGGTGGACTAGAAGCAGGTAGGAAGGTGCTCCAAACGGTGAATCTCTGCACCTTGGCGGTATCGCTAGGAGGAATCGAGACTCTAATCCAACATCCTGCCAGCATGACTCACGCCGGTATGGGAGCGGAGGCACTCGCGCAGGCAGAAATAGGCGAAGGTTTGATACGACTCTCCGTGGGTTGTGAAGACTGCGACGACCTGCTAGCCGATCTCGATCAGGCGTTGCGGGCATAGCCGAAATCGTTCCAACCAGTGGAACAGGGTGCGAGGCAGATATGGTGTTGTCCGTAGAAGAAATTCGAACGCAGTTCCCGGCGCTCGAGCGTGAAGAGGCCGGTCGACCCGTGGCATACTTCGACGGTCCAGGTGGCACTCAGGTACCTCAGCGCGTCGTCGATCGAGTATGCGACTATCTAATCAACCACAATGCCAATAGGCATTGGGCTTTTGGAACCTCGGTCGAGACGGATGAACTGATCGACTCGGCGCGCGAGGCATTCGTAGAGTTTCTGGGTGCAAAGCCGCAGGAGATCGTGTTCGGCACAAACATGACGACGTTGACATTCCACGCCTCTCGCGCTTTGGGGCGAAGGCTTGGACCGAACGATGAAATCGTGGTGACCGAGCTCGATCACCAGGCAAACGTAGCTCCGTGGCGTGCTATCGCATTCGATCGTGGCACCCCAGTGAAGACGGTTCCGATGGTTGTGGAAACGGGCACCTTGGATTGGGAAGCGCTAGAGACCACTCTGTCATCGCATACAGGGATCGTTGCGATCGGTGCCGCGTCGAATGCACTAGGCACGATCAACGATGTGAAGAAGGTCGTAGAACTCGCGCACAGCGTCGGTGCACTCGTGTATGTAGACGCCGTCCATTACGCTGCGCATGAACTCGTGGATGTAGCCGAACTGGGCTGCGATTTCTTAGCCTGCTCGCCGTACAAGTTCTACGGATCGCATTTGGGTGTGTTGTTCGGGCGCGAAACTTTGCTTCATGAACTGAATGTGCCCAAACTCGATCCCATTCCCGAGATCATCCCCGATCGTTTCGAGACCGGTACGCTAGACCACGAGGGTATTGCTGGAGCGGCTGAGGCGGTTGATTTTCTTGCGTCGCTTGCTCAGGGTGACAGCCGTCGCGAGAAACTGATGGCTGGGATCGCCGAACTGCACGCGCGTGGCGAAGAGTTGTTCGGGAGAATGTGGTCCAGGCTCTCGGACATGCCGAACGTGCGGATATACGGCCCTCCTCCTTCCGAACCACGCACTCCGACAATTGCCTTCACCGTCGAAGGAAAAACCTCGGCAGAGGTAGCCGCGTTGCTCGCTCGAGAGCACGGCGTGTTCGTATCCAACGGTGACTTTCTGGCTTCGGTCGTAACAGAACGACTCGGAATTGCCGAGGAAGGATTGGTGAGAGCCGGTTGTGCCTGTTATACGACGGCCGGCGAGGTCGACCGCCTTATTGAAGGAGTTGGCGCTATACGGTAGTTGGCCGACCGGGTTCGAACTGCTCATACACCATCGGCAGAATTACGAGCGTCACGAGGGTCGAGGTCAGCAGTCCGCCCACCACAACCGTGGCCAATGGTCTCCAGATCTCGGCACCCGGCCCCCTCGCGAGCAGCAGCGGCAAAATGCCGAACACCGTGGTGAACGTCGTCATCAACACGGGCCGAAGCTTCGTGTTCACACCGCTCCGTATCGCCTCCAACATCGGCTTGCCGTCTTTTAGATAACCACGGATAGAGGCGAGCAATACGAGTCCATCCTCTAGTGCTATGCCAAAGATGGCGATGAACCCTATCGATGCTGGCACACTCAGGTATTGCCCGGTAACGGCAAGCGCAATTATGCCGCCTGTGAGTGCTAGGGGGATGTTGATCAGAATAACCAAGGTCTCTCGTACCGAGTCGAGGGCGGCAAACAACAGCAGTGCAACCAATAGGAGCGTCAGCGGAGCGATGAAGGCCAGGCGACGATTGGCCCTTTGTTGCAGCTCGAACTGTCCGCCCCACGTGAGCATGTACTGCGGAGGAATGTCCACCGCTTCATTGATTGCGCTTCGTGCTTCCCCAACAAACCCGCCGATGTCACGACCGCGCACGTTGCACTGGATCGTAATGAACCGTCTGTTTCCCTCTCGGCTGATGACCCGATGCCCCTCGACCGCCTGCACCGTCGCTATCATGTCTAGCGGAATCTGCCCACCGTTCGGCAACCTGATCAGCAGCGCCTCGATCGCCTCGATGTTGCTGCGCGACTCCTGTCTAAACCGCATGAAGATGTCGAACCGTCGCTGCTCCTCGTAGACTTTGCCGACCACGATTCCGCCAACGGCCGCTTCGATTGTTTCCTGGACGGTCCCAATGTCGAGTCCGTACCTGGCGATGGTCTCACGGTGGAGTTCCACTTGGATCTGGTTCTGGCCGGTGAACTGTTCTACCTGCACATCGGCTGCACCTGGTACTTCCATCAGCACGTGCTCAATCTCGGCGGATACCTCGCGAAGGATGTCGTAATCCTCGCCATAGAGCCGCAATGCTAATTGAGCCTTCACTCCCGTTATGAGTTCGTCGAGGTTGTGCTGGATCGGTTGGGTTATGTTGAGTGCCATGCCCGGCATCCCCTCCAGGCGATGCTGGATCTCCTCTATCAACTCATCCTTGTTGCTGAACGCCTCCCATCGCTGGATAGGCCTCAACTGCACCAGCATTTCGACATCGTTGACGAAGTGAGCGTGGCTTCCGACCTCACCGCGCCCTATGCGACTCAACACGCCTGTCACTTCAGGAACGTCGAGGACGACGTTTTCAATCTCACTCGCCCTCGTGATTGTCTCTTCCAGGCTGATGTTTGCGTTGAGTGTAGCCCTGAGATGAAGCGTGCCTTCCTCCAAATAGGGTATGTACTCCCTTCCCATGGTGAATACGAGCACCACGCCGACCGCTGCTACGGCATTGGTCACGAAGAACACACGCCGCCGATGCCTTCGGCAACGTTCGAAGAATGGCAGATAAATCTTCCGTGCCCGCTCGATGAGGAATGGTTCTTTCGCCGTTGCATCTTTCTGCTTCAGCACGTACCAAGCGACTGCTGGAATGGAGACTAGCGTGAAAATGATGGAGCCTGCCAATGCAAACGATATGGCGAACCCCATCGGCCGAAACATTACACCTTCCACACCTGAAAGCGTGAAGATGGGCAAGAACACCACGATGATAATCACGATAGCAAACAGGAGCGGACGGCCTACCTCAGCTCCGGCGTTCTTTATGGCTGTAGCTTTGTCCTCCCTCATCATCTGGACATGGCGGAAGCAGTTTTCAACGAAAATGATCGCCGCATCCGCAATCAGACCGATGGCTATTGCCAAACCTCCGAATGAGATCAGGTCGGCAGCCAGGCCGATGCGTTCCATCAAGATGAAAGTGAGGAGGATGGAAAACGGGAGAGTCAGAATCGTCACGAATGCCGAACCGATGTCACCCATGAACAGGAACAGAACGATGATGACGAGCACCACACCAAAGGCCAGGTTGGTTGCGACCGTTCTAAAGCAGTTCCTGATGAACGACGCCTGGTTGTAAAACGGAACGATCTCCACTCCAGGCGGCAGAGACTGGTTTATCTGCCCGATTCTCTCTTCTACGTTGTCAATTACTCGTGCGGTGTTCGAGCCGAACAGCTTGAGCACCATGCCCACGACCTTCTCGCCCTCTCCCATTGCGAGTGCGGAGCCCCGCCTGATTCCTGGGAGAATCTCAACTTCGGCCACGTGAGAGAGATAAACTGGAGTGCCTTCGTGGTTGGCGATGACGACGCCCTTGAGGTCTTCGATCGTCTCAACCAGGCCCAGGCTGCGAACGATGTACTCCTCTTGCCCGCGGGTGATGAAACTGGCTCCGGTGTTTTGATTGTTCGCTCTTACCCTATCCGCAACATCGGAGACAGTGAGCCCGTACTGAAGCAAAGCATTGGGGTCGATGAGGATTTGGAACTGTTTGACATCGCCACCGATGCTCAATACCTGTGAGACTTCGGGCACCGACTTCAGCTCGTACTTGATCAACCAATCCTGCAGGGTTCTCAGCTCGATCGTGGAGTAGTCGTCTCCCTCCACGTAATACAGGTACACGAGGCCGAGGCCAGTGGCGATTGGCCCGAGCACCGATTCCTCCGCTTCGTCTGGCAACTCCTCACCGATTTCGCGCAGACGCGGCGACACTAACTGGCGCGCCCAGTAAATGTCGGTGCCTTCCTCGAAGTAGACGTTGACGAGGGAAAGCCCAAAGGTCGAGAATGAGCGGATGTTGCTGACTTTCGGGAGTCCGAACATCGATGCTTCGATGGGATACGAAATCAGCCTCTCGACCTCCTCCGGAGCCATGCCGTCGGCTTCTGTGTAGATCTGAACCAGAGGGGGTGATGGATCGGGGAATACGTCGATGGGGAGTTTGCGGAACGCGAAGAAACCGAAAACGGCGACGGAGATCGTCGCCGCAATTACCAGCAGCCTGTGGCGTAGTGAGAATTCCAGAATGCGGGATATCATCGCGTCTATCTAGTGGCAGCGTTAGTGAACATGGCCCTCGTGGCCGCCGGCGCTCTTGTCGATTTCCGACTTCAGCGTGAACGCTCCTTTGAACACAACGTTCTGGCCTGCCTCCAAGCCGCCGGTAATGACACGCATGTCACCAATCAACTCCCCTGTCTCGACATGTTGTACCAGGAATACGAGGTGGTCTTCACCTGCCTCTGGTGGTCCGAGCAAGAACACTGTTGACAAACCGTGAAGCATCACGACGGCGTCGTCCGGCACAGTGATGACCGAACTCGCGTCATCGTGGTTCTCCACTATTCCCTGTATGTACATGTTGGGCCTGAGATACCCGTCGGTGTTCGTCACCTCTACGCGGGTTTGGACAGTCCTGAGCGTTTCGTCCACTATATCACTGATGTACGTGATGCGACCGGGAAACTCGACATTCGGGTGTAGCGGAGACCTTATCGTCACGTGGCTTGTGCTGCGCACGAACGGCACATCGTTCTCGTAAACGTCCAGAATCGCCCAGAGCGAACCGAGTCTGGACACGGTGAACAAGACATCGGTAGGATCGACGTGCTCGCCGACCACCACATCTCTGAAGATCACCCTGCCCTCGAGCGGCGAGAAGATTGGTAAATCAGCGTTTGCGATCAGATCTGGGTCACCGCCTTCATGACTGAGATCCTCACTCCTCTGTTTCAGATCGTCCATCCATTCGTGGTCGATTCCGTACGAATGAAGCGAAGATTCCGTTGCTGCGAGGTTGGTGATGCACTGCCCCAGCTCGGCTTCGTGCAGCAGTAAGTCGCGTTCTTCGATAGAGCGCGTCTCCCACAGTTCGATCGCGCGTTCGTAATCGCGTCGGGCGAGATTGCACCGCGAATTTGCGTCGAGGTACGCGGCTTGAGCTTCCGCGAATTCCGGCGAGTTGATCGTAAGCAGTATGTCGCCTTCACGGACGTAGCTGCCGAGGTCTACCGAGAGCCCGACGACCTTACCGGTCACAAAAGACGAAATGTGCGCAGTCCGGTTCTCGTTCAGTCCGAGTACGCCTGGAACAGTTACCCGCGACGACAACTCGCTCGTTGTGAGTACGCCGGTTTCGATTCCCCACTCGGCTGCTTGCTCAGGTTCGACGTGTACCGAGTGGTCGTCGCCTGTTTCGTTTTCATCTGTTGCTGGAGCGTCGGGCGAACAAGCAACTGACAGAAAATACAGAACGAGTAAGCTGTGCTTTGTCATCAAGCGTCTTTCGCGGTGGACGGTCCCAGAAAACTTCAAGGGCCAACCCCCGAAAGGGCGGCCCTAATTCCACAACTAATTATGGACGAAGTGGCTCAATCGAGGAAGCCCTTTGCCTTCATCCATTCGTCGTCAAACATCTTGGTCACGTATTTGGCACCTGCATCGGGGAGGATCACGACGAGCACCTTTGATTCGTCGAGCTTCTGTGCGTGCTCCAATGCTGCATGGAGGGCTGACCCGGACGAACCTCCTGCCAGTATGCCCTCTTCGCGAGCGAGCTCTCTGCCCACGAGAAAACTCTGTTTGTCGTCGACCTTGTACATCTCATCTATCACGCTGAAGTCGAGTGCTTGGCAAAGCATGTCATCGCCGATGCCCTCGACTAGGTATGGGTGGGCTTCCGGCAGTTCTCCAGTCTTGAAATAGTCGTAGAAGACGGATCCCTCGACATCGACAGCCACCACTTCGATGTCCGGCTTCTGCTCTTTTAGATACTTCGCAGTCCCGGACATGGTACCGCCCGTGCCGACGCCCGCCACGAAAACATCGATCTGGCCTCCGGTCTGCTGCCATATCTCCGGACCGGTCGTCGCATAGTGAGCACCGATGTTGTCGGGATTGTGATATTGGTTCAGCATGAAAGGCTCGTCGCACTTTGCGGCCAGGCTCTTTGCCGTCTCGTAATAACTCCGCGGGTCGTCCGGCGGTACTGCTGTCGGACAAATGTGGACCTCGGCGCCGAACGCCTTGAGTGTGTCGATCTTCTCGCTCGACATTTTGTCGGGGATCGTCAATATGACTTTGTGACCGTGGGCAGCGCCGAACATGGCGGCTGCTGCACCGGTGTTGCCGGAAGTGGCTTCGATTATCGTACTGTTGGATTTCAGCTCACCTGATTTTGCGGCCGCATTCAGCATGTAGATGGCCATGCGATCTTTGACCGATGCTGTTGGATTGAAGAACTCGACCTTAACCAAGACGGTTGCCTTTATGCCACGGTTTTCCGTGAGTTTTCGAATCTTGACTAGGGGTGTGTTGCCGACCGATTGAGTGATGTCATCGAGGTAGTTCAAGCTTGCCATGTCGTGTGTATTCCTGGAGCCCGTGTGTGAAACTCGGTTTGTGATGGGGTATAAAACTCAGCCTAAAGGTACCGCCTGTAGAAGCGCCACGCCTCTAGTCAATCCGATATCTGTCCGGATTGCCACCTGCAGATAAACGGCGGCAACGCCATGCCGCCGTGAGAATACTCACTGCGGCGGGTGTGTTCGTCCGAGTCGTTGTCCCACGGAGGCGGGCCTAGCCGCCCTCGGCAGCACCTCCTCGAGCCACCGAGCGAGCTGGGCGGCAACGCTCCGTTCGCGATTGAACGGCACTGAGGCCTTTCTTTCGAACCGAAACGAGCGCACTGGCAGACCGCTCGCTGCAAAGACGAGTTGGGCGTTGGCGTACAGGTTGTCTCCCACATTCGTTACCTCGCCGATCAGCAGCAGATCGACCTCCAGCCACCGGCCGATGTCGAGATAATGGACGTCACTCAAGCTCGTCGGTAGCGTCGAACTTCGTTTTGCCATGCCTGTGCCGCTGATGGCTCGAATCGCTTCGACCACACCGTTGGTGAATTCGTCGCTGAGACCGTCCACTGTGGGTTCGTCGGCAATATTGACGAAGGGCAGCACGCCAACGGGCGTACGGACATATGGGAAGTCGCTGAGCATTATGCGTTCGGCGATGATATTGGTGCTGGCGTGCCGGGCTGACAATCTTGGCCGTCTGTCGCAGTAAGTGCTCGGCGTTGCTGCCGATTCCAGGGGCGGCTCGCGGCAGCCAGGATTGAGTTGCATTGTCATGATGCCTCCGATGTCTGCGCTACGCCCGCAGGCGGGTTCATCCTGCACCTGTGGTATCCGCATTGAGTCCGACGGCCCTCGTTCGCATTGTGACGACGATTGCAGCCCCCTGATGAAGCCGCTGAGGGGCCGAATCATGAGCCAAATACTCGATCCTCTCGACCTGATTTGCCTCGATCCAGCGTAGACATGCGACCTCTTTGCAGCGCAGCTCGATGAAGACGGTCGGTGTGATGCCGACGTGATCGGTCGAATCCCGGGGCAACCAACCGCTACGCAGCTCGTTCACCGCTTCGTACACATTTGCCGTTGGTGTTCGATCCAGATCTGTCCTCACGATCGGATGGAAGGCGCGATCAGGCGACTCGACCGAAGCTCGCACAACAGCGTAACCACCGGCGCCGACCGACAGCGTCACGACGGCAGCGAGCAGGGTGGTCATCTTCATCTCAACCTCCTTGTACTGGTGTTGCTCGTTCTGAGTTGAAAAGCTGCGCCGGCACCACTGGCGTGGTGGTGTCCAGCGCGTACCTTAGGTGCAACTTTAGCAAGGCAGGAACACCGCAGTCTCACCGCTCTATCACCGGGAGAGCGGTTTTCGACTACTGGGGAATCGGATGATCTCCATCCGCCTATTGGGCCAGCTCGAGGTCTTGAATGCCGAGGGCAATGCAGCCACGGAGCTGCTGCGGCGGCCCAAGCGGATCGCTCTGCTTGCCTACCTCGCTGCTGCCGCGCCAATCGGTTTGCACCGTCGCGATAAACTGCTCGGGCTGTTCTGGGCGGAGAAAACGCAGGAAAAGGCTCGTGCGGCCCTCAATCAGGCGCTATTCGTTCTGCGCTCGGAGTTGGGCAAGGACACCGTCGTTTCACGCGGAGATGAGGAGGTGGGGCTCGACGAGACGCTCGTCTCAGTTGACGCTCGGTTGTTCGAGAGTGCGGTAGCAGCTGGTGATCACGAAACGGTGCTCGAGCTTTACCGAGGCGCCTTCCTGGACGGCTTGTACGTGTCCGAATCCCCCGAATTCGAACGCTGGGTCGAATTGGAGCGATCACGGTACCGGCACGACGCAGTGGCCGGCGCGTTACAGCAGGTGAAGGCGCTCGAAGAGCAGGGGAACTACCTCAAGGCCGTGGAATGCGCCAGATGGGCAGGATCAGCCGCCCCGGCGGACGAAGTCACTGTCAGACGGCTGATCCGGTTGCTCGACGCGCATGGAGACAGAGCGACGGCGCTGCGCGAATACGAGAAGTTTGCTCGAGTGTTGGCGGATGAGTACGGACTCGAGCCATCGCCAGAAACGCTGGCGCTGGTAGAGCGCATTCAAGCACGACAAACGCCGGTGCGACTAGATACTGACGCAAATATCGTTGCGGCGAATCGCGAACAGCCGTCCGCCAAGGCCAGTGACGCGAGCGAGACCGTGGAGGTGGAACCGGAAGACCCGGACAGGGTTCAGGAAACGCGGCTAACCGAAGCTCTCCGGGACCAGTACAGGATCGAGCGGAAAATCGATGCGGGCGGAATGGCTATCGTCTATCTGGCTCACGATCTCAAGCACGACCGCAAAGTAGCCGTCAAGGTGTTGCGGGCAGCTCTTGCCGAGACTATCGGAGTGGACAGGTTTCTGTGCGAGATTCGTGTCGAGGCGTCACTTCATCACCCGAATATCGTGTCACTTTACGACTCGGGCGAAGCGTATGGAATCCCTTACTACGTCATGCCTTACTTCGCCTCGGGATCGCTCCGCGATTTGATCGAGAAGGACAAACACCTCACCATCGACGCAGCGATACGGATCACAGCGGAGGTCGCAGGGGCCCTAACTGCCGCCCACGAGAAAGGTGTGCTGCATCGAGATATCAAGCCGTCCAACATTCTGCTCGAGGCCGGGCACGCTGTGGTGAGTGACTTCGGGATCGCCCGGGCGATAGACAAAGCAGGCGGTGAACGTTTGACGCAAGGCAGTATCGCGATTGGAACGCCTGGTTACATGAGCCCGGAGCAGGGTACCGGCAACCAGGATCTCGACGCCCGCAGCGACACATATAGCCTTGCATGCGTGGCATACGAGATGCTCGCCGGCGAGATGGTGTTCGACGGTCCGTCTGCGCGGGCCATCATCGCGAAGCATATTGGTATGCCGCCCCCGCTCATTACGACTCTGCGACCTTCGGTGCCGACAGCTGTCGAGCGTGTGATTCTGCGTGCGCTCGAGAAAGTGCCGGCTGATCGGTATAAGACCGTCGCCGAGTTCGCGGGGGCACTTCTGGAAGCCAAGGACGCTCCGCCGGAACCGGAGCCGGACCAGAAACAGAAGGGTGAGAGACGCAAGCTCGGGATATGGAGTGCGATAACCGTCGCCGTCGCCGTGTTGGTCGGAGTGGGATGGATTGGATCTGAGATCGTGGGCCGGATGCTCGAAGACAACACCGCGTATTCAGATACCACGCGTTACGCAATTCTTCCATTCACAGTTAGAGGTGAAGTGGAAGAACCGCTCAACGATGTTCAACTTCTGAACGATGCGCTCAACCGGTGGCTAGGGCTGACCGTTGTGGCGCAGTTCGAGGTGAACGAAGCCATAAGAGAAGCGGGCATGAGTACCGTATCATCCGCTGACGCGGCGCGGATTGCGCGCGGGCTGGGAGTGGGACGTTACATTCGCGGAGAGGCGACGGCCCAGGGCGGGGATTCACTGCGAGTGGAAGCCGTGCTGTTTGCCACTGAACGTGGTCGGATTGCCGAACATGCCGTTCGGGTCTCCCGTGACCTCGCGGGAGCAGATTCACTTTTCGCCCATTTGGCTGATGCGTTGCTGTTCAGAGGTTCGCCGCCGGACGATGCTCCGTCGGACGCGACCACACGATCGCTGTCAGCACGGCAAGCTTTCGAACGCGGGCATCGAGCGATTGACGATTGGGACCTCGCGCGGGCCGACTCGGCCTTCTCCGAGGCTGCCGCTATCGATCCAGGTTATGCACAAGCCCACATGTGGGTCGCGCTTTCCAGGTCATGGGGCGGCGCCGAGCGTGCCAGCTGGAGCATCTCGGTACAACAGGCTGCCTTGGGTATGGAGCAGATGTCCGACCGCGATCGAAGGATTACAGCTGCATTGCAGGCAGAAGCGAGGGGCGAACTTGGTGAGGCGTGTCCGGATTGGGAGAGGATTACAGAGAGTGAGCCAAGGGAATTCATAGGATGGTACGGCTACGCATTGTGTCTCCGAAGGGATATGACAGTTCTGCCGGACCCAACGAGCCCTTCGGGATGGCGTTTCCGGACTAGCTGGCAACAGGCCTTTCTGATGTTCCAGCGGGCATTCGAGCTGCGACCATCGATCCTGGCATCGTTTCGGGATCGGTCATACTTCACTTTACGCGCAATGTTCATGACCGGAGGAAACGAGTACAGACCTGGACGCGCTTTGCCGCCAGATACAGCCAGTTTTGCGGCAGATCCGGAATGGCTCGGCGATTCCTTGGCGTTGGTTCCTTACCCTGCGTTCTCGCCACTGTCGACACCAACTACTGAATTCCATTCATTGGCAGTCCGGAGACAGCGTGAGATGCTCCGCGACGTCGTGATAGCATGGACCGCGTCTTCACCAGAAAACAGCGATGCCATGGAAGCGCTTGCCTTGTCGCTTGCATTGCTCGGCAATCCATCAGCGATTGACACACTCCGACGTGCTAGATCGATGACAGGGAGTACCGCTGATCGCTTCAGGATTTCGGTGTCCGAAGTGTGGATGAGACTCGCGTTTGCGGTCCCATGGAACGAGGAGAAGTTACACCAAGTACGCCAGCAAGCCGACGCACTACTCGGGGAATGGACGGAATCTGGTGCGGTAGATGCGTGGCTGATTTGTGGTCTCGCGTCACTAACCGGTCGCGCCAATCTTGCGGCGTCCGCTGCTAGAGATTCGCGAGTGGCTGAGATCCTCGGCGCACCGGCAACACTCCGAGAGACAGCTCCTGCGCTCTTGGCGTTTTCCGCGCTTGGGGGGCCAGAGGATAGCATCGCTCAGTTGGAGCAGAGAGTAAACAGGGCAATCGAAGAAACTCTGCTCCCATCGGAACGACCGGAGGCTCGGGCCCGGTGGCTTGCCTGGGCTGCGACGTTGGCGTTTCCGGAGTTTCAGTTCAGCACGCTCATGGGACTCGCAGGCGGCGGAGACTACCTGCTTGACATTCAGGCGGCATGGGCTGCCGGTGACACAATTGCCGTGCGGCGCGGCTTCGGTGGAATCCGCGAGATGAGGCGACAATCGCCATCCGCAAACATCACGATTGACGGTCTGTATCCGGAGGCGGATCTGTTGTTTGCCATAGGAGATGTCGAGGAGGCCGCGGCATGGCTCGATCCTGCATTGCGCGCGCTGCCCCTGTTGGCTCCAGATGTTTTGGCATCGCCACCGAGGGCGGGTTCCTTGGTGCGCGCAATGGTCTTACGTGCTCGGATCGCCGACCGATTTGGTGACAGCGAAAATGCAAGTCGATGGGCGCGAACGGTGGTCACACTATGGTCTGATGCCGATCCATTTCTGCAGCCTCTCGTCAGAGAGATGCGAGAACTGGGCAGATGACTTCGTGTTCTATCAGTGGCAATCACGATCCAGCAACTAGGCTGGAATGAATACCGCAGTCCTGAACACTGACCTGCGCCGCATCAATGTGGGCCGGTGGATCCTTCGTCCAACTCCCTCAGCGTCTGCCTCACATCCCCTAGATCCTTCATATGTCTGGCTCCGACCGCGTTCAACACAATCTCATACTCATTTGCAGCCTGGCCCCCGATGAGAACAGTAACATCCGCCGACATAGAGTTCCGCAACGACCGCAACTCGTTCTCTAGAAGATCCCCGTCCGGCTTCACTGTAATGCTCAATGCAACCGCTCTAGCCTGAGTCTGCTCTACGGCCTGAGCGATATCCGCCGCAGGAAGGTCCGGACCCAGGTATGTCACCCCCCAGCCCTCCAACTGTGCTGTTGCGGAGACGAGTACTGCAGCGATCTCGTGACGCTGTCCCGAAGGCGTTGCCACTACCAATACACGCCCGCCGTTTTCGGGCTGCAGTACCGATGTCAATGCGGCGAGCGTGTTACGCATTACGCTGCTAGCGAGGTGTTCGTGTCCTGGAGTCAACTGGCCGCCGTGCCAGAGGTCTCCGATCTTGTGCATCAGAGGTGTCGCGACCTGGTCGATGAACTCCGCCGGTGGCAGTGAAATCACCGCTCTGTCGATACGTGTCTTCAGAGCGCTCGAGTCGAGAGCGCGGACAGCCACAAGGCAGTCGGTAACGAACGACTCGGGCGTTCCATGATATTGCTGCTCCTGTCCAACACTAGCTGTCGCTACAGATTCACGTCGATCTTCCTCTATGAGTGCGCTGAGCTGTTCCTCGGTTAGGTTCGCCAGCTGCCCCACCCTTCTTCCGCCCGCCATCGCTTCACGCACCAACCGTAGCCGCTCGATGTCGGCATCGGAGTAGAGACGGTGCCCGCCCTCGCTCCGCCCCGGCTTCACGAGTTCGTAACGTTTTTCCCAAACTCGCAACACGTCGATCGACAGGCCCAGCCTTCGTGAAACGACCTGAATCGGATGTCGCTTTTGTACGGGTTTCGAGCTCAATGTATCCATTCTGAACGTCTTGGTTTGTCGGTTACAGAAGTCGAATCGTTGGTCAACGTTAAGGCGATGTCGACATATTGTCAAGTTTTTGACCTTGACAACAACAAGACATCCGTCGATATATTATTCGGAGGGTGTACCACCGCGCAATAAAGTATTATCGGGTGCAGCCGAAATGGCCTTACATAAGGATGCGGGAATTGAAGTGCAGAATAGCGCCAATAGGAGTTATGATAACGGCAGGGGGCGGCGGCAGATTTTGTACGCGTGCTGGTCGGGAATGTCCGTTCTGCTGATGCGGGCATTGAAGGTTTGTGTTGTCATCGTCGCTGTCGCGGCGATGCCGAGTGCTGCCCAGGATGTACCTGTCGGCCACGTAGATGGCCAGGTGGTCGACTCCAGAACCGAGCGCTACATAGTTGGTGCCAGTGTTGAGCTGGTAGAGGCGGGTGTCACGGTTCAGTCCGATTCGCTCGGACGTTTTGAGCTCAGCGATCTCCCGGTTGGAGTTTATCAATTAAGAGTTCGTGCGCTCGGTTTCCAGCCGATAGTGCGGGCAAACACCGTAGTTGGCAGCGGAAAACCGCTAAACGTACGCATCGAGCTCTTGCCGCTCGCCGTTCAACTGGAAGGAATCAACGTTCGGCCTTCGTTCTTCCAGCAACAGCTGGAATACACCACATCGACGAGGTCGATCGGAGCGGACGAGACCCGTCGGGCGCCCGGTGCACAGGAGGATGTCATTCGCACGGTCGCTCTCCTACCCGGGGTAGGAGTTACCTCGGGCGGGCGAAATGACCTGGTAGTGAGAGGGGGAGCTCCGTACGAAAACCTCTTCCTGGTTGACGGCATTGAGGTCCCCAACATCAATCACTTTGGCTCACAAGGCTCCACGGGCGGACCGCTCTCACTAATAAACGTGGATTTTGTTCAGCGTACCGATTTCTCTGCCGGCGGTTTCAGCGCCAAGTACGGTGACAGGACAGCTTCACTCACGTCAATCACGCTACGAGAAGGTGAGACCGAGCGGCTGGCCGGCGAAGTGAATCTGTCGGGAACGGGGTTTGGTGCAATGCTGGAGGGTCCTTTGGGGCAGAGCACGAGCTTTCTGTTCAGCGCTCGCCGCAGTTACCTAGATCTGTTATTCAAAGCTGCGGGCTTCAGTTTCATCCCCGCCTACGTGGATTTTCAGCTCAAGACGAACACCCGGATCGATGCCAACAACAGCCTGTCGTTAATCGGCATAGGTGCTATCAACACCGTCGAGTTCATTAATGATGACGCTGATGACAGGTACGACAACAGTCGGATCCTGGCGCCAGAGCAAAGGCAGTACTTCGGAGGTCTAATCTGGAAGAGGCTGATCAACGATGGACTTCTCACGGTGACTCTCGGTCGCACCTTCAGCCGTTTCAAGACGCTTCAGAGCGATTCCCTGGATCCCCCACAAACGGTATTCAGCAACTTTTCCGCGGAGGGTGACAATAGTCTTCGCCTCGACTTGGTGAAGCGTCTGTTGCCCTGGCTCGAGCTTAACGTCGGAAACGTAGCCAGGTATGCCAGCAAGCTCGAATATGAAATCGAGCTGGATGGCCAATACCGGTTGGACGAAGATGGCGTGGCGCGCGCCCTCTCCCGCGACACCTCGTTTACCGCGCTTCGCAACGCCGCATACGTGCAGGGTACCTTCCAATTTTCTCGCGCGATTCAGGCCACAGCGGGAGCACGCCTCGACTACTACGCATTCTTGAACGACGCGGTGAGGACTGCACCCAGGCTTGGCGCACGTGCCCAGCTTTCACCAACGATCGCCGCCACTTTCAGCGCAGGCAGGTACCACCAGGCGCCTTCGTTCATTTGGCTGCTGGGTGATGGCAGCAATGTGCAGCGCCTAAAACCCATCGAGAGCGATCAGGTGGTGGTTGGGTTCGAAGGCCAACCGAGGCCCGATACGAGGCTGCAACTCGAGTTCTTCTACAAGAAGTATAAGAATTACCCTGCTCGCGTATTCCGGCCACAGGCAGTGCTTGCGCCCGCCGGTTTCGAAGATGTTACGACTGATATTCCATACGGTCTCGAGCCCTTGAACAGCGACGGCACCGGGAGTGTGTATGGAGCTGAATTCCTCGCTCAGAAGCGCCTCAGCTCTGTGCCCCTGTACGGATTGCTGAGCGCTACGCTGAATAGGGCTGAGTACACGTCCATAGAGGGAATCACACGTGCCGGCAGCTACGATGCCCGTTTTTTGGGCAATCTCTTGGCCGGCTGGAGGCCCGGAAACGACTGGGAGCTGAGTGGCAAATTCAGAATCGCCACCGGCCTGCCCACTACGCCGTTTATCCAGAACGGTCCCGTGGCTGGACAGCTCGATTTCACTGGATACAACGAGGGTCGGCGACTGCCGACGTTCCATGCCCTCGACCTCCGCATCGACAAACGCTGGAGTTTCCGCAGCATACAGCTGGAGGCCTACATCGACGTGCAAAACGTCTACGGGAGAGCCAACGTCACTCAATACGAGTGGAACCATAGAGAAGGAATCTCCGAACCCAATGAGTCGCTGACCGTACTTCCCACCCTGGGTCTAAACATCGAATTCTAGACCAGTCTACGAATGCCCATTAGGTGTCGAGATTTAATCTTTGACAACTTCTTGACAGTTACAAAATTGCATGTGACGGCGGCAGTGAGAAGCTGCCACTGAAATTCGAAAACTGAACAAACACACGACGAACATGGAGATGTACATTGGCAGCGACTACAACGAAATTGCACGTTGGCAAAGGCATCCTGAACCCATGCACCCGCCCGATCTAGGTCTTCGTAGATGACGAGGTGAGTATTGACTCTGAGACGCCGACGTAAATCCTACCAGCAAGAATTTCCGCGAGCAGGCCGAGTCATACCCCCAGCGTTAGAACATCCAGCCCTCCCTATACTCTGATCCAAACAGCTCTTCGGGAACTGTGGCGTTGGTCACCTCACCTGTCCGTGGGTCGAACTCCAGGCGCTGCTGGGTCCTGACAGCGAGGTTGCCAAGTAGAACCATTTCAGTCAGCGGACCCGCGTGCTCCGCGAAATCAGAACCGGCTTTGCCGCCATTCTTGCACGCTGCAATCCACTCTGCGTAGACACCTTCGGTTCGCGGATACCGCGCCTCCGGCAGGTCGTCCTGAAGTGCTCGGTGTCGCTCACTGTTTGCCAGGTATGGTTCCTCTCCGTAGATGCCGGCGACGAGCGTACCTTCATCTCCAATCCACAACTGCCCCGAAGAGCCCGGAGGCCATGGAGAGTCGGCATCCAGATCGAACGGCCGCGGAAGTGTCAGCTCCCCGTCCAGCCACACGACGGTCAACGGTGGATGTGCCCCGCGCTGCGGAAACTCATATACGATTCTGCACACCGCCGGAGCCGTTTCCTCGTAAAGAGCTGTCGATTCAGCTGTGATGCTGGAAGGATACCCGAGTTCCAACGCCCAGAACGCCGCGTCCATTGAATGGCATGCAATGTCTCCCAGAGCGCCGGTGCCAAAGTCCCACCATCCCCGCCAGTTGAAAGGAGCGTACGCCGGGTGGTATGGGCGTTCGGGAGCCGGACCTAACCATAGGTCCCAGTCCAAGTGGTCGGGCACGTGATGAACTTCTGTAGGTCGGTCGATCGCTTGGGGCCAGATCGGCCGGTTCGTCCAGTATCGCACTTCCTTGACGGTGCCGATCCAACCTGCCTCGACCCACTCTCGGATTTGTCGCGTGCCTTCCCACGAGTGGCCCTGGTTACCCATCTGTGTCGCGAGGCCTGAGTTTTGTGCTGCTCCGGCGAGGAGCTTTGCCTCACTGATGGTTCGCGTCAACGGTTTTTGGCAGTACACGTGCTTACCCATGTCGAGTGCCATCATCGCGGCAACCGTGTGAGTGTGGTCCGGTGTCGACACTGTTACCGCGTCGATGTTTTCGCCCTCTTGCTCGAGCAAAACACGAAAATCTCGATATCGCTTGGCGAGTGGGAAACGCTCGTACGATCGCGACGCGCGTTCATCGTCTACGTCGCAGAGCGCATAGATATTTTCAACACTCATGCCCTGCACGTCACTCCCACCCATGCCCCCGACGCCAATGCACGCTACGTTCAGAATGTCACTTGGAGCTCTGTAACCTCGGCCACCAAGAACATGCCGCGGAACGATGTGGAACGCGGCACCCGCCGCTGCCATTTCCGATACGAAAGTCCGTCTCTGGATCTTCGAAGCCATCCTGGTACTCCTGCTGGGGTCGGTGAGATAGTCCCGTAGTATGCAGGCAAGGACCGACATGTGCTAGAGTCTTGAGCCACCATCGCAGAGAGGTATTATTCGGCTCAAATGAGACCGATGAATGTGTCGACCGGATTGTCAGAACTTCTCGCTGGCGCGCGTCCTGAACTGCGGAAAGCAAAGCTCGGACTCGTTGCGCATCCCGCTTCCGTGACCACGGATTTGATGGCGTCTGCCGATGCTCTCAATTCAGCTGGTTTTCTGGTTTCCGCCTTATTTGGGCCCCAGCACGGCATGCGGGGTGAGAAGCAGGACAACATGATCGAGAGCGAGCCCTACGTCGACCTGCGACTCGGCGTTCCAGTGCATTCATTATACGGAGACGTCCGACGGCCAACTCCGGATATGCTTGAGGGACTGGACGTTATGCTCTTTGACCTTCAGGACGTCGGTGTGCGCGTATATACGTTCGTGTGGACGATGTGTTTGGCGATGGAGGCGTGTCGCGACGCTGGTGTGAAGTTCGTGGTTTTGGATCGTCCGAATCCCATTGGTGGCATGTTCAGGGAAGGCCCCGTTTTGAGATCGGGTTTCGAGTCGTTTGTGGGGCTCCACCCCCTGCCGCTTCGCCATGGCCTCACTGCGGGTGAGGTCGCTCGGCTCGCCAATGGTGCTTTCGGTATCGGATGTGAGCTCGAAGTCCTACCCTGTGTTGGGTTGAATCGCACTACTTGGTTCGACCACACCAATCTGCCGTTTGTGCCACCAAGCCCGAACCTGCCCACACTCGATTCCTGCACGGTATATCCGGGCATGGTTCTACTCGAGGGCACGAATCTGTCTGAAGGGCGGGGTACGACTCGGCCGTTCGAGATGTTCGGCGCACCATACCTAGACCCGCACGCGCTGGCTGAGGCGATGAACAGCTTGAAACTACCAGGAGTGGCGTTTCGTGCGTGCTCCTACGAACCGACATTTCAAAAACATGCTGATTCGATGTGCGGCGGTGCGCAGATACATGTGATAGACAGGGAGGCCTTTCGTCCTGTTGAAACTGCGGTTTCTATCCTGCGCGCAGTCAAGCAACTCGCCTCGCGAGACTTCGATTGGCTTCCCCCCCCGTACGAGTACGAGCATGAGAAAATGCCGATCGACATTCTCTGGGGAAGCGACACGCTGAGGTTGGCAATCGATTCCGGAGAACGGTCTGACGATCTGATGTCAAACGCGGTACGAGACGTACAGTCGTTCGAGAGCCTAATCGAACCCTACCTGCTCTACCACTGAGGTTAGTGCGTCAGGTTAGGCTTTCTCCAATCGGATCTGTGCTCCGTGCGGCACATCTGACAAAACCGTCGCGTCGTCTAGTACCTTGCCAATCAGATTGACTGGACTTGCCGCTCGCGGATCGTCACCGGTTGACGCCGGTGTGCGGCCAAAGAACACACAAAAAGCCGTGCCCGGGGGCCAATAGCCGAGATCTCCGATTTTGACTTCTTCAGTGGCGTCAGATGCGAGCGGCTCGTCCACGTGTATGTCGAAATAGAATTCTTCGCCCCACCGATTGCCCGCGGCTTCCATTGGCAGAGCATCGTAGATGGCGCGGCCGGCAGTCGTGTCGTTGAGTTCGGCTCGGAGTTTGAGGCCTTCGGTGACAATGAAGATCGCGTTGTTCATGGGCAACCCCCCTCGTTTTCCTAAGAATCAACCTCTCCGAGGCCAACGTAGCAAGACATCCTGAGGGGATGTCTCACTCCACCCGCAATACCTCCTGCGGATCCACCTTCATGGCGCGCCACGCAGGTACGATGCAGGCAACGAGACCCACGACTGCAAGGCAAAGACTCACTCCGCCGAACGTGAGCACGTCGGTTGGTGCGACGTCGAAGAGTAGGCTCTGCATCACGCGCCCGCCGGCGAAACCTCCAGCTAGACCAATACCAATACCGAGTCCGACGAGCATCAGTCCTCGCCGCAGGACCACCGAAATGACGTTTCTTGGAGCTGCGCCTAGAGCCACACGAATCCCGAGTTCGTGAATTCTCTGCCTCACGAAGAATGCTAGTATTCCGTAAAGGCCTGTCGAAGCCAGTATCAGGGCCATACCAGCGAATAGACCCACCAGCATCATTCGGAATCTGGGCTGGGCCAACGAACCGGAGATGCGTGCTTCCATTGTTTCGAGTCCCGAGATCGGGATCGCCCCGTCAAAATCCCACACCGTGCGCCGGAGGCCTGAGGCGAGTTCAAGCGGTTCTCCGGTTGAGCGAATCAACAGCTGCATCCTGTCCGGAGTAACTTGGCGAGATGCCATGTAAAACACTGGTGAGAAGTCCGAGGCCAATCCAAACTCACGAATGTCAGCTGCCACACCCACGACCTGCCAATTCTGTCCCCAGACGAACAGTTCCTTGCCGAGGGGGTTTTCGCCAGGAAACCACCGCTCGGCCATTGTGGCGTTGATGATGAGAACCCCGGCGTCTCCCGCGCGGTCGGTGGACTCGAATGCCCGGCCGGTCAAGATGGGAATCCCGAGGGCATCGAAGTAGTCGTCCGAAACGAAACGACGTTGTGCTCCGAACCGAGCACGCTCGGCTGCGTTTGTCGGAGGCCGCTCAACTGGATAGACGACGTTCCACGTTCCGCCTGACCGGATCGGTACCTGGTCGACCGCTCCCACCGATACAACGCCTGGCATTGCCAGTAGACGCTCGTGCAGTTGGGTCCAGGCGCTCGCGATTTCTTCGGGCGCCTGATAGCGCCATGTGGGTAGTTGAATTTCAGCGCGGAGCAAATGCTCGGCGTTGAACCCGGCGTCTACGCCTTGTAAACGAAGGTAGCTGCGAACTAACAAGCCGGATGCCGCCATCAGCATGAGTGACAGAGCTACTTGTGTGACAACCAGGGCGTTTCGAAATCCTGCGCGGCCATGGCTGGTACCTCGCGTGCCTCCGACTTTCAATGTCTCGGATAGTGAGAGCTTCGTACTTCGGAGTGCAGGTATGACCCCAAAAAGCAGGCTCGCCGTCACTGAAACAACAAATGCGAAGGCGAGTACTGTTGCATCTATTCCAACTGTATCCAATCTCGGGAGGTTGGCCGGGCCCCAGGTTTTGAGGGCGGCGATGCCCAAAAACGCCACCGCCAAACCACCGGCTCCGCCTGCCAGTGCGACCAACATGCTCTCGGTCAGGAGTTGTCGGATCACTCGTGACCGTGCAGCTCCCAGGGAGAACCTCACTGCCACCTCCGTTGTCCGACTCATCGCTCGAGCAAGCGACAGCGATGCAACGTTAGCGCAAGCGATCAGCAAAACGAATCCAACCAATCCCAACATGATCAACAACGAAGCTCGTGCCCCACCAAAAAACACCTCGTGCATCGACTCGAGCGTTACGCCCCACCCGTCGTTGGTTTCGGGGTAACTCACCTCGAGTCTCTGTGCGATGATGTCGAGCTGAGCTTGTGCCTGTTCAATCGATACGCCTGCGTCGAGGCGACCGAATAGGCTGAAGTTGTTGTTGCCACGACCCTGCGTGAATCCCGTCTCGCGCTGCATTGGAAACCACAATTCCACACCGGGACGGAAGTCAAAACCTGGAGGAAGAACCCCCACGACCTCAAACGGCGCACCGTTCAGGGTGATTGGTTGGCCAACGATGCCGGGATCACCCCCATATCGCCTCCGCCAAAAGCCGTCGCTGACGATCACGACGTCCGCAGCACCTGTTTGCTCCTCCTCCAGCAGGAATGAACGACCGACTTGAGGAGATACTCCCAGTGTCGGGAAGAGGTTGTAGGAGATTTGGGTACTCAGGATCCGTTCGGGTTCGTCATCGCCGGTGAGGATCACTCGCGGTGAAAAGATGAGCGCCGCTGCGAGCGATTCGAAGGCGTCGGCTTCGTCCCGGTAATCCCAGTAGTTGATGGCCGAAACGGAATTGCGTGGATTTGCTTCATTCGTTCCCCACATCCACGCGAGTTGTTCTGGTTTCTCATATGGAAGTGGTTGGAGCACAACCGAGTTGAGTGTGCTGAACATGACGGTGACGGCGCCGATGCCGATCGCCAATACGAGAACACTCGCGAACGTGAATCCAGGAGTGCGGACGAACAATCGGCCCGCAAATCTCATGTCTTTCCAAAAGTCTTTCATGAAACGACCTCGGGATGGTTGCAGCGTAGGTTGGTTGGAGGTTGTGATTGCAGGGACTTGATGTCTCCTCCTCACGAGACGACGGAGCAGATACCGAGAGCTGAGCGCAAACGCCTGGCGCCAATACCAAAACCTTGCTCGACCGATCGTTTCTGCCTCGGCCCTATCCAGGAACGCTTCGTGGAGGTCGCCGAGCATGGTGTCTGCGCTTGGACGACGTGAAACACACGCCCGAAGCAGTGCGATTGCCGCCCTCGGCGGTTCGGGGACGTTGGTGTCGCTCATTGCCCTTCGAACACCGCATCCAGGCCGTCCCACAGGCTCATCCAAGCAGCTCTGGACTTTCTGAGTGCCGATACACCCTCGGGAGTAACTGTGAGGTATCGTTTTGGGCGTCCACCTCGACGTGGAGTCGGATCACCCAAAGTCGAGGTGAGCATCCTCTTCTCTTCGAGGCGGTCGAGGGTCACGTAGAGCGCGCCGCGAGAAACCTTCCGCTCGACCCGCCGCACCAGCTCGTCCATGACATTCGTACCGAAAGCCTGGTCTTCCAGCTGGAGAATTGCGAGGAGCACCATTTGCTCGAGTTCGCCTAGATATCCCGTGGTTTTCGTCATTTGACCTGTCCAAATGAGTGTTCGTATGGCCAATCACACATTATAGACGTTAGAATTGGTGAAAAGGTTACATGCCGCTACCCGCACGGCACAGCGGGCAGGGGTGGCAGAGAGGCAGAGGTGGCAGGGGAGGCAGAAGAAGGAGAAGGCGGGCAGCGAAACTCCTCGCCATTGACATCTATGTTGGAGTATATCCAAAGTGGATTTACTCCAATGGATATGGTGATATGAGTCAACGAAGATCAGTTACGGCTGTACCCGATGGTGAGTTGACCTCGGCCATGTTCCACATCCTGCTCACGCTAGCTTTGGGCGAGCGGCATGGCTACGCAATCATGCAGGAAATCGAACGGCGCACGGACGGGGCGGTGGAGATTGGGCCGGGAACACTCTACGGGTCGATCAAACAACTCGTCGATCGTGGTCTGATAGCGGAAACCGAGTCCGAACCGTCTGCGGGCAAGCAACGTCGAAGTTACACGCTAACCAGTAACGGCAAACGAAGTACTGAGATGGAAGCGAAAAGGCTCCATGGTATGGTACAGCGGGCGGAAGACTCGCGATTGCTGCGCGGTCGACAAGCGTGACGGCCCCTGTGCACTACGTCGGCCGCGTTTTGCTGCGGGATCGGCGAAATCGGCTTAGATGAAACCCGGTATGCCGCACGCCCCCGCACCGCCTCGCTTCTCGAAGTAGCGCTGGTGGTATTCCTCGGCGCGATAAAAAAGCGTTGGCTCCGTCACCTCTGTTGCTATTGGGCGCGGCAATCTCCCGGATAGATGCAGTGCATCAATCGCACTCAACGCTGCGAAATGCTGCGCTTCGTTGTGATAGAAGACCGCCGAACGATATTGGGTCCCAACGTCCGGGCCCTGCCGGTTCAGTTGCGTCGGGTCGTGGCAGGAGAAGAACACGTCCAATAGCTGCGAGTAGTTGACCACCTCCGGGTCGAACTTGATCTCGAGCGCTTCGGCGTGGCCGGTCGTTCCCGAGCACACATCTTCGTACGTTGGATTTTCGACACCCCCTCCACTGTATCCTACCTGTGCGTCCAGTACGCCGGGCACATTCCTGAACGTCGACTCAACACCCCAAAAGCAACCGGCTCCGAACGTGGCTACGCCTGGCTGAGAGGCTTCAGTGATCGGTAGGGGATTTCTCAGCGGCTCGACGGCTTGCCCCTCCGGAACGAACTCCAGTGAAGCCGAGTTGATGCAGAAGCGTCTGCCGGTGGGCGGTGGGCCGTCATCAAACACGTGTCCGAGGTGCGATCCGGAGCGTGCGCAGAGAACCTCGGTCCTCGTCATACCATGACTGGTATCGACTTCCTCCACAACATGATCGGCATCGAATGGCTCGAAGTAGCTCGGCCAACCGCTGCCGGAATCGAACTTGGTTCTGGAGCTAAAGAGCGGCAGACGACATACTGCGCACACGTACGTTCCCTCTTCCTTGCTGTTCCAATATTTACCCGTAAACGCACGCTCGGTGCCCGCATCGCATGCGACGACCCTGTCTCTGGGCGGCAGGTGAGCTGCGAGTTTGGAAACCATGGCTTCCGGCAAAGGGGTTAAATCGTATCCGGAATTCGAGATTGTGCGTGAGTGAGAATAAGCCATGCTCTATACTTCTCGTAATCAGTAGGTGGAAAAGGACGAAGCGACAGCGAAGGTGACTGCCTGCTACGCCATCACTCCGTCTTCTCTGGGTTTGTTACTGGCGCTGTCCCAGTACGGAGAGGCCTTTCTAAGTCCCGCAACAATGTGTGGGAATACCTCGATAATCTTGTCCACTTCCTCGTCGGTAGTGTATCTGCTCAGGCTGAATCGAACCGACCCGTGCATCGCGGTGAACGGCACGGCCATCGCTTGAAGAACATGAGACGGCTCCAGGGAGCCCGAGGTGCACGCCGATCCAGACGACGCGCAGATTCCATGTTCGCTGAGTTCATGCAGGATACCTTCGCCTTCTATGTAATGGCAGGCGACGTTCAATGTGTTCGGCAGACGCGGTGCGTTCACCCCGTTCACTTCGAGATACGGGATCTTCTCGAGCAGGGCCGTCTGGAGTCTGTCCCTGAGCTGCGCAACACGTTCTTCGTCTGCCATATTGGCCATGGCGATCTCACATGCCTTTGCCAGGCCGGCGATGTACGGGACGTTTTCCGTGCCGGCTCGGCGCCCGCCTTCTTGATGCCCGCCGATAAGCAACGGGCGACAGGGAGTGCCCTTCCTAATGAACAGAGCGCCCACTCCCTTAGGTGCATGCATCTTGTGACCGGAGAATGACAACAGATCGACGTTTTTGAAGTTGCCCGCCAAGTCGATCGGTAGCTTGCCTACTGATTGAGTCGCATCTGTGTGAAAGACGATGTCGGTCTGGGTTTCCTTGACCAGACGTGACAGATTCTCGACCGGGAATACAACGCCGGTCTCGTTGTTTGCGTGCATGATGGTTACGAGCAGCGTATCAGGTCGGAGTGCCCGAACGAAATTCGCGACATCCAAATTTCCGCTAGAATCCACGGGCAGGAAGGTCACTTCGTAACCCGACCGGGCCATGTCTTTGCACACATCGAGCACGGCAGGGTGCTCGACCGCAGTCGTTATTATGTGCTTCTTGTTGGGATTCGCTTTCGCGACGCCGAAGATTGCGGTGTTGTTACTCTCGCTGGCACATGAGGTGAACAGTATCTGCTTGGGGTTCCCCGCCCGCAGCAGTTTCGCCACCGTTTTGCGCGCGTCTTCGATGGTATTGGCCGCCGTCCTGCTCGCCTCGTACATCGAGCTGGGGTTGAAGTATTCCTTTGTCAGGAACGGCTGCATTGCCTCATACACTTCGGGAGCAACTGCAGTGGTCGCATTGTTGTCGACGTAAACTGTCTGCATGTTCGCCAGTTCCCCTACCTAAACCGCGATCGCCCTAATGCGCTGATCGACTTGATTCTTCAGGTTCAGCTCGACCATTGAGCGGAGTGTTGCCTCGGCACCCACGCAGCTTGCACAGGCGCCACGGAGGCGTACGTAGATGAGAAAATCTTTGATGTCGACTAGCTCGATATCGCCGCCGTCGGCTTGCAGCATAGGTCGCACGTAGTCGTCGAGCGCTTTCTCGACGGACTTGCCGAATTGGTATGGCGACGCAGGGCCATCAGCCTCAGCAGCCGATGTAGCGACTGCCGTGTCTACTCCTGCTGTATCCGACTTCTGTGTTCCCCAAACTTCGTTCAGAACATCCTGCAAACCACCTGGGGTGTGATGGCAACTCGCGCACCCTCCGCCCGCTTTGAGCGCATCTGTGATCTCTGGAATCGTCTTGAGGTTGAGCTCCTCGATCTTTCGCTTGAGGTAAGGTTCTGTTATCGAGAAACACTCGCAGACAATGCGTCCGTCTTGTTCTTCGACGGCCGGAAGCTCGACACCCAGTTCGGACAAGTTAACGCCGCGACGCTTGGCCCAATCGAAGACAGCAGCCTCGAGAGCTTCGGCACCCATGACGGAGCAGTGGATCTTCTGTGCCGGCAAACCTTCCAAGTAATCAACGATGTCCTTGTTGGTGATCTTCAAGGCATCGATCGGTGTGTACCGACCACCTTCGATGAGCGAGCAGAGCGCTTCGGACGAAGCGATAGCAGAGGTGCAACCGAACGTCAGGTACTTGGCTTCGGTGATTACATCCCGCGTGGGATCGTTCTCATCCTTTTCCACTCGAAACGTGAACCGCATTGCGTCGCCGCAGGCGATCGATCCGTGTTCACCCATCCCATCAGGCTCCTCGATCTCACCCAGATGGGTTCCGGGCTTCCCGTGGATCGCATCCATGAACAGTTCTTTGGTCTTCTCGCTGTATTCCCAGGGCATCTAGTGCCTCCCAAATGTGTTTGTAACCAATGGCGCGAGGCTGAACCGGTCTCGCTGGAGTTTCGCTCTCGCGACACTGGGGTCCGACATACTGTTTCCAACAGAACCTATAAATCTAGCTCCTAATCGGTATCTGCGAGTAATTGCGCCAAGTCTGCTGGATCGGTTACCGGTCGGTGGCACGAGTGGCCCTTGCAGAGATACGCAGTCGCCGATCCATCTAACATTGTTTTTCCTTCGAGCAACGTCGGCGCGATCGTTCGGTGCGATGGCACCGCGGGGCCCTGGTCAAACAAAGCGACGATCTCGTTCGGCGCAAATCTCGATTGCACGACGCTCAATAAACTTTCCGTATCCGGACGCCCGCGTTCTCCCACCAAGACCACTTCCGTAGGCGAATCGAGGTGGAAATCCACTGCTGTGAGCAGTTGGGTGAACGCCTCAGGATGAGTCGACATCGATTGCTGGACGTTGCCGATGATATCTGTCGCCAGCTGTCTGAGATCGTCGTCATTTTGAAAGCGAGAAAGACGTAGCAGGACCAATGCTGCGGTCGAGTTGCCTGACGGTACGGCTCCATCGTGGTATGGCTGCGTCCTGACCAGAAGGTTGTCGTGCGATTCCGAGGTGAAAAAGAATCCGCCACCCTCGGAATCATGGAAGTTGGCAATCATCTGCCGAACCAGCTTGATTGCGTGCTCGAGCCATCGTTCATCAAGTGACGCTTCGTACAGGTCGATCAGAGCGTTTGCCATCTCCGCGTAGTCGTCTAGGAACCCGGAGACGTTACCGGAGCCGCGATTGTACATGTGTGAGAGGAGTCCGTCGCGGCACATTACGGCCAGGATGAAATCTGATGCTCGTTCTGCTGCTTCCAGGTATTTCTCATCCCGCAGCACGCGATACCCGCGAGCGAGTGCGGAAATCATCAAACCGTTCCAGGATGCGAGCACCTTGTCGTCTTTACCCGGCCATTCGCGCTTCGCTCGGATGTCCCTCAGTTGTTCGCACCAATCTCCCAAAGCTCGACGCATCTCCACTGGCGACTGACAATGTTGGCTGGTTTTTTCCACCGACGCTTCGGTGTAATGAAGGATGTTTCTCCCTTCGAAGTTGCCCGCGTCGGTCACACCAAAATGCCGACAGAATGTCGCGGAATCTGTGGCGCCGAGCACGGCGTCGATCTCGTCTCGACGCCAAACGTAAAACAGACCCTCCTCACCCTCGCTGTCGGCGTCGAGTGCACAGTGAAAGCCACCGGTGGAATCGACCATATCACGTAGGACGAAGTCGAGCGTGTCCCGAGCTACATCTTTGTAATCATCGCGGTCCGTGAGCTGAGCCGCTTCCAAGTAAACCCGGGCCAAGAGAGCGTTGTCGTACAGCATCTTCTCGAAATGCGGAACAAGCCACTGCTCGTCGACCGAATATCTGTGAAAACCACCGCCGACTTGATCGTGCATACCTCCTTGAGCCATTCGATCTAGCGTCAACGTTGCCATGTGCAGCAACTCGGCTGATCCGGTGTGCCGGTATTGGCGCAGCAGAAAAGCAATCGAGCCTGTTGGCGGAAACTTCGGGGCACCTCCGAATCCTCCCCATTCGGAATCGAAGCTTCGTCGGAGCGATCCAACGGCTCGGTCGAGCAGCGTGCGATCCATCGGCGCGCTCGAACCACCTGTGCGATCTGCGCTGCGTCGAATAGCATTCGTCAGGTTGGTTGCGCTTTGCGCGATCTGGTCTGGCCCATCACGCCACATGTTCGTGATAAACTGCAGAAGACTCTCAAACCCCGGGCGACCATAACCGTCCATTGGTGGGAAATAGGTCCCGCCGTAGAATGGCGCGAGATCGGGCGTTAGGAAAACGTTTAGTGGCCAACCGCCGCTTCCCGTGAGAATCTGAACGGCGGTCATGTAGATCTCATCGATGTCGGGACGCTCTTCGCGGTCGACCTTTATCGAAACAAAGTGCTCGTTGAGAAACTCCGCGATATACGAATCGGTGAACGATTCCCGTTCCATAACGTGGCACCAGTGGCAGGCTGAATAGCCTATGGACAGGAATATCGGCTTGTTTTCGCGTTTGGCGCGTTCGAGCGCCTCATCGCACCATGGGTACCAGTCGACCGGATTGTTCGCGTGCTGCCGCAAGTACGGACTCGTTTCGTTGGCAAGGTGATTTATGTACTCGCCCAAGTCCGTATCGCCCCGTAGCCCATCCGTTGTGTTCATCTGATTCCTATGATCCAAATCCCGAGCCAGAATGCGCGGATTCACTTGCTCGGGGATTATTTCATCAATTCAACCCTTGAATGTAAATTAGCACAATTCGTGCCCTGTTGACAGTGACACCTAAGACGTGATGTGTCAAAGAGTTACAGCCTGATGACAGATGGAGTTCTTTTCGAAACGCGAACTATCGTGGTCGGAAACGCGATATTTGACGACCTGGGGCGTGTCCCGCGGTATTTGACGCCCGAGATTCATCTAACAGGGAGGGTCAGCCCGCTCCGCTTGACGCCCAGATTCCTGACAAGACACGCACGAAGTTGCCACCCAGCATGAGCTTGATGTCGTCGTCGTTGTACCCCCGCCGAATCAGGCCCTCTGTCAGGTCGAAGACGCGCTTCGCATGATCGAGACCGCGTATCGTGATACGCCCTTCTGGATCGGCATGCACCTTGTAGCGTTCGAAGTTGGGTTGCTGGGACGGGTCCATGTCACCCCCCACCGGATTTGGGTTTCCGATGAGGTCCATGTCGCTCCCGATCCCTACATGCTCTACACCCACCAGCCGCGCGACATGATCGAAATGGTCCAACACGTGTTCGATGTCCACCGGCTCCTCGTCGCGCACTAGGAACCGCAGCATTGCGATGCCCATTACCCCACCAGTGACCGCCATCTTGCGGATCATCTCGTCGGTCTTGTTCCGCATGTGATTCGGAAGGAGCGCACGGCAACCTGCATGAGTGAATAACACGGGTCTCTTGGTGGCGACTAGTACGTCCAACGTGGTGATGTCGGCGCAGTGGGAGATGTCGACTCCCATGCCCACTTCGTTCATGCGTTCCAGAATCGTACCGCCGAAAACCGTGAGGCCCCCATCACGCTGTTCGAGAAACCCACTCCCAAGTCGGTTGGCAAAGTTGTACGTGAGTTGAGAGACACGCTGGCCAAGGGCGAAGAAGGTGTTCACATCGTTTGCGCGTCGGAAATGCGTGGAATCCTGAAACGTGAGCAGAATTCCGACCTTTCCGTTCGACCGCACTCGATCGAAGTCGGCGGCATCGTCGATTCGCATGAACCATTCGTCGTAGCCGGCAATGAACCCGTTCCAGTCGGCAAAATACTTCACGGCGGTTTCGTAGCTGCCTGCACCGTGGCCGAGTGCGAACACGTTGATTCCCGAGGTTCGGTACGGCTCATAGTCATCTTCGGTGAAACTCGCCGGGACGGTCAGCCATAGTCTGGAACGCGGAGGATCTTCGGAGAAGTCCGCGAAACGAAACTGATTCAGCATGTCGAGTACGGTTACTTCCTCCACCAGGCGAATGGCGCGCGCTGAGTACTGGGTGGGTTCCTGGGCAAAAAGACGGTAACGATTCCTTAGGATGGCCGGAGCACCAATAGTTGCCGCAGCGAGGGCACGTAAGACTTCGCGCCTGCTTGGCTGCCGTGACTGAGTGATGGCGTGGTTAGTTTTTTGATCGCGGCACATGAGCATGTTCTCTGCGTTGCAGGCGGCGATATTGGTCGGTGGCTATAGTATGAAACTCAGTAGCGAGCTAGGGGAATAGCAAGTGATCCGACGCGAAAACATTATTATACGAAAGATTGAATCCTATTGCCGAGCAAGAGACGTACTTGAGATCGGCTGCGGCGATGGATCTCGTCTTGCCGAGGTAGTTCGTGCCAGCAAGTCGTGGTACGGAGTTGATCCCGACCCGGAAGCGGTTCGCCAGGCGCGCGCATCGAATGACTCGTCACATGCTGAATTCGTTGAGGGGCGAGCTGAAGAGTTGGCGGTAACTGACAGTCAATACGATGTGGTGCTCTTCACACTCTCGTTGCACCACATCGGAATAGAACGTTCTGCTCGTGCGATCCAAGAGGCGGTACGCGTAATGCGGCCGACAGGTAGAGTCCTATTCCTCGAGCCGTTGCCGGAAGGCACATTTTTCGATGCGGAGATGCGGTTCGGCTGCTGTGATGGGGATGAACGAAAGGAACTCGCCTACGCACACTACGCGATGCTCAGCTCGGAGAGACTGACGGAGATCGAGGAGTTTGTCGCTGAAGTTTCCTTCGAGTACGACTCGTTCGAAGACTTCGTTCGGAATGTGCCCACTGTAGAAGACACGCATCCGGGGCTCGAGGAATTCCTCAGCGCCAGGAACTTCCTCCTCGACGAGAAGTGGCGCCTGAACGTCTTCAGGCGAGCCGGCTGAATACCTCGTGTCGCGTTATTCGTAGCGGAGCGCCAATGCCGGCTCGATCGTGGTTGCACGGCGTGCCGGCACGTAACTCGCCAGCATCACCACCAAGATGAGAAGGGTGACGATCCCCAACACAGACGGGACCCACATAACCTGAAGCAAGACGAGCTGAGATCGCATAACCAGAGCCATCGCGAGCGAGATCGCTAGACCAACGGCCAATCCGATGCCGCTCAACATCAGGAACGAACGCATGACAGCGAGTCGAACTTCGAACCTGTCGGCGCCAAGTACCATCCGGATTCCGAGCTCATAGGTGCGCTGGGCGACTGAATACGCCACCATGCCGTATAGTCCCACGGTCGCCAAACCAAGCGCCAAGATACCCAACAGACCCAAGGCTACCGCGATTACGCGAGATTCCTGAAGCCAAAGGTCGACGACTGCCTCACTAGTGCGTAGCTGGGAAATGGGCACCGCGTCGTCTAGTTGTCGAATCAAGTCACGCAGCTGTGGGAATACCATCCCTGGATCGGCGGAAGTGCGGGCAACCAACAGCATCCACGTTAGAGGCGCCTGCTCTTGGGGGCGGTACATAGTGGGTCTCGGCGGGTCACCATGAAATGTTGCACCGAAATCTGCCACCACGCCGACGACGGTGATAGGGTCGGGGGCCTTGACCCTGGAGGCGTCGTCTTGCACAGGTGTCAGCTGTTTGCCTACCGCAATCTCCTCCGGCCAATAGAAGGCGGCGAACGCTTCATTGACTATGGCCACCTGTGGATCAGCGGCACCGTCATTGGCTTCAAAGCTTCGGCCGCTCCGCATTTGGACGCCGAGCGTAGTGAAGTATTCGGGCGACACGCTTTGAAAGCCGTATGGGCCCCTTGCCGACCCTTCGAGAGTTTCACGCCCCTGCACAATCATAGGGGCGTACATGCTCCGCTGCCCGGCTCCAATCGGGAAGCTGGTGCTCACCGCGGCCGACTCGACGCCGGGCGCCGCCTTCACCATCTCGGTCGCCTCACTGAAGAACGCTGCTCTCTGCGCGTAGTCTCTGTATCTATGGGTTGGAAGATCTACTCGCATTGTGAGCAGGCCATCCCGAGAGAAACCCATGTCCAGGCGTTCCAGTCCTGTCACGTTCAGGTACGCGATCACGCAGGTAAGGACCAGAGGAACGGTCATTGCGAGCTGGGCGACCAGAAGCCAACTGCGAAACCTTTTTCGACTCCGGCTCGAGGATGCCCCGGCCATCGTTTCCTTGACGCTCTCTGCAAGAGACACTCGGGTGGATAGCAAAGCCGGTGTCAATCCGAACGCTAGCGCAGCGGCCGCGGAAACCAACGCGGAAAACGTGAGCAATGCCGCGTCGAGTCCAATCTCTTCGGGAAGGAACGGTTGGGAGGCGAAGGAGAAAAGGAGTAACCGCACTCCTAGTTGAGCCAGGTAGATTCCGGCGATGCCGCCAACCAATGAGAGAAATAAACTCTCCGTGAGGAGCTGCCTCACCATCCTCCACCGGCTCGCACCCATCGCGAGTCGAATTGCGATCTCGCCCTGCCTTGCAGATCCTTTGGCTAAGAGCACGTTGGCGAGGTTCACAGATGCTATGAGTAACACGGCGACTACTGCGGCCATCAAGAGTGCCATCGCCAACTTGTCGTCATTCGAGTAGAAAAAGCTCTCGAATGGCTCTACAATGGCGCGGACTTCTTGGTTGGTCTGTGGCTGGGATTCGGCCAACCGAGACGCAATGGCAGTTAGCTGGGTCTGTGCCTGCTGCACAGTAGCGTCGTCCATCAGCCGGCCGATCACGCTGTATTGTCGGTCTTCCCAGGTAAGTTCTGCAGTGTTCAGCTCTAAGGGCAGAAAGACACTTGCGTCTCTCCACAGCATCTCGAACTCGACTGTCTTCGGCAAAATACCGACGATTGTGTAAGGATTGTCACTGAGCGTCACTGTTTGGCCCAGCACTTCGGCTGTGCCGTCGAAATGCTCCACCCAGAGCCTGTGTGTGATTACCGCTACGCTCGATGCTGTTGGGCCAGTGTCCGCGAGCCCAAACAGACGGCCTACTTCGGCGTGCAATCCCAACATCGGCAGCAGGTTGACTGATGCGTGCACGGCACTCAGGCGTTGAGGTTCTCCGCTGCCCGTGAGGTATCTGACAGAACTCTTGTGCACTCCCATTTCCTGAAATGCAGCTGCTTGGTCCCTCCACTCTACGTAGTCTAGCGCCGATACGGGAGAACGATTCCAACCAGGTTCAGCTCCCCACAGAAACACCAGTTCCTCAGGATCCTCAAATCTCTGGACTATGCGTGACATGCCGGTGTTCACGCTGAAGATTGCGGAGTTCACACCGATGCCCAGTGCGAGGACCACGATCGCGCCAAGCGAAAACACAGGGGTTCTGGAGAGGTTCCTTGCGGAGAGGCGCACATCGCCGCACAGCCCTGTGAACGGGCGCGGGTGAGTGCGATCTTCGTTGCGCCGTTCCAGGCGAAGCGATAACCCGTGACACAGAAGGCTCCAGAGTTCGCGAGTGCTGTTGACAGCCACACGTGACCGAGACCTAACGCTGTCGAAGTATGTTCGCTCCATGTCCTTTCGGCTCATGCCGACAATGTCATTTGGGTGCAATAGGAGGACTGCACGAACGAGCATACGAAGAAACAACGGATCTTTCATCGCGTATCTGCACGCAAAGGTGCACCACCCAGCAACGCACGCGACCGAGCGGCATCGACCTGGGAGGCAAGCCTTCGTGCCTCAGCGGCCGCTACTTCCCGGCCCAACGCAGTTAAAGTGAAGTACCTGCGCCGCTCGTCACCCATGTCTTCGGCGGGCTTCTCATCAGCGGGCTTCACCAAACCTTCGGCGGTCAGCCTACGTAAAGCACGGTATAACGTTCCTGTCTCGATTCGCTGTACATCGTTGGCGCGAGACTCGGCTTCTTTGATGATCGCGTAGCCGTGCGCATCGCCGCCGGTTAGGACGAGGAGGATCTCGAACTCGACCGGTCGAAGCGGTATCAGATCGGTTGGTGAGCGTTTCTGTGCCATTGCCGGTGCCCCAGTGCGAATTTTGACTATGTGCGCGACACACGTAGTTGGAAGGACACAACGAGGGTGAGTGGAGTTTGGTTTCAGGCCCTGTTAGCTCACTCGGGAGCATGGCGCTCCCGAGTCAGTTGACTGCTGCAGAGATCACCACATACGACATGGGGAATTCGCTAGTGTTCACTACTGCGCGCCGCACGCCGATCGGATAGCTGATGCTCGATCCCGCTTCGAAGGGGATTTCCTCTTCGTCCCATAGAAAGTGTCCGGTACCGTAGAGGATGTAGCATGTCTCACCGGTGTCGTGATGCGTATGGGGTCGAGTCGACCGTCCGGGGGCGATCGTGATCACCTCCGCGTTGGTGAACTTCTGCGGGCGCCTCAGCCAGATGTCGTGGATACGCAGGTGAAGACCTTCGGCCTGTGATGGGTTCAGGCCTTCGTCCAACACGTCTGTTACGGCCACCCCTGAACCCAGCATTGGATTCTCGACTGTCACCCCACGCTGAGTCACTGCCGACCAGGATAGCTCGCCGTCCGGTGCTATTCCTCCGGTCACGAGGAAGACCACGTAGCAAAGCGGAGTTGGGCCGAGGTTGAGGATCTCGTGTTCGACGCCAGGCGTGAGATATACCGCCAAATCCTGTCGCAACTCATACACGTCTCCTGCGGGCGCCGACTCATAGATGCTCATCACGCCTCTACCGCCCAAGAAGTAGTAGAGGCGCTCCTCCGGGAATCCAGCAAGCGTGAGGTGACCGCCAACAGGAAGTTCGACTTCTTCTATTGCCGTACGCTTTGAGCCGGAGCTCTCATAATCCAGAATCCGTGTGACGGCCACTTCCTGTGTATCAATCTGTTGAGCTGTTGCCCACCCGCAGCCAAGGCTGGAAATAGCGAAAGCGAGTGCTGTGGGAACTGCAATACGGAAAGAGTCGGTGCACATATCGCGATCCTCGTCTGCAGGCGAGTGTAAGTTCTCGTCTTCCGCGACTATTCTTAAACGTCAGATTCGAGCGTTACTCAGTAAGAACAAAGACCCAGGCAGATTGATCATAACAAAGAGAACACGATGTCAGAGGATCTGCGAGAGTTGAATGATGAGCGTGCCTTGGAGGAACTGAGAGGGTCCGAGGTCGCTGTACTGTACAAACACAGCACTAGGTGTCCGACTTCCTGGAGCGCGAAACGAGAAGTGGAGCGTTTCTTGGAGCGGGGTACAGGTGTACCGGTGTATCTCGTCGACGTGATTCAGAACCGGTCCCTATCCCAGCAGATAGCAAAGGACCTCGACGTTCGACACGAATCACCGCAAGCAATCCTAATGCGGTCCGGCGAAGTTCTGAAACATGCCTCGCATCGCCATATCACCGCTCAACTCCTAGACAGTTGGGTCGGCGAACTCAGAACGCCGGAAACCACTTGAGAGAATGATCGTTTTTTTTGGAGGTACCATGAAACTGGCCACCGCTTCGAGCCAACGTTCAATTCTGGGCCTGTGGGTGCTAGCTCTCTTCCTCACTTTCCCCCTGTCGGGTCAGGATGTAGGACGTACCGCCTTCACGTCGGAGGACGCGCTCAACGTTGCGTCCATTCAGGTATACGACGTCACGGACGACGGTCGCTATCTGGTTGCCTCACGCTACACACAACGCGATCGCAAGAATGTAGATCACATGCGGTTTGGAGATCCGACCTACGTTTCTCCGTCGTTTTCCGAACTGTTGGTAATAGACACCGAGTCCGGATCTGAGACGTTGGTGTTTGAGGAGAGGGTCCAGGTTCGGTCCGCAGTCTTTTCTCCTGACGGTTCGACCGTGGCCTTTTTCCTGAGACGTGGCGAAGAGTATTCGCTCCAGACTTACGAGGTCGGGAGGGACCGCGTCCGCGAATTGCGTCTGCAGTCTGAGAAGGCCATCGCCTCGAATTCCCCTCTCATGTGGCGGCCAGACGGAACCGGCATACTGCTAGGCCTGCGCGCCGATGATTGGGCCGAGATTTCTCAGCGCATGTACCTCGACCTATCCGAAGGGCCGGTGATCGTACAGGATTCTCGCAATTCTTTCCTGGCGTGGGATTCGGTGAGAAGCCGAAGTGCGCTGCTGATACCCGCAATGGTGAACGTCGAGTCGCGTCAGGTACGTGAGTTGTTGCCGGAGGGTCGCTACACCGAGTTCAACCAGGCGGAAGACGGTTCCTTTATCACCTACAGCTACGTAACGCCAGTGAAGACATCGTATGAACGCAACAAGGGCACGGAGTACGAAGTCTTCATGCTGGCCATGGAAGATCTCACCGTAACGTCCCTGACTGAGAAGTCGGAGGATCGGGTTCGCCCCAACTGGAACGATGCAGGAAATGCCTTTGCATATTCGGAAGAGGGCAATGTGTTCGTTCGCACAATCTCCGACGAAGCAGTGGCCAACCTGACTGAGGAGCACCGCGATCTCGTTAGTGAAGATGATACGACGAAGCTCAGGTTTTCGGTTGAGCGCTGGAGCCCAGATGACGCTGCGCTCCTGGTTGGTTCGCAGCGAGGGTATCACTTGCTCGATGTCGAGACCGGTGAGATCGAAATGATATTCGAGAAGCCAGAGGACGACGACAACGCGCCTGAACTAGGGGATGTGAGTTGGAGTCCCGACGGTCAGTTCATCTACATGACGTATTCGGCACAGGACAAGTGGGAGAGAGGGCTGGTGAGGCTCAACGTTCGCAGTCACCAGATAGAGGATCTGGTGAAGGACGAAAATTTGTACTCGAGGTGGATGTTCTCGAAAGATGGAGAGAAGATCTTCTATCAGTTCTCCGATGGCGACCTTCCCAACGAGCTGTACATGAGCGATGCGCGCATGGCACAGTCAGTGCAGCTCACGAACATGAATCCGTGGCTCGCACAGCGGAAACTCACCAGGAGTGAGTTGATAGAGTACCTCGACGTTGACGGCAATACCCTGTATGGCATCCTCTACTATCCGGTGGACTATGAGCCGGGAACGAGTTACCCCCTTGTTGCCGAGATCTACGAGGAGTTTTTCAACAACGGTTTCAATCACAGAATGAACTTGCTGGCCAACGCCGGGTTCTTCGGGTTCAGGCCGTCTGTGAAGCTCGAGATCGGGTACCCAGGAGAAGCCTGGCTAAAGGCTGTCACTACCGGCATCAACGTACTGATCGATCGTGGTCTCGTGGACGGGGACAAACTCGGCGTCCACGGTACTAGCTACGGTGGATACGCCACCAATCTCTTGATCGCTCAGACCGACAGGTTTGCAGCGGCTATCAACATATCGGGCAAGGTCAACATCGTCAGCTTCCTGGGTGACAGTCCGAAGATCACCACGCGCAACTATCGGGCGGCAGAGGACGGCCAAGATCGAATCGGCGCGACGCTCTGGGAACAGCCACTCAAGTACGTCGCCCACAGCGCGGTCATGTATGCCGATCGCATTGAGACGCCACTGTTGTTGTTGAGTGGGGAAGGGGATTGGAACGTACCGGCCACCAACCAACGCGAGATGTACTACGCGCTCAGAAGGTTGGGCAAGGAGGTCGTCTGGGTGCACTACATGAATGCTGGTCACGGTGCGGGGCGTTCCAGCACGGTCGATGATTTCCACGATCACTGGCAGCGGATTGTCGAATGGTATACGAGCCATTTCGAGAAGGAGAAGTAGCCAGCATTCACTACTCGTGTTCACTCGGCTAATCCGGGAGGGGTCGTACGATGGTCAGCCTAAAAGCATCCGCTGGTCTAGTGTTAGTTCTGCTCTGTATGCTGGCAGCACCCGGATGTGTGGGGCGAACGCAAGACGATTCCGGGTACACTTTTGGATCGTGTGGTGTTTCCGCCGAAGGTCCTTATGAGACGGGTCCCGTCCGCTCCTTATACGTACCCATGAGAGACGGCATCCGGATCGCGCTGGACGTGGTTTTGCCAGAGGGCCTGCCAGATGGCGCGAGGGTACCCACGATTCTGACCATGACGCGCTACTGGAGATCCGGCGAGGGAGAGGGACCCAACTCACGGCAGCAATTTTTGACCAGTCACGGATATGCCGTGGTGTGGGGTGACTCTCGGGGTACCGGAGCTTCGTTCGGAGTGTGGCCGCATCATCGCGCTCGCGATGAGACTTTGGACTTCGGTGAGATCATGGACTGGATAGTGGAGCAGGAATGGTCCGACGGCACGATCGGTGGATGGGGCAACTCCTACACGGCGAACACGAACGACTGGTTCGCAGAACGCAACCACCCCGCGTTCAAGGCCGGAATATCGCGTTTCCCCGATTACGACCCCTACACAGATCTCTATTTCCCCGGTGGAGTTCCCAATGCGTATATGGGTTCAAATTGGGGAGGACGGGTGAAGCAGTTGGACCTGAACATTCCCCGGAGCCGAGGAGGCCGATCACTGGTTGGAGTGAAGCCCGTGGATGAAGACCTCGATGGTAGCTTGTTGGCATCCGCCGTGGACGCCAGGAGTTCTGTTCCATCTGTGTACGAATCCATGCGGGGACTTGTGTACAAGGACGAAGCCATGCCGTTGTGGAATGGCGTGTCGATGGACTGGTGGGGCATTCACTCGCACACCGAAGCGGTGGAGCGATCGGGTTCAGCGATCTACTCCTGGGCGAGCTGGACGGACGCTGGCACTGCGCAGGGAGTTCTGCACCGATTTATGACGCTGTCGAATCCCCAGCGGGTGGTTATCGCCGCGTGGAGCCATGGGGCTCGGCAGGATGCCGATCCATTCCATCCAGCCGAGTATTCGCTGGATCCCCCCGCCGAGGCTCAGTTGTTGGAAGACCTCTGTTTCTATCAGGCGTATGTGAGGGGAGACGGTGGGCCGGTGCGAGAAATGGTCTACAAGACCATGGGTGAGGATCGGTGGAAACGAACCGAAAGGTGGCCGCTGCCGGAGACGGAGTTGACGTCCTGGTATTTCGGGGCCGACGGTGAATTGTCGCAAATAGAGCCGGGTAGTCCTGGAACCGACGAGTACGAAGTCGATTTCGGTCACACCACGGGGACCAGAAACCGGTGGGCAACGAACAACGGCGCGGGGGATGTCGTCTATCCCGAACGGTCCGAAGCAGACTCGAGGCTTTTGACCTATACGTCTGCACCGTTGGAACGGGACCTGGAGGTGACAGGGTATCCGGTGGTGACGATTTATCTACAATCTACGCACACGGATGGGGCTGTGTTCGTGTACCTCGAGGACGTAGCGCCCGACGGAAGAGCCACATACATAGGAGAGGGACAACTCAGGCTGCTGCATCGAAACGTGTCAGCGGAAACTCCACCCTTCGTTTCTGTTGGACCATATCATTCTTTTAAGGAAGCGGATGCTGAGCCGATGGTTCCCGGAGAATTGTCTGAAGTGACGTTTGCGCTCCACCCGACGTCAGTCCTGTTCCGCGAAGGGCACAGGATTCGGGTCGCCATAGGAGGCGCGGATTCCGATACGTTCGCACGGATTCCCTCTGACGGCATGCCGGTCTGGACAATCGTGCGTAGTCCCGGAGCCGAGAGCCAGATAGTACTGCCGGTCATTCCGCGATAGCGCTTCGTTACCGAGAGGTCGCTCGGGCCTCCGCCTGACGCGCTATTCCTTTCAGCGTCCCCACGAAAACCAAATGGTGTAAAGGGTAGATACCGTACCAATAGAGCAGCCCGAATAACCCGACAGGGTCGAAGGCCGCTGTCTGCCGAATCTCAGCGCCGCCGTTCTTGGGTTGGACTTCGTATTCCAGCCAGGCACGCCCCGGAAGCTTCATTTCGGCCGCCAGTCTCAGCCTGCGATCCGGTTCGTAGGCTTGAACACGCCAGAAATCGAGTGTATCACCCACCTGCAGCGCCTCAGGATCCCTACGACCGCGGCGCATGCCAGCACCACCGAATAGAAGGTCGAGGAAGCCACGTACCCGCCATAACCAGGTGGCGTAATACCATCCGCGCTTTCCTCCGATCGTTCGAATGGGAGAGAACGCAGCCGTTTGATCCGCCGAGACATGCATGGTGCGCGAATCCACGAGACGCGAACCGAACTTCACGCCGCCCCAACTCTTTGGATGCCCCGCGGATGAGGTAGCATCCGACCAGCGTGTGACGGCAAACTCGTGACCCTCATTTGTCTTTGCACGGGATATCGCGCTGCTGAGGCCCATTGGACGAACGTTGAACTCTTCGAGGGCATCTTCGTTGGAGACGACGGTTGGGTTGCGGACTCCCTCGACGAGTTTCCTTCCAATGCGAGCGTATACCGGAGTGGTCAATCCCAGCCACATAGCAGAAAGTCGTGGTGTGAGAACCGGCACCGGAAGAAAGACCCTGCGCAAACCCCGTTGACGTGCGTATTCGCGCATGATGTCTGCGTAGGATACTTGATCCGAGCCTCCGACTTCGAATACTCGCGATCTGTCTTGTGGTAAGGCGAGTGCCTCTACCAGGTACGCGACGAGATCTTCTATGGCGATTGGTTGTGCAAGGACTTGGACCCAGCGGGGACAGATCATGAGCGGAAGGCGTTCCACAAGAGCCCTGATCAACTCGAATGAAAGACTTCCAGAACCGAGAATTATCGAGGCTCGCAATTCGACAACTGGAATACCACTCTCGCGTAGCGCTTTGCCCCTATCTTGGCGGCTTCTCAAGTGCGAAGAGAGACCTTCCCCTTCGTTTCCGAGTACTCCCAGGTAGACTATGCGACGAACTCCCGCCTCGGCTGCTGCGGCGCCGAATAGTGTGGCCGCCTTTACGTCCAAGTCTTCGAAGTCGCCGCCGGACCCCATGGAGCGAACCAAGTAGTAGGCTGTGTCTACTCCTAACATTGCTGGGCGGAGCGAATCCGAATCCAAACAATCTCCCTTACAAACCTCCGTCGTCGGGCCAACTCGCTGCCACAGAAACTCGGGAGTGCGCGCAATACACCTTACCTGGTGCCCGGCTGCCTCGAGTTCGGGAAGCAATCGACCGCCTACATAGCCGGAAGCGCCGGTAAGCAGAATGAGTGGCTTCGTTTCCATATTTGATCGCGAATTCTGTTGCTCAGTCGATGACTGAGTTGATCAGGAGAAACGCTGAAGATCCCAACACGGCGGACCAGAGTGGCCACTGCAGGACTAGGCCGGCTGCGCCTGCCCAGAATACCACTCCCAGGCCAATGAGCAGAACCAGCATTTGTCCAGCCCGCACCCTCTTGGTGCTCAATCGCTCCTTGGTGTCGTCAGCAAGGCTCCTCATTTCACCTGCGGCGAAAACATCCGGTACGAAAACCAAACACAGCAGCAACGCTATCGCCCCACTGGCCAGAGACGGGCCCGATGCACTCAAGTCCGCTTCACCCAAGAAGCCCGCGCCCAGGGTCACGGCGAGCATCAGGAATGCAAATACACGGTGTCTGTTGTGTGGCCCATCGAGCCAGCCGTCCAAAGCGAACGCAACTGCCGTGATTGCTCCTATCGGCCACCACAACCGAAATGCCAGCCATGTTGCGAGGGAAAGAATGGCGAGCGAATCAAACACCGTGGCCCGGAGGCCGGTCGTTCGATTGACGACCCGAACCGCAAGCAATGTCCAGAACAACATGGCAAGATTTGGGGTTCCCCAAAGCAGCGCACCGACCAGCGCTATGCCGGCGGCGACGAAGGCCGATTGATCTCGATCGGGATCGATCTCACGGCACAGTGCCCAAGCAATCGCCACCGCCAATCCCAACCCGCACGCCGACCAGGCACTCGCCAGTAAGCCTGAACCCAACAAGAGGCGACGAAGGAAGTCGCCCGCCACCAAGACAATCGTGATGCTGGCGATAATCCGGTTGGTTGAGAATCGCGGATCGATTGGTCGCGCAATTGCGGAAATCTTTCGTAGTCCCATGCCGAAAGATTCTCACGATTGTTGGTCTTCAAGTCAAATGTGGCGTGCGCTCATTTGACCATGAAAGCATCCAAGTGCTTCGTCTTTAGTGCGAAACACGCGCAGGATGTAGTGTGGAGAATCAGGCCCGCTGCCAAGTCGAGAGTGGTTTTGATGGGTATGCATCACCATGCCCTGCGCGACCTTGTGGCGCAACGGATTCGTTTGTATCGACTGAGCGTGAGGGCAGCGTTGGTGCGGCAGCGAATTGGGTGTTTAGGCAGCGCCGGTCGTCTTGGCGACAACCACGGTGATATTGTCCCTTCCGCCTCCGTCTAGAGCTGCGTCACGCAGGTTACCGCATGCAGATTCGGCAGTATCGGCTTCCATGAGGATGCCTGTAATTTCGTCGTCTGAGACGTGTCTCGTGAGCCCGTCGCTACAGAGGAGAAGTGTATCTCCCCATTGTAGATCGATCAGCCCAACCGTTGGTTTCAGCTCACTACCCACTGCGCTCGCCAGCATGTTCATCAGGCTCGAACGCTTGACTTGCTCCTCGGTCATCACACCCTGGTCAATCATCATCTCGCCCATCGTTTGATCGCGAGTGATCTGTTTTAGACGACCGTTGCGCAGATAGTAGGCGCGACTGTCACCCACGTGTATGTAATACACCCGCGGCCAAATCATCGTCGCGATGGTCAACGTGGTGGCGGGGCCCTTTCCCTTTGAGGCAAACTCTTCCACAATGCGGTCGTGAGCGTGTTGGACCGCCGCTTCCAGTTGCTCCATGAATTCGTGTTCGGAGTCGATGTCGTAAGCGTAAAAGCAGCCCATTGTGCGGCTGATGTAGGTGACTAGGGATTGGACCGCCATACTGCTCGCAACCTGCCCGCCTCCAGTCGATCCAACCCCGTCCGCGACGACAAATATGTATGCCTTGGAACGTTGAACTTCTTCGAATGCAGCTACCCGATCGAGGCTGGTGTGCAACAGGTCCAATTTCTTCTGCAGCGACGCGACGAAGAACTGGTCTTCGTTGGTCTGGCGCACTTTTCCGAGATGAGTGACGCCACAGGTGTCGATGGTGCCGTCGGGCCCCGACACGTCTGATTGGATCGAGTCGTTCATGATTTCACCGTCGCATTGGCGAGCCACAGGAATGCATCTTCTACCCCTTCTCCCGACTTCGCACTGGTCCCGAGTGCGTGCAGTCCTGCATCCATGAGAGCGTTGTAATCGCCTTGGGCCAGTCGCCATTCGTCCACGAGGTCCTTCTTGTTCAAGGCGACCAGTGACGGTACCTCGCCAATCGTCCCTTGCACCGAATCCTTTATCTCGAAGATCTGATCGAACGTCTCGCGGCGGGTTCCATCGATCACGTAGAAGATGCCAGCGGAGCCTCTGAAGTAACTCGTCGGGATTTCTTCCGACTCTTCGCGTCCGGCCAGGTCCCACAAGACGAGATTGACTGTATTGCCGTCCAGATCGACCTGCTTACGGTCAATTTTTACACCGACGGTTGAGTGATATTTGTCCGTGAACAACGAATGAACGAACCGTTGAACCAGACTCGTCTTCCCGGTGCCGTAAACACCTACCATGCAGATCTTCTTCTGAATCACTCTTCGGTTCCTTCCCGTCCGGTGCCGTAGATCACCGATACTCTAAGCGTCACGCTGCGATTGAGGGCTGCCTCTTCCACGGGATCATCTGAAGGAACCGGGTCTGACGTTCCTATCCCGGTATCCATCAGTGTGGTAGGAGGGACACCGCGATTCTGCAGTGCCCTCAGTACACTGCCTGCTCTGTTCAAACTCAGCACGCGATTGGTTTCGTTTGAACCCGTCGTGTCGGTTCGACCGATCATCTCCAGAGAAACACTGTAGCCCTTATCTGCACCAGCCGTCATCAGGTCTAGATAAAGAGTGGCGACCTCACCGATGAGTTCTGGTGCAGGCGGGATGAGCGCTGCGGATCCGACGTTGAAGAGAATTCGGCGTTCTTCGATCCGGTCTTTGAGTGCCGCAAGATCCGCCGGCAGTATGAGAGTTGCGCTAGAGAAATCGATGTATGCGACACCGGGAACCCTATCGACATTGGAAGTCGTACCGTCAACCCAATCGTAAGTTGCGCTTCCGGTCGCGCGAAGAGTATCGCCCGCCAGCTCGAGCTGAACCATTTGGGGAGCATTCAGGGCTCGCACTGCCCGCTCTACCACCAGCGGTGCATCGAACGACAGGTACGATTCCCACTGCGTGTCTATGCTGGCAGTGTCGATACCTGCCCTGACCAGCAGCTGAGATGGATTCGTGGCCAGTGGATCGTGGAGTCCCGAGAGGCGGCCGCCGAAAAATCCACGATCTTCCTCTACCAGGATGATACCGGGCTCGTTCTCGAGCGCAGTGACTGCTCTGTTCCACCGCACAGACGCCCTTACCCAGAGCGCCATCATCAAGATCGCGATCGCCCCGACGACGACCCATGCTACCCGCGGAGTCGCTCCGCGCGTGCTCGGCCTATCTGTCGTAAGCACCTTTTCGAGGCACTCTTCCAGCAACGGTTCGGCTGCTTCAAATGGTGCAGCGTCACCCTCGAATTCTGACAGTGCGGTGCCGAAGTGTAGATGGATCGTTTCTAGTGTGGCTTGAATTCGCTCGAGTAGCGTCGGTGGATGCTGCCCACTCACAACTGCCGCCAATAGTGCCTTAGGGCCTTGCTCAACGAGAACCGTCCGATCACCAACGCTGAAGGTTCTCAACCCTCCGTCGCCTTCGTCGGTGGCGCCGAACGAATCTTGTACGAAATCGCGAATGGCGGTGAGCATGCCCGAAATCAGGTCAGCATCCTGTGTCTCGAGGTCTTCGGCCGTAACGTGCGCCAGCGGCAAGCTGGTTTCACGGTGGATCAAAAAGACCTGTTCGACCCTGTATACGAGTGCGTATTTGATGACGATCTGAGCGTAAGGGACCCCAGTGCGCCACGCCTCGATACGCCATTTGAGGCCCCTGACAGACAGGCTGTTTTCGATTGCGCGGTTGAGCGTGTTCACGAATCCCGCCATCGTCTCGGCTATCGCCTTGCGAATGGCGGGGCCAAGGATGGGGAAGATCGCGTGCGCTATCTGCTGCGGGTTCCGCTGTACCGATTCACCGAATGCCTCCTGAATCGTCGGTGCCAGCGATCGTGCAAGCTGCTTGTCCTGTGTCGTGCGGAGCGCGACTGCGTCCGGAAGCTGGTCGGCGAGTTCCTCGGGGGTGAGACCCAATTCATCGAGACGCCGCTCGAGTTCGGTGAGCCGCCTTCGCTCTCCAGCGAGTAAAAGTTCTCGTAGCTCGCCGAACGCCTGCGACAGCTCTGCCGAATCAACCGGAGATGGCTGCACTTCCGGCTGGTGATCGTGCGTACCGGGTTCGTCGGACACTTGAAGTCCTACTCGGTTCCGGCCTGTAGATCTTCGCTCAGATGCAGCGCCATGTCGGAGAACAGGTGTACGAGAGTTGCCGTGTCCAGTTTTTCGCCGCGGAGCTCGAGCACTGCCTGCCGCAGCTCTGATGAGAAGTCCTCGGAGAGGTTCTGGAGTTGCGTCGCTACACCCTGAGTGTGCTCCAGGATGGCGGTTCGGAGATCCGCATCTGACTTGCTCGACGAATCGTCGAGTCTGGCGAGTTGTTTCTCCAGACTCTTGAACCCATCCTGCATCTCGGAACCCAGCACCTTGAGATCATCAGTTCTCTTCGACCGTTCCGTTTGGAGCTTCTTGGTCAGCGATTCGATTTCCTTCTTGATGAACTCTTCGAGATCAGATTGCCTCTTACCAGTGTCCTTGCGGAGGCTATCGAGGTCGCGTTGGAAACGTTTTTCCAGTGCGGCAAGACGCTGATCGACAGCACGCATCTGGCCACCGAACAGGATGTCCCTAACCTTGTCCAGGTTCTCAGGAGTCTCGTCCATCGCCTGCTCCTCCGGCGCACTGGAGGGTGCGGCTTTCTTGCGCTTGCTAGCTGATTTGGCCATGGCTTCGTACTTGTGACGGGTGAGGTTGCTGTTTTGCTGCCGGACGATAGAGCCACCCGCAGCCGGTGAAATAAGGTAGCCTCCCTATTGCATGTCGGCTACTGGTAACGTGGACCTTGGTAGCCTGTTTGGGCGCTACTCCCTAGATGATTTCATCCGGCTCGTTTGACGAGCCGATCCAACCGAAGGGTGGCATCAACACCCATGAAATGCCGACCCGCGAGCACGACGATCAACATCGCACCAAAAGCGACTGCTGCCGCCAGCATGAACATCACAACTATCTGATACGCTACCGCCTGCATGGGTGGCGATCCGGCTAGGATCTGGCCTGTCATCATCCCAGGCAGGGAGACTATACCCGCGGCCGCCATCGAATTGATGATGGGAATCATTCCAGTTCGTATTGCTTCGCGGAGCGGTTCGGAAAGCGCCTCACGTCTAGTGGCTCCGTAGGCAATCCTCAGCTCGACCTCAGCGGAGCGAACGGCGATATGATCCAGGAATCGGTCGAGCCCGAGCGATATTCCGGTCAGCGCGTTGCCGAGTATCATGCCGAGTAGTGGAATTACGTATTGCGGCTCGTACCAAGGCTCGACACCCACAACGAGGTTCGTCACGATGCTTCCGACGCCGAAGCATGAGACCGCCATCGTGAGCCACGCATCCAGCAGAATTCCGCGGTAACGATGTGCCGTTCGGGTGACAGCTTCACGGGCTGCGAACGCGGTCATGAGAATCAGAAGCCCGACGACCAACAACGGATTGCGCAATGCAAACACACGCTCTAGCACTAGACCGAGCAGCCCGAGTTGGATCACCGTTCGAATGGCCGCGACTCCTAGACGCCGTTCCACGCCGAGACGCAAAACCAAAGAGACCGCTCCGGCTGCAACCACCAGTGTAGCGGCGATGGCGAGCTGCCAAGGACCGAGTTCGATGAAGCCGGCCATTAGCTCTCTTCCAAGCTCCCGTTACGCAATCGGAGCCGTCGGTCGGCAGTGCTACAGAGAGCCGGGTCGTGCAGGACGCAGATCAGCAGTCTGTTCGGCTGCTTCGAGTATTCCATCAACAGTTGAAGGCATGCGTGTGCCGCTTCAGGGTCGAGGCCGGACAATACCTCGTCGGCCACCAACACCGGCGGATCCCACAGCAATCCCCGCACCAGAGCAAGTCTATGACGCTCCCCACCGGACAGCAGCGATACATCGCGATCGAACGGCAGTTCGCCGAGTCGCGCCTCGTGCAGCAAACGCTCCGCATCGTGTTTCACAAACGACTTGCCGTCTCCGGCTCGCTGTTCGAATGGAAAGGAGAGGTTGTCGACCACACTGCCTCGAATCATCGGGGCGTCTTGGGCAATCAAACACACCCTTGCTCTCCACGCTGGCAAATCGGCACAGCTGTAACTGGCGTTCCCAAGACGGCGGTTGGCGTTTGGAGTCCACGCGAGCGCCGTGAGGAGACGGAGCAGCGTCGACTTGCCGGAACCCGATGGGCCGTCGAGACAAACGCATTCACTCTCAGGAAGAGTGACCGAGACGTTTTCGAATAGAATTCGGTCTTCCCCCGTCCGTGCGGCGAACGGCCCACACTCCAAGAAGTAACTCACGGCTCGCTCACGAGGCCGTAGCCTGTACGCATGGCGCCGTCGAAGTCACCGATCAACCGCCACCAGTTGGTCAGCGGTTGGCCCTGATAGCTCAGACCGTTGTCCGTGCCGGGAATGTTCTGCGTCCAATACTCGAACCAACCCAAGCTGGAACACTCCCAGACGTCGCAGGAGAATTCGCGCTTGTTGCCGCCGCCGTCAGGCTTCCAGTCTGCACAGTCTGAGGGAACGACACGGGGATTCGCCCAGTCGTAATCCCGCTCGCCGTTCGGTGGGATGTGCGACCAACCACACCCTGGTTCGATGATTCGGTGTGATCTATCGCTTCCCACGAACTTTCCCCAGAACAGGAGGCTCGACCATTCGTTTTCCGGCGTTACATCTCTGCCGTCGACGAAGTTGATCACGGCCTCTGTTTGATGCATGTGATTCTCTGTGGCTTCGGAGAGACCGCGCTGGTAGTTGTAGTGGTAGAAAGTGTACGTGTGGTCGGTCACGGGAAGGTCGTCGAGATCGCGGTCGCTATTGCTGATGTCTCCCCAAGGCCCCGCCATGTTCGACTCCCAGAGGTCCACTACTCCCCCGTGATATGCCCAGAGCCAGACCTGCTTCACGCCCTCTGTGTTCACCCTGTCCGCTACATAGTGAGCTTCCGCGATGGCCTTGTAGTCGGTCATCGGGACCGTATGGAGAGGCTTTTCCCAAGTTGGCAATGGAGCAAGCCGTTCCTCCACCGCGACGACACGATATCGGAGCGATGGGCGAGACGTCGAATCAGAGTATGCGTGGTACCGTGAACCCTGCTCGAGCGTCGCAGCGAGCGCGATCGTCAACGAGTCTACCTTTGCTCTGGTGGATTCAAGTGATTCCCCCCAATCGCCGGTGACGTTGATGTCTATGAGGTCACCGTCGACTGGATAATACGCGATCGCGAGTACGGGGATCTCCCAGGGAGGAGTGGAGGGAGTGTCTCCGGAGCAGGCTGCAGTGAGCAGTAGTCCGGTCCACAGCGACAATTCCAGCCACCCGGATGGTATTGCCGGGTAGTGTTTTTCGGATGCGTGCACTGTAGCTACGGTTCGCGAATCATTCACACTGCAACACTATCCGCGAAGTGACAGGACCGTCAAGCGCACTGCCGTCCTTGTTCGTAGTTTTCTGCGTAACCAATGATCTCCTTTCCAGGAGCCGACGATGAAGTGGTTCACTCTCCTCGCGACGTGTTTGATCGCCCTCACTTCCTGTTCCACTGGAAATTCGATCGCGGCCGACTGGGTCTTCACTGGCGGACAGGTGGTGAAAGTCGACGATCAGTTTTCCTTTGCTGAAGCGCTCGCTGTAAAAGACGGCAATATCTTTGCCGTTGGCACCAACCGGGAGGTGGCTCGGCTCAGAGGCCCTAACACACAGGTGTTCGACTTGGATGGGAAGGTGGTCGTGCCCGGATTGCAGGACTCGCACATCCATTTCCTGGGCCTGGGCAATGACATCACCTACGAGGCCGAACTCACTTTTGCGGAAACCGCTGAGGAGATCGTGGCGGCGATGGTCGCGTTGGAGGAGCGAAAAGACCCGGAGTCTGGCGAATGGCTCGTGGGTAACCGCTGGGACCAGTACAAGTACCAGGAAATGGTCACCCGCTGGCAGCTCGACGCAGTAATCCCCAATAACCCCGTCCTCCTGAACCGTGTGTACAGAGGTGTCGCTGTCAACACTCGAGTGTTCGAGATGATGGGGATCGACGATGAGGTGCCGTCGACATGGCCTTCATGGTGGCTGGAGGACCCGGCAAATTTCACCTTCGAAGATCGCATCTTCAGGGCACCAAGAACTCTCACCATCAATGGCAGGGCCAGGGAATACGAAATCCCAACCGGAGCGTTCGTGGGCTCGAGGGCATCGCGCCTGGTCACGGTGAGACCACGCGGCACAGACCCCGACGAGGAATTTGAGGCCGACGTGCAGAGCGTACACCTGGGTGCGCTCGAGATGCTCTCTTTAGGGGTCACGAGCGTGGTCGATCCGTCATCTGGGATGGGATACCTCATGCAGGTGTACCAGGAGGCGTTCAACCGGGGTTTGCTCGCTGGGCTCCGGATTCCCGCTGTATACGAGGGTACGTGGTACACTCACAGCTTGGCGTCGATGCGGGATCACTTTGATGGAATCAAGGTGAACAACATCGGCGACTCGTGGCTCCGTTGGAGGGGGGCCAAGTTTTACTCCGACGGAGGCGCGGGTACAAGGAGTGCCTGGCTCTCCGAGTCATTCTCGCAGTGGGAAGATTTCGAGGGTGAGCCCAACCTGGGCATTCCGGTCGAAGCTGACAACGCCGCGAGAGAAGCGCAGTTCCGGGTTGCCGCTCTGGAATATGGTTGGGATCTTCACACCCATACTTGCGGTGATCGAGCGATGCGGCAGACGGTCGATCTCTACAAGAAGCTGATGGACGAAATTCACGCGATGCGTCCAGAGGCCGATCTTCGTTGGAGTCTCATTCATGCCTACCTGCCGATCGAAGACGAGACTCGTGTCCTCGAAGAGATGGCCGAGTACGGCATCATTGCTTCTGTGAATCCGGTGTTCAATTGGCAGGAAGGTGCTGCGTTCCTCACAAACCTCGGCGCCGAGCGGTTCGCGCGCACCAAGCCGTTCCGTTCATACGTTGAAGCTGGCGTGTCACTGAATGCGGGGTCGGACTATCCAGTTACGAGTCACGATCCATGGATCGGGATGTATGCTCTCATGACAAGGAAGTCACAGGCCGACGGCGAGGTGTATGGACCGGACGAAACGCTCGGGCTGGAAGACGCTCTTCGCGCGTACACCATCAATGGCGCCTACCTCACCTACGATGAGGATTCGAGGGGCAGCCTCGAAGAGGGCAAGGTGGCGGATCTCGCGGTGCTCGACCTGGATGATATTGTCATGTTGGAGGAGGATCCGGAATTGCTGTTCGGAATGAGGGATAGGATTCTGCTCACAATGTCGGGTGGTGAGGTGAGATATCGAAAAGGGTCGTAGGGTGGTTGATTAGGCCGCCTGCTCCAGAATGCCGTGCATGTCCTCTCGGGTCAAATCGATGGGATTGCCCTTCATCGAGCTCGCGACTGCTGCTTTCTCGGCTAGTGTCGCGATGTCGCCGGCGGTAAAGCCGTAGGATGTTAGGGGTAATACGTTCAACTCGTCGCGCAATTCCCGAACCCAGTTCACACCGTCCAAAGCGGTAGCGTCGAGTTCGCCGGTGAGTATCTGTGCGACTTGATCGTGACGTCGCAGCGCATTACTCGAGTTTGAACGTCTCTGTAGTGCTCCAACGTTGGCCTCCATTACGTGAGGCAAGAGGCGCGCACAGACCGCGCCGTGCGGAGCGGGGAACATTCCTCCGAAGGGGCCGGCGAAACCGTGAACGGCACCGAGGCCTGCATTGGCGAGCGCGAGCCCGCCGAAAAGACTCGCTATAGCCATGTCTTCCCGTGCGGCGGCGTCGTTGCCGTCAGCGTAAACTCGGCGCAGCGATCGTGCGACGCGGCGCAAACCCTCACGGCACAAGGAATCCGAGATCGGGTTGGCTCGAATCGATACAAACGGCTCGAGCACCTGGGTCAGAGCGTCCAACCCGGTGGCGGCAGTGATATGTGGCGGCAGACTGTGAGTGAGTTCCGAATCGACCAGCGCGAGGCGCGGCAACATGAGCGGGCTTCGCAGACTCACCTTCAGGCGGTGCTCGCGCGAGCCCAACACGGCGTTTCTGGTGACTTCCGCGCCGGTGCCCGCGGTCGTAGGTACTGCGACATATGGGGCAGAGGGTTCAGAGAGTTGTTTCCCTTTCCCAATGACTTCTAGGTAATCCAGGGGACTGCCACCGTTCGTGAGTAGGGCCGCGATTGCTTTGCCGGAGTCGATGGCGCTTCCTCCGCCGAAGCCGATGACGAGTTCGCTACCGGCGCTCCGCGCTGCCTCGATTCCGCCGGCGACAGTCTCTATGGTGGGCTCACCGGCCACGGGGAACGTAGCACACTCAACCTGTTCCGCAGCTAGTGCGTCGAGGAGGGGACGAGCTCTTTCAGTAGAACTACCTGTCACGACCAACGCGCGCTTGCCCTCTGCGGCGGCAAGCGGCGGAAGTTCACTGAGACTTCCGGGGCCAACTATGATCTTCGTCGCGGTGGCGAATTCGAAACGCACGTGCCTACCAGCCCGAATCTTCGGGGAAGACGTTTGCGTATTTCACACTGCTTCGTGGCTCCGCCATCATGTCGGCTACCGCGTCTCGCCAGGTTGCATAGTGGGCAGTTTCCTTGTGCCTGGCAGGATCCTCTGGGGTACGATAGACCTCGACGAGAACGAAACGGGTCGGGTCGTCAGCTTGTTGGAGAACGTCGAACCGTGCGATACCGGTTTCTAGGACACTGTTCCGCGCGTTCTCCAATGTCGCCTCGTGAAATGCAGCGATTTGGTCTGGTTTGACATGTACGTGAACTTGGACGATGAGCATCCTAGTCACTCCTTTCATACAGATCTTCCAGCCGGCATGCCGCGAGCTCGACAAAGAAGTCAGCGATCCTCGTGGTCACATCCGCTAGGAACTTCTCACCCTTTTTGGCCGTGGCGTTTCTCGGGTCACCCACACCTGTGTCTTCTGAAATCCTGTCCCAACGGCGGGGAGTCCAGGCTGTACCGTCTCTCAAGCTGCCCAATCCGAAGGAATTGGTTTCCCCATCACCAGCTTCGTTCAGCGGTAGTACCAGGTCGGGGAAGAAGTGCATCATAATGCTGGTTTCCATTTCACCGGCATGCTCCCCTTCTTCCTCGAAGTAGGCTGAGGGATCGAGGATTCCAAACCACTCTACCAGGCAGATGAAGAGATCCGGGAACTGAGGCTGCAACTCGCGGATGGCGGCTTTGAAATCGTTGCCGCCGTGTCCGTTCAGCAATACGAACTTCTGGATCTCCTGGCGATGCAGCGATGTGAGGACATCTTCGAGGATTAGCTGTTGAGTTGAAGGGCGAGTGTGCAAACAAAACGGTAATTCAATCTGCCCCAGATTCTGCACTCCCAATGGAATCGTTGGCAGAACCATGACTTTCGCCCCTCTGTTCCAAGCTTGCTCGGCTGCTTGTGTCGCGATCTCGGCCGTCTCCAGCGAATCAGTCCCGTACGGTAGGTGATAATTGTGCGGTTCGGTGGCTCCCCATGGCATGATGGCAACCTCGTAACGCTGGCTGGCAATCTGCTTCCAGTTGGTTTGTTCGAGGATGTAGGGTTTCATGACCGAGACCCCGCGCAGCAGTTAACCCGTATCTACCTGATAAAGCGTGTGCTCCGTGACCGAGTAGAAGAGTGGGGCCACCAGAGCTCCGGGATACATCTGACTCAACCTCGTTGTTTCAGACCGCACGAACGTCAGCGGGTCTCCGACATGGCATCTGGCGACATCCTCGTCGTACTGTTTTCCGGCATCGCCCTCACTCAATCCACCGAATTCAGTGAGGCCTCGTACAAACGTGTCTCGGCCACGTTCGACCACTCCAGCCATGGCGCAGTCGTCGTGTCCGATAAGACAGAGGGTGGAAACGCCATTCGCGACCGCCAGTGATATATGGAACTCTAGACCTCTGAGGTTGGCGCCACCAGTACGTAGCACATATGAGAATCCAGCAGGGATTCGGAGCTGAATCCTGCGGTCCATGCATGTTCCGATGAGCAGCTTTCCCACGGAGTTTTGATCAAACGGCAGTCCGAGGTTGTGATACGTGAGGAGTTCCTCGACAGGAGTTCCTCGATAGGCCGCGAATATGTGTTCTGCCTTTGTTACTGCAACGCAACTATCTGGTGCCAATGTCCCCATCCTTCGCTAGTTTAGAAGCACCGGCATACCCATCGCCGGCCAGATCACCCAAACGAACACCGTGAGTACCGCGATGAGCAAGATGCTCGCCGGGATGCCAGCCTTGAAGAACTCTCCAGTCGTAAATTGACCGCTGCCATAAGCGATAGCATTCGGAGCCGCGCCCACCAACAGCAGGAACGGCATTCCGGCGGTCACTAACGAGGCAAAGAGTATCACTTCGGGGGCGACTCCCACATATGGTGATACGACTAAGGCGACGGGCATCGATATGGCGATTGCCGCAACGTTCATTATCACGTTGGTCATGACCATGACGAACACCGCCATACCCATTACAAACACCAGCCAGTGACTATCGTTGAACAGGCCGAGCCAATGCACCGCCATCCATTCCGCAGCACCGGTTTGCCATAGGCAAAAGCCAATGCTCATCGCTCCCCCGAACAGCAGTACGATGTTCCAGGAGGTTCCCTCCAGATCTTCTAGGCTCACGATTTGGAAGATGAAGAACAGTACCGCTGCGAGCATTATGAACGCGCTCTTGTCAATTGCCCCGAGTGCCGGTATGAACGAGCGCAGGCTCAAGATTACGATCGTGCCACCCACAATCAGGAGCGACAGGATTTCGTCCCTCGTGATTGGCCCCAGGCTGGCATAAAGGCGCTCTACGCGTTCTCGGAGTCCTGGTATGGTCTTCTTCTCCGGTGGGTAGTACAACATGAAGAACACCCAAAGCAAGAACGTCATCAGAACACCGACCGGGAGCATGTAGTATGTGAGTTGGAAAAACGTGACTTGGTTGCCCGTGATATCGAGATAAAACCCAATCGCAACCGCGCCTCGGGCAGCACCCAACAGCGTAATGATGCTGCCGGCGCCTGCCACAAACGCCATTCCCATGAATAGTCCCTTGCCGAAGTTGGTCGGTTCCTTCTCTTCGGTGTAGAGGGCATAGATGGCCAGGAACAATGGGAACACCGTTGCTGCAACGGCGGTGTGTGCCATGATCAGTGTGAGGGATGATGTCATTAGGAAACATCCCAGATAGATCATGCTGGTTCTTTCCCCTACCAACGTCAGCATCTTGTATGCGGCGCGGCGCGTTATGCCAGTCTTTGTAAACACCATTCCAAACAGCAGGGATCCGATGATGAACCACACTGACGGATCCATGAAGTCGGAAAAGGCGTTCTTCGCTGGGCGCAAGAGAAACAAGCCCTGTATGACGGCGATCATGATGCTGGTGACGCCGATCGGGATCACTTCTGTGACCCACCATGTTGCCGCCAGAAAGAACAGGCCTATAGCGGCCTTCCCCTCGCGCGACAGCGGGAACGATTCTCCCTGCGGGTCGACGGCGGGGTCAGGGACGGGTGCGAAATACACCAGGGCAAAAAGCGTTGCACCGAGCAGTATGAACGTCACTCGCTTCCAGTCGGTTTTGCTCGCGCTGGCAGCAGCCGAAGTTCCAATCGGTTTCGCGGCGACCTTCACGCCACCTCGGTCCGCGGTGCTAACCCCTGTGGAGCTTTTTTCGGTTGACTTTTCAGGATTCATGAGATGAAGTGGTTTCGCTGATTATCGGAGCAGTCGGGCCAACTCTTGAAACACATCGACTGTTCGTACCACGCCAACTACGCGCCCATCCTGCAGCACTGGAATCGGGCTTACATCGAGTGAGACCATCTCGTACACGGCCTTGATGACGTGGTCGCTCGCGTCGAGAATTGCCTCGATTGGCCGCATTACGTCGCTCACGGGCCTGATTCTCTGCTCGCGAATCCCTTTGACGACGTGATCCCAACGGAGTTCAGAAAGGTTGGGGTCGACCGCGACGTCGAAGAGCTTCTTTCGATATTCCAGAGGCTCACTCACCAGTGACCTCGGTTCCAAACCTCGCATGATGTCACGGCGCCTGACGTAGCCGACGAACACACCGATTTCATCGTATACGAGGAGCCCGCGTGGGAGTGACTTCCGCCCAAATATGTCGATCTGCGCGTTCTCGATCAGTTCTATCGCTTCGACGAGCGTGGTGTTGTCTCGCACACTCGGGTACTGCTCCAGAGGAACCATGATCTCGCCGACTGTCTTCATTTCACCCAATTCAGGCGTTGTCTCGGAGTTCATAGCTCTCACCAACCCTTCTGCTTCAGTATATCCGAGATCTTCTGCTGGACTCGTTCGTCGTCTAACTCTGTCCTTCTCGTCGCCGCATTCTCGATTGTTGCAGTGAGAACGTCGATGTCCACCGGTTTCTCCAGAAAATCCAGCGCTCCGAGTTTCATGGCGTCAACTGCCTGGCGCAAAGTTGCCTGGCCTGTGAGCAGTATGACCTGCAAGTCCCGATTGATCTCGAGAAGTCCAGTTAGCGTCTCGATCCCATCCATGCCTGGCATGGCCATGTCCAGCACAATTGCATCGAAGGCTTGCTCTCGCGCCTTTGCCAATGCGGTGGGCCCGTCACCAGCGGTCTCAACCCTCAGGCCGCGAGCCTCCAGTCGCTCGGCGAGCACGTCGACGAAATCGACTTCATCGTCGACAAGCAGCACAGAACATTCGCTCATCTGATCGCCTCCAAAATCATAGCTTCACGATGCACCCTCGCCGCCACGATCTGCGGCGGAGAGTAGAGTCCGAACCAGCACGTCGATATCAACAGGTTTCATTAGATAGTCGAAGGCCCCGAGTTCCATTCCCTTCTCCACGTCCTGGGCCGAACCGTGCCCGGTCAGCAAAATTACCTCGAGCCCCGGTTTCTTCTCTTTGATTCTCTTGATGATCTCCAAGCCACCTATCTCAGGCATCTTCACATCCAGGAGCACGACGTCACACGGCGTATTGTCGAGATACACGAGCGCATCAGCGCCTTTCGTTACTCCTGCGGCTTCGAACCCCCTCAGGTTCAGCCGTTCTTCGAGGGCGCTGACAAGCTCTTCCTCGTCATCTACGATCAAGACACGAAGTCCTTCCATGATGAAGCTCCTAAGCCGAGGGCCTGTTTCTGGGGAGCGTGACCGTAAATCGGGTTCCTTCACCAACCTTGCTCGTCACACTAACCTTGCCGCCCAACTTCTGTACGATGCCGTACGTTATGGAGAGGCCCAATCCCGTTCCCGAACCCTTTTTCGTGGTGAAGAACGGATCGAAGATGTGGGCCATATCGTCGTCGGATATGCCGGATCCATCGTCGGCAACCGTCACGGCTACAGCCTCGTCAGCAACTGCCTGAATGCTTATTTCCAGGTGCCCGCCATCGTCCATGGCGGCGAAGGCGTTGTTGATGATGTTCAGAAATACTTGTTGTAACTGCGCACGATCGCTGACGACGGTCGGCGGCTCTTCAGGATAGTTGAAATCGATCTTGATGCTGCGATAACTGGCTTCCTTTTCCAGGAAGCTCAGGACATCCTTGATCAGCTCATCGAGGTCGATATTTCCCCACTGGACCTCCATGTGCTTGGCGAAGCCCAGCAGGCGATGAGTGATTCCCCCGCAGCGCTCAGCCGATTTGAGTACGGAATTCACGAGTCCGACCAATTTGTCTTTGGGCGGCAACTCCTCAGACAACATGATGTAGTCTTTGAGCAGACCCGCCTTCTGATTGATGATCGAGAGCGGGTTGTTTATCTCGTGTGCCACGCCGGCGCCAAGGCGCCCGATGGCTGCCATCTTGTTGGTGTACTCCACCTTGTGAAACAACGCCGCACGTTTTAGATCGGCCTCGCGCACTCTGTTGACCATGCGCCTCGTTCCCAAGACGATCACCGCGAGGATCAATATGATGCTGATGATGAGGAAAGCCAGCAGGTTCCGAGTCAACGACACCAGGCCCTCGTTGAGCTCATCCCGCGGGCTCAGCAAGACAACATTGAATGGAGAGTCGGTTACCTGGGCATAGGCAACCATCAGAGCGCGGCCATCGGCATCATCTACTTCGAGCAATTCTGCCCTGGTGCTGCTGGGTAACGCTGCCAGATGAACGGTGTCCAACACCTCGCCGTAGAACCGAGACGGCGTCTGCAGAACGCCGTTGCGGTTGACAATGAAGGCGTCATGGGATGGCTGAGCAGCCAGTGACAGAACCAAGCGGTCGATTACGTCGGTGTCGATAGTGGCACGCAAAACGAATACATGGCCCTGCCCGAGATCTTCCTGGATCGCAATTACGAAATGGGGAAGATTCCGATATCCCATGAAGACGTCGCTGACGTGTACGCCCCTGGTACTCACTTCGTGGAACCAGTTGTGTTCGCTGTAGTCCCGTCCCTCGAGCTCGTACGGGCCGGCGTAGGCGACTTGAACTCCGTCCTCATCGATCACGCCAATATCGATGAAGCCTCCGAAGGCTCGCTTCATGTTCGCTAGCAGCCGGTCCAGGCGTCTGGGGTCTCGAAGCTCCTGAAACGACCGCTCTCGTACTACGAGATTGAGCGCCGAGATACGTTCCGAGAGAAACGACTCCAACGACTGCTTCCCGTTCTCGGCAAAGCGGAGCATGGGGCGAGTCTGCTCGGACCTGAACGCATCCGCATACTGATGGTTGCTGACTATCGCAATGATCAGCAACGGAACTACTGCCACTAGTGAAGCGGATAGCGCCGTGGTGGTGAGTAGCTTCCGATAACGGCGCTGGGAGATCAGCTCATGGGGGCTGTTATCACCGACACGATCTTCCTTCATCTCCAGACGTCACCCATCCGAGCGAGCCCGACCGGCATTCCTGACGACTTCGATGAGTTCGCCCATGTCTACCGGCTTGCGAAGGTACGCAAACGCACCGAGGCGCCGAGCCTCTTTCTCGTCCTCGTCCGACCCGTGGCCCGTCATGATGATCACGGCCACCTGCGGATACGTCTCCTTGACGCGCTTCAAGACTTCCATCCCGTCGATTCCGGGCATTCTCAGATCGAGAACCATGACATCGGGAATCTCGTCATCGATCATGTCGAGGGCTTGTTGACCGTCCAGGGCCACATCACTGCCGAGATCCCGCATCTCCATTCGCTCGGCCATGGTCCGGACCA
>CAZFHS010000031.1:39121-80247 GCA_964518955.1 uncultured Gemmatimonadaceae bacterium | reverse complement strand
GCTGCTGCTGAGGGAGGCAACGATGCTTCCGATTAAGCAAATGCGTATCTCGGGTTTTCGTGGCATACTAGCTCCCCTGACCATTGATTTCACCAAAGCAGCAAAACCTAGTTCACTGTTTGTGTATGGGCGCAATGGTACTGGGAAGAGTTCCATTACAGACGCGTGGGAATGGTTTTGGCACGGGAAGATTGATCACCTTGGAAGGGAAGGTGCAGGCCCCGATGCATACCCTCACCGTGAAGCTGAGGCTGATGCAACATACGTTGAAGTGGAATTCACGGACGCTCAGCTAGGGACCATTTGCAGGAAGTTCGACCCCGCCAGAAAGACTCTGCCGAAAGTCTCCGGCAATCTCTCATACTTAAATCAAATCGCACCCCATCCAAGCCATGTGCGGTACGCAGACATCACCCGTTTCGTGTACCTGAGCAAGACTGATCGATATGACGTTCTCTCCGAGCTGATGGGTTTTGCACCGCAAGTAGAATATCAGAAAGCACTCCGAAGAGTTCAACGCCAGTTTAGCAAACAGTGGGAATCTTGGTCAACCAGAGTAAAGAGTACAGCGGAAGAAATTCGTGCCGCCTTACCGGTGGAAGACCTTGAGGAGTCGAAAATCGTGAATGAGTTGGTGAGAATCTGCTGTAGGCAGGACATAGAATGCCTACCGAAATGGGAAGGCGTACAAAATGGACTTGATCAGCTTCGAACGCGTGTCGAAGACGACCCGGCTGCCTCAAGGTTGGCTGAACTAAGTTCCGTCGAGAAGGAGCTTACAGAGGCTGCATGTAGCGACGATGTGTTGGATAGCATCAGTGACTACAGCGATCAGGCTCTTCCTTTCAAGGATAAGAGGGAAGAGTTGAATCAACTCGTACTGCTGAAGCTGTTTGAGGACGGTACTGAGGCAATCGCTACGTTGGATGAACCGGATGTGTGCCCACTTTGCGGTAGGTTGTATACGGGAAATCTGCTTGAGCATGTCGAATCCGAACGGGCCAAGCTGGATGAACTGAAGCGCGTGTTTGAAGGCGTTGAGCGTTCACGGAACCGTGCGCTTGAGTTGATAAGTGAGCAGGATGGATTCACCTCAGATTTGGAGCTTGCTGTTGACTCGCTCACAGAAGAGGACTTAAAACGTCTTTTGAAGCCACTCCTCGGACACGCTGGTCAGATCACTGAGACGATTGCTGGACTCAAATCGCAACTTGATTTAGAACCGAAGAACATTGATTCGGGGTCGCTTGCGGAGTTCCGGGAACTCTCGATCCACCTCAAGCAGCGTGTCAGCGACTATGAATCGTTGCGCCGTGAAGCGATCACCAAGGTGATGGGGCAGCGGGAGGCGCTTGAACAGGATAACCGTCGTACCCAGTTGGTTGCTGACTATGAGACGGTGGCACTTGTTCTCAAACAGTGGGAGAAGCTCCAGAAGGAGACGAAGTGGGCGGCTGCTGTGGTTGGTGTCGAGAAGGATCTGAACGCTGTGATTGAGCACTTCGTCAGTTCTAGCACTTCCGATGTGCAGAATCGGTTCGAAGAGATTTCTTCGGATGTGAAGTTGTATTTTGCGGCGCTGGAGAGTTCGACACCTGACCTATGTGACCCGTACCTGCGAATTGTCCCTGATCAGGACCGATCAGCGGTTCTTGAAGTGATGTTTCATGGCAAATCAACTAGCCCTGCCTACAAGTACCTTAGTGAGTCACAACTGAGCAGTTTTGGCCTTGCAGTCTTCTTTGCATCAGTGCGTCAATTCAATCCTGATTTCCCATTCATAGTGTTGGATGATGTTGTGAACAGCCTTGACGGCTATAAGAGGCCGCAATTGCTGCAACTCATGAAGAACGAGTTTGCCGATCATCAGATCTTACTATTGACCCATGATTCCGCATGGCGTGATCGGTTGTGCAGACGCCTACCGGATTGGAAGCGGATATCGTTCATTCGCCACGATTTTGGTGTCGGGCCGATTCAAGGCGACTCTCTCGACTCGATTGAGACGGTCGAAGCCTTGATCGAACAGGACAAACCGATGCCTGCGGGAGCCGCACTCGGGCCTATTCTTGAGTTTGAATTTCAGGAGGCATGTGAGGCGTTCGAAGTGGAACTGAAATACAATCGGCGGAACGAGTATACACTAGAACCACTTGTTGACGGTTTTCGAACAAGGGTCCAGAAGAAGTTGGGTGCAGCACACCCACTAACCGTTGCAGTTGCGGAGCTACGAGCGGAGAACGGCTTTCGCAACCTTTGTGCTCATGCGAAAGACCTAGAGATACCGCTAACACCTGAAGAGCTACAGATTGTAGTGGACAAGTGGGATGTGATACGGAACATGATTCGGTGTGGCTGCGGTGAGTTAGCTGTCTATCAGAAACCGGATTTCCAATGCCCTTGCGGGAAAGTTCACCTTCAAAAGGTCACTACTGGGAATTCTTGAATGAGCTACGTGTAAGCGACGGATTTTGCGCCACGAGGCCATCGCTACGATTCACTCCTCTCGCTGCTCGACCCTTCCCTTGTTTAGCAGCATGTTCCTCTCCTTGACCGGCAATCGCAGCCATTCCGCGAGAGGGATTTCCATCGCCGGTCCGTAGACGATGTTCCCAATGGCCAGTGATTCTCGAACCATGATCTTCTCGGTCATTCCTCTCTCCTGCAATCAGTAAACGGAGTCAAGGTACTGATGCGGCTGGCAATGCCTTGTACCGAAATCACGCAGGGTGGGGCGAATTCCTGCGCTGGGCCTATTTCCCTTATTCAAATGTCCCACGAACGTACATTGGTGCCCCAAAAACGCACTGGCGGACACCGGTTCCGGGAGCCAAGTTAGGCCATCGCAGTACCGGGAGGCACGTCTGTGAGATGCGACTGAGTTGAGTAGAGCTTCTTGCTAACCTCATCTCCACAGTGCAGGAATGGCGAAGACTGAACGCTTCATAGCCGATGTTAGGAAGGCCGAGGTCGATCCGCGTGTTGGCCACGGCAACATCGGGAACCTACTAGTTCTTTCTGAACCACCGGCGCATTAGCAACAGGAATTTGATTACGAACGTCAATCGAACGTCATAGGGAAGATTGGACTATGCACAAGTTCTTTTTGATTCGTCAGAGTCCGACATGGACCAGAGTCAAGGATGTTGTCAACTTCCTAAAGCCACGTGTCGTGAGCGTTTTCGGATCAGTATACGAAGCTTGGCAGCACGTCAATACTGCAATTCGAAGGAACAGTAAGGCGATTCTCAAGTTTGTCTCCAGCGCACTTCTTGTGGCTTCTGCATGGTACGGTTTCATATTCCTTGTTGGCGATCCACCAATTGACACTACTCCAGCGTTGATCATGGTGTGGGCTTCGGTCCTTGTGCTGTTTTTCGCTCTGTTTCCTCGCCTGTTGGATCGTGTCAAACGGCTCAAGGTGAAAGACTTTGAACTAGAACTTCAGGAGAGCGTTAGGACGTCGGCTGCCGATGACGATTTCATCTCGTTAGATGATCGCGGTGACTACGTGTTCAGTCGAAAAGGTGGTTTTCGTGATCTGACCGAACTCCTTGATTTGGCTAAGGAAAATCCTGATAAGCAGGTCATGCTCACCGTCAACTTGCGTGATGGACGGGACATTTCTATCACGATGTTGTTCATCTATCTCTTCGCCATTGACCTTACCGGTAGCAAAGTGAACGTCTTGTTTGTCAGTACAGAGCGGCCTTTTCGCGACTACTCAGATGTTCCGAAGAGGTCGATATTGGGTGTTGTCGACGGTAAGAGAGTGATGAGGGTGTTATTTCAACGCCGCCCATGGCTTTCGAGAATATACAGTCTCGAAAGGGACACCGGGATTCGCATTGACAGGGTGATTCACTGGGAACCGGGCAGACGTGGTCGGTGGCAACAGTCGCGACATATGTTTGAGGAGATACTCCACGTATTAGAAAACCTCGGACCTGAAGACCGTGAACCATCTGAGCATTTTCTATCCAGAGCCGTTGTCAGATCGTGGTTCGACGCAGATCTGAACATAGGGTTCGTTGACCTCGACGATGTGGAAGCTAGTAAACGCGACGTTAGAAGAGCCTTGGTGAGAGGAGATGAATACCTGATAGGTATCTCGGACGGCAAATTCGGTTCAGTCGTGGCCGTCTGCAAGGTTGCAAAGAGAATCTCAGCAAAGGTCCTTGATGAGGTTTGACCGGTAGATACAGCCGCTGCGCGTAGTCGATGGGTGCATTCGGGATGCAACGGTGGTTTCCGTTAGAGTTTCCGTTTCTTCCGGCATAGTACGATAAACGGTACGGCAGAATGCATTGAGTGGTTTTTTGGGGGGATTTGTAGATGTCTGCTTAGCCGGTAGGACCGGTACTCAATCGCTGGTGGCTGTCTTGCTCTTTCGGGAGCGTTTTCGAGACTCCCTTCTGTCGATCTCCTTTAGGATCACCTGCCTCGCCCAAGTCGAAACGTCCAAGTGGTCCTTCTCCGCTGCAAGTTTCAATCGCTCTCGGTCTTCGGGACTTAACCTGATTTGAAGGAACTCGGTCTTGGCCATTGCACCGCGTCGGTAGGAGTCGTCTCACATTGTCATACCCGACGAAGCTACGGAGCGGTTGCCTTGAAAGCTGTCTCACATTGTCACACATTGTGAGACGAAGAGCCATGTGCTGCAATGTGCTACATCGCATCATGCAATCTGACGGCCTCAGCAAAAGGGGTGATGAAGATGAAGACCTTCGCTCACGGCGCATTGGTCATTGCAGCATTCGGAATGACGATGGGTGTCGGTTGCACGGGAGCGCCCCAAAACGAAGACACATATTGGATTTACAACAAGTCAGTCAATGATGTGACAGGGGCTATCGAGTCGGAGTCGGCTACCACGTTTGCCGTTGCGGAGAAGTCCGACGCTCGTGGAATGTTCTTCATTCTGTGCGGTGTGAAGGGGCCGACTACCATCTACATGACAGTGACTGCGAGTTACTTGCCGTGCTGCATGGAATTGCCGGGTCCGGTGAAATATCGTTTTAGTGGAGACAACACGGTTCACGAATCCGAGTGGCCGGGCGGACTAGCGCCACCCGGACGGATAGTGCGAGTACCACCGCACATCTGGCCAGAGTTTATTGCTCAGGCAAGGTCTGCTGATACCCTGTTCATCGAGATTGGCGAGGAAGACGGTGCGTCGTTCAATCTTGCGTTCTTACTCGGGGGGTTTGAAGACGCTACTGCTCAGTTGTCTTGCATTGACGAGTTACTGGCATCAGGTTCCCCTGCGGCCAATTAGAGCGAGTTCAGCCCATCGAAGACGCTGCTGGAGCATTGTACTTGATACAGCGTTGATAGAAGTCGAGAAGTGGTGCATTCGTTGTGGGTAGCACATCTTCCCACGATACAAGCATCAACTCTATGTGTTCCAAGGTCGGTAGGAAACAGTCCTCGAACCAATGGATCTTCTTGTCGCCATATCCGTCAACTCTATCACGCACAGTCGCACGGATGTGGTCACCAGTTACCAACTCTCCGAACACTCCACGGTCAATTTGTGAACGTGGTGCTACTACGGCGAACGCAATGCGGTCTAGCTCGTGCGCTTGACGTTTTGCGTGGGCAAGTACTTCCGCTATACAGGCAACATTACGTGCCGCTTGGTCATACTTTTTTGCATGAGTCGTTCCCGGAGAAAGGCCGCTGAACATCTTTGCTTCGATTACGACGAACTGCCGTGCTTCCGGGTCGAGAGCCAACTCTCCCTTGGATGTGTTCTTGATTGAGAAGTGACCCACACAACCGTCTGCGTTCGTCCATCCTTCCCCACGCTTATCACGATGGCTGGTAGCGAGAAACTGAGAGCGCAGCAGTGCCTCACAATACCATCGGGCGTTTGGCATGAAGAAAAATGGATGATTCTCAGGTGCATTTTTCTCAGCCCAATCCAGTAGGAGCCGTAGCATCCAACCCTCGTTGTACAACTCTGTTGGGCGAATAGGTGGATTCGGGGAGTCCGCCCGCGATAGGATTTTCGTTACCTGTGGTATCATCGTCCAACCAATCCTGTGAAGATCCACCCGAAGTTGCAGAACATCACAGACACGAGCAAGGACGAAATACCTGTCTCCGTGCGGCTGAATGGTAGTAGTAGCTGAAATGTGCTGTTTCAAGGGTTTGGCCTCACAAGACACCAACAACCTAGGGCTGTGCCTCATTAACACACTGGCGGACGTTCTGATTGATGCGTATTATCGGGCCAATCGCTCGCAGGGTGTCTGCGAACGGGCGCGTGCAGTTTATGCGCGAGGTCGTCGTTGGACTGGCGGAGGATGACTGACATGGCTGAGCCGAAGCACACTCAACACTTTCGGAAACGCCATCTGGAGCCGAACGAGACTGTCTTGAGGTCGGCTTCCGGCTACGTCGGAAAGATGATGGGCAGCGGAGATGACGCTCAGCACAACGGCGCTCTGATCGTAACTGACAGGCGCATCGTCTTCTATCGAAAAGGCGTTTTCGGAGAAGTGCTCGAATCCATGCCTCTGGCAAGCATCACATCGGTGGAACAAAAGAGCTTCATGGGACATCGAACACTTCGCCTTCACACATCTCACGATGACTTGGAATTCAAGTGCCTTGAGAAGGGGCCGTACCAAGAGCTTGTTACTGCAATCGAGGAGGGGAGAATAGCGAACTTCGGAGAGAACAATAGGACACCTACTCGGGAGTCTCCCGCCGACACCCTCAAAAAGCTGGCGGATCTCCGTGACAGTGGAATCTTGTCAGAGGCAGAGTTCGAGTCGAAGAAGAGGAAGCTCCTCGATGATATCTAGAACGAGGACGCTGTCCAACTTGACAAATGTGGCCGCTTGAACTGCTGGGACTATCGCTGGGACTACACCGGATTATCGGGTGTTTTCTGACCTATCCCTGACTCACAAAACCCCGTATGTCCTATAGAAATTCACCTGTCACAACCGTCTGAAGACTCCTAAATCCTGCGCGTCTGCCAATTCCGCCACGGTCGCGTGGGGATCAATTATAACGTGCAACTGGTTGTGGGGGCAGGGTTTCCGACCGGAAGAGACATCGCTGCAGAATCGAACGCAAACCGTAAAAATTCGGTTGACACTGCAATTTGCAGCATCATGACAGAGCCAGAGTGGGAGCCATCCCTATTGGATTCACAAAAAGAGGCACGCGCCCAGTTTTGAGCGCGCGCCGTCTGACCGCGGTGGAGTACAGGTTTAGATTATGACTGTCACCGAGTTGGAACAGGTGGATGTGCCCTCCTCGCAAACCTTATAGACGTAGGTCGCGCCACCTTTGCTGCCCGTTATGTCAGTGTGTTCTTCATCGTCCGGAGTCGTCGCGACTATTGTACCGTCGCGATAAACATCGACATTGGTTGATGTTACACCAGACCAGGTGAGGTCAACGTACTGACTCCCCCTTACCTTGTAGCCGACCGCCGTGAGCGCGATAGTACTACCGCCGCCGGAGGCCACGGTGACATCCTGCGTCTGGGCGTCTTGTGCTCCATCGTTGTCGGTCACGGTCAGGGTGACTGTGTACGTGCCTTCAGACGCGAACGTATTTGATGTAGTCTCGCCAGACGCAGTCTTTCCGTCACCAAAGCTCCATGCATAGTCGATGATCGTTCCGTCTGAATCCTCGGATCCACTTCCATCGAAGGTGCAGGCGAGGTCCACGCAATCGAATGTGAACGATGCTGACGGCGGCAAGTTCTCAGGTGGCGGCGGCGGATCGCCGTTCATGAAGCCCGTGTACAGGAGCAGGTTGGGTGTTCCGTTTCTACTGCTGCGCTTGTGTAACGCGATGGCGCCCGCGGTGGCGTTGTCCGTCAGCGCGTTGGAGACTTCCGCCGGCGTTGCCCCATCGTCGAAATCCAGATAGAGCGCAATTGCCCCCGCCACGTGTGGGCTCGACATCGAGGTGCCGCTCATGGTGGCGTATGCATTGTCTGATGAGTAGTACGCCGAGACGATAGACACGCCGGGGGCGAGGATGTCGACGCACGGCCCGTAGTTGGAGAATGAAGCCTCGGTGTCATTGCTAGCCGTCGCACCAACCGTGTTGGCGCTTGGCGCGCCCGCCGGGCTGCCCAGGCAGGCGTCCTGCGGAATACCCCGGAAGTTCCCGTTGCCGGCGGAAACCGCGTAGTTGATCCCTTCCGGACCTGCGATCGAGTTCTCGACCGCTTGACGCAACGACGGAACGTCGCCGTAGCCGAGGCTCATGTTGACCACGGCGGGCCTTGTTGCGTTGGCAGTAACCCAATCGATAGCTGCAATTGCCATGGATGCATAGCCGCTGCCCTCACAGTTCACGACTCGGGCCGCCCAGATAGTGGCCTTTTTAGCCACACCGTAGGTCGTGCCTGCCGCTGTTCCGGCTACGTGTGTCCCGTGACCGTGGCAGTCGGCCGCATCCCCGTGTCCGTCGCCGACGAAGTCACCTCCAAGGCCGTTCGGGACGTAGGAGGCGCGACCGCCGAAGTCGACGTGGTCTGAATTGATGCCGGTATCGAGGATGTAGATGTTCACGCCTGTCCCATCTACGTCATAAGTGTAGGCCCCATCCAACAGCAGTGCGCGTTCATCGATCCTATCGATCCCCCACGATGGCGGATCGTTCTGCGTTACGTGGAGCGTGGCGACGCGATCCGGCTCTACATTGGCCACCCAGGGATTGCGAGTCAGGGCGTCGGCGGCCTGGGCTGATCCCCTGAAGGCGAATCCGCGGATCGCGGTTTCGTACGTGTGGAGGACCCCGCCTTGTTCGGCTCCCAACCTGCGCTCCAGGCCTAGAGGAGCGCCGTCTTCGAGGACAACAATGAACTGGTTCTCGACAGCCTGAGACTGGGCTAAGTTCGGCTGGTCCAAGGGTGGCGAAACTGCGTTGTCGCATGCTGCGAACAATACGAAACCGGACACGGAAGCGAGAGCAGCAAGGCGGCGCATGGGTTCTCCTGGCTGAGTTCCGAAATGACGCGAGGGATTACACGGGAATAAATGTCCGCGCATTCGTTCAAGTGTGCAACAAATGAGCCAGGTTTCGACCGCGGCACTCGACGCCTAACCCAAGCTTCGCCAGAGACCCCATAGAACGCCTGCAGCGGGAACTGTGATGCTTGGAACCGATATAGAAGTCGAAGTTCTGCATGAGTGGGTGCCGCTGGCCTATGAAGTCGCCGACGAGTTGGATCTGTTCGTCGATACTCAGGCAGCGGTGGATTGCTAACGCTTCTTTCCCCGACCTGCGACAGAACTGAACCGCCGACACGAGGATTTTCGGTCCTCAGATATAGTCGCTGAAAGCGGTACGCATGTATACGAAATGACACCAAATGACATCGTGAAGCGGCTCCGTTCAGCCGAGTTGTGTCGATTAGTGTCGTTTGGTGCACGTCAGTTCACGCACATTCGAGGCACACGGCATTCACATCGGGCCGAGCACTTTTGCCGCCTGCCTCTAGCCAACCCTTTCTCCGAGTCGTATTGTTGGAACCGCCGTTTGACCTTCGGAGCAAACGCACATGCCCGACGTCTTTGAGCGCCTGAAAGCCGCCCTCGCTGACCGCTACACCATTGAGCGGGAGATCGGTAGCGGCGGTATGGCGACAGTCTATCTCGCCCAGGACCTCAAACACGACCGCGACGTTGCTCTAAAGGTCCTGCGACCCGAACTCGCCGCAGCCATCGGCCCCGAGCGTTTTCTGCGGGAAATGCGAATCACGGCGCGACTCACGCATCCGCACATCCTTCCACTTCATGACTCCGGCGAAGTCGATGGCTTCCTGTACTACACGATGCCGTACGTGGAAGGTGAGTCACTGAGAGATAGGCTGAACAGAGACAAACAACTTCCTGTTGATGAAGCACTCAAGCTCGCATCCGAGGTCGCCGACGCACTCGGGTCGGCACACCGACACAACGTCATACACAGAGACATCAAGCCGGAAAACATCCTTCTCGAAGAGGGTCATGCGGTCGTGGCCGACTTCGGAGTGGCCAGAGCGATTTCAGCGGCAGGCGAGACGCGCCTTACTGAGACGGGCATTGTACTCGGCACCCCAGCCTATTTGAGTCCCGAAGGGGCAACTGGTGAGCGGGAGTTGGATGGCAGGAGTGACATCTATTCGTTGGGCTGTGTGTTGTACGAGATGCTGGCAGGCCAGGCTCCATTTGTTGGTCCTACCGCTGAGAGCATCGTACATCAACACATCGCGTCAGACCCATCTTCCGTCACGGAACTGCGGCCAACCGTTGCCGAAGCCGTTGCCCGAACTGTGTCGAAGAGCTTGGCCAAGGCCCCGGCGGATCGGTATCAGACCTCTGAGGAATTCGTTGCGGACCTCACCTCAGAGCTGGTGACGATCTCCGCACCGGCGGTGATGGTGAATCCGAAGGTGCCACTGGGACATTTGGCCGCGTTCGGCGGTGTGTTGGTGCTGATCGCCGTGGTTTTCACCCTCTGGCCTACCGGGTCAGAACCAGACGGACCGCCAAGACTCGTTGTACTGCCGTTTGAGAATCTGGGGGCTCCAGAAGACGAGTACTTCGCTGACGGCATGACCCATGAAGTTACAGCGCGTTTGGGTAGCCTCTCAGGAATCGCCGTCATTGCCCGTCAGAGCGCCGTGCTTTACAAGGGGAGCGACAAGACACCCCAGCAGATCGGTGACGAACTGGATGCGGACTATCTGCTTGAAGCCACTGTTAGCTGGCAGCGTTCAACAGAGAGCGGCAGCAGGGTAAGGATCCGCCCTCAGTTGATTCGCACTGGTGATGCCACGCATGTTTGGGCCGACGTTTTTGACGAGGACCTCACCGAGGTATTCTCCGTCCAGAGCAGCATCGCTCACCAAGTTGTCGACGCGCTGGACGTCGCCCTGCTTGAAAAGGAACAACAGACGTTGGCAGCAGCGCCGACGCAAAGCAGTGAGGCACACGACCACTATCTGCGTGGCCTTGAGTACAGTACCCAATTGGTGCGTGTTTTCAACGAGCGGGACGCGCGTATCGCGATTAACCTGTTCGGGACGGCGATTGAACTGGACTCAGGCTACGCATTGGCATATGCGGCTCTTGCAGAAGCTCATCGCGATCTCTATTGGTGGGCGGCCGACCGGACCCCCGAGCGTCTTGAAATCGTGAAAGGGCTGATCGATCGGGCCACCGACCTCGACCCAGAGCTTCCGGAAGCGCATCTCGCTCTGGCGAACTATCACTACGCACTCTTCGATTACGACGCGGCCCTTGAGGAGCTATCCATCGCGCGTGAACTCAAGCCACACGACGCTGAGATTCTCGGGACTATTGGCTTCGTTCGCCGGCGCCAGGGATACATGCAAGAGGCTGTAGACCACCTTGTGGAGGCACGCCAGCTGAATGCCAGGTCCCCGAACCTCGCATACAACCTTGGGGAAACGCGCTGGCTCCTCCGAGATTACGCTGCGGCTGAACGGGATCTGCAGCGCGGGATAAACTTGAGTCCGGAAGCTGCGTGGGCGCACGGCGTGTTGATACGACTCTACCTCACGTGGCGAGGCGATGTGAGTGGTGCCCGATCAGCAATTGAATACGCCAAGCAATTCACTGACGGCGGAGAGCAAATTGTGGCGTATCACGCTGTCTTGGTAGAGATGCTGGACAGGAATTACCAAGAGGCCTTGAGGCTCCTCCAAGCGGAGACTCACGATGCATACGAATGGCAGTTCTGGTTTGTTTCGAGGGCTCAGCTGTTTGCAGAGATGTTCCGGCTCATAGGAGAAGCTGACTCGGCCAGAGTCTACTATGGTGAGGCACGTGAGCTTCTTGAAGATAGAGTACATAGGTTTCCGGAGGACCCTCGATACCGAAGCTCACTTGCGATTGTCTATGCTGGGCTAGGTGAGAACGATGAGGCCGTAAGCACCGCCCGTCGCGGAGTAGATCTCCTACCGGTGTCTCGGGAAGCCTACAGAGGCCCCTATGCTGTGGAGGCCCTGGCCCAAGTCTACACGATGGTAGGCGATCATGACGGAGCAATCACCGAGCTTGACCGGCTGCTATCGATCCCCAGTCATATGTCGTCAGCCTGGCTCCGCATAGATCCACGGTGGGATCCTCTCCGCTCCGATCCGCGTTTCCAAGCGTTGGTTGAGCGGCCCGGGAACTAGGCTGCGATCACCGGTCCACTGGCGTGAACTTCAGGCGACTAGAAGTGAGGGTTCCCCGGACTGACGGGGGGACTGAGGATTAGAAATCCCCTGTCCGTCTCGGAAGCCCCGTCAGACGGGAGCTTCCAGACCTGTGTGCTTCAAATGTGCGTGGAAAGGCAGCCTCTTCGTGGAGCGAATAGGTCAGGATTTCTGCTAGAACAAACACAGACCCAAAACTGAGACCCGCCGAATATTCACCGACAAAGTAAGTGCTTGATCTGACGGGGCTTGCGGGGTGTTGGGAGGCTTCCGGTGCCGGTTCCTAAGTCCTGCGCGTCTGCCAATTCCGCCACGGTCGCGAAGGGATCAATTATCACGGTTAACCGGTGAAGGGGGCAGGGTTGCTCTTCCCGAGACTTGCACTGCCAGATATCTATCTAACGACCCATCGAAAATCATCGCCACGCCGCCTCGCCCGTCCCAGCGGATGAACGGAGTTAAGGAGTAAACATATGCGAGATCTCGTAGACGGTTACCTCGGCCGAAGCCTCTCCCGCCGCAATTTCGTGCAATCGCTCGCGGCTATCGGCGTCAGTGGCCCCGGCATCGCAGCAACGGTGCGGTCTGCCGAGGCGGTAACCGACGGCACATCGGGTTCCGGCCACGAGATCAATGGTACCGGCGGCGATTTGTTCGTCGAGCAGATGAAAGCCGCAGGCGTGAAGTTCTTGTTCACGAACCCCGGCTCTTACGAGGTTGGCCTATTCGATGCCTTTCTCGATCAACCGATGCAGCTGATCATGGGGCTTCATGAAGGTGTTGTGATCGCCATGGCCGACGGCTACAACAAGGTGACGGGGGAGCCCGCATTCGTGAACGTACACGTCATTGCGGGCACTGCGCAGGCAGCGGGTCAGATGTACAACTGCAGTCGCGACGGATCGGCGGTCATTCTCACGGCAGGACTCCTCGACAACGAACTCGGAGACGACGACATCTTTCTCGGCCCGCGCCCAGGATTCGACCAGAAGGAGGTCAACCGCCAGTTCACCAAGATTTCCTGGGAATGTCATGACTCCGCCGGTATCCCGACTATGCTCCGTCGCGCATTCAAGATCGCAACGACTGCTCCTGGCGGGCCGGTTTATCTAGCGGTTCCCAACAGGATTCTGGAAGCGAGGGACGTTTCGAGTACAGTCTTCCCTCGGGAGGGGTTCCTCCTACCGGACGAGATCCCGCCCAATCAGGACGATGTGGACCATGTAGCGCACCTTCTTTTGGAGGCAAGGTCTCCAGTTCTCTTCGTTGGCGATGAAGTCAGCCGGGCCGGTGCTCAAGCAGAAGCACTCGAACTCGCAGAACTCCTTCACTTGCCAGCATGCAACCAGAGTCCTTCGGCGTTTCACAACTTCCCCCGGCGCCACGAGCTATTCGCGGATCGTTTTTCGAGTGAGGGGAAGGACCTGGTGATATATGCTGGTGTCACAGACACTCGCATGGGGTCGGAACCAGCTGATACGACAGTAGTGTGCATCGGGCTCAACACCACGGCCATGGGCAGCAACCGCCCCTTCGATCTGGCCATGGTCGCAAACGTGAAGGTCACGCTGCGTGCAATCATCGACTCGGTCAAGTCGCAGGCGACTGCGAGACGCATCGCCGCGATTGTTTCTTCCCGCACCACCCCGCGACGCTGGTACCAGGAGATCCAGAGAGACCGGATCGGTATGGCGCCGATCCACCCTGACGAACTCGGTTGGGCCCTCGAGCAGGAACTCGACAGAGACGCCATAGTCGTCTCTGAGAACCTGAGCGGGTCCAATCAGTTCCTGAGCACCGGTTTTCGCGACGACGAGAAGATGTGGCTCACTGCATCTGGGTTCGGACTCGGTTGGGGAATCGGTGCCGCCACGGGCGTGAAAATCGGTCAGCCCGACCGCCAGGTCGTGTGCAGCATTGGTGACGGTTCGGTGATGTACAGTGCGGCGGGATTCTGGAGTCAGGCTCGCTATGGAGTTCCGGTGCTCACGGTGGTGTGCAACAATCTGAACTACCAAACGGTGCGCAACGGTTACCACCGATACAATGGGAAAATGCGGGAGTCGAATCGGTTCACCGGCCTATACCTCGGCGACCCCGACATCGACTTCGTGAAGCTCGCTCAGAGCCAGGGTATCGAAGGTGCACTCGTCGAGAACTCAGCGGATCTGGCTCCGGCTCTGCGGCGCGGCATCGATGCCACCCGCGCAGGCGCACCGTTCCTGGTGGACGTCCGAGTGAGGCGAATGGGCGGGGGAGCCGATTCGACATGGCATCAAGCGTTCAACCTCGCCGATCATCGCACTCGGCAAGTGTAGGTGTGCTCGAGACGAGTGCGTCGAGGACCATCCACGAGAGGATCAGCATGAAAGCCACAACGATTGCGGCGTTGGCAGTATATGCCGCCGCCCTTGCCTTCGGCATGAGCCCGGCCGACGCCCAGACCAACCCCCTCTGGTCCGAGCAGAAGGTCAAGAACTACCTGCCCCATATGACCAGGCCAGAGGTGGAAGATCTCCTTACGCGAACGGACATGGTGATCTTGCCTGTCGGTGCGTTGGAGCAACACGCGCGTCACCTACCCATGGGAACCGATTTCATCAGTGGCGTCGAGCGAGCGAAGCTGATTGCACAGGAAACTGACGCCCTAGTAGTGCCAGTACTGACGCTCGGACAGTCGCCCTACCACATGGGGTTCGCGGGCTCGATCACGCTGCGCAGTGAGACGATCCAGGCAGTCTATTTTGAGGCGGTGCAGAGCCTACTCCGTCACGGGTTCAAGAGATTCCTTTTCCTGAACGCGCACGGCGGCAATCGAGCAACGGTTGATTTTCTGGTGGACCGCATCAACCAGGAGACTGCGGGAATTGCGGTGAGCCTGGGCTCTGCCGCGTCTCCGTTCATGACTAGAGTGGAACAGGAACCCGCAACGGTGCTCGATCGACACGCGGGCGTGAGCGAGACGTCGAGAACGATGTACCTGGCACCCGATCTCGTTGACATGACTGCTGCGGAAACGGCGACCCTCACGATGCCCGATCATCTGACGAGGATGGTGCCTGAACTCTTGGCCGGCGACCCAACGGTGTCACGCGTGTTTCTCGCCGAAGGGCTGAAGGCTGAGGAAACTGGCAAGGGCACCTCGGCGCGCGAGATGACATCAACCGGGGCCTGGAGCGAACGCGACCCCAGGGAAGCGTCTGTCGAACAGGGGAGGGTAGAGACGATGCGGTTCGTCAATGCCGCCGTTCAGTTCATCGAGCGTTGGAAAGAGCTGCGGCCGATGGAACGACCATGAGACTGCACGTCCCCCTAATTTTTGCAGCCGTCGGGGCTACCATCATGCCCCTCGGCGCCACAGGTCAGAGCCGCGCTTTGGCGGTCCATCCTTATGCCGTGCTGGGAATTCGCACCGATCGGTCTGCTGGGGTGAGGCTGGGCGACATCGACCGGGACGGAGATCTCGATGCGGTCGTGGCTAATGGTCGGCATTGGGCTCAACAGAACGAGGTCTTCTTCAACAACGGCCGTGGCACATTTACCGTGGCGCACCCTCTCTATTCGCGTCGCTCCACGAGCTACGCAGCCCCGCTGGCGGACCTCGATAGAGACGGTGACCTCGACGTGGCGGTGGCGAACGATCGGGCGCCAAACAGGATCTACCTCAACGACGGAACTGGTGTGTTCGAAGATGCCGGCACGTTTGGTAACGCAACCGCGCCGGCGCGTAGCCTGACAATTGCGGACATCGACAATGACGGTTTTCTCGACCTGCTCGTGACCAACCGACGAGCTGAGAACGCCATCTACTTCAACGACGGGCGGGCTGAATTCTCTCGTCGAGTGCCTTTCGGAACTGCCGACGACGCAACCATCTCGGTTGCGGTCGGTGATGTGGATCGCGATGGCGACTCCGACCTGGTTTTGGCCAACAGGGAGGGGCAGCCCAACTACGTCTACCTAAATGGCGGCGCGGCAGACTTCAACGAACGCAGGCCGTTTGGCACGGGCGCAGACGAAACTCGGGCGGTTGCTCTGGGCGATTTGAATGGGGACGGTGCGCTGGACATCGTCGCCGTGAACATTGGCGAACCGAACGGCGTGTATTTCGGAGACGGCAGTGGGAACTTCTCTGAAGGAATCGCGTTTGGCCGAGATGATGGCCCGACCTACGCTGTTGCTATCGCCGACATGGACTTGGACGGTGACGCGGACATCGTCATTGGCAACGCGCGTATGTCGAACGCGGTTTTCTTCAACGACGGGAACGGCAGGATATACACAGAGCTTCGATTCGGCGAGGAAGGGGATGTCACCTACGGGATCGCGGTAGGCGATCTCAACGGCGACGATTACCCGGAAGTCGTGGTCGCCAACTCCGACGGCTCCAATACGATCTATATCAATCGAGCTTCCAACATACCGTGATGGGCACGTCGGCTCACAAGCGAACGATGCGTCTGGGAAGGAAAACCTAGCATGCGGCATTTGGAAGGTAGAGTTGCGTTCGTAACCGGCGCTGCGCGCGGGCTGGGATGGGGCATAGCCCGGGCAATGGGTCAGGCGGGTGCGTCAGTCTGCATTACTGACATCAACGAAGACGAACTGGCGCGTGCCGAAGCCGATTTGGAGGCCGACGGTACCCCTTTGATGAGCCGTCTCCAAGACTGTGCTGACAGGGTCGCTTTCCAGAATGTGGTGGATGAAGTCGTGAATCAGTGGGGCCGACTCGATATCATGGTGCACAACGCCGTGTACATGCCTCTTGTGAGATTCGACGACCTGACTCCCGAAGAGTGGCAGCGCCAGATCGATGTGAGCCTGGGTGGTTTGTTCAACGCGACGCACGCTGTTTGGCAGGTGATGAAATCCCAAGGCGCCGGTCACATACTGGGAGTCGCGAGCGGTTCGAGCATTCGCGGCTATGTGGACGAGGTCGCCTACTGCGCGAACAAACATGCGCAGGAGGGTTTCATGAAGGCGCTGGCGCTGGAGGCCGCGCCCTACCGAATCGCCGTCAACAGCATCGGCCCGGGCAGGCCGGTGAAGCCGACGCGTGTAACGTGGTCGGAGTTGGAAGCGACGCCGGAAGCGGAAAAGGCGAAGTGGGCCGATCCGGTCGAGCTCGGCCGGGCTTGGGTATGGCTTGCCTCGCAGCCGCCCGAGCGGTTCAGTGGCTTACGGTTCGATGCCGGGCCTATCGTCGATGCGATTGACGCCGAGGGTTGGGATTTCCCGGTTGAACCGGAGAAGGTCACGATGTACGCGGACGACTTTTTCGCCCGTCGGATCTGGCACGATGAGAACAAGCTCAGGTAGGATCTACCGCTTTCCGACCGTGGCGATGTAGATCACGAATAGATCCTCTCCATCCAGTCCCAGGAGGGGATTCACCTCATCGTCGTTGAATCCGCCAATCGCGCAGACTCCACACTCAATCCTGTCTGCTGCCAGGTACAGGTTCTGACACACGTGCCCGGCATCGAGATGCAAGAATCGGTACCCTCGGTCGCTGTATAGCCAGGTCATCCGCTCGGTGACTGCGACCCAGAGAAAAGTGACGGCGCTCGTTGTGCAGAGAGGCTGGCTGTTTCGGCACGACGCGCCAATGCCGGCCGCCGTCTCTGGCTTCATGTCTACTTCGATGAGCGCATGCTCGAGAGCGACATAGCGGTACACACCCGGTTTTAGGCCCTCGACGCGGTTGATCATCAGATATGTCTCGAATGCATGACGCGCACCCGCCGAAGGAACGGGCCGCAACGTAGAGGGTCGGTCTGTCACCTCCTTTACGCCTTGCGTCGCCCAAAGCAGAAATGACAGTTCCAAGAGCGAGAGCGGCTCGGCACTGTACTCCCTAGTGGAGCGTCGGCGTGCGAGGGCGCTGCAGAAATCGGAGTCCGGGGCTTCAGGCAGCGTCGGTGCCGGCAGGGGAATCCGTCTGGCAGCATCGGGCACTGGTAGTTCCAGCGGGGGTTGGGGGATGCCCGTTTCCTCACCCGAGGGTGATAGGAACTGATGCGCGGTCTGCCGCATGAATTTTCGTCCGATGCTTTTTGGCATCTACCATTCCCGTATCATGAGAGTCGAAAGGCGTTTGAGGTTCCACACGGGGTACTACGGTGTCAAGCTCAGGCCCGGCTCGGTTTCCCTTCATGTACCGTGGTCATATCCTTGGCACTGTTTTGGTTATCCCGTTTCAAGAATGACAAACAGTACAACGTCTGGACAGCTCCAATCCTACTGCACATACTTGCCAGTACCCGATCTGAGCTTCATTCTGATCGGTGCGAGAGCCATTAGGAGGTGAACAAGTATGAGTGAGACTCGTCGGGACCGATTCCTGAAACGCATCTCCACCGTTGGCGGGGGCACTCGGGATGACATTCAGATGCTGCTTGGGGGCATGGTCAATGATATCCGCGACCAAGTTGAGCGGGGCATATTCAGTGAGGAGGAGCTAGATGTTGTGGTGCCGTTTCACGATAAGGCAGAAGAGCTCTGGCGGCACACAATGGTGAGCAACCCACCCATGGACCCGTATTTGATGGCGTCAGGCCTACGCAATCTTCGTGCAGCATGTGTCGGCCCAGTCGCCGGCTTTCAATTGTGTTTGGATCAAGCTGTCGAGAAGGCAGTGACGTTTGCCAAGTCAAGCGAACTCGGTCGCGGCAAGACATAGCGTCTGTGGCATCTTCAATACTCCTGGTAGACGACGACCCGGCGATCCTGAAATCTCTGGGGACATTTCTCGAGAACTCGGGTTACGAGGTTGGACGCGCGTCCGACGGGCATGAGTGCCTCGAGCTTCATGAAGCATACGGCCACGACGTCGTACTTCTGGATCTGGAGCTTCCGGACATCTCGGGGATCGATGTCCTCGAACAACTGCGCAGCCGTGATGCAGCAGTCGTTCTTCTGACCGGACACGGCGATATCGAAACCGCAGTGCGCGCCATGCAGCTTGGTGCCGAGGATTTTCTCACGAAGCCCGTCGAAATGTCGCATTTGATGTCTGTCATCGAACGCACTACCCAGAACATTCGGATGCGGCGAGAAATCGAGCGACTGAGGAACCGGTTCGATCATGGTGTGTCGCCCGAGGGCTTGGGTTTCTCGCCTCAGATGAAGAAGATCGCAGAGCAGGCGGAGTTGATTGCGGCCAGCGAGAGAACGACCGTCCTCCTGACCGGGGAGAGTGGAACGGGAAAGGGGTGGCTAGCACGCCTCATCCACCGCCTCTCGCCGCGCGCCGATCGCCCGTTCATTGACATCAACTGTGGTGGACTTTCGGCAAACTTTCTCGACAGTGAGCTGTTTGGCCACGAGAAGGGTGCCTTCACCGATGCCAAAGAAAAGAAGCGCGGCCTTTTCGAGATAGCAGATGGAGGAACACTATTCCTCGACGAGATCGGTGAGCTCGCCACATCGTTGCAGCCGAAACTCCTGCGCGTGTTGGAGGCCAAGTCATTCCGCAGGCTCGGTGGGACTGCTGAGAAGAAGGTCGATGTGCGCCTCATTACGGCCTCCAACAGGGACCTCGAAGCAGCGCAGGCGGATGGAAGCTTCCGCGAAGACCTCTATTACCGAATCTCAGTGACCGCGATACACCTGCCGCCGCTGAGACAGCGATCGCCCCTCGATCGCCAGTCTCTGCTCGAAGGTTTTCTTGCGACTCTCAGCAAAGAGGTGGGAGGCTCGACGCCGACAATTGGTGCCAATGTGTTGGAACGGTTGCTGGAGTATGCGTGGCCGGGCAACTGCAGGGAGATGCGCAACGTATTAGAACGCACCTTGATCATGGCGCGAGGGGGCAAAGTGGGGGTCGAGCATCTGCCGATCGAGCTTCAAAAGAAGCGGGGTTCCTCGCAATATCGCTACTACGGTTTGTCTCTGGAGCAGGTGGAGAAGAATCACATTAGACACATGCTCACCCGGCATGAGGGCAATCGAACTCATGCTGCCAAGGACCTTGGCATCACTCGAGCCACGTTGATCAACAAGATCAAGAAACACCGTTTGAGCGATTGATTCCGGAAAAGTATCGCCAATTGCCACGGTCGCCCGCCATATAGCCACCTACCAGTCCCCAAAAGGGCAAAATTAGCCGTCAACCGTATAAAATTCGAACGGCTCGGCGATCAACCTTCCGCCAGTTGCTAACTCGTTGCCTTACAACATGATACGCAGAACCATATCGATGGCGATGTATGGTTTTTTGACGGTTGTTCCGTGGACATTGGTAGTATCAAAAGCCCTTAAGCTCTTTAAATACAATATGTTACAGCGTTCACCAAAAGTGGCACCGACCGTGCCTTATCCAGCGTACGAGAAGAATCACCGGAAATCACGCTGGAGACCACAATGCTCAGAGGAATGGCCGGGGGGGTGGTGCTTGTCCTAACGCTGACCATAGCGCTGCCGATGGCATTAGACGCGCAGGAGTCGGCGAGCATACGGGTGGGCGTTCGCGTGGTGAGCTCGGTGATTCCTGATACGCGAGCCACTACCGCCGCGCTGGTTTCCGAGTTTGCGAAGGCAAACGTCGAGGGCACGAGTGTCGTCAAACGGTCGGTTCAGACCGCACGTGGATTCGCTCAGGTCGTCTCGGAGGGCGTCGCGCCTGTGGACGACATGGCACTCCAATCAACCCCTTCGGCAGCGGAAACCGCAGGGAGGAGCTCCGTGCGGCGGGTTCTGATTACCGTTGCATATACCGCTAACTGAGGGAGGTCATTGGCCTAGGCAGCAGCAGCAGACGAAAGACTGACAACCGTAGATATGGCGTAAACGGAGGCGCTCGCTGGACCATCGAGCTCCTGTGCCAATTGCTTGCGTCCCCCAACCAAGGTGCAGCATACCTGCAACAACCCATCTCCGAGACCATCCACCGCCGCTGAAGCGGTGCACGTAACCCAATAGTACATAAGCAGTTAGCAATCATAACGTCATAGCTACCTCTGGCGTGCGCCTTGCATGCCCGTATGTTTCTTTACTAGCCGCGAGTTTTGTGTAGCTCGCAACGGACACCCACGAATATCCGTTCTACTCCAGTAAAGGGGACACGCATGAATCGAATCACGAAATGGGCCGCAACGGCGGTTGCGCTGCTGCTATGTGCAGCGTTGGTCGCGACACCGGCGACGGCCCAAACCACAGCGTCCGTTGACGCGACCGCGACGGTCGTCGGTGGGCTGCAGGCGCTCACCGCAACCGGACAGCAGGACCTGGATTTCGGTACTGTTACTGCCGGGGGTGGTGCGGTTACCCCGGGTGAAGCCAGTTGGGGTCGTTTCTATGTAACCGGTGAGCCGAGCACCCTCATCTTGGTTGAGTTCACTACGCTCCCGACTCAACTCGACGACGGGTTTGGCAACAGCATCGGCATCTCGTTCGCCACAAACGACGGGATCCTCTGGGGCGACACATACACTCCAGGGACCTTTGCAACGTTCAACCCAACTGTCAGCCAGAACTTCACGCTCAGCGCCGTTGATCCTGGTGAGATGTATGTTGGTATCAGAGGCACGGTGGATCCGCCTCTGGTCTCCGTGAACGGAGACTACTCGGGAGTGATCGTTCTCACGGTGGCGTACCCGTAGGGAGCACCGTGGTCTTCGGGTTCCCGAAGAATCAACTGGCCAGGTCGGCGATCGCCGAAAAGCGACCGTCGACCTGTACCCGAAATCTCGCCTGAAAGCTACGGGCCCAAAGTGAGGGCTTTACTCTCGGGTCTCGCATTAATCGTGTGTGCTGCCGGCGATATATGCCCGGCAACCGCGCAGAACAACGCCTCTGTTCATTACGTGCCGCGGCCACTCGTCGTGATAGCACGACGAGACCTAAGGTTCGGAACGGTGGTACGAGGTGTACAATCAACGGTTCTCACCTCGGACGTCAGGTATGCGGGGCTGTTCGAGATCAACGGAGCCAAACACGAAGCGGTCCGCGTGGAGTTCATACTGCCGACATCGCTGACATCAGGTGACGGCCACGAACTCCCGGTCTCCTTTGGCTCATCAGACGGTGCGGCGGCCACCGATATGGGACGTTTCCACGGGGTTCCTTTTGATCCGCGACAGCCACTAATCGCAACACTCGGTGCGAACGGAAAGCTCTACATTCGGCTGGGTGGCACAGCGTTTGCCGCTTATGGACAAGCTCCCGGCACATACCGAGCTACAATCTTCCTTTCGGTCTTCGATCTGGGTAGCTGACAATGACACGATTCACCAGACGCCGGATTCTCGCCGTCACGGCGACCATCGCCGCGCTTGTACTACTCCCGAGCGTGTTGAAAGCCGTTTATGTGACGCCACACGCCCTGTTCATAAGTCATGGCGCACGTGCGGGCCAGGTTACTGTAGGCAATTCCGGAGAATCGCCCGAGGAGGTTACGGTCGAGCTGAGATTCGGTTTCCCCGATACTGATTCCGCCGGTACCCCGTTCATTCGCTTCATCGAAGACCCTGGGCCAGAATTCCCGTCGGCCGTGGATTGGATAAGGCCGTACCCGCGTCGCCTCAGGCTCGAACCGGGTGAACAGCAGGTGGTTCGCCTACTAGCAACTCCACCCGACGATCTCCCCGACGGGGAATACTGGACGCGCATGATTGTCACCGGGCAAGGGGCTTCCGTGCCTATTGAAAGCTCTGATACGTCCGTTCAGGCTGGTGTCTCGCTAGTGATGCGCATCATCACGGCAGTCACCTATCGCAAGGGAGAAGTGAGGACAGGTATCACGCTCAGGGAGTTCGAGGCGGCGATAGAAGGCGACTCCATTGTCGCGTGGGTGAATGCTTTTCGGGAAGGAAACGGTGCGTATCTCGGCACCGTCAATTTCGAGGTGCTTGCACAAGACGGCCAACCGGTGCGCGAGTGGATTATCCCGGTTGCCGTGTACTATCCCATGAACCGTCGGTTTGCACTTCCACTACAGTCGCTTGCCGCCGGAAACTATGTACTGCGGCTCACCATCGAGGCCGAACGACCGGACCTCCGTGCGGACGATGTGCTCGCGGCGCCAACGGTAACAGACTCGGTCGAGATTCTGGTGCCTTGATCGGTGTTAGATGTGATCCGACGATCGTTGTCCTCGAGCAACCGTGGCGGTGCATTGGGAAGAGTCTTTCCCTGGCGGACGCTGGTTGTTGGGCTGTTCGTTGTTGTGCCAAAACCTGGCATGGCACAGGTCGATACTGCGCTCGTTCAGGCAGTGGTGGAAGTCGACATCGATGGTGGCCCAACACAGGTAGTTCCTGCGGTTTCTTACAATTCAATGATGCTGGTCCCGCTCCGCTCCTTCTTGGAGATGAGCGAGATACCTCTGACCGATCTCTCTCCTGATAGTGTAGCTGTCGCACTCGTTCAACCAGGCAACATCAACATACGCTTCCGGCCCGACAGTGGGTATTTCACACGAGGAGACTCGGTCTTTGCTCTCGAGCCGCTAGAAGCGGTTTGGTGGGAGGGTGAGCTTTATCTGGCGACCGACCTGCTTGATCGCGTTTTCGGCGTGCGAACACACATGGAATGGTCGACCCTCACGGTGCTCGTGGCACGGACCGCGGGACTCCCTGTCCTTCGGCGTTTGCGCCGCGAACACCGGCATGAATTGCTCGATCGACCAACCCGGGTGCAGCCGTTGGCAGCCTCCGTGCGTCCTCCCGAGAGCTTCGCGGACGGCGCTGTGCTCGAGTGGTCCATTACGACACCAATGGATGGTACCGCCAACAACTTGACGCTTGCGACAGGTTTGGGTGGAAAGGTGTTCGGCGGAAGTTTGGAACTTCGACATCGGCTGCGAAACACAACGGCGTCAGGTGACTCGGAACTGCGCCTATCCTGGGAGCGTGCTTGGCCACATAGGGAATGGATCAGGCAAGTTCGTGTAGGGGATGTCCGATCAAACGGGCTGCGGGCCAGGTTGATTAGAGGGCTGGTGGTCACAAATGCGCCATTCATACGGTCATCCGAATTTGACGTAGAACAGGTGCTTGGTCGTCTCCCGGCCGGCTGGGAAGTGGAGCTTTACGAGCGAGGGCGTTTGCGCGGGTACGATGAAGTGGACGCGCTTGGCGTATTTAGAGTGCCCCTCAACCTCCGCTACGGGCAGAATCCGTTCGAGCTCGTACTATACGGCCCTGGCGGAGAGGTCATCCGCGAAACTCGGACGATAAGAGTGCCCTATAGTCGAATTCGGTCAGGTGAGCTCGAATACGCGGTTGCCGGTGGGTCCTGCAGGTACGGGCAGTGCCGTGGTGTCTTCAGCGCAGACGTGCGCTACGGATTGACGAATTGGGTCACGGTGCAAGGTGGTTCGGATGTCCTGGCGCGCGAGGGCGCGGACGATCTGTGGCAACCATACGCGGCCGTCTCTGCAGCACCACTGAGGTTCCTGCGGTTGACCGGTGAAGCGGTGCTCAACGACCGCCTCCGCGGCTCAGTAGGGGTCGAACCAAATCCCTCATTCCGGTTTGACTTCACACACACACTTCATGCGGAGACCGGCATAGATTTGCAGGCAGGAGCGTTTGAGCGGACACGTACTGAAGGATCGTTGTTCTGGCAACCACAAGGTGCGGTCGGGTCGTTCTTTTTCCAGCTCTTGGGGTATCACTCGACGGGCCCCACAGTGAAGAGAGATCTCCAACGTCTCTCCGTAACTGCTCGAATTGGACGCGTACGACATTCGGTGGGTCTGCGGCACGACTTCACGCATCTAATCGAGTACGCCGGTACCCATCGCACAGGTGTGGATTGGAATGCAGATTTCGTTGTTACCGGTGGTCCCCGCTGGCTCCGCAAGACGAGCGTTCGCGGAGGTATGAGTCTCGATGCCGGCGATGGCCTGAGCAGGCTACGTGCGGCGATTGGGAGGCAGATCGCAAAAAAAGGCGAGACTCGATTTGGGTGTTGGTTGGCTCCGCAACGGCGGATACAGTTTGGACATTGGCCTGAACAGCACCGTTTCGGGACCACGCATTGGAACCAGGAACCATTTCAACACGCGAGGCGGCACAGACGGTGTGATGTTTGTCGACGGTTCGGTGGTATTTGACCCAGACACGCGAGATATCCGTTTGAGCGACGGACGGGATATTGGCCGCGCTGGAATCTCTGGCGTCGTATTCCTCGATGAGAACGATAACGGAGTCCAGGATTTTGGCGAGCGCGGTCTTGCAGAGGTGCCGCTTCTTGTCGGTGGCCAGCATGAGCTAACGGACGCGACCGGGCAGTTTGCCACATGGGAGTTGTTCCCCTACGAGGATTCATACATCGACGTAGACCGTCTATCGTTCGACGATCCTCGGCTCGTACCGTTGAACGATCGAATAGCCGTATCGCCAACCCCAAATAGTTACCAGACCATTCACGTGCCGGTCGTGATCGGTGCGGAAATAAGCGGATATGTTGTGTTTGAAGGCCAGGGGCTACCCGGGGTTCCGGTGGAACTCCACAACCTCACGATCGGTCGAACCATTACGCTTGTCACATTCAGTGACGGAGCATTCTACTCGGTCAGCATTCCACCAGGCGAATATGACATCACCGTTCCGCAAGAAGTTCTGGACCGGATAGGTGCTAGTGCTACTACCGTGCAGATCAACATCCCATCGGGGCAGGGCGACAAGCGAATCGAGGATCTGACGATCAATGTCGAACGGGAATCTGGTGAGCCAGGATTGTTGGACAGGTTCACTCGAAACCGTGGGAACCGATCGGCAAGCCGGAGCGAAGGGAACAATTAGTGGCAATCAACGGAAGCCTCGACGAAGCGTCCTTGGCTGACGTTCTGCAGCTACTCTCGCTCGGCCGCAAGACCGGCAGGTTGTCGGTTTCGGACAAGTCGAACTTGGGCCACGTTTACCTCGATTCGGGCAAGATCACTCACGCGTATCTGGTGAACCGCCACCACCGCCTCGGCGACATCCTGTTTAAGAGTGGTCGCATAACCCGTGACCAGCTCAGTGAGGCCATACGTCTGCAGGAGTCCAGCCCGGAGAAGAAGGTCGGAGAGATACTCGTGCAGACGGGTGCGATTTCCGATTCCGCATTGCAGCACTACATGCAGGTCCAGATACAGGAAGCAGTGTATTTCCTGTTCACGTGGCGCAGGGGAGACTTTGCATTTGAGAGGGACGTGAACCCCGCGCCGGAAGACTTCTTGGTTTCGATCGACCCGGAGACTCTGCTTCTCGAGGGCGCGAGGCGAGTGGACGAGTGGAGTGTGATCGAGAAGAAGATTCCCTCCTTCGACATGGCCTTCAAAGTCGACCAGTCACGTATCGAAGTATCCGATGCGAAGTTGTCTGACGAACAGAAGCGTATCGCCTCGTTGCTGGACGGTGAGCGAAAACTGTCTTCGATCGTCACCGAAACCGGATTGATTGAATTCGATGTCGGCAAGGCACTATACGGATTGATCACTGCAGGGTTTGCCGAAGCCGTTGGACCGCACAGCGCCGAGAAATCGAGCGGCTCCGCAGACGAGACCGCAACCGGGCATCTCGACCGTGAAAAACTCTTGGCATATCTGGAGCAACAGGCGGAGTTTGCCGATGAGGAGAAACGCAGAAGCTCGGGGCTTCATATAGCCGACTGCCCAACATGTTCGAGGCGCCTGCAGGAGATACACGTACGACGAAGCCAAGGCCTGCCTGCAATTCCTGAAGACTCCGATGAGGCCGTTCCCGACTCGGACGAAGCTGAAGCACCAAACCGCAGGAGTGGCTCAGATCGGCGCAGTGGAACAGATGACCCGCCCGATTTGGGAGGCGACCGCCGAGTGCACGGAGCGGGTGATCGGAGAAGTGCGAGGCGAAAAGCGGCGGTGGAAGGACGTCCACCGGCCGAGCGACGGACGCTGGACGATCGCCGGAGTGCCGAGCGGAGAAGGCATCAACGTAGGGACAGGGCGCGGGTGGATCGCTCCGACAGGTATTCCGTCGAACGACGGGCCGGAATCGAGAGGCGACGCCTCGAGCGGCGTGTCGTTCCGCGTCGTGTGGCTGACACGAGGATGCGAGCCCAAGTTGGGAGTCGGCAGACCGGACCAATGGAGATCCGGGGAGATGTCTCCGTCTCACAGCGCGTGAGTGTCGTGGGGGGTGGGACCTCCGATGGCGCGGGTTCCGTAGGCCGTACCCCACCTTCGAATCGCAAGACTGTAGCCAAACGTTCTGCAGACCAAACAGCACTGAATGGCAGAGCGGCTGCTTCTGCCGATCCCCCGAAGGAAGGCGAGCAGAACGAAAGAACTCCTCCGGACCCCGCATCAAACGGCGTCACAAACCGTCCCACGCGACCTAGCGTGCGGCGGATGAGGGAGTCACCACTCAGGGGTATTCCGCTACTAGCCGATGGAACCGAGTGGAGATTCATAGAACGTGTAGACTCGGATGAAGCGTCGGACGAGTCGCCTGAAGATCCGGAGGAAACTACCGAGGCTTCACCTACTGAAGAATCGGATCCGACGGCTTCGACGGCAGAGTCAGGTACTGACGAGGCCGCAACGGAAGCCGAAGCACCGTCTCTCACCTCGGCCACCACAGAGGTCGATATCCCCGCAGTCGTGCCGAAAGCCAAGACAGTAGAACCGGATGTCGAAGCCGTCGACGCAAGCGAAGAAGCGCCAAAGCAGAGGGGAAGCTGGTGGAAGTTCAAGACGAAATCGGATGACCGGGATGCGGAGAAGGCCAAGAGAGATTTGGAGAAGGAAAAGCGGGAGCTGGAAAGAACCAGGAAGGAGCTAGAAGAGGCAAAGTCTGAATCGGCGAAGAGAAAGCTGGAAGCAGAGCGTGCGAAATCGGAGGCGGAGAACGCGAGGGCTGAAGCTGAAACGGCGGCAAAGAATGCCGAGATGGCTGAAGCGAACGCGGCGAATGCCACAACAAAGGCAGAGAGTGCCGAATCCGAGGCTGTTCAATCGCAATCCCAAGTAGAGAAGGCGAAGCAGGAGGCAGAGAAAGCGAAGTCTGAAGCGGACCAGGCTCGGCTGGACCTCGAGAAATCAAAGGAGGAATCAGAAAAGGCGAAAGCTGAGGCCAGGCAAGCGAAGGCCGAGGCCGAGCGCGTAAAAGCCGGAGCTGAACAGGCAAGGCTGGACGCCGAACGGGTCGAATCGAACGCGGCGAAGGCGACCAAGAACGCCGAGACCTTCAAGGCAAAAACCAAGAAGCGCAAGTCGGAATCTGCCCAATCGAAAGCCGAGGTAGAGAAGGCGAAGCAGGAGGCACAGAAAGCAAAAGCTGAAGCGGCCAAAGCCCGAAAAGACGTAGAGCTGGCAAAGGCAGGATCAGAAAAGGCGATGGCTGAGGCGAACGAAGCGAAGGCCGAGGCTGAGCGGGCCAAGGTAGAAGCTGAACAGGCCAGGCTGGAAGCCGAGAGAGCCGAGGCAAACGCGGTGAAGGCGACGGCGAACGCCGAAACCGTCAAGTTGGAAGCCGACAAACGCAAGACCGAAACTGTCCAGGCGGGCACCGAGGTGAAAAAGGCGAAAAAGGAGGCAGAGAAAGCTAGGGCCGAAGCAAATCAGGCACGGTTGGAAGTAGAGAAAGCCAAGGCGGAATCAGAAAAGGCGAAATCCGAGGCATTGGAAGCGAAATCCGAGGTCGAGCGTGTCAAAGCAGAAGCCGAACAGGCTTGGCTGGAGGAAGAGAGGGCACGATCCGAAGCGGCTGAGGAGGAAATGGATGTTGAGACCGTCGAGACGAAAGCCGTGCAACTACCGCCGGGCCGAGGCACACCCGTATCCCTGAGTCGGCCAAAATCCTGAGAGGGCAGAGGAACACCCGTGAGCCTGGTGCAACTGGTTGACCATCTCCCTCGAGGATCGAACTTTCCCCAGGTCGAACAGGCGCGTGGGGAAACACGCGAAAAGCGACTGGACTCGTCGACAACCACACCGTTGCGGAAACGTCCGGTGTTTTGGCTGAGTGTTGCTGCTACCGCGATTGTAGCTGTGGCGGCGGGCTGGTTCGCGAATCCGTTCTTAGCAGGTGGAACAGGGTCACGGGCTGTGTCTACGACGACGCCCGACCTCAGCGCAGAGGTTGCGCAGGTGGCGGAAGCCGATGTACCAGTCGTAGTCACAGACTCAACGAGGCAAGACAGCGCCATCGTCGAAGAACCCTCTGGCCGAGCAGAAGCCAGCGTCGCTGCTGCAGTCCCGAGAGTCGCGGAACAACCTGAACGTGCTGCTGTGGAGCCCCCTGTTGCAGAGATTCCAGAGCCGGTAGCTCGACCTGATACCGCGGTCACGCTTCCGCCGCCACCTGAGCCGGTGCAGCAAGAGGCCGAGCCAGCAGCCGCCGCGGTTGAGGATATGCCACCAACGGTGTCGATCGCTGGGTCGGTTCGTGCGTTCGGTACGGGGGCGCAGCTTGCAGGAGCAGCGGTGTCCATTATCGGCACGGAGTTCGCGACCACCACCGATGCTGGGGGGAGCTTCTCATTCGAGGCGCTGCCTGCGGGATCGCTGTCAGTTGCGGTTGAGCTCGAAGGGTTTTTGCCCGGCACAGAAACGGTTTTGGGCGCGGTCGGAGAAAGCATCGAACTCAACGTGGAACTGCGCGGCCCTCCCAGTGCACTGGAGCCGGACGAAGAACTTGGTGCGGGTGATTGGGTAACCACCAATCAGGCTGAAGCCGCAGCGGTTCTCGGGCGCCCCGTCGCAATCATCGCGGACCTATGGGTGGAAAGCCTTGCAATGCCGGCTACTGGTACCCGCCCAAGGATACGAGTGGCACAGCTCACTGAATCGGGTGAGCGTATCACGATGGTCGTGTCCAGGTCGGGACCTGCCAATTCCTCTGCGCTGCCGCGGGTGACAGCCCTAAGAATCATCCCGCCTACTGAAGCGTATCCGATCACCACGGGTACCGTGAGCTTCGGGGTGTTCATGGTGACAGCGAAGGCAAAACTGGCGGAGGAGACGCTCAGGGCGCTGCTCCGCCGGCTGGTTGAGGCAGGAAACAGCTGAGCGTACGGGCAACGTCAGCGGCCACAACACGGGTAGAATCAGATAATCATCAGTGGTTTTCCTGCCTCATCCAGCCAGGCACTAGCGAACGCCATGCTGTGACGACAGATTCGATGTCTCGTCAACAACTGTTGGAGGTTTCGGGATATGACGGCCATCATGGGCTCATCGCGGGACGTGATCTCGAGAACGGTTCCTCGGAAAGCGCTTATTCTATCGATAATCGCCCTAGCCGTACCCGTCATCTCAGGCCTTGTCGCTCCCGAACTCGCTGGAGAAGAGTACGGGTTTCTGGTTTCGCTATCGGCTCTGGTCCCCGCGTTCCTACTGACCTATTACCGTGGGTTGACGGGTGCTGCGTTGGCTGTTGCGGCCGGAATGGTCGCGCTTACGATCAGCCAGATTCTACTTCAGGTATTCGGGCTGGCAGCCCCTGATTGGGGATGGCTGCTCCTCATCATTGTCAACTTTCTAGTGATCACGATCGGCATCGCGATATTTGCGGAGCTACTACACCGAGAGCGTCGCAAGGTCGAAGGTCTGGCGCTCGCCGATCAACTCACCAACCTCCCCAACCGACGGCATGTCGAAATCGCATTGGACCGCGAGTTTGGGGCTGCATTGCGGGGGCGCAAGTTGGGCGTCGTGATGTACGATATCGACCACTTCAAGCAATTCAACGATCGCTATGGCCACGCGGTGGGCGATGAGGTACTGCGCACATTCGGCACAGTTCTTCAGACGTTTACGCGAAGGCAGAATGTCTCGGGCCGATATGGTGGTGAGGAGTTCATCTCGGTGGTCTCGGATGTTGACCGCGAGGGCATTCTCATATTCGCCAATCGCGTTCGCGAGGCGATCAAAAATACGGAACTGCCATGGGGTCAGGTGAGTGTCAGCGGAGGGGTCGCATTGTATCAGGAAGGCATGGGCTCGCATGAGGTCTTAGTGGCCGCAGCCGACCGCGCCCTGTACGCCGCCAAAGACGCAGGTCGCGACAGAGTCGAGGTGGCTACGGATGACGCATGGGTGGTTGACCGGCCGTCAGCACCTCGCATATCCACCCCACAGCAACGCCGCCGCGTCTTAGTGGTCGATGGAGATGCAGAAGTGAGGGAGGCACTAGCTACCCTGTTGAAGGAACATGGGTATCTCCCGGAGGAAACGAGCAGCGCACAAGAAGCGTCGCGAATGATGATCGAGGCGAAAGATCCTTACCACGTTCTCATCACCAGCTTGACAATGCCGCGCACGAGTGGATTCACTCTCGTCGACAAGCTCACTGCTGCCGTGCCGGACCTGCGCGTGATCTATATGTCCGAATCGATGCGGGAGAGGGTTTCGTGGCCGGGCGTGCCCGGCATCGTGCACCGTTTTGTGCCCAAACCGATCGACAATGCTGTGTTGCTCGAGACTCTCAAGGAGGCAATCGAAGAGGAAGTGCCTGGGTAGAATCGCAGAGAAATCTAACCAACCTTCAGCGTCCCCCTTCGCGTACTCGCGTACATCTGCTCATATTTTCTAGGTGTGAACCTGTCCCTCCAACCAGGAGCACCTGTATGATTAAGGCTCGTACTCTGGTTCTTTGCATCTGTCTGCTCGGGTTTCTGTCCGCACCCGCGCTCGCTCAACGACCGTCAGTCGAAGATCTACGCGAAGAGGTGCGCCAAGAGGTCATTTCGCTCGCAAAGCTCACCCAGGAAATTGTGGACATGGTCTACAGTTTCAGTGAGTTGGGCTTTCAGGAATTTTGGACCGCCGATTATTTGACCGGGGTCCTCCGCCAAGAAGGGTTCGAGGTCGAGAGGGGTTCCGCCGGCATGCCCACCAACTACGTGGCCACCTGGGGAAGCGGAAGCCCGGTGGTCGGGTTTATGGGAGACTTCGACGGTTTGCCGGAGACGAACCAGAAGCCAGGTGTGCCCTGGCAGGAGGCGCTGGTACCGGGCGGGCCGGGCCACGGTGAAGGCCACAACACGACTCCGTCAGTAGACATCACGGCGGCCATCGCAGTCAAGCGCGTCATGGAGCGTCACGCACTCGAGGGCACGTTGAAAGTGATTCCGGGCGTCGCGGAGGAGCTCGTTGCTTCCCGCACATACATGGTGATGGCTGGCCTTTTTGAAGACATGGACATCATGCTCTCGACGCATGTGGGTCGCAGCATGACTACCGGCTGGGGTATCTCAGGATCCGGCTTGGTTTCCACCATGTTCACGTTCCACGGAAGAACGGCGCACGGAGCGGGTTCACCGTGGTCCGGTCGCAGCGCGCTCGATGCGGTGGAACTGATGAATGTGGGCTGGAACTTCCGCCGCGAGCACCTGCGACTTCACCAGCGCTCGCACTATGTGGTGGCGAACGGCGGCAACCAGCCGAACGTCGTGCCAGGAGAGGCGACAGTCTGGTATTACTTCCGCGAACTCGATTACGACCGCATCAGAGACCTCCACGAACTCGGCCAAACCATGGCTGAAGCAGCAGCCATGATGACGTCGACCACGATGGAAGAGCGTGTGCTCGGTTCTGCATGGCCCTCGACGATGAGTAAGCCACTGGCAGAACGTATGCAGGAAAACATCGACCGTGTCGGAATGCCCGATTGGTCCGAGTCCGATTTTACACTGGCCAAGGCTGCGCAGCGCATGTACGGTGCCGACGTCGACAGCCTCCGTACCACGGTCGATACACTTCGCGAGGCGAGCCAAGGTATGGGCGGCGGCAGTGATGATATCGCGGAGGTCTCGTGGAACGTTCCTACGGTTCGTCTGCGCTACCCTGCAAACATCCCAGGCATGACCGGCCATCACTGGTCGAGTGGTATAGCCGCGGCTACTCCGATCGCACACAAGGGCTCAAACCACGGCGCGCAGGTGATTGCGATGACTGCGATTGACGTGTTGCGCGACCCGGCGTTGGTGGAGGAAGCATGGCGGTATCACCGCGAGGTGCAGACGAAGGACTACCAGTGGGTCTCGCTCATTCCCGAGGGAACACAGCCTCCGATTCATCTGAACGCCGACAAGATGGAGAAATGGCGCCCTCTCACCGAACCGTTCGTTTACGACCCGAGCCGCTTCGACACCTATCTCGAGCAGCTAGGCGTGGCGTATCCGACACTGGAGACGGATTCGACGAGGCTTCGGGGACGGTAGAGCGGTAGGGCGGTGGGGCGGTACCACACTGCCCCAACACCGCCCCACCCGGCAGTACCCCACCACCACTCGACCCCGCACCGGCGGTAGAGCGGTATTGGGGGTAGGTCGAAAGTCTCTTAGCCGCCGTTCCCGTTGATATTGCCGAGCACGTGGTTGATTACGTGACTGTGTTCTTCTTGGGGGCTGAACAAGATGAGCTCGGCGTCTTCGTCAGCTCGCACCGTATGCCCCGGCGGCCAGTAGAACAGGTCCCCCTTGCTGGTCAGCTCCTGCTCCCCGTTCGTGAACGTTGTCGTCACAGAGCCATCCAGGACGTATCCCCAGTGTGGGCTCTGGCACATGTCGTCTTCCAGGCCGTGCAGCAGTGGTGTAATATCAGTCCCGGCGCCGAATGAGAAATACTCCCCGCCGATCTTACTGTAGCCTGTAGCGTCTCCAAAATCGGTTTGCTGCCGCGCGACGGCACCTGGCACATCGATCTTCACAGGTACGTCATCTTTGGCTATTCGCATGGTGCAGCCTCCTGTACGTGAGTCAGTTGATTGCGGTAAATGACTTATACGTACCATAATACCATTTTGTCAATATAGGTGCCTCGACAAATCGGTTGCCGAACTCATTGACGATCTGTCGATGTCTGTTTAACATGCAATGTCGGGTAAACAGACATTGAGGCGATCGTACAGATGAAACGACAAGCGTCCCTCGGCGAGTTCGAACAACTACTCCTGCTTGCAGTGCTTCAACTCGAAGACAAAGCGACCGGCAGTTCGATCAGCGTTCAACTCGAGGAACGCGCAGCCCGGCGTGTATCGCGCGGTGCTCTGTATTCGGCACTGGAGCGACTCGAGTCGAAGGGTTACCTGACCTGGCGGGTGGCGGATTCAACGCCCGAACGGGGCGGGCACGCGGCGCGCATCTTTTCCGTTACGGAACCCGGGATGGAGGCGCTGCGCGCCCACCAGCGCGCACTCCGCAACCTCACACAGGGCCTCGACGAAGTCCTGAATGTCGGTGGTTGACAGTTTGAGCTCAGATTCTGCGGGGCAACGACACAAGCCACCTCGAGTATGGGAGGCGCTTCTTTTCCGCGTGTTACCGAGAGGCACCGTTGGCGACAGCATTATTGGCGATCTGAGTGAGCAGTATGTTCAGCGGGCTGGAATGGACCACATAGCCGCGGACGACTGGTACAGACAGGAAGCCAGGAGCGTTGCTTTCCACAGCATACGTGACAAACTGCTCGGAAAATGGATAGGCGAGCCGAGGTATTGGCGGGGTGGATCGGGAGGTGGTAGTCGTGGAAAGGGCGATCCGATGTTCGAGAGGTTCGTAAAGGGCTGGGCGTACACGATGCGGTCACTGTTGAGAACCCCGCGCTATACCTTCGTTGCGGTGCTCACGCTAGCGCTCGGCATAGGAGCCAACACCGCGATTTTCAGTGTCGTGAACGGTGTGCTTCTGCAGCCGCTCGACTATCCCGAATCCGGCCAACTGGTAAACGTATTCGGAACGGCACCGGCGGTGGGGTACAACCGGATGTCAACGTCCGCGCACTACTACTCCATATACCGGTCGGAGAGCTCAGCATTCTCAGGCATGGGTATGTACCATCGGATTCCAGGTAGCCTCACGGGGTCCGGGGATCCAGAGGACGTCCGGGCGGTTGCCGCCACCCACACGCTTTTCCCAACACTCGGCGTAAATGCATCTCTGGGTCGAACATTTTCCGCTGAAGAGGATTTGCCGGGCGCTCCTCGCGTGGTGCTGATCAGCCACGGGCTCTGGCAGCGACGGTTCGGCAGTGATCGGGATGCTCTGGAGACCACGCTGAACGTGAACGGGGAGGTGCACCAGGTCGTGGGCGTGATGCCTCGTGGCTTCGATTATCCCGGAGGAATCGATGTTTGGGTGCCCGTCAGGTTAGACCTGGAGCGAGCTCCGTGGAATTTCACCTACCCCACTATCGGCCGTTTGGCGGCGGGCGTATCGGCCACCCAAGCGCAGGCGCAGCTCGCTCCCATCATGGAACGGATCGTTGAGACGTACTACCCGGAGGGCTCCGACTGGCGGAGGCTGATTGTCGACGGGCAGTATGCCCCGGTTGTGCGAAGCATGAAAGAAGATATGGTTGGTTCGCTCGAACGGCCCCTTTGGATCCTTCTCGGGACGGTGGGCTTTGTCCTGCTCATCGCGTGTACCAACGTGGCGAATCTCGTGCTCATTCGTGGCGAGATTCGGTGCAGGGAATCGGCCGTCCGTGCGGCGCTTGGGGCAACGAGGGACGTGCTACTTCGACAAAGCCTGACGGAGAGTTCGCTGCTGGCGTTTGCCGGTGCTGCGTTCGGGTTGTTTGCGGCATGGCTGGGTGTGCCTGCATTGCTGAGCCACGCGCCGCCGCAGTTGCCTAGGCTGGACGAGGTGGGTGTAGATGCTCACGTGCTTCTATTCACTTTGGGCGCAACTGTCTTGTCGGTGCTTCTTTTTGGGCTTGCTCCTCTCCTGCGTGTTTCACCTTCTGCCCTGTTTGCCGCACTGAAACAAGGCGGAAATGCGAGCACGTCGGGGCCGAGGCGGGAGCGCTCACGGGCAGTCTTGGTGGTTGCCCAAACCGCTCTGGCTCTCGTGCTGATGGTGGGCTCAGGATTACTAGTGCGGAGTTTTTGGGAGGTGTACGGAACCGACCTTGGTTTTGGGTACGATAAGATCCTCACCTTCAAGATCTCTCTACCTGAGAGCAGGTATCCGACACCGACTGAAAAGACGGCATTCCATGAGGATGTCCTCGACCAGCTCCGTGCACTGCCAGGTGTGGAAGCGGCCGCCTTGACGTCGGTAATGCCTGTCGCGGATGGGATGCCGGCCACCACGTTTGAGGTGATGGGGTCCCGCATAGCGGAGGAGGAACCTCGTCCATTGCTCGATCACAAGTACGTGTCGAGCGGTTACGTAGAGACGATGGGCATCCGCTTGGTCGCGGGCCAGACGTTTTCACCGGCGGACAATCATGGCGGCGCAGGGCAGGTGCTAGTCAATCAGCTGTTCGTTGACCGCTTCTGGCCGGATGACAATCCGGTGGGCAAACAGGTGCGTTTCGGCCAACAACCCGACCGATGGTATAGCGTGGCAGGTGTCGTTGGTGCAACGCGCGAGAACGGGGCGAGACAGGATCCCCGGCCACTCATCTACCTGCCGCTCATGGGCATCGATGGGGATGATGGATGGTCGGTTTCGACGGCCACCTTCATTGTACGATCGGAAAATCCCAGTGCAGTGGCTCAATCAATACCCTCGGCGGTTTGGGATGTGGATTTCAACATCCCTATCGCCGGTATTCGAGCAGGCGCGGATATCGTGGCAGAGTCAATCGTTCAGTTGACGTTCACCATGGTAACGCTGGGAATCGCGGCGTGTCTTGCCGTCGTGCTCGGTACCATCGGCCTTTACGGAGTGCTCTCCTATTCGGTAGCACAACGTAGGCAAGAGATCGCAGTCCACATGGCTCTCGGTGCGAGGCAACGAGAGGTGGTGCAGAAGGTGGTTGGAGACGGCGCGAAGATCGTGACATTGGGAATTGTCGTGGGCCTCGCGTGCGCAAGGGCTCTCACCCGGCTTCTTGGCGGAATACTCTTTGGAGTAGAGGCACTCGATCCGCTCACATACGGTGGTGTGGCAACGGCCCTTCTGCTTGTGGCAGTGGCCGCAGCATACTTGCCAGCGCGCCGAGCGGCAGCGGTTGATCCGGTGGAGGCGATGAGGGTGGAGTAAGGGGCGGTGGGGCGGTACGGCGGTAGCTCGATCACGGCGGCCACCTACCGCCCGCGGTCAGTGTTGGCGTTGACGCAATCCGTCCCCGCACCCCACATTCCACGACCATGACTAACCGCCGCCGCTCATGTCGCTGACCACTCGTATTCTCATTGCCCTCGTTGCCGGCCTTTCGGTCGGCGTCTTCATTTCCTGGAACCAGGCCGAGTTCCTGCTCACGGGCGTCGCTTGGGTAGAGCCGATCGGAACACTCTGGGTGAACGGAATTCGCATGACCGTGATCCCGTTGGTGGTGTCGCTCCTCGTAACGGGCCTCGCGTCTACGTCGGCGGGCAGTGCGGCCAGGATTGGTGGGCGCACATTAGCGATCTTTGTGGCTCTGGTCTCGTTCAGCGCGCTCATCGCGGCGATCTTTGCGCCGCCGCTCTTGTCATTGGCGTCGTTCGACCCTGAGGCATTTGCTGCTCTCAGGGAGACCACCTCCACGACGCGGGTGGAGCTTCCGCCGTTCAGGGATTGGATTGTGGGACTCATCCCGTCGAACCCTGTGCGAGCGGCCGCAGATGGAACCATGCTGCCGCTGGTGGTGTTCTCGGTCATCTTCGCCATGGCAATCACCCGCCTCGACGATAGTCACAAGAAGACTCTGGTGGATTTCTTCGAGGCGCTCACGCGCACCATGATCGTCATCATTGAGTGGATCCTCTTCGTCGCTCCAGTCGGTGTGTTCTGCTTGGTTGTCCCGCTCGCGGCCCGAACGGGAGTGGACCTGGTTGGAGCAATGGGAGCCTTTCTGCTCATTGCGTGTGGCTTGGTGTGTGTCGCTCTCGTGAGCCTCTACCCGGTGGCCGTTTTCCTGGGGGGCATTCCGCTGGGGCAGTTTGCGCGAGCGATGGTGTCGCCGCAGACGATCGGTTTTAGCACGCGATCGTCATTGGCGTCTTTGCCGGCACAACTCGATGCCGCAAATGACGATCTGAAGCTCCCCGAGAAGGTAACTGCGATCGTCTTGCCTGTAGCCGTTGCGCTGCTCAAGTATGCCTCTCCAACCGCGCGGATCACCGGCACTCTCTTCATAGCGCGGCTGTACGGTATCGAACTCGGTGTCATGGAGGTAGGTGCGATTGCGGCCGCGATTGGGGTTCTCAGCTTTTACTCTCCCGGGCTTCCAAGTAGCGGTTTGCTCATCGTGACTCCGATCTACATCGCCTTCGGACTGCCGGTGGAGGGGATAGGTCTTCTCATCGCGCTCGACGTCGTAGTAGACATGTTCATCACTGCATCGAACGTGACGGCAAACGTCACCGTGGCGGTTTTGATCGCACGGTTTGGGGGCGATGAAACGGCCCAGGCGTCGGTGATCGACCCGGGGTCCTAGCCAACCGTCAACTCGAACCGTACTTTTTCTGGCCCAGCCTCACGCCGGAGACGTGTTCGATGAATCACCCGGATGGCCGTTCCCGAGTTTGTCTGCGCACCCGTATCTCTCTGCCAGCGGCAGCAATCCTGTTCATGGTGACATTGACGTTGAGCTGCGCGGATGATCAGGGCCCCCCAGCCCCCATACTCGGTCGATTCTCTATTGTCCCAACGATCGAATCTGGGATCTCCGGAGCAATTCAACTCGCCGAAACTCGCGTCTTGCTCACACGCGAGAGTGATAACACGGTGGCCAAGGACACGGTTGCTAGCATATCTCCCGGAGACTCGATTGTAGATCTCTCAATATCGGTGATGATGTTCGCCGCGGATGAGGGGTTCCTTCTGAAACTCCAGCTGATCAGCGCGCATGGCGACACCGTGTATAGAGGCGGGCCGGTGCCCGTAACGCCGGGCACGTCGGCAGCTACTGCACCAGAGATTGAATTGCCGTTGGAATATGACGGACCCGGGAAACATGCGGCTTCAGTGCGGGCCCTCATACAGGACACAAGCGCTTTTGTGGGAGACACACTGATAGTCCTCGCGATGGCGCTGGACAGTGCCGGGCAGCCGATCGATTCCGTGCCGATCGAATGGAGCTCGATGGACGCCTCGGTTGCCACAGCAACGTCGTTGTCACTGCCGGAATATAACGGGGAGATTGTGGGTGTGGGCCGTGGTACGACGTGGGTTGTGGCCACACTGCCCACAGGACAAGCCGACAGCGTGAGCGTCAGCGTTCAGCCGGTGCCGAGCGCGGTGGTGGTAGTCTCCGGCGACGCACAGAGTGCCGTACTCAACACCGCACTGTCCGACCCCATCGTGCTGGAGGTTCGGGGAGATGATGGCTTGGGTGTATCTGGTGTGCCGGTAACGTTCAGCACGGCTGATGGGGGGAACGTCACTCCTGACTCGGGTGACACTGACACGAATGGGCAGATCGCTGTGCAATGGACCTTGGGATCCTCCGTCGGGGCTCAGACGTTGGATGCAACGGTCCTCGGCTTCGGGATTGTTGAGGCGACGATATCGGCAACGTCGCTGCCAGGACCTCCGACCGGTTTGGTGTTCGTGGCACAGCCATCCGGTGCCAATGTAGGCGCAGCAATTCTGCCAGCCGTTGAAGTCGAGATCATCGACGAATTCGGCAACCGTGCTACGAACGACAGCAGCACCAGCGTCGATATAGCGATCACGGGCGGCACGGGCACGGTGGGCGCGACGCTCACTGGCACGCTCTCACAGACTGTGGTTGGCGGGCTCGCGACGTTCGACGATCTCATGATTGACCGGGATGGAAGGGGCTACACGTTAGATGCAAGTCTTCCGAGTGTGGCTTCTGTTACTTCGTCCTCCTTCGACGTCATTCTTCAACTCGGCCTCGTGAGTCACTGGGCGGGCGACGGCGATGCGACGGATTCTACCGACGGCAACGATGGGGTATTGCAGGGTGGCATCGGATTCGCACGAGGCCTGGCCGGTGAGGCGTTCTCACTCGACGGTGTAAACGACTTCGTCAATGCTGGGAACGCGACAAATCTACAGCTGTCAGATAGTCCCTTCTCCGTCAGTGCGTGGGTTTTGGTGAACGGTGCAAGCACCGATATGTCGATCGTCGACAAGATGGGTTCCGGGATCAACCAGGATGGATGGAGGCTATTCCGCCAGTACGAGGATCGGTTCTGGTTTTGCTTGGGAGGTGGTGCCACAAACGGTTGCATCCCGTCAACGGCCGCTCGAACGTCACCAGTCGCCGTCGGACTGTGGTACCATGTCGCCGCGGTGAAGAGCACCGACAGCATTGCCATATACATGAATGGCGTACTGCACGATCAGATGGTGGCTCCCCCGCTCACCGACACGCACGCCGCAGACCTCAACATAGGAAGGAGCTTTGCCGAAGGATCCTACTTGGACGGCCTCATCGATGACGTACGGGTTTACGCGGGTGCTCTGAATGCGACCCAGGTCGATTCCATTTTCAACGTCGTGTTGAGTGCAGCGCCGTCGCGGCTCGAGTTCACAACGGAGCCGACGACAGCGGATTCCGGTGCAACCCTGCCGGTGATAGAGGTGACGGCGCGCGGACCGCTTGGAAACGTGGCCGACACCTACACCGGTGACGTCACCCTCGCTATAGGCAATGACCCGAGTGGTTCCGCGACACTAAGCGGCACCACGACGGTGGCGGCCGTCGGTGGCGTGGCACAGTTCACCGACCTTAGCCTTGACCGGTCAGGGGTCGATTTCACGCTCGTGACAACAGCGACCGGGTTCGAACCTGACACCAGCACGGCGTTCGAGATAACCGCGGCCTCAGGGATCGTTTCATGGACCAATGCGAGCGGTGGGAATTGGAATGTCGGCAGCAATTGGAGCACCGGTGAGGTGCCGACAGTCAGTGACAGCGTGGTGATAGATCTCGCCGGCACGTATACCGTGACGGTCACTAGTTCCGTGACAGTTGCGACGCTGGATATAGGCGGGACCGGTTCCCCGACCCTGACCATAACCGGCAACGGTGTGACGCTTGCGGTCACCGATGGTATGACCAACGCTGGTACGGTTGAGGTGACGCAGAGTTATTTCTCGGGTGTGACGACGGAGT
>CAZFHS010000031.1:0-39021 GCA_964518955.1 uncultured Gemmatimonadaceae bacterium | reverse complement strand
CGATGACGGTAGCGGGTGGTGGAACGAACGCTGGTACGGTTGAGGTGACGCAGAGCTATTTCTCGGGTGTCACGACGGAGTTGGCGGTGAGTGGTGGGACGTTGACGAACACCGGTTTGATACGCTCACTCCTCGGCAGCACTGCCGGAACGCGGACTATCACCGCACAGGTCGTCAACAGGGGAACGATCACCATAGTGGACCACAACCTCACAATCTCAGGGCAGTTGGTCGTTCCCAACACGGCTACAGCCGCGATAAACGGAGGAGCAGGGTACGCACTCACTGTCGCCGGACTCGACGTAGACGGCATGACCGTCGACGACGTTCGCCTTATCTCGACTAACGGGACGATCACTCGGTTTGACAACGTCACTTTTGGAACATTTGCGACCACTACCAGGCAGCTGAGCATCAACCACCCGGGTGACACCGCGTTCACGTTCAACAACCTCGTTTTCAACACGACGCCCACGACCGGCTTCCACATCAGTGCCAACGACAACAATGGTGCAGCACCGTTCCTCACGATCCAACTGGCCAACCCCAACCCGGGCACCGGTATCGTGGAGGAACTGAACGGAGCCATCATAACCTGGCCCTATCCGTAGCGTCGACTAGGCCTAGGTGCTCGACCTGACCTCGCGTTCACGGCGAGGGAGTCGGTCGAGCCCGCCACGAAGAGTGCACTGAGGCCCCAAGAACTCGGTCAACGACAGCCGATTCATTTGTCTCCTTGACAAACCGGAACGGCAGTACCAGAATACCAATACAGGTTATCCAGTGACGACATTTCCTGCCGGCAGCTCTCTGCCGCTCAGATCGAGCGCCGCGCCTCTATAGAAGTAATCGCAGACCCGTTCAAGGTTTTGCGACAACCAACGCTCCGGATGCGTGAGCAACCGCTCCTCAGCAAACAACCGAGTACCACGGATATCAAATCCGGCCACTCCGGAAGGAGCCGACCATGGCCGACCTTACGATGGCCACCAGAGATGGTGGAACGACTACAGTGGCAGGGGAAACTATCGAGACCTTTGCTGCAAACCTCCGCGGCGATCTCTTAACGCCGGAATCGCCAGGTTACGACGAAGCCAGAACCATTTGGAACGCGATGGTAGACAAGCGTCCGGGGATGATCGTGAGGTGTGCAGGTACTTCGGACGTGATACGATCGGTGAACTTCGCACGGGACAACGATCTGCTGGTGGCAGTACAAGGGGTCGGCCACAACATCGCAGGCAACGCCGTGTGCGACGGTGGCATCATGATTTCACTGTCGGACATGAAGTCCGTGCAGGTGGATCCCGATTCGCAGACCGTGATTGTCGAACCGGGCGCGACCTTGGGTGACCTCGACATCGAAACTCAGGCGTTCGGACTCGCTGTACCTGTTGGGATCAATTCGACCACAGGCGTAGGAGGGCTCACGCTGGGTGGGGGCTTCGGCTGGATCAGCCGCAAGCACGGTCTCACTGTAGACAACCTTCTTTCCGCAAACGTCGTCACGGCCAATGGTGAATTCGTCACAGCGAGCGCGAACGAGAACTCCGACCTCTTCTGGGGGATTCGTGGAGGCGGCGGCAACTTCGGAGTCGTAACATCCTTCGAGTTCCAGGCTCATCCGGTTGGTCCCGAGATACTGTCCGGCTTGATCGTACATCCGTTTGGCTCTGCTAGAGACGTACTGCACTACTACAGAGAATTCGCGGCTCAAGCTCCCGAGGAGCTCACGGTCTGGGTTGTGATGCGGAAAGCACCGCCGCTGCCGTTCCTGCCTGAGGAAGTACACGGCACGGAGGTGGTTGTGCTTGCAGCGATGTACGCCGGCGACATGGCGGATGGGGAGAAGGCCCTCGCACCGCTCCGGGAATTCGGCAATCCGATTGCAGACGTGATCAGCCCCCACCCGTTCGTTGGGTTCCAGGCTGCGTTCGATCCTCTTCTCACACCCGGTGCGCGCAACTACTGGAAGTCGCACGATTTCCTGGAATTGAGCAATGGACTGCTCGACACGCTAGTCGAGTACGCTGGTAAGCTGCCTCACGCTCAATCGGAGATCTTCATTGCGCAGATGGGAGGCGCCACCAACAAGGTCGCCGCGGATGCGACGGCGTACCGTCACCGCGACACAGAGTTCATCATGAACGTTCACGGGCGCTGGGAGGAAGCGAGCGACGACGAGAAGAGCATCGCATGGTGCCGAGAGCTTTTCGAGGCGACGACACGCTTCGCCACCGGTGGTGTCTACGTCAACTTCATGACCGAAGAGGAAGAGAAGCGCGTTGAGGAAGCGTATGGAGATAGCTACAAGCGCCTCGTCGAACTCAAGAACAAGTACGACCCGACAAACCTGTTCCGGCTGAACCAGAACATCAATCCGAATGGGGCGGGGTAGCTCTCAAAACGCATGGCGAGGTCCGATGTGGGCCTCGCCACGGTTCTTTCAAATTCGTTATGCTACAATCCGCTCTACAGTCCTACCGTCTTACAACTGGGATTCTGATCTGAGAGGGATACTCTCGAGAGTGATGCACCACGTTGTGCGCCACCACCCCCTCAGTTTCGTCGTAGTTTCTGCCGCCGGTGTTCAAGTTCCGAGTGAAGCGCGGGAAATTGGAACTCGAGACCTCGATGCGGATGCTGTGACCTGCCGCGAAGAAGTTCGAGGTTGAGAGCGGCCCGATATTCACTTCATAGACTTCGCCTGGCTCCATTCAGACTTCGTCCTCGTATCCCTCTCGATAGCGCATGCGCTGAATTGTCTCGTCCAGATTGTATGCGGTGCCGTCCGGGTAAGCGTCGATCAGTTTCACAGTGAAGTCGGTATCCCGAGCGTCGGACGACACGTAGAGAGTGACCTCGATGGAGCCGCTCACCTCTATGCCGTCTTCAAATGGCTCTGTGGTATAGACTAGAATGTCCTCCCGCTCCTCCATACTGCGCTGGTCAAACGAGCCGGCGTCGATTGCTCCGCCTATGCAGCAGACGTTTCCACCGTACGAGGGTACTGGACGTTCCGGGTCGTATGTGAATGAATCCGGATCGTCCGAACTCGGCCGGTTCGATGTTAGCAGTCCGTCACCGTTCAACGTATTCGCGTTACCGCCGCTCTGGAGATAGTACGTGACCATCTCGGCATTCTCCGGTGGCCATGCGTCAGCCGTGTTCCACTCGTTCGATCCCATCGTGTAGTAGCGGACTTTGGGCAGTGTGTCCGTGAAGCCATTCCGTTCGCCTTTGAGCCACTGATCCCACCATCCGTACAGAAGCTCGTTGTAATCCCACCAGGCATTGCCCATGTTGCGCTCGCCTACGACGGTGTTGGCCGTGGCCCGCGTGTACGCGCAGTGTCCGACTGGAGCGACCATGGCGAATTGATTCTCTCGAGTTTCCGAATCGACGCCGTGTTCGCGGACGTGGTTGAACAGCGCGAGGTTTGGACCCACAGACACGTCGTACCAGGACATGAACCAGAAGCTCGGTACACCGATCGGCACGTCGTCGTGGTACAGGCCGCCCTTGTACCACGCCGAGTCGTTGGGCGTGCGTTGGATCATACGTCCACCGGTCGCGACTGGAGCGGGGTCTGCATAGATACCCTCTGGACCGTCCACGTAACGCATCAGGTCTTCGAGCGGCAAGTGCCAAAGAGCCTCGGTCCAATCGACGCCCGGCATTTCGGGTGCGAGGTCGAAATAGCGGGAAAGGCGAATGAGGTCGTCGCGTTCGGTGTCTCTGTCGAACCGCGGCCGCTGCGTGTTCTGAACGCCGTATAGCCAGGTGAAGAACAGCATCTGCTCGGCGCCACCCCTGTACCAGTTGCCTTGCTCGTACCAGTCGCCCACTCGGCCGACACCTGCACCGAATCCCTGCGGAACCATCGCTGCGTGTGCAGGGTGATCCATTTCCGCTAGGCCCATCTGCCACTCGGCGGTGGATGAACAACCATACGTTCCAACCTTACCGTTGGACCATTTCTGGCTCGAGATCCAGGTCAGCGCGTCGTAGCCGTCGGTCTTGGGCGGTCCCAGTATGTCCCACTCGCCTTCGGAGTAGTAACGGCCCCGTTCGTTTTGGTTTACGTAGGCGTAGCCACGTCTTACCGCTTCCAACACTCTGTCGAGCCGCCCGCCGCTGAACTCTCCGTCCCGCCACAGGTTCATGTTATAGGGAGTGCGAACGAAGATCGTAGGGACCGGCTTCGAATCGGATCCTTTGGGTCTGTATATCGTGGTTGTCAGACGAATCCCGTCGCGCATCGGCATCAAGACCATCTCGTCGACGACTGCAATCTCATGCATTTCATCCCATATGCTTTCCTGCGCGAGCACATGGCCTGCGGTCGCCGGAACAATCCCGGCGCAAAGAGCGAGGACAAAGGCCAGAGAGTGGGCTACGTGTTTCATGTTCGTATTTCCTTAATCAGATTCCACTTCACCTTCGGCGCATGCCGTGTGCCATCGACCGGTTTCCAGCTCGTTTCGCTTCACACAACGTTCCACAGCAGCCTCGCACTCTAGTCGATGATCCTCAAAGATCTTATCACCTCTTGATGAAATGACCGTTTGAAGAGTCGGCAACAACGCTTGGGCGAGATCTACTTGCAGAGACTCGTCACAGCCGCGGCAATACTCGCTCACGAGATAGAGAACGCGTTCGCGCGGAGTGCCATTCATCTTCAGGAACCTCGCTGGTAGAGCACGTGCGAATTCCTTGTAGGCTCCGTCGCGGCGATCGCCACCCCTCCTGCGTTCGGATACGGACCACCGGTGAGCAGTGCGACGTTCTTTTGCCTTGCGAAAGTGTTGGTCAGCCATGATTGTCTCCCGTGCTGGGATATTTCACATAACGTCGTTTTGAGGTGGAGGCAAGGGGGAGGGGAGAGAGAAGGGGAGGATAGGGCATTCGCGGACCGATGCTTGGGTGGTGAGGAGTGGTCCCGTATTGCTGCTGACGCTCGATCTACCCGGGCTGATTGTATCTGACACTAACAAGCGGTTGATGTGGACCCCTCCGTCGTACTTGCACGGGATCGTACCTTCTGCCCAAGTCGAAGGTGCCGTTGGTCGATAGTCTCGTGCGGTAACCCAGGTTGAGAGGTACAGCGACGCGCAGCATTGCGGTGGGGCTCAGGTACCGTAACTCCCGCCAGAATCGCTGCGCGACCCGTCGTCGCGAGTAAAACTGGCGCAATACCCACGCAACGCCCCTGTCGAGGGTTTCGACGCTCATGTGACGCGGTTCGAATACAACGCTTGCGAAATCGTAGTGCCGCCAATCTTTGTCGAATATCCGTCCATTCTTGTCCATTTCATCGAACAGCGGCGTTCCTGGAAACGGTGTGAGCCGTGTCGCCTGCAGAGCGTCCATGTTGGCCTCGAACAGGAACTCCAAAGTGTGCTTGAAGACTGCCGGCGTGTCGCGGTCGCTGCCGAATACGAACCCTGAGTACACACCGATGCCCACATTGTGGAGCTTCGCCACGAGGCGGACGTAGTCTGTGGCACGGGCGCCATCCTTTCGCCAACTGTTGAGATTGTCTTGCGAGAGAGATTCCAGGCCAATGAACAATCCACGACACCCACTTCGAGCTGCCAGTTTCAACAGTTCGTTATCGTTGGCGACGCGAATGCTGCACTGACTGAACCATGTCTTCTTTAGCGGGATCATCGCGGCGAACAATTCTTTCGCATAGTCGCTGTCTCCGATGATGTTGTCGTCCATGAAGATCACGTGGCGGCCCAGTGTCTTCAGCTCGTCTATGACGTTCTCGATCGGTCGTGTTCGTATGCACCCGCGATGAAATGAGGCGATCGAACAGAACTTGCATCTGTTTGAGCAGCCGCGGGTTGCCTGGAGTGCGTCCGGCGTTATGTACGCCTGCCTTCGGATCAACTCGCGGTTTGGAACCGGAAGGTGCGCCAGGTCCAGAAGGTCGCTTTTGTAGAACTGCGACAGACGGCCTCATCTGAAGTCGGCCATCATACGCGGCACGTTCGGTTCGGCCTCGCCGATACAGACCGCATCTGCATGCTGAATTGCTTCTTCGGGCATGAACGTCGGATGGAACCCGCCGAGTATCACCGGCTTGTGCTTCTGTAAACGAAAACTATCCGCGATCTCATAGGCTCTTGGAGCGTTGTAAGTCACGAACGAAATCCCAATCAGATCGGCATCAATGTCGTAATCAATCGGCTCGATGTCTTCGTCGAGGATTCGCGTATCTACCCATGATGGCATCGATGCGGCCACCTGCAGGCTCGACAGCATTGAGAAGCGGAACACCCGGCGGCCGCGTGGGCGCCCGGCCTCTTCGGCCCGCCATGTCGGGGATGTCGGATTGATGAGGACAAACTTGGTCTTTTTCACGGCTCACCTCCGCGTGCACGTTACCAGCGGAGCGTCAACGCAGCGTCAAAGAACTGGGGTGGCGGACGTGAGTGTTGTGATGCATGCTATGACCTCGTGCGAACAACTATCGGGGGCGCTGTGGCTGACAGTGAGATCATTACGGGGTACGTGCCGGGGTCCATCGGTCGGGTGGCGGAGCTACACGGCAGCTACTACGCCTTCCATTGGGGCTTCGGAAGCTACTTCGAAGGCAAAGTTGCCACGGCGATGTCGGAGTTCATGAACCGTTACGACGAAGGCCGCGACGGGTTCTGGACGGTTCCGGTGGACGGCCGAGTCGAAGGCTCGATCGCAATCGACGGCATGCATGCGGAAGCCGAAGGGGCACACCTGCGGTGGTTCATCATGTCCGACGTTTTGCGGGGAAGGGGAGTGGGGAATCGACTAATGGACACGGCAATCGGCTTCTGCCGCGAGAAGGGTTACCCAAAGGTCTACCTCTGGACATTCGAGGGCCTAGATGCGGCCCGTCACTTGTACGAGAAATTTGAATTTGAGCTTGTCGAGCAGTTCACAGGGGATCAGTGGGGCACGGAGGTGGAGGAGCAGAGGTTTGAGCTAATACTGCGCTAGGCAGTACCACCCGACACGCACCGCCAAGAGTTCGCCGCCCTTCCGCAGATGCATCCTTTTCCGCATTCATCGCATCCAACAAACACATATGCATGACATTGTCACATAAATAGGGTCAACCGCATGGGCCACGCGGGTGAATTCGAGATGCTGTTGATGTTGGCAGTGCTGCGGCTCGGGGATGATGCGTACGGTATGACGATTCGGAGCCGCGGCAGCCACGAACGAGATTCACCAACCGTCTTTGGTGGTGCGCGCCCTTGTGCGGATTCTCGTGCCCAGGTCTGACCGAGAATTTTTTCTGGGTGATCTCGAGGAATCTGGCAGACGCCACCACCATTCGATGGCGCAGGTTTACCTGCCATACCAACAGAGGCCTGAAGACGTTGTGAGATTTGTGATCAGGTCTTCAGTAGCACCTCTATTGTTGGTAGGTGCGGTACGCGATGCGATCCAGGCCGTCGATCGCGACCAGCCGCTCATGGGCCTTGGCACAATGGCCGACCTCCTCGCCATGCGAGTCGATCCTGTGAAGACGTTGACGATGGAGTAGAGCTTCACTTTCTCCGTCGGACGCCGATACTGGGATTACGGCGACTATCGGCCGAAGGCGGTTCGTTCATAGTTGCGATTCAACGTGGAACGGGTGAAAAGGACCTCGATGGCGAACGACGGCAACGAACTCAGCAAACTGTCCGCAAACGAGCGCGAATCAGTCAACAGTATTCCACGCGCGGATACAGCTGCGTCGATCTCAAGCAACGCATTGAAAAATGTGGTGTGCGGCTTGACGACCGGATTCGACGCAATGGGCGTCGGAGTCACGGTTACAAACGTGGACGGAAGAATCTTTTACGTAAACGAGATTGAAGCGGCGATCCATTCCAGGTCGGTTGATGAGCTCATGGGCCAGGATGTGGGAATACTAGCCCCTGCAGGTAAGCGAAAGCCCCTCACCAGGTCGCAGCTGAAGGGTCTCAAGAGCTGGAAACGCGAAAGCGAAAACGTTCAGAAGGACGGGACGGTTTTCCCGGTAATGCTGCGTTCGGACGTGGTTGTCGACTCGAGCGGTGAGCCAGTGGGCTTGGTGACCACTTGCGAGGACATCGGCGAGCTGTGCCAAACTAAGAGCGCGTTGCGCCGAACAGAGGCCGAGTACACGGCACTCGTTGAAAATGCAGCTGTCGGGATTTGCCGTTGCAGCGTTGACGGACGGTTTTTAAACGTCAACCATGCCATGGTTGAGATGCTCGGTTACGAATGCAAGTCAGATCTTCTGGAAGCCAACCTCGCCACACACATCTTTGCAGACCCTGAGGAGTTTGGCCAACTCCTCGATCTCTGCGGTGATCCTGGCGTCACAGCCGACCTCGAGGTGGTCTGGACCGCAGAAGACGGAGAAAAAAGGACTGTACGGGTCACCGGCCGGGCAGCACGCACTCCACTTGGCGAACTCGAGAACTTCGAACTCATCGCGGAGGACGTGACGAGTCGTCGAGTTTTGGAAGCGCAGCTCCGGCAGGCTCAGAAGCTCGAGGCACTTGGGCAGTTGACTGGCGGGATAGCACACGATTTCAACAACATTCTGACCGTGATCCAGGCGAACATTGCCCTAATTGCAGCAGATTTGCCAGCTGAAGCCGAGGACGCCCGCATGGAGTTGGACGATACGAAGAATGCTACACGGCGTGGTGCGGAGCTGGTGAAGAAGCTCCTGGCTTTCAGCAGGAGGGAAGAGCTATCACGGGAACTCGTGGATCTGTCGCAACTCATACAAGGGTCGACCAAAACACTTGCTAGGCTCCTTCCGGAAAACATAGAGGTCAAGGTGGTTACCGCTGAACCTGTCGGTTCTATTTTTGCGGACCCGAACGCCGTCGAACAAATACTACTCAACCTCGCAACCAATTCACGCGACGCCATGCCCGATGGCGGCCTGCTCTACGTCGAGACCAGGCGCGCGTGGCTGCAAGAAGAGCATCGTCCCAACTTCGGGCTGGGTCGAGCCGGGGAGTACGCTTGCATTGTGGTGAGCGACACCGGGTCAGGAATGGACGAGACGACGCAACAGAAGCTTTTTGAGCCCTTCTACACGACCAAATCGGCCGGCCAGGGTACCGGGCTCGGCATGGCGATGATCCATGGGCTCGTGAAGCAACACAACGGATTTGTCCATGTCTACAGCGAGCCGGACAACGGAACTACGCTCAAGGTGTATTTCCCCCTCGCACGGAACGAAAGTACTGATGAAGCGTCCTCCGGCCACGAAGTGGATTTGGGCGACGGCTTCGAAGGCAACGAGACCATTCTCGTAGTAGAGGATGAACCACCGATTCGCGACGTCGCAAGGCGTATTCTCGAGCGAAGCGGATACACGGTCATCATTGCCGAGAATGGTGAGGAAGGAGTCCGGCAGTTCAAGGCTCACAGGTCCGAAATAGCGCTGGTTATCTCGGATGTCATTATGCCTAAACTAGGCGGCCCCGCGATGTATGACGCGATCAGAAACGAGGCGCCGGACACGCGGTTCATGTTCATGAGCGGCCATGCCGCGCACGTTTTGCGCGTCAGCGGCAACGTCGATCCGCAACTTCCGTTTCTTTACAAACCGTGGACGGGAGTCGAACTGTTGAAGCGAACGCGCGAGTTGTTGGGTCAGGCACCCGTGGAATTCGCGCCTGAGGATGCAGGTGCTGCGCGGGGGTAGTGACCCTTGGTGGTGGGTGGTGGGGGCGCGACACCTTCCCTACCCCCGAGCGGTACCCAAATACCTCCATCCCCTAAACCGCACAAGACATGGCCACGCTGAGTGGTCAGGAAGTCAGACAGTCAGGATTCGATATTGAGCGCCCGTCTGCCGCCACACTCCTCTAGCGGACGGTTGTCTCCTCCCGCATCTTAGCGGACGACAGTAGACATACGTGTTGTCCGTTAGGAGAGAGTCAAATGGAACAGCCACCAGCACCAAAAACACACGGTCAGTTCACGACGCGCTTCCCGTCACTTGCAAAGGCCTGGGAAGAGACCGCGAATGCCGGCCGTGACGGCCCGCTCGACGGACAATCTCAACGGCTGGTGAAACTGGCTGTTGCGATCGGTGCCCAACGAGAAGGAGCTGTCCACGCCAGTGTGCGCAAGGCGCGTGCGATGGGGATCGGGACAGATGCGATCGAACAGGTAGTGGCGCTCAGCGCTGGTACGCTCGGCATGCCGTCGACGGTGGCGGCGTATACGTGGGTGAGGGACGTGCTGGATGCGGAGTGAGTGGAAGGGCGGTACGGCGGTAGGGCGGTAGAGTCTCCAATGGCTGACCCAACCGTACGTCTCGCTCGGGCGCTTTCGGATCGCTATGTCATCGAGCGCGAACTCGGTGCTGGCGGCATGGCGACGGTGTATCTGGCCGAGGACGTGAAGCATCACCGCAAAGTTGCGGTGAAGGTCTTGCGCCCGGAGTTGGCCGCAGTGTTGGGGGCCGAGCGGTTCCTGAACGAGATCAAGGTCACGGCGGGATTGAGTCACCCGAACATTTTGCAGTTGTTTGACAGTGGCAGAGTTGCAGAGGTGCAGGGGGGCAGTCCGCAAGAGTTCCTCTACTACGTCATGCCTTACGTCGAAGGTGACACACTCCGCGACCGTTTGAAACGCGAAAGACAACTCTCCGTCGTCGACGCGCTCGAGGTCACCAAGCAGGTTGCCAACGCACTAGAGTAAGCGCATCGTCGGGATGTGGTCCACCGCGACATCAAGCCCGAGAACATCCTGTTCCACGAAGGTGCTCGGCAAAGCACGAGCGGATCGGTTTGAGTCAGCGAAGGCGTTTTCGGACGCGTTGCCTCCGCGGATAGTGCATACCGATTCTGAAAGCAAGTCGATAGTCGTTCTCCCGTTCGACAATCTCTCCCTCGACCCCGACAATGCCTTATTCGCAGACGGATTGACCGAGGAGTTGATTGCTGACCTCTCGAAGGTGCAAGCGCTGCGAGTGATCTCGCGCACGTCGGCGCAGCGGTACATCGGTACCGACAAGTCGCTGCCTGAGATCGCTTCGGAGCTGGGCGTGAAGTACGTGATGAAAGGCAGCATCCGGCGCGCAGGCAACAGCCTGCGGATAACCGCGCAGTTGATCGAAGCGGCGACGGATTTACATCTCTGGGCGGATAAATTCACCGGGGCCATCGCGTGGGTCGGACCTCGCGCTGAGGCGATAGCTGCTGCAGATCAGGCTGCTGCCCTGGCACCGGGCCAAGCGCACATTAGGCTCACCCGTTTGGTCAAACACGGTCTCGAAGACGATGTGGAAGGCGCCCGGACGGAGTTCACGCCTGAGTTCCACGAGTGGTGTTACCGGGAGCCGACGTGGTCGTATTTCGCGGCGGCGGCCTTTGCACTGGCGGGCGGTACGGATGACGCACTCCGGTTGCTGGAACACGCCGTGGAAATTGGCTGGATCAACTATCCGTTTATAGCCGAGCAGGACCCCTTCTAGGCAAACCTGCGTGATGGCCCACGGTTTCAGCAGTTGATGGTGCGGGTGAAGAAAGAGTGGGAGGAGTTCGAGGCGTGATGTCATACCTTCGAGGCAGACTCGACGATGCGTTCTCCGCCGAATGAAGTATCTTGCTTCGAGGATCTCCGATCGAATTGGAGGCGTTGTTTGTGACAACTACTCACATCGACCCCGATCCGGTGATCGACGCATACAAGAAGGACCTCGATCGTACTTTGTTGCGCGCGAATCTCGAGCGATCGGTGGCCGAACGCGTCGAGAATCTCGTCGAGCTGCAACGACTCGCCGAAGAAGCGCGCAAGTCGCGCGCCGCCGCCACCAGTTGACGTGACTGACTTCGAAAAACTCATAGGCGCGCTAGTTGGTGCTGACGTTGATTTCATTCTGGTCGGTGGACTGGCCGCGACTGTGCATGGGTCGGCGCGCCTGACTCAGGACGTCGACATCGTGTATTCGCGCGCCGAGTTGAACCTTGGTCGGTTAGTGAGCGCGCTTGCCCCGTACCGGCCTTACCTGCGCGATGCGCCCCCTGGACTCCCCTTCGACTAGTCGGAAGCGACACTCCGGCGTGGCCTCAATTTCACGCTGACCACTAGCGTCGGTGACATCGACCTGTTCGGTGAGATCACCGGCGGCGGGGCGTACGAGGATTTGGAGAGCCACACAATCGTGATCGACTTATTCGGACACGAGTGCAAATGCCTGGATCTGGTTTGGCTGATAAAGACAAAACGGGCGGCCGGCAGGCCACGAGATCTCGAGGCGATTGCCGAGCTGGAAGCGTTGCTCGAAGAGACCGAAGGAGCGTAGTGGGCTGTCTTGGCGAACGATGACTGAGCATTTGGACCGTCTCAAGAACGCCGTGTCCGGCCGCTACACCATCGAGCGCGAACTCGGTGCCGGCGGCATGGCGACTGTGTATTTGGCCGAGGATGTGAAGCATCACCGCAAGGTTGCGGTAAAGGTTTTGCGTCCGGAGCTGGCCGCCGTGTTGGGTGGCGACCGATTTCTGAACGAAATAAGGGTTACCGCGAATTTACAGCACCCACACATCCTCGCTCTGTTCGACTCGGGTGAAGCCGACTCGTTCCTGTACTACGTGATGCCGTACGTTGAGGGCGGATCACTCCGCGAGAAGCTCAATCGTGAGAAACAGCTCGCAGTACACGAAGCCCTGACCATCACGACGCAAATAGCTGATGCGTTGGAATCAGCCCATCGGCAAGGTGTGGTGCACAGGGATATCAAACCCGAGAACATTCTGTTGCGAGAAGGTCATGCGGTTGTCGCCGACTTCGGGATCGCGCTTGCAGTGAGTTCGGCTGGGGGTGACCGTCTCACTGAGACTGGGATGTCACTCGGCACGCCGGCATACATGAGTCCCGAACAAGTTGCCGGCGATCCCGACCTCGACGGGCGCAGTGACATCTACTCGTTGGCGTGCGTGTTGTACGAGATGCTTGCCGGCGACCCGCCGTTCGTCGCCTCCAATCCACAGGCGATACTCGCAAAGCACGTAACCGATCCTGCGCCGCCGATTACGACAGTGCGGTCGAGTGTGACTCGACCAGTAGCCACTGCAATCGGGAAGGCTCTCGGCAAGGCGAGGGCGGACCGGTTCGACTCGGCGAGAGCATTTTCGGAGGCGTTGTTCGCCGAGGCAGCAGAAGCAGAGCCGGAGGTGAAGTCGATCGTGGTGCTTCCGTTTGAGAATCTCAGCCCCGATCCAGAGCAGGATTACTTCAGTGACGGGTTGACGGATGATACCATCACGGCTCTGTCGAGGATACAGGCGCTGCGTGTCACCTCTCGCAACTCGGCGATGCAACTCAAAGGGACGGATAAGGATACGAAGGCAATCGGAAACGAGCTGAACGTCCAATACGTGCTCCAAGGCAGTGTGCGGACGGCGGGCAACAGGCTGCGGATAACGGCGCAGCTGATCGATGCCGAGGCCGACGCGCAGATATGGGCCGAGAGATACGACGGCGTGCTCGACGACGTGTTCGACATGCAGGACAAGGTGTCGAATTCGATCGTCAGTGCACTCGAGCTCAAGCTGAGTCCCGTGGAAGAGCAAAGACTCGGCGAGCGGCCCATCGAGAATGTGCAAGCCTACCAGTGCTACCTGCGTGCTAGGCAGGAGACTTGGCTTTGTACGGCAGACGCGTTGTCGCGTGCAACCCAATATCTGCGAAACGCCTACGAGATCATTGGTGAGAACGCGGTACTGCACTCGGGGATGGGGTACATCCATTTCTGGTATGCCAACCTGGGTTTGGGCCACGAGGAACACATAGAAAAGGCGGAGGAGTACGCGAACAAGGCGCTCGAGCTGGATGCCGAGTCGGCTGAAGCGCACCTGGTGCTTGGCCTCATATATCAGGCATTCCGTGGGGATCAGCGACGGTCGATTAGGCACTTCAAGAAGGCGTTGTCCATCAATCCCGATGAGTCACATTCACTACTATGGATCGTTGTGGGGCATTCGATGGTAGGTCGCATCGAGGAGGCAAAACACCTATGGGATCGGCTGAAGCAAGTTGATCCGCTTACGCCAATGAGCAACTTCGAAGCGTTTTACGAAATTTTCAGTGGCAATCTTGATTTGACGTTTGAATACATAACGAACTGGCAACGGGCGGAGCCACACAATCCAGGCGCGGTACTATTTAGCAGCTGGTTCTTGGCTTTGTGCGGCCTCCGTCACGAAATACGAGGTTTGGTGGAAGCGCACATCGATGCGCAAATGACGGACGCTTACACGAGACAGAGTATGCTGTTCGCACACGCTGCAGTTGGAGACGTCGAGGCTGTCCGTGATGGGGTGACCGACGACATCGTTAGAACTGCAAGTAGGGACCCGCAATACTGCCACATGCTTGTCGACATGTACGCACTAGTTGGGATGAAGGACGAAGCAATGGATTGGCTCGAGAACGCGCTCGCGCGAGGCTGGGTGAACTATCCGTTCAGTGTTCAACAAGACCCATTGCTGGCACCATTTCGCGAGGACCCGAGGTTCGTCGAGATTGCAGCGCAGATCAAGAAAGGCTGGGAGGAGTTCGAAGTCTAACCCGCCGAAGTCACTGCAATACGGCTCTTGGAAACGTTGCACCATGGCCGCCACTGCGGCTGCATACCGCACTGGCGTTTGCCGTACACCTATCGCATCTTAGCGAACCATGAGCGACACCTTTGATCGGTTGAAATCCGCTCTTTCCTCCCGCTACGCCATCGAGCGCGAACTCGGCTCCGGTGGGATGGCGACGGTCTATCTGGCCGAGGATGTGAAGCACGAACGGAAGGTGGCGGTGAAGGTCTTGCGGCCGGAGTTGGCCGCCGTGCTGGGCGGCGAGCGGTTTCTCAACGAGATCAAGGTCACTGCCAGGTTGAGTCACCCGAATATCCTGCAGTTGTTTGACAGTGGCAGAGCTGCAGAGGGGCAGAGTGGCAGTCCGCAGGAGTTCCTCTACTACGTCATGCCTTTTGTTGAAGGCGACACGCTTCGCGAGCGTCTGAACCGAGAAAAGCAGCTTCCCGTTGACGATGCATTGGAGACCACGAGGCAGGTGGCCAGTGCGCTCGAGTATGCCCACCGCCGCGACGTGGTCCACCGCGACATCAAGCCGGAGAACATTCTCTTCCACGAAGGCCAGGCGATGGTAGCCGACTTTGGTATCGCACTTGCGGTGAAGTCGGCAGGTGGTGATCGGTTGACCGAAACGGGCATGTCACTCGGCACACCTGCATACATGAGTCCCGAGCAGGTTGCCGGTGACCCCGACATCGATGGTCGCAGTGACATCTATTCGCTTGCGTGCGTGTTGTACGAGATGCTTGCCGGTGATCCGCCCTTCATCGCCTCCAATCCGCAGGCGATACTCGCAAAGCACGTAACGGACCCTGCGCCGCCAATCACTACGGTCCGGTCGAGCGTGTCTCAACCGGTGGCCACTGCGATCGCCAAGGCACTTGGCAAGGCTAGGGCGGACCGATTCGATTCTGCGAAGGCGTTTTCGGAGGCTCTATTTGCCGAGGCGGAGGATGCAGAACCTGAGGTGAAGTCGATTGTTGTGCTGCCGTTTGAGAACCTGAGCCCGGATCCGGATAACGCGTTTTTCGCTGACGGGCTCACCGAAGAACTTATTGCCGACCTGTCGAAGGTGAGTGCGCTTCGCGTGATCTCCCGGACATCCGCGATGCTACTCAGAGACTCGAAGAAGGACGTGCCGACCATCGCCCGGGACCTCAAAGTCCGATATGTGCTGGAAGGTAGTGTGCGCCGGGCAGGCAACAGTCTCCGCATCACGGCCCAGTTGATCGACGCGGAAACCGACGAGCACTTGTGGGCGGAGAAGTACACCGGCATGCTCGACGACGTGTTCGCAATTCAGGAACAGGTGTCGCAATCCATAGTGGAGGAGCTGCGCGTCCAGCTGACCGAGGTCGAACGGCATCGGATGAGCGAGCGGGCAATCGAGGATTTGAGGGCATACGACGCGTACCTGAGGGCCAACGCTGCGATCGGTCGCGTGACCGAAGAAGGTGTGAAGGATGCGCTGCGGCAGCTCGAGGTGGCGCGCGGTATAGTTGGTGACAACGCCCTGCTGAATTGTGGCAGCAGCTATGCCCACTTCTGGCTGGCAAACATCGGGATTGGGATAGACGAGAACTTGGACAAGTGCGAGGTGTGGGCGCGGAAGGCGCTCGCGCTCGACCCGGCTTGCGCCAAGGCGCGCTCTCTCTTGGGCCTGGCAGGCTTTGCGTATCGAACGGGAAGGCCGTCGCCGGAGGCCATAGGCCACCTCAAGCGTGCGTTAGAGGATGACCCGGGCGAGCCGCTGGCGTTGCTGGGCCTGTTGATCGTGTACATGTACGCGGGGAAGCTGGACGAGGCTGCCCCCCTTGCCGAGCGATATATCCAGCGTGAGCCTCTCGACGTTTGGGCATACGCCATTCCGGTGTACCTGGCATGGTTCAACGGCCGGTTCGACGAGGGGCTGCAGGCCGTGGGCAGGATGGTCACGGGGGGTTCCGATCGAGTGGTTCAGATGCAATTCCATCGCGCCTGGGGCTTCGCGTGGGTCGGACAGCGCGCGGAGGCCATCGCAGCTGCAGACGAGGCTGCTGCTCTGGCACCGGGCCAAGCGCACATTAGGCTCACGCGTTTGGTCAAACACGGTCTCGAAGACGATGTGGAAGCCGTCCGGACGGAGTTCACACCTGAGTTCCACGAGTGGTGTTACCGAGAGCCGACGTGGTCGTATTTTGCGGCGGCGGCCTTCGCGCTGGCGGGTGGTACAGATGACGCGCTCTGGTGGTTGGAACACGCCGTGGAAATTGGCTGGATCAACTATCCGTTTATGGCCGAGCAGGACCCCTTGTTGGCAAACCTCCGTGATGACACACGGTTTCAGAGGTTGATGGTGCGAGTGAAGAAAGAGTGGGAGGAGTTCGAGGCGTGAAGGGACTCGCTTTCCCATAACCCGAGAGATCACACTAAGGCCGAGCACGTTCTGTCGGCTGCAAGTAGATTTGATGATATTCGCGATAGAATGATGCTAGCCGCACACAAGATTGTCATTATCGTCTGTTCATGTTTGGAGACCGCGTGGCTGCTCAATACAGGGTGCTCATCGAACGGGATGAAGATGGCGTGTTCGTCGCAGAGGCTCCCTCCCTCCCAGGATGTGTGAGCCAGGGGCACACGCGAGAGCAGGCGCTCGCGAATATCAAGGACGCAATAGCCGGATACCTCGCTAGTCTCAGGGAACGCGGTGAGGAAATACCACCTGGGCTGTCCGAAGAGGTGGTGGAAGTGAAGTGAGTCGCCTGCCTGTGGTCAGCGGGGCTGAACTCGTCAGGCGGCTGCGCCGGCACGGGTTCGAAGTCGATCATCAGAGTGGCAGTCACATCATCCTCCGGCATCTCGACCCGCCGCACAAGAGGTTGTCCGTACCCAACCATAGAACGCTGGCCAAAGGAACTCTGCGTGCGATTCTGAGGCATGCGACTCTTCGCGTCGAGGATATCGTCGACTAGCGCCAGGCTCAACGACTGGTACCAGCGCGCGATTTGCAATCATCTCCTCTAGCGCACTGCTGAATGCAGCCACATCTTAGCTCACCATGAGTGACTCCTTTGGCGATCTGCCCAAGGTCTTGTCGGACCGCTATGTGATTGAACGCGAGTTGGGTCAGGGCGGCATGGCGACCGTGTATCTTGCCGAGGATGTAAAGCACCGCCGCAAGGTCGCGGTGAAGGTGCTGCGACCCGAGTTGTCTGCTGTGCTTGGCACCGAACGTTTCCAACGTGAGATAGAGATCGCAGCTAGCCTCAACCATCCCAACATCCTTCAGCTCCTGGATTCGGGAATTGCCGTGGAGCAACCGTCCGCCTGTCCGCCTGTCCGACCGTCCGCCTTTCTGTACTACGTTATGCCGTACATCGAGGGCGACACACTCCGCGAACGACTGACCCGCGAGAAACAGCTCTCTGTCGACGACGCACTCACTGTAACCAGGCAGGTAGCAGCCGCCCTCGACTACGCACACCGCCGCGACGTGGTCCACCGCGACATCAAGCCAGAGAACATCCTGTTCCACGAAGGCCAGGCGATGGTCGCCGACTTCGGAATCGCGCTGGCGGTGAAGTCGGCGGGCGGCGACCGCTTGACCGAGACCGGTATGTCACTCGGCACACCTGCCTACATGAGTCCAGAGCAAGTGGCTGGTGATCGTGACATCGACGGACGCAGTGACGTCTACTCGCTGGCGTGCGTTCTGTATGAGATGCTGGCGGGGGATCCTCCGTTTGTCGCCTCCAACCCGCAAGCGATACTAGCGAAGCACGTAACAGATCCTGCGCCGCCGATCACCACCGTCCGATCTAGCGTACCTCAGCCGGTGGCGAATGCAATTGCGAAAGCACTAGGGAAGGCGCGTGCGGATCGGTTCGAGTCGGCGAAGGCGTTTTCGGAGGCGCTATTCGCTGAGCCGACTGAAGCCGAGCCTGAGGTGAAGTCGATTGTGGTGCTTCCGTTTGAGAATCTGAGTCCGGATCCGGAGCAGGAGTACTTCAGCGACGGTCTGACGGAGGAGGTGATTTCGGACCTTTCAATGGTCGGTGCTCTGCAAGTCATATCACGTAGTTCGGCGATGACGTTCAAGGGATCGAACAAGAAGATCCCCGAGATTGCCAATGAACTCAACGTCCGATATGTGCTTGAAGGTAGCGTGCGAAAGGCGGGTAATAGTCTCCGCATTACGGCTCAGTTGATTGATGCGAGCAGCGACGTACACCTCTGGGCGGACAAGTATACGGGAACACTCGAGAATGTCTTTGATTTTCAGGAAGAGGTGTCCCTTGGCATCGTTGAAGCGCTAAAGGTACGCCTCACGGATGCGGAGGAAGAGAAGATTGCGGAGCGCCCGATCGAGAACATCGCTGCGTACGAGTGCCATCTAAAGGCCAGAGCTGAGGTGTTCAAATTCACGGTGGAGTCGACACTCCAAGCTCTGCGGCTCCTTCAGAACGCGGTCGATATCATCGGTGACAATGCGCTGCTGTATTCAACCATGGGTTTTGCGTATTGGCAGCTAGTGAACCTTGGTGCGGAACAAGAGGAATATCTCGCCAAGGCTCACGAAAGCGTTGACAGGGCACTTGCGCTGTCGCCCGACCTTCCGTATGCGCATGCGGTTCGCGGTTGGATAGGTCATCTGGAAGGTGATATGCAACAATCGGCACAACACTTCAAGAAGGCCTTGGCATCCGAACCGGCCGACGCGTTTGCTATTGAGGGTCTGATATGTGTCTATTTTCTCGCAGGTAAGACCTCTGCCGGGATTCCGTTATGTGAAAAGCTCGCTCAAATCGATCCGCTCGATTTCATTGCGAATGTCGTTCAAGTCCTGGCGGTCTTTTACGCCGGTGAATTCGATCGCGTCGTCCCGCTTGCTGAGAAGTTGTTCGAAATGTACCCCGACGTCCCTTACAGCATGCTTGCCCTTGCTACCGGTCTCATGTACAGCGGTGACCACAAGGCTGCTCTCTCAACTATGGACGATAGTGGGCGGTTGGATCGAGATGAAGCGATGTGTAAAGTGGCGCTGGTGCTGAAACATGCAATCGAACAGGAAGAGGAAGCCGCCTTTGGCGTAATGAGTCCCGAGTTCGTCAAAACGAGCGAACGGGACCCAACCTTTGCTCATTACTTGGCAGGCGCGTTTTCTCTGCTCCGTGAGACCGATGAGGCGCTGAAGTGGACGGAAGCTGCAATCAACGCGGGCTTCATCAACTACCCAATGCTCGCACAGCACGATCCATTTTTGGAAAACATCCGAGGAGAGCGGCGATACAAGGACCTAATGGAGCGAGTGAAGAAAGAATGGGAGGAGTTCGAGGTCTAATTGCCTCCGCGTCGTGGGTTCCGAGGATGAACCCTCGGCTCGGCGCGCTTCGCGCTCATCGCGGGTCTCCCTCATCCCTCAAGGTCCGAAGGATCTCCTCGAAGCACCCCGCCACCCGTGGCATGAATGCCTCCAGGTCCGGATAAAGGTTTCGGTTCTCCTCGTATTCGGCCAGACGCTCGGTCAGGAGAATGATGCCGGGGAATCCCTGGTTCTGGTCGGCCTCGATCCGTCGGCGATACCCATTCTCATCCTCGTGTTCCAGCAAGTATCGGTTGACGCTGGCTCTGACCAGGTACTCGAAGGCCATATGCTGCCAGGTAGAATAGCCCTGTTCCATCATCTTCGCTCGATGGTAGGGATAGAGCCTTTCGCTAACGTCCTCGAGCAGGGTCTCGGTCGCGTAGACCGCCGGATTCACGAAGGAGTGGGCGAACTCGTGGACCACGGTGGGGATGAACCACCACTGTGAGAAGCTGGGGACCTTCCGGAAGATGGACGGCGAGTTTGCACCCATAATGGAGATGTATTCAACCGAGCCATCCTCGGATGTGGTGCTGAGGCCGTAGTTACCATAACCCTGCTGCATGCCCACGATGATGGCGTACCGCTCCGGTTCCTTCCCGAAGAACTCCTGGAGCCACGGAAGGATGTCGTGCCCTTCGAGGGAGGAACGGAGGCTCTCGACGGAGAGGTTGTAATATTCGCTCCTGCTCGCGTAGAACTCCGAAAAAGACGAAACAGAGGCGAAGTCTCTGACCGCAGATAGGAACTCGGCAATGATGTCGGGGGTCCACCGATGATCCAGGTCCGGAGGAGGAGGATCGAGAGGTGCCTCACCTTCGAGTTCCGGGAAAGTCAGGTACACGGCCAGCGCCATGGGGGCGCTTCCGTTGATCCTGTGACTTGCCGCTAGATCCCGTGCCGTTTCCACTGCCCGGTGATTTCGGAAGGGACGGAAATGTTCTTCGATATCGGCAATGTATCCGGGCAGTTCCCTCAAATCATACTGGGGCATGCCGGCCAGCCGGTAGATGATGCTGATCAGTTCTACGGCAGGATCGACGGAAATAGTGATGGGGTCTGAGGAGATGTCGGGCATTGGATCTGAGTTGGTGTCGGATCCTTCGGCACATCCCATGAAGTTCGGAAGGGAGAGGGCAAGTGCGCATAGGCAAATGCGGTTCAACGTGGATCCCCTTACGATCGGGATAGTACTCCTCGGCATAGTCTCCTTCTCTCCGTGAAGCTCGGAGTCAACCCGCCGCCCTCAACCCTCCTCCGCATCGCCACCAATCTGCAATCTCAAATCGTCTCGATCTGCAATCTAGGATCAACCCTCCCCAAACCCTCCGCCCCCAGGCGTCCGCACGCTGATCGTCGTCCCCGCCTCAACCGACACGCTCGCCTTTGATGGCAACTCGTGCTCGATGCCGTCGGGACCAACCAACACGTTCTCTCCCTCCCCTCCCTCTTCTCCCCCTCCTAACCCATACGGAGAATTGATCCGTCTGTCGCTCAAAATCGTCACCTGCGCCGGGCAGAGAACTTCTACCTCCCGCACCACACCGTCGCCGCCGCGGAACTTCCCTTCGCCGTGCGAGCCGCGTCGAATCGCGTAACGCCGCACCCTGAACGGATAGATGTGCTCCAACGCCTCGATCGGCGTGTTGAGGCTGTTGGTCATGTGGGTGTGCGTCGCGTCCAGGCCATTGGAATTCGGCCGAGCACCCATGCCGCCGGCAATCGTTTCGTAATAGGCGAAGTCTTCTCCGGTACGTGGATCGATGCCGCCGAGCGTGAGGTTGTTCATAGTGCCGCTGCTGGCGGCCGGGATCTTGTCGGGAATCGCCTGCGCCAGTGCGCCAAGCACAGTGTCGACGATGCGCTGCGAGGTCTCGACGTTGCCGCCGGCTACCGGTGCCGGAGGATTGGCGTTAACCAGCGTTCCCAATGGCGCAATCACCTCGAGCGGCCGGAGCGTGCCGTGGTTCGACGGAATCGCAAACGGCACGATCACTCGGAAGCAGTACATGACCGCCGAGAGAGTGATTGCATAGATCGCGTTCACGCTTCCCTTGGCCTGCTCCGTCGTGCCGGTGAAGTCGACCCTGGCCGTATCGCCTTCGACAGTGAGTGTGACGACGATCGGGAGCGGACCGTTCCCAAGCCCGTCGTCGTCCATGCAATCCTCGAACCGATAGCTGCCATCGGGGATCTGCTTGATTGCGTCGCGCGTCATCCGCTCGGTGTAATCCTGCAGATGATGCATGTAGTCCGTCACTGTATCCGCGCCGTACTTCTCGGCCATCGCAAGCAGCCGACGCTCTCCCGTTCGATTCGAGGCGATTTGCGCGGTGAGATCTCCCTCACGCTCCACGGGTGTGCGCACATTGAGCAGGATCAGGTCCATCACGTCGCGCACGACTTCGCCGCGCCGCACGAGCTTCACGGGCGGAATCCGGATTCCCTCCTGGAACACCGATTCGGCGAGAGGCATAGAGCCCGGTGTCATCCCGCCCACGTCTGCATGATGTGCCCGGTTGGCGACGTAGAAGATCGGCTTGGTCTCGCCTTCGAGGAAAATCGGTTGCACGAGGGTGATGTCGGGCAGGTGTGTGCCACCTCTGAACGGGTCGTTCAGCACGACCATGTCGCCCGGTTCCATCTCCACACTCTCGATGGCCGCGTCCACCGATAGCGGCATCGATCCCAAGTGCACCGGCATGTGCTCGCCCTGCGCAACCAGGTGGCCGTCGCCGTCGAACACGGCGCAAGAGTAATCACGCCGCTCCTTGATGTTTGCCGAGAACGAGGTGCGGCACAGCGTCACACCCATCTCCTCGGCGGCCGAGTAGAAGAGGTTCCGGAAGACTTCGAGGGTGATTGGGTCCCAGGTGGTAGGGGCGGTCATCACATCACCTCCAAAATCAGATTCTGCCACTCGTCCATTCTGCAGCGGAAATCGGGCGGCACCGTCGTGGTGGTGCTGTACTCGACCACCAGTGCGGGGCCGGCAAGTGAGTTGCCGGGTTTCAGCAACGTTCGGTCCACCAGTGAAGCTGTCGTCTCCTCTCCATCAAACACCATCTGGCACTCACCGATGACTGCCGCCGACGCGTCTTCGTCGTGCAGTTCGTGCTCTGCCAACTCGGGCTTCTCGGTGCGACCGATGGCTTTGAGCCTGACATTCACCAGCTCGGTGGCGCGATCAGGGTCAGAGTAGCCGTAACGATGGTTGTGCCGATCGTGGAAGGCCGTCACGAAGTCGTCCGTTAGCGGAACGTTGAGTTCGTACCCCTGACCCACGTACCGCATGTCGAGCGATCGCTCCAAAACCAACTGTTCGGCGCTGAACCCTTCCTGCTCGTATTCGCCGATCGCGCGGTCTTCCAGTTCCTTGAAAGCTTGCTCCAGTTCATCCGTGTCGAGCTTCGCACTTGGGACCAATAGCGTCCGCGAGTAATCGCGCACGAAGTCGGCTAGCAGCATGCCGAGCGCCGATAGAATGCCGGCCGCCTGCGGGACAAGAACCCGCGGGATGCTGAGACTGCGTGCCAGGTCGGCGGCATGCATCGCGCCGGCACCACCGAAACAGACGAGCGTGAAGTCGCGCGGGTCGTAGCCGCACTCGAGCGAGATGACTCTGATTGCGCGTTCCATCGTGGCGTTCGCCACGCGCAGAATTCCTTCTGCGGCCTCGATTGGGGTGAGCGACATCTCGGTTGCGAAACTCTCCATGGTCGAGCGCACCTGGTCGAGCGGGAGTTTCTGCTTGCCACCGAGGAAGTGCTCGGGTGAGAGCCTGCCGAGGAACAGGTTCGCGTCGGTCACGGTTAGCTCTGTGCCGCCGCGTTGATAGCAGATCGGCCCAGGTACGGCTCCGGCGCTGCGGGGTCCAACCCGCATTGACCCGCCTGGATCGCGATATGCGATGGAACCGCCACCTGCGCCTACTGTGTGGACGTCGATCACCGGAACGCGTATCGGCGCCTCGCCGATGATCGCTTCGTTGGTTCGGCTCAACTCTTCCGGGCAAAGGGACACGTCGGTGCTCGTCCCACCCATGTCGAATGTGATCACATGATCGAAACCCGCGCGACTCGCGATCTCGAATCCGCCAACCGCTCCACCCGCGGGGCCGGAGAGCACCGTCTGCACCGCGTACCGCTGAGCCGCCCGGACTGAAACGAGGCCACCGTTCGACTGCATGATGCGCACGCTGTCTGCGTCCAGCTCTTCTGCCAGAAGTGCGAGATAGCGAGACACCACAGGCCCGACATAGGCGTTCACGACTGTCGTGCTGCAGCGCTCGTATTCGCGGAATTCGGGTAGAACCATGTGTGACGCTGTCACGAACGCATCGATCTTGCCGTCGAACATCTCGAGGATCGCACGTTCATGCTCAGGGTTGGCGTATGCGTGGAGCAGGCATACGGCTATTGATTCGGCGTCGAGATTGCGCAGTTGTTCAACGAGCGCGCTGAGATCTCCGTCGGCCAACTGCTCGACTACCTCACCGTCGTATGCCACTCGTTCCTTAATCCCGAGTCGCAATTCTCCCGGCACGAGAGGCGGTGCCTTCTGGACGTTCAGATCGTAGATCTGCGTCCGGATTTGCCGGCCGATCTCCAGTACGTCTTCGAAGCCTGCCGTCGTGACGAGTGCTGTGCGTGCACCGCGCCGCTCCAGCAGCGCATTCGTTGCCACGGTCGATCCATGCACGATCGTGGCGGCTTCCTCGTGCAGCTCCTTCAATCCCGCGAGTACTGCCTTTGCGGCGTTTTCAGGTGTCGACGGCTCCTTGTGCACCGAGATTCGTCCTTCGTCCATCAGAACGAAGTCGGTGAAGGTGCCACCGGTGTCGACGCCGATAACAGCTCGTGATCTATCGCTCATGTTCTTCCTGCGGCTACTGCCGCGGATTCAATTGATCGTTGCTCGCTGTGCGCTGCTCGAGCCGTATATGTACGACTCCACCTCCCCGTGAATTCGTCGCACCGTTTCAGGCGTCGGTGCGCGCGTGACCCGGGAGACGACAATAGTAACTAGGAAATTGGCCAGTACGGACCATACGCCGCCATGCAATCCCAGTGGATGCGGGAATATCACCAGCGTAAGGCACAGCGTGACTAGACCAATGCCTATACCAGAAAGGACTCCTGCCTGGGTCAACAGCCGCCGAGTTGGGAAACAGACACCGAGGATGCCGGGCATCAGCTGCAGCGCACCTGCGCCGGAGAGAGCTACGAGCACCACGAGGAACTCGAGCCTCGTCACCGACAACAAGTATCCGATCAACAACAGCGCCAATACGAGCACTCGGCCCACGTTGATGTAGTGCGCCTGACTGGCATTCGGTTTGACATAACGTTAATACACGTCGCGGGTCAGCACAGTCATGTTGCCGTGCAGTATCGCATCCAGAGTCGACATCGCTGCTGCGGCTGCCCCAGCCAATATGATTCCCGTCAGCCAGGGTGGTGCGTGAAGGAACAGCAGTTCCGGGAATACTCGATCGGGGATCTCGAGGTCGGGCATAGCAACCGCCCCGCCGAGTCCGACTAACGCCGCGGGGATGAAGAGCGTCATCAGAAAGATCGGCGTGGTGGCGCCGAGCCATTTGATGGTGGAGCCGGAAACAGCGGAGTAGTATCGGGCGATCATGTGCGGTTGGAACACGATCCCGAACGAGAGCACCACCATCAGCCCGAACCACATGCCCGGTGTGAAGAACCCTTGTGGCCCTGGGAGCGTGAGCAGGTCGGGTCGTTCTGTGGCCACCGCGCGCCACAATTCGAAAGGTCCGCCGAACAGCTTGTACGCGAGCACGAGTGCACCTACCCAGATCGCCACATACATCCAGATGCCCTGCAGAACGTCGGTCCAGTAGACCGCGCGCAGACCGCCGGCCATCAGGTATGCTGTAGCTACACCGATCAGGATCAATACCGCGAGATCGTACGGAACATGCCCGCCCGACGCCACCGTGAGGATGTACCCCAACCCCTGTGCTTGCACCTGGATGTAGAGAATCGTGAACAGGACGGAGACGAGCGCCGTAACTACTCTTACCGCTTCGCTCTCGTAGAAGTCGGCCAGCATGTCTGCCGGAGTGATGTAGCCGAACCGTTTGCCCAGTGCCCAGATGCGGCTGCCCAGGACGTAAGTGATGGCACCGACCAGTACTGTCCACGTTCCTGCGTCCCAGAATCCGATGCCGTGTGTGTAGAAGAATCCTCCGGAACCGAGGAACGCGAATGCGGAGTGATATGTCGAAACGACCGCGAGGTAGAGGACGATGAACCCGGCTTTCCGCCCGTAGACGAAGAAGTCGTCGACGTCCACGGCCAGCTTCTTGTTGGCGATGGCGCCGAGCACCATTGTGAGCAGCAAGTACGCCACAATGATGCCTGTCGCCACGACCCAGACTTCCACCTACAACTCCTTGCGCCGCGCCCAGAATAACACGGCGATCAGCGCGCAGTATAAGATCAGCAGGTAGGCATACAGAAATGGCACGCCGAAGAGCCACGGCTCAACACGATTCGCGATCACATACACGAATGGTGGCTGTGTGAGAGCGAATAGACCGAGGAAAAGTATGACGGCAATCCAGCCGCGACGGGTGCGGGGCAGGTAATGAGAACGGAACTGCGGGTATTCGTTTTCCGGCGGGCTCGTAGGGTGCTGTTCGGATTGTCTGGACATGGGTAAGTGAACACTGTAACTCGGCGGCAGAAGTAGAGCTAGGGTGTTGGGGAGGCCTCGAACGCAGACTGGAGGAGAAAACAAAGAGCCGAGGAGTTCTTCTTCCTCGGCTCTCTGGGCGTAGCGGACCTACTAAGACATTTCGCAGATGTGTAATAATCTACACGCGCTCGGCATTGACTGCCAGCCAGCGCCGGACGGTGGGTGCCGACGGTGAGATTCGAACTCACATGGGTTTTCACCCGGACATCTGCGAAATGTCTGCGTCTACCAGTTCCGCCACGCCGGCACCCTTACCGGTTGTGCGGCCTCCAGCTGATCCGAGGATCCAAGGACCGACAGTACTGCAAATGCCCAACCGAACCGCGACGGCACAATAAGACGTCAGTGGAACCAGGGAGTAACCATTTTTACGCGCCTGTGTGCAAAAGCGCGCCGTTGGTGGGAGAGCATAGTGGCGCACTAGCGGAGTGCGCATTCCATCCGCATCTTAGCCCAACATGAACGACGCCCTTGACCGCCTGAAGTCTGCCCTTGCCGGCCGTTACTCCATCGAACGCGAACTCGGCGCCGGCGGAATGGCGACAGTGTACCTGGCAGAGGACGTCAAGCACCGCCGTAAGGTGGCGGTCAAGGTGCTGAGGCCGGAGTTGTGCGCAGTGCTGGGAACCGAACGCTTCCAACGCGAGATCGAGATAGCGGCAAGCTTGAGCCACCCGAACATCCTGCAACTCCTGGACTCCGGAATTGCCGAGGAGCAACCTACCGCCCTACCGCCTGACCGCCGTACCGCCGATGTACCGTCCGCCCGTCTGTCTGACCGCCCGTCCGTCTTTCTTTACTACGTTATGCCGTACATTGAGGGCGACACGCTCCGTGATCGCATGAACCGCGACACACAGCTCCCAATCGATGACGCTCTCGAAATCACTGAACAGATCGCAGGAGCGCTCGAACACGCACACCGCCGCGATGTGATCCACCGGGATATCAAGCCTGAGAACATCCTGTTCCACGAAGGTGTGGCGATGGTTGCGGACTTCGGTATCGCGTTGGCGGTCAAGTCAGCAGGAGGCGAACGCCTCACGGAGACCGGCCTCTCGCTCGGCACACCGTCGTACATGAGCCCCGAGCAGGTAGCTGGAGATCGGCAAGTCGACGGCCGGAGCGATGTCTACTCGCTTGCGTGTGTGCTGTATGAGATGCTGGCGGGTGAGCCGCCGTTCACGGGCCCCAACGCGCAAGCGATTGTGGCACGTCACATGACCGACCCGGTGCCGCCGATCACGACTGTGCGGTCGAGCGTACCGCAATCCGTCGCTACGGCGATCGCGAAGGCCCTTGAGAAAGCGCCGATAGATCGGTTCGAGTCAGCAAAGGGATTTGCGGAGGCGCTGTGTGCCGAATCAGTAGACGCCGAGCCCGATGTGAAGTCGATCGTCGTGCTGCCGTTTGATGATCTGAGCCCGGATGCCGACAACCAGTACTTCAGCGACGGCCTCACCGAAGAAATAATTGCTGACCTATCGATGCTCGACTCGCTACGCGTCATTTCGCGCACTTCGGCGATGAGGATGAGGGGGTCCGACAAAGATGTGCGCGAGATCGCTCAGCTACTGGACGTGCAATACGTGCTCGAGGGAAGTGTGAGGAAGGCGGGCAGCAGGCTGAGAATCACCGCTCAACTGATAGACGCGAACTCAGACGTACACCTTTGGGCGGAGAAGTACGACGGTACACTGGAGGATGTCTTCGAGATTCAAGAACAGGTTTCCAGCAAGATTGTGCAGGAATTGAAAGGCCGGCTTTCCCCCGAAGACAAGCTGCAGTTGGCTGTGCGGCCATCGTTCAACGATGTTCGAGTCTACGAAGCGTACTCCCGTGCACGGTTTGAGTTCTGGAATACCGAGTCGGGGAGTCTCGAGAAAGCGCAGCACCTTTTGCAGGAAGCCATCGCCGTTTTCGGGGAGCATCCTGTTCTCCTATCAGGGATTGGAGCGGTCCATTGGCAATTCTACCATCAGTCTGGAGACCTGGATCGAGCACATCTATCCAGGATAGCAGGGTGCGCCGAGAAGTTGTTTGCGCTAGATCCCGCTTCCCCATATGGACACCGGCTCACCGGATACCTGAGGATACACTCGGGGGACACGGACGAAGCTATAGACCACTTGAATCACGCCCTGCAGGGCGATGCGATCGACACTGAAACGCTGCTGTGGCTCTCGTACTTGTTGACCTTTCATGCAGGTCGCCCGGCCCTGGGCAAACCTGTCGCTGAGAGGTGGATCGGAACAGATCCGCTCGATCCAATGTGTCGCTTGGGAACGTTCATGGTCCACCTGATGAATGGTGAGCTCGCCCTTGCGCTCGGGGAAGTAGAAACGGGATTCCGTGTCGATCCCAATAACAGAACCTCCGCCTTTCACAGAGGCCATGTACTTGCTTGGAATGGACAGTACGACGAAGCGAGTCATCAAGCCGAGATTCTGTTCGACGAAGATCCAAATGAGGCGATGGGCCAGGTCCTCCTGTTCCTTACCCTCGCTCTGAAAGGCCGGAGGGAGGATGCGCTCGGCACGATATCCCCCGACGTGAGAGACATCGCCTGGATGGATTTTCATCTGCCGTGGTTGATGACAGAAGGCTATTCGATGCTATGCGAGCGTGACGAGGCTCTGAGGTGGCTTGAGCGCGCCGTGAAAAAAGGACTCTTCAACTACCCCCTGTTGAGCGAACTGGATCCCTTCCTAGAGAACATCCGATCAGAGGACAGGTTCAAGTCTCTCATGGTCGATGTGAAGGAGAAGTGGGAGAGGTTCGGTAGGGAGTTGGCAGAGGGTGGGACACCATGAGTGACCCGCTGCAGTCGCTGGCCTCCGCCCTTTCCAACCGCTACACCATCAAACGCGAACTCGGCGCCGGCGGAATGGCGACGGTCTATCTCGCCGAGGACGTCAAGCACCGCCGTAAGGTGGCGGTCAAGGTGCTGAGGCCGGAGTTGTGCGCAGTGCTGGGAACCGAACGCTTCCAACGCGAGATCGAGATAGCGGCAAGCTTGAGCCACCCGAACATCCTGCAACTCCTGGACTCCGGAATTGCCGAGGAGCAACCTACCGCCCTACCGCCTGACCGCCGTACCGCCGATGTACCGTCCGCCCGTCCGTCTGACCGCCCGTCCGCCTTTCTCTACTACGTGATGCCGTACATAGAGGGTGACACGCTTCGCGACCGCATGAATCGAGACGGGCAACTCTCCATCGATGACTCTATAAAAATCACTGAACAGATCGCAGGCGCACTCGAACACGCGCACCGCCGCGACGTGATCCACCGCGACATAAAGCCTGAGAACATCCTGTTCCACGAAGGTGTGGCGATGGTGGCGGACTTCGGCATCGCTTTGGCGGTTAAGTCAGCGGGCGGGGAGCGCCTCACCGAGACCGGCCTATCATTAGGCACGCCTTCTTACATGAGTCCCGAGCAGGTCTCTGGCGATCGTGAGATCGACGGCCGCAGCGACGTCTACTCGCTGGCATGTGTGTTATACGAAATGCTTGCGGGCGAGCCGCCGTTCACCGGTCCGAATGCGCAAGCGATCGTGGCACGTCACATGACCGATCCGGTACCGCCGATCACGACGGTGCGGTCGAGTGTTCCGCAGCCTGTCGCCGCGGCGATCACCAAGGCGCTCGGCAAGGCTCCGATCGATCGATTCGAGTCGGCGAAGGCGTTTGTGGAGGCTCTGTTTGCCGAATCAGCAGAAGCCGAACCCGAAGTGAAGTCGATCGTGGTGCTGCCGTTTGAGAACCTGAGCCCTGATCCGGAGCAGGAGTACTTCAGCGACGGCTTGACTGAAGAAGTAATCTCAGATCTCTCGAAGGTTCATGCGTTGCATGTCATATCCCGCAGCTCCGCGATGACTTTCAAAGGCAGCGTCAAGAAGATCCCTGAGATCGCCCAAGAGCTGAATGTGCACTATGTGCTGGAGGGCAGTGTACGCAAAGCAGGCAACAACCTGCGCATCACGGCCCAGCTGATCGAGGCGGCTACGGATGTCCATTTGTGGACCGACAAGTACGATGGAACACTCGATGACGTATTCGACATGCAGGAGAAGGTGGCTAGGGCGATCGTAGAAGCGTTGCAGGTGAAGCTGACCCCAGAGGAATCCAGGCGTGTTGCGCACAGACCCACCACGAACGTTCACGCCTACGAGTGTTACATGCGTGCGCGTGCCGCCCTTCACACGTACACGAAAGAGGGGCATGACAGCGCGATACGACACATAGAGTCCGGCCTTGGAATGACCGGTGACAACGCGCTGTTGCTTGCTGGCCTCGCGTACGTGTATGCGTGGTGGGGGAACACGGGGGTTATCGAGGCCGAGGAGAGTTACGAGAAAGCGGAAACCTACGCAAAGAAGGCCCTCGCGTTGGACCCTGAGATTGCGCAGGCCCATTTAGCGCTTGGAATGGTTCAATGCTATTTGCGGTGGGACATTCGTAGGGCATATCAAGAGTTCGAACGCGCAGCCACGCTCGACCCAAGTGATTGGGATACGCGGTTGCAGCTCGCGTTTTTCTACATCTCTGTGGGACGGTTGCCGCGAGCGTTGCAGCATGCTCACACGATGGTCGAACTCGACCCGACCAATCCTGTGGGCCAGGCAATGGTTGGTTATGTGCACATGTTGGAAGGGCAGGCCGACCGTGCCGTGGAGATTATGGAGGGTGCCGGCATGGACTTGCGGCTGCCTTGGCATGCCGTGTGGATTGCTGCTGCCTACCTATACGCTAACCGGAACGAGGTGGCGGTTGGCGTACTTGACGCGATAGAGACCGGGCCCGAGTTGGATTTCATGGCTTGGGCGTGCCTCATGTGGCGTGCGGCTCTGCACGGAGATAAAGAAGCGTTTGACCACGCAAAGACCTCTCAGTGTTACGGAGTCTGTGAGCGTGATCCGGCGGCAGCATGGTATATCGCAGATGCGCATGTAGTGCTCGGAGACATAGATGGCGCACTGGGGTTGTATGAACGTGCAGTAGATGTGGGTTGGATCAACTACCCGGTGCTTGCGGAAACTGATCCCTTGATCGAGCCAGTGCGACTAGAGCCGCGGTTCCGGGCTCTACTTGAACGCGTGAAGCGCGAGTGGGAAGAGTTCGGTAGGGAGTTGGAAGACGGTGGGGCGCCATGAGTGACCCGCTGCAGTCGCTGGCCTCCGCCCTTGCCGGCCGGTACGCCATCGAACGCGAACTCGGCGCCGGCGGCATGGCACTGAGGGCGGTAGGGCGGTACGGCGGTAGGGCGGTAGGAGGTCGTCGTGTCTGATACCTCTCCTCTCGTTCAGGCGCTTTCCGACCGGTATGTGATTGAACGGGAGCTAGGTCAGGGCGGAATGGCCACCGTCTATCTGGCCCATGACGTGAAGCACGACCGCAAAGTCGCGGTGAAGGTGTTGAGGCCGGAGCTGGCGGCGGTACTCGGAGCTGAGCGGTTCCTTAATGAGATAAAGGTTACAGCGGGGCTCAGTCATCCGAACATCCTGCCGCTTCACGACAGTGGCAGAGTTGCAGAGGTGCAGAGTGGCAGCTCTCAGGAGTTCCTCTACTATGTGATGCCGTGCATCGAGGGGGTGACCCTCAGGGACCGCATCAACCGCGAGAAACAACTCCAGGTAGACGATGCCCTCAAGATCACCGAACAGATCGCAAGCGCTCTCGACTACGCTCACCAGCGAGACGTCGTCCACCGCGACATAAAGCCCGAGAACATCCTGTTCCACGTAGGTGTGGCGATGGTAGCGGACTTCGGTATCGCTTTGGCAGTGAAGTCGGCCGGCGGAGAGCGGCTCACGGAGACGGGCCTTTCACTCGGCACACCGTCGTACATGAGCCCCGAGCAAATTGCTGGCGTTCGTGAAATCGATGGCCGCAGTGACATCTATTCGCTCGCGTGTGTGCTCTACGAAATGCTAGCGGGCGAAACGCCGTTCACTGGCCCGAACGCACAGGCGATTGTGGCAAGGCACATGACTGACCCGGTGCCGCCGATCACGACCGTGCGGTCGAGTGTGCCACAACCCGTCGCCGCGGCGATCACGAAGGCGCTCGGCAAGGCACCGATCGATCGGTTCGAGTCGGCGAAGACGTTTGCGGAGGCGCTGCTCGCTGAATCGGGTGATTCTGAGCCGGAGGTGAACTCGATAGCGGTGCTGCCGTTCGCCAACCTGAGCTCCAATCCGGACGATGAATACCTGAGCGACGGAATCGCTGAGGAGTTGATCCATTCGCTCGGCAACGTACCTGGACTGCGGGTCATCGCCAGGTCTTCGTCCTTCGCCTTGAAGGGAGCCGACAAGGATGTCCGCGAGGTCGGCGCTACTCTGGGAGTTCACAGGGTGTTGGAGGGAAGCGTGCGTCGCTCCGGTGAGAGGCTTCGCATTACGGTCCAACTCGTGGACACGCGTGACGGAGAACATGTCTGGTCTGAAAGGTTCGATCGTGCATCGCAGGATGTGTTCGAGATTCAGGATGAGATAGCCACCGCAATTAGGCGCAAGCTGGCTGCTGAATCGCCCTCCGAAGAAGAGACGCAGCGTATGGGAGGAACGGAAAACAGGGACGCGTATGAGCTGTACCTCCGAGGCAGGTATAGTCTGGGCAAGTTCACGGATGAGGCAACCGTGTATGCGATGTCATGCTTCGAGGAGGCACAGCAAATCGATGCGGAGTTCGCGCTCGCATATGCCAGCTATGCGGAGGCGCAGCTACTTCTGTGCATGGGCGTTGGGGTGTTGCCCAAAATGGACGCCATGCCGAAGGCAAAACAGGCGGCGCTAGAGGCTATGAGAGTTACACCGACTATCCCTGAGCTGCATACGAGCCTGGCCGTGATAGCAATGCACCACGATTGGGATTGGAATGCTGCAGCTGACGGATTCAACAGATCGCTTGCAATGAACCCCAACCTGGCTTCCGCGTACAAGTGGTATGGATACTACCTTGCCTGGATAGAAGGTAAGTACGATGAATCGATCGACGCGTTTGCGCGCGCGGAAGAATTGGACCCCCTCGGATTGGACATCAGATTCTTGCGCGGCTACACACACTATGTGGCCGGCGACTTCGATCGGGCACTAGCGGAACATCGAGCCATTCTGGCGATAGAGCCGGGCTTCGCACAGGCACACCATGGCCTCGGTGACGTGTACAGCCAGACCGGCAAGGTCGAAGAGGCTATAACTGAGTTTGAGAGGGCGATCGAGATCGGTGGGCGCGCTACGAACGCTGTGTCGCTCCTGGCGTATCTGTACGGCAAGACCGGGAGGGCGGGCGAAGCCACAGAACTGATAGCAGAGCTCGAGGAGCGTTATCACCAGGGCTGTGTAGCGGCCATGTATATCGCGACCGGGTATGCAGGTTTGTCAGACACTGAACAAATGTACCGCTGGCTCAATTTGGGTCTGGTGGAGCGCGATCCTACCATGGTGTACGTGCTGCGGACGCGCGAGTTCGACGCTTTTCGTTCTGATCCCCAGTTTGACGATCTGCTCGAGAAGATAGGCTTCGGTAAGATCAACGGCGTTGACTGATCAATTCGCCGTTCGGTATAACTCTCGCAGGAGCATTCAGAGAATGCGTACTCTTTTCTTTGGCCGTACTCTCGGTCTCACGATCGTGGCCATATTCGTCTCGGTCGCCACGGTCACGGCACAAACCAATCCCCGCGGTCTCGAACTCGAGGACTACTACCGCATAAAGAGTGTCGGCAGCCCCGCCATCTCGCCCGACGGTGAAATGGTGGCCTACGTCGTGACCTCCTTGGTCGAGGATGAAAACCGTCGTCACAGCGAGATCTGGATTACGGCAACCGATGGGTCGACTGAGCCACGACGACTCACGACTCCCGGTCTCAGTGCGTCGAATCCAACGTGGACTCCTGACGGGAGCATGCTTGCCTTCTCGTCGAACCGTCCCGGCGGCAACGGTGAGTCGAGCACGTGGTTCCTGCGCATGACAGGCCCTGCCGGCGAGGCATTTCAAATCGACGGCCTCGGAGGCTCACCAGAAATGGACCCAACCAACAAATGGATGGCGTTCACCAGGAGCACTCCACCGCCTGCACAACCCGAACCGACCTATGAATCCGACTTCGAGCGCAAGACCGTAGAACGGTTCGACGGGCGCATGTTTGACTGGATGAACTACCGCTTCGACCGACGCGGGTATCTACCAGATCCACGTGACCCGCATGCGACTCCGCCGCGCGAGTTGTATGTCGTGCCGCGCGACGGCGGGCAAGCAACGCAGCTCACGCAACTCGGCGTCAATGTGTCTGGTGCGGCGTGGAAGGACGACGGAACCGCACTCGCATTCACCGCCGACGAACACCAACGCGACGAACACTCCTACGAACGCGCCGACGTCTGGACCGTGAATCTCGACGGGCAGGTCACCCGACTCACCAACAACGAGTTCAACTACTCGAGTCCGGCATGGTCGCCGGACGGAGAGATGATCGCGGTGCGGGGGAACGAAGGGCTCGACGTCGTTATTCGAGAGGGGCGCGATCGTGGCGCACCGTCGGATCTTTTCGTGATCGCCGCGGACGGCAGCGGCACACCGGTGAACATCACCGCCGATTGGGATTATATGCCAGGCTCAACCACTTGGAGGCCCGACGGGCGTTTCATCTTCTTCACCGCATCCGTGATGGGCACATCGCACCTGTTCCGCGTGCCGTCGACTGGAGGCGATGTTGAGCAGATCACCACAGGCAACCGCAGGCTCGGCAGTCCTTCCTTTTCGGCAGACTTCCGGACCATGGCATATACGGTAGGTAACGCTACTGCGCCGGGCGATGTCTTCGCCGCCATGAGCAATGGTAACAATGAACGTCGCCTCACTGAGATCAACGGAGACCTCCTTGCAGATATCGAACTCGCCAGCCCAGATCGAATCCTGTACGAGAGCGAAGACGGCACCGAGGTCGAAGGCTGGGTGCTCACGCCGCGCGGATATGATCAGAGCGGCGGACCATATCCCATGGTGCTCACGATCCATGGCGGCCCGCACGGTGCATACGGCTACAGCTTTTCGTTGGAACATCAACTCCTTGCCGCCAACGGTTACGTCGTGCTGTACACGAACCCGCGGGCCTCGACCGGCTACGGCGAGGACTTCCGTTGGGGTACCTGGGGCGGCTGGGGCTTCAACGATTTCGACGACATCATGGCTGGTGTCGACTACACACTCGAGAATTACGCGGTCGATGAGGGGCGGATGGGCGTGACCGGATACTCGTACGGCGGCTATATGACCAACTGGGTCATCACGCATACGAATCGGTTCAGCGCGGCGATCGCGGGCGCATCGATCTCCAACTGGGTCAGCGACTACGGCACAGCCGATATCCCGCGCACCAAGGAAAGCGAGTTCTTCGGACCTCCGTGGGAGGAGCGCAGCCGAGAGCTGCTGATGCGGTCGTCACCGATCATCTACGCTGGAACCGTCACGACTCCCACGATGTTCGTGCATGGCGAGTACGACCACCGCGTGCCGATCGAAGAGGCCGAGCAGATGTATGTCGCACTCAAGAAGCGTCAGGTGCCGGCAAAGTTCGTGCGCTACCCCGAGTCGTATCATGGCGGCTGGACTCCGTGGCGGTATGTGCACCGGATGTACGTGCAAATGGAGTGGTGGGAGGAGTATTTGGGGCGGTAGGGGTACATGGTTTCAAAACTGACGATTTCAGATTAGTGATTAGTGGTTAGCGATTTGTGAATTGGGTTGAGCAAAAATCACAAACCACAGATCACTACTCACTAATCTCACATCTCATTAGAGACACAAGGAACGGTCAGCATGCGTGTTAGAAGACTTCTCACTGTTGCACTGAGCCTCACGCTCATTCATGCTGTTAACGCACAACAGACAGATTCAACGAGACAAACTGGCCCGACGCCTTCCGTCCCCGAACCAAAGTCTTTCGTTACCCAACACGAGGGCATGTTCAACGGCCAGACCATACGCTACACGGCAACCGCCAGCGAGATGCACCTGACGAACGACTCTGGTCAGGTTGTAGCAGCGATCTGGTCGACCGCATACACGAAGAACGACCCCGAACCGAACCGGCCTGTGACGTTCGTGTTCAATGGCGGACCTGGCTCTGCGTCGGTCTGGTTGCACATGGGCCTGTACGGCCCCAGGCGCGTTGTTGTCTCGAGCGACGCCGACGAAGACGATGGCGCTGCGCCATATCCTCTCGTCGACAATCCACATGCACCCTTGGACGTGACCGACATCGTAATGGTAGACCCTGTCGGCACCGGCTACAGTCAGGCCGTCGGCAAAGGCAAGGGAACGGATTTCTGGGGCCTCTCCGCCGACGCTGCATCGATCGCACAGTTCGCCCGACTATGGATCACGAAGCACCAGCGTTGGAACTCGCCCCGCTATCTCGCCGGTGAGAGTTTCGGAACCACTCGCGCTGCGGCGGTGGCTGATGCGCTGGCCGGTAGCGGCCAGGAAGTTGCGCTGAACGGTCTCGTGCTGATCTCGCAGGCGCTCGACTACACCGGGTCCACGCCGGCGCACGACAATCTGATTGCGTACGTCACTTACCTACCCACGATTGCAGCGACTGCCTGGTATCACGGTAAGGCCGGTGTCGGGAAGACTATCGAGGATTTTGTGCAGGAGTCACGTGAGTTTGCGTTCGACGAGTATGCGCCGGCATTGTTCAAGGGCAGCACGCTGAGCGATGCCGATCGGGACCACATAGCCGACCGGCTGGTCTACTTCACGGGCCTCAGCAAATCCTATGTGCTGAATGCTGACATTCGTCCTCTCGCCGGACGTTTTCTCAAGGAACTCCTCCGAGATCAAGGCTTGTCGCTCGGCCGGCTCGACGGACGCTACGCGCGCGACGACATCGACGACACGGCTGAGCGTCCTGAGAGCGACGGCGCCATGGAGGCAATTTCGGCTATCTACACCGCAGGCCTCAATCACTACTTTGCGTCGGAACTGAACGTGGAGATGGATAGACCGTACCGCACCTCGAACCGGGACATCGGGCGCAACTGGATATGGAAACCGGCCGGGACCAGCAGATCCTGGGAACCCAAGTACGTAAACGTCTCCCGCGGCCTGGCCAACGCCATGCGTCGGAACTCGGATCTGCGTGTGTTGGTCGCCAACGGCTACTACGACTTCGCCACGCCGTTCTTCGATGCGGAATACACGTTCGCTCGGCACGGTATTGTGAAAGAGCGCGTGACAATGAAGTACTACGAGGCCGGGCACATGATGTATATCCGCGAGGCGGACCTGATTCAGCTGTCGGCGGACATTCGGGAGTTCTATTCGCAGCAGTAGGAGGGGCGATGGTCACCTGCGAAGTCTGTGTCGAAGGGCTCTCCGGTGCCGCTGCCGCCGAAAAGGGTGGAGGTCACCGGATCGAGCTCTGCGCCGGTCTGATCGAGGGCGGAACGACGCCGAGTCTCGGGACGCTTTCGTTGGTTCTCGAGCGCCTTGCGTTACCAACCGTGGTACTAGTGAGGCCGCGTGGTGGGGACTTCCTTTACAACGACGAAGAGTTCGATACAATGCTCCGCGACATCGAGATCGTGCGCGACTCAGGTGCATTTGGAATTGCCACAGGAGTACTCACGGAGGATGGGAGCATCGACGCCAGTCGCTTCGAACGGCTTATTGCCGCAGCGTGCTCCCTAAGCGTGACGTGCCACCGTGCGTTCGACATGACTCGTGCTCCCGCCGATGCGCTCGAGGTGCTCATCGACCTCGGAGTCGATCGTGTGCTGACCTCGGGACAGCAGCCCAGCGTGTCTGAGGGGGCCAACCTGATCAGCGAACTCGTGGAACAGTCTAACGGTCGCATATCTATCATGCCCGGGTGTGGTATCACGGATGCAAATGTTCGTGGCATAGTGGAGCACACGGGTGTGCATGAGGTACACTTTACCGCGTTTTCCAAGGGAAAAAGCGGAATGATGTACCGGAATCCTCGGCCGTCCATGGGTAGCATCGAGGTCCCTGGTGAGTACGACCTCCAGCTCACAAACCCAGAACGCGTGCTCCGCATTGTAGGTGAAGTAGAAGACGTTTCCTGAGGTCCCCGGTCGGAGCATGGTCCAACAAGGGCCAGTCGGTCAGCTTCACTAGTTCCCCGCCCCTATTTTCTTGAAGGTAGTCGCAATCTCAATTTTGATAAACGGCATATAATATATGTAAATAACAATAGTATGGAAAGTAAAAGGCGAACGGTATATGTAAAAAGGTAAGACAGGGAAGACAAACGCAAATCAATGAAGCAACAAATAATATCGATGATAGGAAATACACATAAATAGATATGAAATACAATAGCTTG
>CAZFHS010000030.1:0-81236 GCA_964518955.1 uncultured Gemmatimonadaceae bacterium | reverse complement strand
CACTCAATCGCGCATGTAGCTTTAAGCCGGTGTCCGAAAAAACGGGGCAAGTCCATTGATGTACCAGAATAAGAGAGGTGCATGGTATGCTTAGAAGAAAGAAGCAGGAGTGCGATTCCGCGCACAGACAGTGCGAAAACCCGGTCAGAGAGGTCCAGATTGTCGACGGTGTCGCAACTTATCGACCATTTTCGAGCTGCTGCGAAGATGAATGCGATCCTCCGGGCCCGCGATTCCACTGTAGTTTCAATACAACAGAAGAGTTCACCTTCGTTCCCCCAAAGAGGTGTTGTTGACCCAGGAACGCAGCTGTAGTGTGCGGCGGGCCCTTCACTGACCCGCGCCGCGGGTCAGGTGGTCCACACAGTTGCCGCCACAAAACGGAGCCGATCGCCCACGCCAAGTCGAACGTTTTGTAGCCTGGTTGGCACCTTCGAGAGTCATGGTGCCGCGCTCGGTCTCATGTGACTCGATGCGCTCGAAGCGGAAGAGGTTGCCGCACACTGTGCCGGTGTACTGATCGCCACTCCAATCCTCGTAGCTGGCCGTGCTTCCATCTTGAGTGACCGTGAGTTCAATATCACCACCCCAAGGCTCGTCGCAGGAATCGGTACAATTGAAAGTCCCGTTCCAGACCCCGGAGAAGTCCGCAGGCGTGCCGCACTCCCCCTCCGTTACGGTGCCTTCGAGTTGAGTCACGTTTAGTGTGGCGTTGAAGGTAGAAAAGATCTGCATGCAGAGTATTGCGAAGCCGGCGTTGACGGTCTGGATGGTAGATTGATTCAGTTCGATAGTCTCGACATCAATCAGTGGCTCGATCAGCGACCCGGCAATGCTGTAGGGGCCGTACAGATCACCCTGCTGACACGCCGTTGCCGCATCGTCTCCCACTCGTATCAGTGCCTCGCCAAGCTCTTGTCCCGACAGTGCCTTTGCTAACCCGGGCACATTACTCGGTTGGAACACGTTCGAGATGCTCAGATGTTCGAGTGTTGCGGAGACGTCGAGCACTGCGCTTTCGACGACGCCCACGGTAGGCGGGACATGCAAGGTGACGACCACTTCCGTCGTCTGGTTCGCCTGAAGCACGACATCGGTGAGTGCGTCTTCCAACGGTACCAGGATATCATGTGTAACCCCATCCGCTGGTTCCGAACTCGTGGTGCAACCAACAATCAGACAGAACATCAGACCAAGGACCAGACAACAAGAGAATTGCAGTCGGCTATCGGTGATGCGAATCGGCATCGAAACCTCCGAGGTGGCCGTTTGGTTGTGCCCGCGGATGCGACGCTCAGTATGGGAGCTAAGGTCTGCCATAGCTGATTGTCCGAACTCTGTGTGGAGGTGGTGTGCGCAATATCAGGCATACTGACAAACGCGGCAAGGTAAAATCGCACCGAGTACCTGCGAGCGGGCTTCTCCCGTGCTCGGTAGGGAGTGTATGTTTTCCTTGAAGCCACCCGATCCCCTGAAGGAGCCTGCCATGACGATCGAAAAGCAGCCGCAGTCGAGAAGAACCTTCCTTTCCAACAGCGTTATGGGAGCTGCATCAATCGGACTTGCCGGTACGACTCCAGAGATAGCGGCGGCACAACCGCAACAACAACAAGACTCGACGGCGCCGATTCTGCGCACACTGGGACGGACCGGAGTCGAGGTGCCCGTCGTGAGCATCGGAGCCATGAACAGCGATTCTCCCGCACTCTACCATTATGCCTATGACAGGGGCATCCGCCACTTCGATACTGCAGAGGTTTACCTACAGGGCAGGAGTGAAGAGGTACTCGGAAGGTTCATACAGGAACGAGGTAATCGGGACGAGATCTGTCTTGCTACGAAAATCGGATCGAGCATAAGGAATGTGGAACGATCTCGATTCCGAAGTGAGCTGGAGCGAACCTTTGAAGGCTGCCTCAGACGCCTACAAACGGACTATGTCGACATTCTCTACCTCCACTCACGCAACGACGCGGACGGTGTCAACGATGAAATAGCGGGCGAGTGCTTTGAGGAACTTCAGCGGCAGGGCAAGATACGCTTTCCCGGAATTTCCACGCACTCGGGCCAGGCAGAAGTACTCAACGAAATGGCTAGGGGTGATTTCTGGACGGTGGCTGAGGTCGCATTCAATGTGACAATGGCGCAGAACCAGGAGTTACTTGCGGCAATGAGAAACGCCGCACACCGAGGTGTCGGCATCATCGGGATGAAGGCTTTGGGTGGCGGACGGCGCGGGCCAGGCTCCGATCCAAGCACGCCGGACGTCAACAAGACCGCCATGCTCAAGTGGGTTCTGAACCATGAATACGTGACCACGATCATCCCGGGCATAACAACATTCGATCAAGTGGATCTGGACTGGTCGGTTGCCTCGGATCTTTCATACACCGAAGAGGAGCAGAGCTTCTTGGCGGAACGAGACCTACAGGGTTTGATTCAGTTCTGCCAGCAATGCAAGCAGTGTTTGCCGACGTGCCCTAACGGTGTTGATATCCCTACCCTCATGCGCACGCACATGTATGCGGCTCAATACTCGAACTTCACACATGCCCGGATGACATTGGATGAGATCCCGGCACATCAAAGCATCATTGCGTGCGGTTCTTGTAATGAGTGTACCGCCAAGTGCGGAAACTCGATCAACATCGCCGCCAGGATCGATACGCTTAAGAGCATGTACATGGCCTAGGCCGTTCACGCGGCACGAACTCGCGGTAGGGTGATCTAGGCGCTGCGTCGAGCCCGTGATTTCAACGTAGGATCAACACGCCGCCGACGATCGCGCCGAATCCGACGATTGTGAAGAGAATTACTGTACCTCTCTCGCCCAGCAATTGTACGAAGCCCTGGATCTTGCCCAGCCGCCAGATGGCCTTCGGCTTGAGGTAGGCGAGCGCCAGCGTCAAAGTGCCCCAAAGAACGAGCGCGGCAGCGATCAGCGTCAATGTGCTCATTAGACCTCCAGAAGCGGGCCGTCAGCGGTGCATGACGACGTTGAATCTACGCAGCAAAACCCAAGTCAGAATAAGCTGATACGCCACCGCGACGAACACCACAGGCCAGATGCCCGGTTCGCCCGCTTCAAGCATCCAGTAGACCTTCATCGGCCAGTAAGTTGGGATGATGCCGAACGCGTATTCCCAGGCAGTATCGACGAAGAATGCGAACGTCGGCAGTAGTAGTGGCAGGCCGGCGAGCTTCATCAAAGCGAAACCCTGAACCTTGTTCTGAGCCACCGAGCTGAGGAAGAGCGCGAACATCGGCGCCGTAGGGGCAGCAGCTATCGCCGTGATCAAGATCCTGCTGGGAGCCAGGACGCCGACTCCGGCGAGCGGGAAGATGACGAACAGCAGCGTGACCGTCAGCACGATGGGCAGCGTGATCCGATAGGCAAAATAGCTGTTGAGCGACAAAGGTGTAACCTGCAGGGCAGTCAAAGTTTGGTCGTCCCGCTCGTCGAGCAGCACGAAACCCATGAGCGTCGAGAAGATCATCGGGCAGAGCGCCACGACGAAGTACGACATGATCACGGGATAGTAGCGCGTGAGGTCGAACCCGTACTCCTCGAGCAGGCGATCGGTGAGCGGGGGCAAACCCCAGCGGATGATCAGGGCGGTCAACAGCGGCAGGAAGACCATCCACTTGAGTGACGAGTCGCGGGCGACATTCCGGATATCGATTGGGCCGAGGATCCTAAAGGCGGTCATCGCGTTCATCGGGGGGACCTCATTAGGCCTTGTCTGGTTACGATGAACTGTCGGAACGCACGTTGGCTGAAGAAATAGGCAATCACGACCCAGAGCGCGGAATACCCGAGGCCATACAGCAAGTGACGCACAGGGATCTGCTCGAAGGCACCCTGCATCAGCACGAGCGGTGCCTGGAGAGGGTGCAGGAAAAACAGCCAGTGCGTCCAGAAGTCAAGAAAGTAGAGCACGGGGAGTGAGAACCAGATCGTCCACGCCACCGACGGGAGGATGAAATCACTGATCGAATCATAGCGGGCGACGACGAAGAACCCGTATAGCGCGTAGAAGGCGATGAGGAGCATGATGCCGACAACGAGGAGTAGCCAGTTGAACCCGGCGCCGGTCACTGCGACCACTATGAGCAGCGTCTCGAACAGAGAGAGCACGCCGAGCGAGACCACCTTCGAAATCAGATACTCCCTCGTGCGCATGGGTGTGACGATCATGGCTTCCAGCGTGCCCTCTCCCTTCTCTAGCAGCACGAGCCCGGCATTGAAATAGAATGCGTTCACGACCAGGTTCTCCAAGATGATAACAGGCCAGACCCTGGCCCAGTCGAGTGGTGGCAGTTGTTTCAGAAGAATGATGATCACTACCGCTACGAACGCCGATACGATATAGAATCCCTGCCGGTATTGCAGCTGGATGTCCCAGCGAATCATCGCAAGTAGACGCTTCATCGTCCGCTCGGCTGCCTAGCTCAGGGCTCGCCCCGTCAGCTGGATGAAGATGTCTTCCAAGGTGGCTTCCTGCGTGTGAATGGTGCGGATTTGGTTCTCGCGCAACAGCCGGAGAAATCCCTCGTTATCGGCCAGTGCGTCGATCGGAAATTCCGCCTCCGCCCGCTGTAAGTTCACTCCATACTCCACTCGCACAGTGCGCGAGCCATGTTGCTGTTTGAGCTCCGCCGGCGAATCGATCAGCTTGATCTCGCCATCGACGATGAACGCCACGCGGTCACAGAGTTGATCGGCCACCGTCATGTCGTGCGTGGTCAGGAAGACCGTCTTCCCTGCACGCTTCTGGACGTTGATTAAATCCTTGATTCGCTTCGCGTTGACCGGGTCGAGACCCGCTGTGGGTTCGTCCATGAACAGCAGTTCCGGATCGTGCAGCAATGACCGAGCGACGTTCAGTCGGTTACGCATCCCCTTGGAGTACTGTGAAACGAGTAGGCGGCCATCCTCCTCACTCAACCCCACGAGGTCGAGCAGGTCGTGCACCTGGCCCGCCTGCCGCTGGTATAGCCTGCCGAAGTACCTCAGGTTCTCGATGCCTGTGAGCTTCTGGTAGAGGTTCGGAACCTCGAACGACACCCCGACGCGCTCGTAGTAGTCCGGTCCCCACGTAGCGATGTTCCGCGCGAAGACCGACACCTGTCCCTCGAATCCTCGCAAAAGCCCGATCAAGATCTTCTGCGTCGTGGACTTCCCGGCTCCGGATGGCCCTAGGAATCCGAATATTTCACCCCGCTCGATGGCGAAGCTCAGGCCCCGCACTGCGGGCACCTTCGTGCCCTCATACGTGAATTGGAGGTTTTCAACACTGATCATCCGGGCCTCCTCAGCCGCGCGGCGCTCTTTTCCAACCATGCCCACTGCTGTGCCAAGCACACCCTCTATCCACTGCCCGATACTTAAGCCCCGGGCAGTCTACTCACGGCCTCCGCAATATTGTCCAGAGCCACCTGCAATAGCCTTCTGGACACTGCAATGTTCATTCGCATGTGCCCCTCGCCACCGGTTCCGTATGATGATCCCGGATTACCTCGTCCACCTCCGGATAATAGCTGTCCCAACTCTCGCGGAACTGCTTCACGAAAGCTTCGTCGTGCGGTTCGGGTGTTTTCATGCGTTTGATCAGAGACGGTCAGCCACTTCAATCATTTTCTGGCGCACTTCCGCCGGCAAGTAAACGCTCGGCGAAATCCAGGCGTTCCTGGATTTCTGCCAAATGTGCGCGCGTGTCGTTGAGATCGTCAGACAGCGCTTGGACCACCAGTCCCAACTCAGCATCGTCGCCACCCATCTCGAGCTCTTTTTCTCTGATCTTCAGTTCCTTCATCTTGCGGGCGTGACCCATAGCAAGAGCCATGAACGCGACACCCCCAGGTATGCCGAATGCAATGGCGATTATAGGGACAAGCATTGTGAGATCCATACCCTCAAGCTCCTGGAAGCCTGTTCACGGCCTCCGCAATATTGTCCAGAGCCACCTGCAATAGCCTCCTGGACACTGCAATGTTCATTCGCATATGCCCCTCACCACCGGTTCCATAGGATGATCCCGGATTCAGATCGACCCTTGCGTGCTGACCGAACCATTCTTGCATGATCATCTCCGGAGTGACAGGATCGACAGACGTGCGCTCTCTTTCGGCGGCCGTTTCCTTTGCACCTATTATCTCTATGATCCTGCTGACATCCAACCAGGTCAGGTACGTCCCTTCTGGTTTGGTTTGACTGATCAGCGGAATGTTGTCTCTGATATAGTTCGCAACGAATTCCTGACTCTCATCGAGATATACCAGCACCTGGTCCAACCAGTCCTCACCCCCGTTCAAGGCGGCCATGGTTGCGATCATCCCGAGTTCTGTACGTTCAGCACGATGGTTGTCATCCACTCGCCTCAGATAATCCTCGTTGGTGGAGAAGAACCAGGCAGATTTCATCGCGGGCAAACTGAATGTTTTGCTGACAGCCTTGAATGTCATGCTGTTGTCGACAATGTCTTTGTCGGGGAGGCTCGCAAACGGCGTATACTTGTGCCCATTCAAGGCAAAGTCACAGTGAATTTCATCCGCAAGAACGATGGTGTTGTGCCGCAAACAGATTTCTCCCATCCGGAGTAGTTCTTCTTCCGTCCACACGTTCCCGGTTGGGTTTTGCGGGTTGCACAGCAGATAACAATTGCACCGCTGGGCCCTTGTCTCAAAATCGTCGTAGTCGATTTCGTAACGGCCATTGACCTTTGTCATCGTGCTGTCTTCGGCTACGGTGTTGCTTTCCCTCAGGTCGCCATAGAAACCGTTGTAACTCGGTGTTGCGATCAAGGTCCTGGTTCCCGGAGGAGAGAAGGTCTTGAGTGCGGCAATGACGCCTGGGTGCACGCCTGTGGTCAGGATCAGAGTCGAAGGGTCGATGTCCAAACCGTATCGCCTTTGATTCCACTCGATTATCGCTTCGACGTAGCCGTCTGGAGTATTCGTGTATCCCCAGTTCTCGTGTTCGAGGCGTTCCTCCAGGGCTTGCTTGATGCAGGGAGGAGCCTTGAAATCCATATCCGCGATGCCCATCCCGACATCCAACACGCCATTGTGCCGCTCGAGTGCATCATCCCACTTTACGGTGTTGGTACCGACTCGATTGTAGACCTCATCGAAGTCGTACGTTGTCTGCTGTGGTGCAACGTTCGAACTACCAATTGAATCTCCGCTCAGATTGAGTCGATCCAGGGGAGCTCCCGACCCTACTGCAACCGCTGCCAGCCCTGCGTTTCTCAAGAAGCTTCTGCGATTTAGGTCGCCATTCTCAGACATTGCACACCTTCTATTCTAGGGGTAAATGACCCCCAATAATATGATGTTGAATTAATCCTCGGTATGTGTTGAGCTATAGTACCGGCCAACGAGGCTCCCCGTCGATGTTGCGCGCGACGCAGTTGCCCCCGGATTCTGTGGTGGGTACTTCGCCGCGACGCTCACGTTGTCATCGATATCAATCCGTGTCGGAAGCTGCCGTGGCTTCCCCACTCACGTCTTTCATGCTCGTCTTATCGACCCGGTCGTTGAATAGTAGGATGAAGCCCACGAGAACGACGGCTGCAAATGCCGCCGGCACGAACCAGAACTGCTGCCACTGGCTGAGAGTCAGCGTGCCAGTATCGCCCAGGAAAGTGTTGAAGAGTTTGCCCGCCGCTTGGGCGCCGATCAGCATTCCGAGACCATAGGTGACCAGCACCAACATCCCCTGAGCCTGGCCACGAATCGCGGGAGTCGACTTCTTGTCGACGTAGACCTGGCCGGTCACGAAGAAGAAGTCGTAACAGATTCCGTGCAACGCGATACCCACGATTATCATCCAGAATACCTCGCTGGGAGCTGCGAAGGCGAACAACACATAGCGCAAGACCCACGCTCCCATGCCGACAGCAAGCATCCACTTAACGCCGAGCCGGACGAAGAACAAGGGCATCAGGAGCATGAAGATCACCTCGGACATCTGCCCGAGCGTCTGCGTGGCTGCGATATTCTCGAACCCCGTCGCCTCGAGAAACAGTTGCGTGAAGTTGTAGTAAGCTGCTAGTGGGATGCAGATTAGCAACGAGGCACCGAGGAACACGAAAAATGGCTTACTGCCCAATTCTTTCAGCGCGTCGAGTCCGAGGATGCTGCGGGCTGAGACCTTTTCCCCGGCTGCCGGAGGTGGCGTATGTGGCAGAGTGAAGCTGTACGCACCCAAAAGGAGGCTCGTCACTGCCGCCATGAGTAGTGGCATCGGTGTCTGCTCAGCCAGAGTCCCGCCCGACACGAACCTGCTGAGCACCAAGCTCACAGCGAGACCGGCAACGATCCAACCTATGGTGCCGAACACGCGGATGACCGGAAACTGCTTCTCCTGGTCGTCGATGTTGTGAAACGCAAGCGAGTTCGCCAGGCCGAGCGTTGGCATGAAGCAGAGGTTGTAGAGTAGCAGCAGTAGCACGAACACCACCGGTTTGCCGCTGAATTGCGGGACCGATAACAACACCAGGCCGCCGAGGAGATGCAACACCCCCAGCACCTTCTCGGTCGAGAAGTAGCGATCGGCCACCAGACCGAGGAAGAACGGCGCCGCGATGGCCGCGATCGGATTCACGGTAAAGGGCCAGTGCGTCAGGTCGCCCATGCCCTCGGCCGTCATGTACACGGCAATTGATGTGTACCACGCCCCCCAGATGAAGAATTGGAGGAACATCATGATCATGAGTCGGATCGTTCTGTGCACGGACGCTGCTCCTCCAGGTGGGTGAACGGATTAGGGGCGTGGGTAGGCGGCAGGACTCTTCAGAGCTGCCCTGCCGCCTTTCGCTTTACTGTCCGGTTTTACACAATCCTGCGTTGAACCGGATCCCACTCCACCTTGCGGTTCTCGAGGTACGATTTTGTTGCCATGTGGCAGGTTATGGCTTCCTCGAACCCGCGATCGATGTTGCAGCTCGTATCGCCTCCGTTGCGGATCACGTCTAGCCACTCGTCGATCATCAGGTGGTATGCCGATACGCGGCGACCGCCGCGATACGTGTACAGGAGACCGCGCGTGACGAAGTACTCAGCCGTGGCCGAAGTGACCGCATCGATTCCCTTGAATCCCGGACGGTAGTTGAACATCGGCCGAGACGGGTCGATGATCCTGTCCTCGATCTTCTCTGCGTAGCGTGTCGAATTGCGGTCAGCCGTTACCGAGAGCGTACCGCTGACTTCCATGGTCGCGTCGTGCCCCATAAACTTGAGGCCGCGGTAGTTCCCGTTGGCCAGTGTCGCGCTGTACACGAACGTCGTTTCACGTTCCGGGTATTCATACACCGCCTGGAAGACGTCGGGAACGTCACGACCATCCTTGAAGTAGTAGACACCTCCCGATGCTACGCATGACTTGGGGATGCCCAGGTTCATTACCTGGTTCACGGCGTCATACTCATGCGATAACAGATCGCCCGCTAGGCCTGTGCCGTAGTCGAACCAGCACCGCCAACGGAAGAACCGTTCCAAACTGAAGGGTACTTTGTTCCCCGCCGTTTCCTGGAATTGCTCCCAATCGATGGTATCCGGGTTTCCGTCCTCATGTATGTCCCACACCCAGGCTCCCCAGTCGGTGTTCCGATTCGTCGTGCCTTCGATCAGCGTTACTGGGCCCAGGATATCGGCATCGATAATCTCTTTTGCCTTATTGTGCGCTTCCGACTGGCGGTTCTGGTGCCCCAACTGGAATACCGTATTGGAGTCTTTCACGGCATCGTACATGTCGTGGGCTTCCTGCTCCGTCCTCGACATGGCTTTCTCACAATACACGTGGATGCCGGCATTCACCGCGTCGATGGTAATCTGCGAGTGCCAGTTGTCCGACGTCGCGACGATCACCGCGTCGACTTCGCCGCTCTCGAGCATGTCCGTGTAGCGCCGGAAGCGACGGGCCGGCGGATTCGCTGCGCCTCCCCCTGGGCGTGTTTCGACCTGTGACGCAGCAATCCCTCGATCGGTGCGAACGTCGAACAGGTCGCACACACCTGTAATGGCAATGTTCAGGTCGCTCTGGTTCATGTAGGTCTCGAGAGCCTTGTTGGCAGGGTTCTCCCGATTGGCCTGCCGCGAATCTTCCACCCAGTCTGGGTGAGCGAAGCCGGCAAACCGAACGAGCGCCTCTCCTTCACCTCCGTTTCCAATGATACCAACTCGTATCCGGTCTCCAGGTGGCCGTGAGATAGCGTCGGGTATCACGGCAGGTCCTCCTCCTTCGGTGACCCCAAGCTCCTCTAAAATCGCCCTCTTCTTCGCGTCATCGTCCGCCTTCTTTTTCAAGAAGTTGAGGATGAACACGCCGAGGACGGGAATGGATACAAGCGTTTTCAGAAGCCCACGACGGCCAATCGAGGCCTCACTTACCGGACTCTGCCATTCCGTGTCATTCTTTTTGGTTTCGTCGCTCATTGTACGCCCCCCTCAGGCTTGGCTGTGTACCCAGCACGTCCCTTCCACGGAATTAGTCTATCTAACCCGAATAGTCTGTTTGTTGGAAACGCCAATAGAACGGCCATGGCCACCAATTCGATCAGAACCTTGTTCACGACCAGGTAACTTCCCTCGGCCGGCATTGCATACGAATAGGCTGGAAATGGTGGCGCCGCAATGTAGTACAGAAACAGAAGCACCATGCCTGCTATCAGGGCCGGCCGCGTCAACAGGCCCAAGAAAAGCGCCAGACCTATGAGTGTCAGCCCCCACATGTTCAAGAAGTCGATCACGGAAACGGCTGTGGGGCTGGCTGCAAGATCGCGAAACATGCCTCCCAGCCACCATTCCGCTCCTGCGAGATAACCCGTTGACGACCAGTAGGGATTGACCAGCTTAGACAATCCTTCGTAAAAGAAATGCCAGCCGATCAGTATCTGTAACGCAACCAGCGCCCAGGACTGATACTTGGTGAGGCCAGAATCGTCGGCATCCACGAGTTTGTTCATCATAGCTCCGCCTTTTCTCCGTTGTTTGGAGCAGCACTCCTCCACACTGTTGCCTTTAATATTCGGCTGAATCCATCGACGATCAAGCGTTCACATCCTCAGGATTGGTGCTTTCGCAGGCTGCGAATGATCCGAGAGTAGCGATTGCCAACAAAAGAGCAGGTTTGTTCATGGGATCCAGGGTTCCGTGATTCAAAGACGGTTCTGCTCGATCCACCCGCGCGCTTCGTCGAGCGAGTCGAGCACACAACGAGCCGCGCGCTTTGCGGCGTCCGAAGGAGGTACCATGTCTGGCACGCACAGCGTAAGCATGCCAGCCGCATTCGCGGCAAACACGCCTGCGTCCGAGTCCTCGAGTGCAACACACTCCTCCGGGTCCAGGTCGAGGCGTACGGCCGCCTCGAGATAGATGTCTGGGGCGGGCTTACCTCGCGCAATCTGATCACCCGTTACGACCGCATCGAAACGACCTAGCAGACCCGCACTGCGCAAACTGACCTCCGTCTGGGTGCCGTCGCTCGATGTTGCGACGGCACTCGAGAGCGCATGTTCCTCGACGAACGAGAGAAGCGCGTTGAGGCCTCGTTTCGTCGGGATGCCTCGAGTGTCAACCGCTGACTGCCACAGCTCGTGCCATCGCATTCTGAACCGTGACAGAGGAAAGTCCGAACCGAAACGGTGGATGAGCTCGCGCTCGCAATCCGGATTGGGCCGACCGTACAGGACCGTGTACCATTGATCATCGAGATCGAATCCAAGTTCCGCACCTGCCTGCTGCCACGAGGCCTTGTAGAGCGGCTCGGTGTCGAGCATCAGCCCATCCATGTCGAGAACGACTCCGCGAATTCTCATCACAACGCACTCATGACGATTACGGCCGCCACGCTTGCCGCACCAGCTGCTGCAGGGCTCTCATGAGGATTGGTGCCACCTCAGGGCCCACACTATTCACCTCGCCGTACTGCTTTTCATCCCGACCGTAGGCGAACGGAGCGGTGTCGTCCCACTGCCGCTTCGGGATGATGTACCCGATCTCGTCGTTGGCCATGCCGAATATCAAAACCTTCTCGCCCGGCAGGATCGCCATTACCGGCGGCTCCGTGGGGGCGTCGGGGAAGTCCGCGTTGGGCTCCACCGGCGACTGGTACTCACCGTACACCAACTCGGGATACAGCTCGCCCGGAATACCAGCGATGTGCAGTTCGCCCGCGCGGACATATGTGACTTCGGTCTCCAGCGCGATGTCGCCGTCGACCTGACTTCTGGGTAGCACCTCGCCAGCGCTGTCGGCGCTACCGGTCCAAGTGAAAGCATCGCGGGTCAGCACACCCAGAGCGCGCACCTGGCGGTAACCGGGATTGGCCAGCGGCACGTAGGCCGGTGTTGCGCTCGCCGCCAGCGGCGACAGCCGCAAAGGTTCTGACGCTGCAAGGGCCTCCTCGAATCTCCTAGCGACTGCCTCCCCATAGGCCTCCGCGAATTCGAACGTCTCGGCCTCGACGACACTTCCGTCTGGCGCGGAAAATTCTGCAGGGTTGGTCATCAGCCCACCGATGGCTCCGGTGAAGTAGGCAACGGGCACACCGTGGCGAGCCTCTAGCGCCTTGATCGTGTAGTGCGGAAAGTCGGCAGTGACGAGGGGGTTTTCGGGCCCCAGGCTCTCTGGGTGGTTGCTGAACTGGAGCACCATCCCGATCGGCGAGCCATCAAGCGCATTGAACTTGACTGCACGGATTATCGGGTCCGTGACGATTGGGAGACGTGAATCCACCAACAGGTCGGGCGCTTCAGCCACGCCATACTCGGCCCCTGCCGGCGTCAGTGCACCCTCAGCCGCCTTCACTGCATCAACGATTTGTTCGACGACGAACTCGACGTATGCGCGATCCACACCGGATTCGAGCTGCGACGGTCCCCATAGGCCGATCACGTCTGGACCCTCATGGTTGTGTGTGCTGGCGATCAAGATATGCACGTAATCGGGGAGGCGCTCTCGCACCATCTGCACGGCTGGCCGCTGCAGGCCGACGAGGTCGACCGACACCAGCGCTATCTTGGTCGCGCCCTCACGCAGCACGACGGCTCGCGCCCAGAGCTCGTCGTGCACACCGGTCGCGCGAAGGTTGTTGCGGTACCCTGCCATCCAGACGACGTGTTGGTTCAGGTCGGGTGTGATGTCCCGCTTGCCGAAGCCTACATCTACTTCATCTGGCTCTTGGCACGCCGTCCCAACGAAGAGAAACGCTGCAATAATCGCTCCGAACCGGATCATGCCTACCTCCATGCCTCGCAGACCCAATGAACTCGCGCAGTGTACCCGTCAACCACTCCGTCAATTATGAACCACTGACATGGAACCGTCTAGCTTCAGCCTGAGGACAGTGAATGAGGTTTCCGGTAGCTTTCATCGGAAAACTCGGGAGGAACCATGAAACCACAACGAACACCCGCTATCTTGATCGGCCTGCTGCTTGTCGGGGCATTCACCGGCTGCAGCACCGACGCTCCGGACACCACGTATGTCATGACGGTTAGCGGTCCGATAGCACCGCATGAAATGGGCGCCACCCTGACCCACGAACATGTGCTCGTTGATTTCGCCGGCGCAGAGATCGCTAGTCCCGAGCGCTACGATCGGCAAGAGGCTTTCGAGGTAGCGTTGCCTCACTTGGAACAGATTCGGGCGCTCGGCTTTCGGACATTGATCGAAGCCACGCCGGCGTATCTGGGACGTGATCCTCTTCTGCTCGTGCAGCTGTCCGAAGCAAGCGGAGCGCACCTGCTGGCCAATACTGGATACTACGCTGCACGCGATGAGCAGCACCTGCCGCGGTTTGCCTTTGACGACTCGGCCGACTCGCTTGCCGCGCGCTGGATCCGCGAATGGGAAACCGGTCTGGATGGCACCGGCGTCCGGCCCGGGTTCATCAAAATCGGCGTGGAAGGCGGCCCGTTAACTGATGTCGAGCTCAAACTGATTCAGGCAGCAGCGCGTACACACCTGCGCACCGGTCTCACTATAGCCTCGCATACCGGACTGGCGGCCGCTGCCCTCGATCAACTGATAGTACTCGCGGCGGAAGGCGTCGATCCGAGTGCGTGGATCTGGGTACATGCCCAGGCTGAAAACGACTCCACGGTTTTCATTGACGCGGCGCGCAGCGGAGCCTGGGTTTCATTCGACGGCCTTGCTCCTGAGAACGTCGGGAGTTACGTAGCGCTAGTTGAGCTGATGAAGGCGGAGGGCCTGCTCAACCGTGTGCTCCTATCGCACGACGCCGGTTGGTACCACGTCGGCGAACCCGGTGGAGGGACGTTTCGTCCGTATGACACACTCATCACGGCGTTACTGCCCGCCCTCGAGACTGCCGGCTTCACGAGCGAAGAGATCCACCAGCTCACGGTGGTGAATCCCGCCGACGCATTTGCAGTGCGCGTTCGAGCGCGCTCGCCGTAGCCACTCCGAAGGTGGCGTTTGGGATTTTGGGCAATATGCGCTGTTCAGGCCGACCTGGAACGGAGCCTGCGGCTCAGTCACACCACTAGCGGATACCGACCATACTCTCGGGCCGCCTCGTAGAGCCTGAAGAGATTCTCCGGAGGTATGTCCCACTGGAGATGGTTGGCGGGTGCGAGAATGTAGCCGCCACCACTTCCCAGCTCGCGCAAGCGGATCTTTACTTCAGCATCGACTGCGGCCGGCTCGCCTTGCAGTGCCTCGCGGATGTCGATCCCACCCATGAAGGCGAGTCGTTCGCCGTGCAGCTGTTTTGCCTCGCCGAGATCCCAACCCGGTAGCGGTTCCACGGAGTGAAACACATCGACACCTATCTCAATCAGCCTTGGCAACAGATCGGTCATCACACCGTCCGAGTGGTAGGCCACCCTCATGTGAGGGCAACGAGTCTTGATCAGGTTCACCAGGCGGCGATAACGATCCTTGAAGTACTCGTCGAACATGTCAGGGGAGATGAGAAGGCCCGTATTACCGGCAAAGTCATCGCCTGGTAGTTCGAAAATGTCGAGGTACTCGCCGGCGACCTCCAGGAAACGTTCTGTCAAACCCGCGTAGCAGCCATACAAGCGCTCAATCAAGGAATGGGCCAGCTCCGGATTCGTTGCCAGGTCCATGAGGAACTGCTCAGGGCGACGCAGCGCCTGCGCCATTTCGAAAAACCCGTACGACGCAACCGCCCTCCCGACGATGGCGTATTCTTCTTCCATGGAGCGTATGGTCGCAATCCGTTCTGAGACGCCGTCTGCGTCGATCAGGTCGTCCGGTGCGGGGAACTTGTATTCCGCTATCGACTGAGCAGATGCCTGCTCCAGCGGGTGGCCACTGGGTGAGCGATAGGGGCCGCGTTTCACCCACTCAATGCCAAAGGCATCGGTGTTGTCGGCTCGCGGCACACTGCAAGCGGCGATGGCGCCCGAGTCCACGTGACGCACATCGATGTGCAGTGTCTCGAGCAGACGGTCGTCATAGTAGTTCACCGAGTGAACTCGGGCGGGTCGGAACGGCGGTACCGGATCCCAGCCCAGGGATTCCAGCACGTTGAAGTAGAGCTTGTCCGTGATCCCGTACCAGCTTCCCCATAGAGATAGGGGAACGCGATCTGGTTCCTGGTGGTCCAGCGCCATCAAGACCCGTTCGCGCGGAGTAAAGGTCATGAGAGGAGCCTAGGTGATCTTCTGAATGATCTTGCCAGTCTTCTTCTCCTTCAGGATCAACTTGGTTTTGCCGTCGGGCATCTTCTCCTTCTTGATCAAGAGGTGGTCTGCATCATGCTCCGCCGGTTGCACCCCGACATCCGTCTCGTCGGATCCGCGCCAATCCTCCAATAACACCGGTTCCCACTGTTTCGATTCGGCCGAGCGGTAAGCGGCATCGATGATGGCATTGACCACGTAGCCATCGTAGAACGTCTCCATCGGCTGGCGACCATCGTCCAGTGCGTTGAGCATGTCGGCGAACATCTCCACGTAACCGAGCTTGCCCGTTTCATCGCCGACGGGAAAGAGCCAGCCGGTTTCGCTCTCTGCCTTCTCCGCCACATAATCCTTCTCGCCTGAAGTGGTGAACATCTCGTGTCCGGTACGCAGCCAATGGTTCAGCCAGATTGTCCCTTCGGTGCCAGAGACCTCGTCCCGCAGGTCCATGCCTCCGCGAAACGTCCAGCTGACTTCGAATTGGCCGATGGCCCCGCTCGCGTATCTGACCAGTCCTACTGCGCTGTCTTCCGCCTCGATAGGATGCACCTGAGTGTCGGCCCAACACATCACCTCCAACGGGCGAACGTCCTTGCCGATGAAATTGCGGCTGATCTCGATGCAGTGGCAGCCCAAATCCACTATCGCACCACCGCCCGAGATCTCTTTGTCCCAGAACCAGTCGCTGTGTGGGCCGGGATGAGTCTCTCGGGAACGAGCCCAAAGCACTTTGCCCAAAGCGCCGTTTCGAACGGACGTTACGGCCTTGAGCGTATCGGGTGTGTAGGCCAAGTCTTCGAGATATCCAGCGAATACTCCGGCTTCCTCGACAGCGTCCAGCATTCGCTTGGCCTCGGCGGCATTGCGCCCCAGAGGTTTGGTGCAGAGAACGGCCTTGCCCGCTTTCACAGCCGCGAGCACGGCTGCTTCGTGCAGATCGTTGGGCAGGCCGATCACCACCACATCCGTCTCTGGATGATTGATGGCCTCGTCCATGTCAGTGGTCCAATCAGGAATCCCCCACTGGTTGGCGAATAGTTGGGCTTCCTGTTCGGTTAGGGAGCATACCACGCCTACTCTGTCGCGGCTGCGTTGGCCGTGTAGAGTCTGGGTGTAAAACATTCCGATCAAGCCCGATCCCAGCATTGTTACGTTGTGCACGGCGTGGCCTCCTGCGGATGTGGTAGAGGTCCATATTGTATTCGATCGAGCGCCGTCGGCAACTCGTTTGACTTTGCCCTCCTCGGAGATAGTGTTTTGGTGTGCGATAAGCAACCACATGGAGCGGAGTGACCGAAGCCATGTTCGTCATCATCGGGACAACAACGGCCGACCTGCTCATCCGGACTCAGAGCATTGCTACTGACCAGGGTGCCGATGGCTTCCGAGCCAGCAACCTGGTCTTCACTGAGACGCCACCACTGCTTCTGCTGGGTGGCAATGGCGCCATCAGTGCCTATGTGTCGGCGGGATTGGATGTACCGACCGCGCTCTATAGCTCGATAGGCGATGACATCTTCGGACGTGCGCTATCGGAATGGCTCGGAAAGCGTGGAGTAAACTTGGACGGATTGAAGTGTAGCGACACTGAGGCCACATCCACGTCCGTCATTCTCACCTCCGATGCAAGCAACCAGGTGGTGTACCATCATGTTGGAGCCACCGCTGGGATTCGTATGAAAGGCGTACCAGATAGCGTGCTTGCAGGAGCCGAAGTGCTGCTGGCATCGAGCTATTCACTCATACGCGAGATGCGCAACGCGGGCTTTGCCGAGGTTCTAGCCACGGTTCACGAGAGGGGGGGCATCACTGCGCTGGATATTGGGCCCGCCATTGGTGACCCGGTGACTTTGGGTGAAATCGCTCCACTGCTGGCTTACACCCACTACCTCCTCGCCAACGCCCACGAGATGAACATTCTCGCGGGAACGAAGGATTGGGAGACCGCCGTAAGAGAGACCTTGAATGCCGGCGCGCGGAATGTGGTCATAAAGCGCGGCAAGGACGGGGCCTCGATGCGCGGCCGCAATACTAGTGTCGACGTGCCAGCGTTCAGCGTTGAGGCAAACATCTCGGTCGGCGCCGGCGATGCATTCAATGTGGGTTTCCTGTACTCAGTGCAGCAGGGTCTGCCTGTCGAGCAGTCAATCAGATACGGGAACGCGGTCGCTGCGCTCGTTGTCTCCGGAGAGAGGGGAGCATTGCGCGCACCGACTCTGGAGCAGGTTGAAAGCTTCCTGGCTCGCAAGGGCTGAACCGGAGGAATGCTGATTGTTCACCTCCCCAATACGTTCGGCGTGCGATTGCAGGTAGGCCGCAATGTGCGTCACCATCGTGATTGCTTACGGGTAGCTGCGGGTTGTGCGACTCAGAATTCCAGTGCCTGCGTCCCTCCCTGAAGCTGCCGCTGTCGTCCACGCCATTCGAAAACACCGGTTAACCCCGGCGGCAGCGTCACGGTGGCGGTCAATCCGTCCTCGCCATCTCGAACCAGTTCGATATCGATATCGCCGAGTGGATGGGGAACCCTACCCTCCGCCCGCCGTAGTGCACCGAGCAAAGGTGCTATGCGCACAGAACGGAACCCCGGCTCGGCCGGTCTGACGCCCAGTACGATTGAAAGCAGACCATAGTTCGGATGAGCACTCCAGGCGTGGGAGTCGGACCGTGTCGGTTCGGGCTCCTCCGGGGTGGTCGTGAGCCCAATGGCGAGCATTTCCTGCCATGGGTCGAGTAGCTCGATGTACTGCTCCCCGAGACCGGCTCGTACCAGCGCCTCGCGGACGTAGAAGCCGTAGTAATACGTCGCTTGCGTCAGCGTTGTATCGGTGAGGATTCGTTGCATCAGAGTGCGTTCTTGACCATTGGGAACGGCGTCTACTAACAGCGCCATGGTATTGGCCTGCTGGCTGTAGATATGCTCTTCCGGAGTGTCGCGGAAGAGACCGTTGCTGGCGTCCCATGTATGGCGGCGCACCGCGTCGCTGATGGATGCGGCCAATGCCCGATAACGGTCCGCTTCGACCTCCAATCCCAGTGCTTCTTCGAGTTCGGCGGCTCTCTGGAGCGCATAGACGAATTGCAGCGAGATCACCGCTGAGTGTCCGTCAGTGCCACCCGGAGGAATGCCGAGTTGCCATTCCGTTGCCCAGTCGACAAACGGCCACCAGTTGAGAGGGCCGACCATTCCCGTCTCGTCCAGCCGTCTCTCGAACCACGCGAGCACACCGCGGATTCCGGGAAGGAAACTCCTCACGAAATGCTCGTCGTCGCGGTGCATCCAGAAGTCGTGTACCATGGCGATCCAGATGAGCGAGAACGTGGGGATGTATTGACCGACCGCCGACGGATAGCGGCTGGCAGTGATCCCCTCGGGTAATCTAGAGAGGTCATAGTGGGATATCGCCTGCCGGACCAACCGGCCGTCGCCGCTCATGTACAGTGATATCAGCGCCTGGATTCTGGTGTCGCCGACATACTGCAGTTGCTCGTAGTAGGGAGTGTCGAAGTAGGTCTCGAACGCACAAAGCCTCGAGACACGCCAGTTCATCTCCCACATGTCGGAGAGCCACTCGATATCGCTCTCGAAACGCGCGCGTTCCTCGAATGGGTAAGCCGTGAAGATGCCGTGGAGTTCGAGGATGTGCAGCGGATCATCAGCGGTCTCGATATCTACCTGTACGTAGCGGTACGTGCGAAACCAGAGTGTCCGTAGACGGCGATCGTTGCCGCCATCGGGATAGAAGACGTCTCTGACCCCGGAGATGGTCTTTCCCTCGATCTCGTTGCGGTTTCCCTTCCGCCCCTCCGCGTCCTTCAGAGCCTCGGCGTAGGTCAGCTCTATCTTGCTCCCGGCGCCGCCACTGACCCGCAGTACCGCGTATGCGTTAGTGAGATACGATTGATCGAGCAGAAGGCTTGCGTTCGTGTTAGGCGGGATCGTCAGATCGCCTCGACCGTCCAGGAAGTCGTCATTCGGCTCGATACCGCTTGTGCGGCGGACGCGGGCGTACCGGATGGGGCTCTCCTCCATTGGCGGGACGGAGCGGGGGACGAGATGCCACCCCCAGGCTTCCCCGGTCTGGTGCACCCCTCGCATTCGTGTGATCTCGGCGTTCCAACCGCCGATCGTCGCGGCATCGCTCCATCCGCTTTCGTCGTAATCGACCTGTTCCCAGCCCCAGGGATAGAGGTCAGATCTCAACAACTCGCCGGGCGGCGATGCGTAGTATCCGCCGACGTCATTGCTTCCGATACGAATGGGTTCATACCCGGAGTTGAAGAACACTGTCCAGTCGTCATTCGTGTTCGCGATCGATTCCTGCTCTCCGTCGCCTTGGAGCAGAAACCCGGTTCGGTAGCTGAACTGAGCCACCGGCCGTTCGGAACCCCAATTCCAGACCAGTGCCGCGAGCACGTTCTGCCCCGCTCGGAGGTGGGGTGCCAAATCGAGAGTTTGGTACCGCCAATGCAGCAGGTCCGAGCGCTGCGGTCCGGACGCCACGTACTGCCCGTTCACGAAGAAGCGGTAGCGGTTGTCGCCGGAGACGTGAACGAGAAACTCCTCGGGAACACTCTCCAAACTCACGACGCGCCGGAAATGGAAAACCCCGAATTGGCCTCTCGGAACGTCGGGGTGGAAGATCCAGAACGCTGCGGGCGCATCATCGAAAACGCGGGCCACGTTTGGCTGAGCGTTGCACGGTCCCGGAATGCTCCAAAGCAAGAGGCTGACTGCCAGGATTGCGAACAAGCGGTGAACAATGTGCATTTTGACTATCACCACGCTGGGGTGTCGGAAAAGGGCCTGAGGCTTCTGTGCCAAGTATGTTCCTCAGGTGATGGACGTGTCCAGTCGTACTTCCGAGTATCCCGTTGATTGAGTCTCACACACGCAGCCTCTCGCGTGCCTGAAGCCTTCGTGGAACCAGTGGATAATCCCCGGGACGTGGCGCGTCGCGCCAACCGGTTGGCGCGTTTTGCTACGGAGGAAGAGCTGAGCTTCCTGGCGGAGAGAGATCTCCAAGGCAAGATTCAGTTCTGCCAGCAGTGCAAGGACTGTCTGCCGACCTGTCCGCAGAACGTCGATGTTCCAACGCTGATGCGGACGTACATGTATGCGGCTCAGTATGCCAACTTCGCTCACGCCCGGCAGACGTTGGACGACATGCCGATGGGTCAGAGCATCTTTGCCTGCGGTGCCTGCACAGAGTGTACGGCCCGGTGCAGCAACCCCATCAACATCGGGAGCAGAATAGACACGCTCGAATCGATGTACGTGGCGTAAGCACGGACGGGCTTACTCGCCGAACCTTAGGATCCCGAAGCTCTGGAACTCGTGGAAGCTGCCGCTCACGCGTGCCCAGAACCATGCGGTGGGAGTGTCTCCGTCGTAGTCCACGCGGTAGAAGTTCGCGCGCCAGACTGATCCCGGCGAAGGAGGCACGCCCCGCATGGGAGTCAGCAGCAGCCACGGTATGAACACCTCCGCCCGCCAGCCCTCGATTGTCGCCCCAGGCTCGCGCGGCCCTCCGAGCGTTGTCGTGGCTCTGCGTGTGCGGCGCTCTCCCTCGTAATGCCAGGGCCGCCAGCCCAGGAATTCCCCCTCGAAATTCGGGATCAAGATCGGCAACTCGTAGCCTAGAGGAGAAATCTCATACTCGAAGTAGACGGGGTACGTCTCATCGGGCCACAAGAAAACTTCAAAGACGTCTTCATTCCAGAGGTCGAGGAAGTCTTCGGTCATCGTGGCCGTGACACGACCGTCCGTGCCGTCCATGAGGACGTAGAGGCCAGTGGTGGAGTAGAGCACCTTCACGCGGGTCTCGTAGTCGAGGCCTCCTTCGTCCCGTTTCTCGAGCGGAACCCAATCTGCGCGTTCCCACTGCGGTGCCGATCCGTCTCCGGCGAGGTCGAAGTCTTCCGTCGAAGCAATGGTCATCTCTGGAAGGTCCTGCATGGCTTTACCTCCTGTCGATTCGGGAATGCTGCAGGCAGCCCCAACAAGGACAACGAAACACAAGTACTCGGAGACAGCGGATCGGAAGGACTCAGGCATAGCCATCGGTTTTCTCCCTCACGTGAGGCGGGGATGCTGACAGTATGGAACGAGCGCAACCGGATGATGTCAAGCAGGGATGGGCAGCCGGCCAATCGACGTCGCATTGCGTAGGACGCTCATAGCACCCGCCAGTGGACTACGCCTGTCACACGGCGCATAATTGGGGAGCAATCCTGTAAGCGCTACAGAACGTGAAACGGAGAAAACCCATGAACAAGAGATTCCACATCTGGCTCATATCGGGCGTGATGGTCGCAGCCCTCGCCTGTACGCCGCACGAGGCCGACCAGGTGGCCAACGACGCTTGCGCGGATGTGAATGTGCTGAGTGAGGCGGAGCTGGCCGATGGCTGGACGCTGCTGTTCGACGGTGAAAGCCTGTCCGGATGGCACGGCTACAACGGGGGTCCTCTCGATTGGTGGGCGATCGAGGATTGCGCGATCAAGTCGCTGGGTACAGAAGGCAACTACGGAAGCGACATGCGAGCCGACCTGATCACCGACGGCGAGTACACGAACTTCGAGTTCAGTATCGACTGGAAGGCAACCGACGGAGCGAACAGCGGGATCATGTACGCGGTTGTCGAGGACGAAAAGTACGGCGCTGCCTATTACACTGGTCCCGAGTATCAGCTGTTGGACGACGTCGGTTTTCCACAGGAGCTGCCCGAGGTGAATCTGACGGCGGCCGACTACGACGTGAGCGCCGCGGCGGCGGACAAGCCCCTGAGGGCTGTCGGGGAGTGGAACACAAGCAAAATTGTCGTGAACGGCAACATGGTGCAGCACTGGCTCAACGGTATCATTGTGCTGGAGTTCGAGCGCTGGAACGATGAGTGGGAGGCTCTCAAGAACGCTTCGAAGTGGATTGAGTTCCCCGATTACGGTGCCGCCGCCACCGGCCGCATCGCGATCCAGGACCACGGCAGCGTGTTCTGGTTCCGGAACGTGAAGATCCGGGAGATCACCGAGGAATAGTCGCGCGAACCAACATCATGATCCGGCTCCTGGCCTTGCTGATGCGGTCAGGTAGCCTCTATGCTCTGGCGGCGGCAAGTACGTGCCGCCGCCACCGCCACACGATGCATCTCTATCCACGCTACGGTGAGTCACAGTCTGCAGTTCCCCTGCCAACTGACTCACCCGACGCTATCTGAACACAACCAGGTACGACAGTGTGATATCGGTACCGCTGGATTCGTCGCCGCCAATGCCTCGGTACGGCTCACCTTTCACAACCACTCTCAACGTGTGCTCACCATTCTCGAGGCCGAAGATGTGCCACACCGACTCAGCATATTTATTGTCTTCTTCATCGGAATAGACGTCGACGGTGCTGTGCAGCTCGCCGTCCAGGTAGATATCAGCGGTGCCGCCCGACGACAGGTAGGTGCCTCCGATGATCGCGCCGGTGCCTTCGAAGTCGATCGAGGCCTCCGCTCCCTCGGTGCTCGCAGTGCGCCCCCCCCAACGCCCACTTTCCCATTCACCGCTGAAAGTCCATCGAGGGTAATCCACGGTGACCCGCTCCACCGGGTCACCGTAGTCGTCCCATATCTCGACCTGTGCCGGCAGGGGCGCCTGGGTCCTGTATCTCCCTCAACGTGACCGCCGTGCCGCTCAACCAGAGCGATCGCGCGGTTCATGGTGCTGCTGACGATTGTGTTGAAGGTGTAGTCTGTATACGAGAACTTCTCGTCAGCGATGGCGTCGATTCCGCTCTTGAACTCCTCGGGAATTCCACTGTAGCCCAGTACCACACCCAGGATTCCGGCAGCCGATGCTGGATTGCAGTCGGAATCCTGGCCGGCACGAGTGGAGACCGCCATCGTTTCGTAGAAATCGCCATCGCCGTACAAGAGACCCAATGAGACGTAGGCACCGTTTATCTTGGCGTCGATGTTGAACGGATGCAGTGCACCCGCGGGACACGGTTCGCGTCGATTCCACTTCTCGTCTATCAAACGCCACACTTCAGTCCAGTCGTCAGGATGCTCTTGTGACCACTCGAGTACGTCGCTGATGAGGAGCGCGTACGGACTTTCCGGCGGCAGCGTCGCCAGACCCGCCTCGACTATTCTGCGGGAATCGGTCTCGAAGAACGCAGCGGCGTACATGCCGCTCACGAACACGCCACCCAGGATGCCGTCGCCGTAGTTCATGACCCGTCCGGCGCGGAGGCAGATATCGTTGGATGCCTGAGGCAATCCCGGAGCCATCAGGCCGATGAAGTCTGCCTCGATTTGGAAGTCGATATCGTTGGCGTGTGCGTTGTATTCCGGTGTGCCGCTGAGTGTGGCGGGCACACCCCGTCTCAGGGCTCTGCGCGCGGCGAGGTTCGCATGCCACAGGCGATAATCGGCGTCACGGAACATGGCTCCGAAGTCTTCGGTGGTGGCGTCGAGGCCCTTCTCGTCCAGCACAGCCGCAAAGGTCATGTCCACATACAGATCGTCCTGATTGAGCGTGCTGGCAATTCTCTCCGGCTGCCACGCGGGGAGTTCTTCCTCAGGTATGATCCGGTCCAGGTAACGGAACTCTGTCGGCTCACCGAAGCTGACTCCGATCATCTGCCCGGCCCAGCCTCCGCGGACTTTGTCTTCCAGGACGGACAGGAGTTCGGTCTCGAACGTTGCGCTGTCCTGCGCACAGGCCCCCATGCCAAATGCCAAGGTAACAATCAGCGAACCGCGTGTGAGGTGCGGTGTCATATGCTCCTCCTATCTCCGTCGTTCAAGCTCGTGGTTGCTGCATCAGCGCGAGTAAGATGTCGGTGAACCGAGGATAGTCTAGGTAGCGTCGCGAATGTCGTTGCGTGTCAGTCCTTTCGCCAGCACGATTGCGATGGCAACCAGCCACAGCAGCGCCGGCTCCGCGTATGTCGGCAGAGTCGGGAGAAAGTAGCCTTTGTTTGCGATCGACGCATGGTACAGCGTGACGAGCAACAGACTGCCGCCGGTGCGGTTGAATAACCATGTGAATACGATAGCCGCAGGCACCATGTTGACGACCATCACCAGTGCAGGTAACAGGGATGCCTCGACCCCGCCCCAGGCCAGCCAAGCGGGGATATGCCAGAAGCCCCAGAACACTCCGATCGCGATACTCGCACTGATGGGTCCGTGTGCCTCTTGAAGCCTGGGCAGTGCGAAAGCGCGCCATCCAAGTTCTTCACCGAGAGCATTTGGCAGCGTGAACACCGCTGCTATTGGTATCATTGCCACGGACACCGCGTCGAAAGATTTTAGGAGGAGTGGCGTTTCCAGGACGTACGTCTGCCCGATGAGACGGTCGATCCCTAACGCGCAGAGCCACAATACCGGGGAAAGGAGGAGCGCCACGACGTACCACCTCGCCGGGACCCGCCACAGACCGAGTCCGCGAAACAGCGTTGAGATACCGGCCTTACCTGACGCGAGCCAGCAGAGCAGCATCGCTGCGAGCCCGGGCGACCACACGGTCAATGCGTTGAGTGGAGACTGTAACGATGGCGCCCACACACCAACGCCATAGGTGCGCGCCGCCTGCGGGATCCATATGATCCACGCGAACAGACTCAAAAGAAAGAAGAGCGGCAGCGACCTCTTGTTCTCCATTACCACAGTCCCCTTGTCACGTTCGACTCATAGGCATCGGGCAATTCGATTCTCAACCCTGTGGCTCCTGTCGTCCCTTGCGTCGCCGGTACGGGTGAGTTGATGACGTCGTTCGCGTGCGTTGCCGAGCTGGCGGAGTCTTGCGCGAACGGGCACACTGCACCTTGCTCATGGCGACTATTGTACCATCGAGTACTCAGTTGCAGAAGCGCACGAATCGGTTGGGGAACCGTAGATCGAATCCACGCACAAGATCGAAGTGAAACCGAGAAAGGCGACTCTCTGGTGGCAGCGAGTGGTGCCAACTGCGATATTGCAGCGGACCGGGCTTCACTAGTAGGAATTCAATCATGAGAGGCCACCAATGCGTCTTGTACTCTCCCTCGTATTACCCCTAGCGGCAATCGCCGCCTTATCCGCCAATCGTACCGCCGCGCCGTCCGATTTCACGAGCACGACGATCGACATCGGTGTGCACGTGAGTGATATCGAGGCATCTGCCGACTTTTACGCGACCGTGATCGGTTTCACGGAAGTGGACGGTTTCAACGTCGCTGCTGACTTCGCCGATGCAGCTGGCCTGACCGACCGGCAGCCGCTCGCAGTGCGCGTGTTCGTCCTCGGCGACGGCGCGTCGGCTGCGAAGCTGAAACTGATGGAGGTTCCTGGTGTCGACACCCAGCAAAGTGACAATCGCTACGTCCACTCGCAGCTCGGCTACCGCTACCTCACGATCTTCATCGACGATACGAACGCCGCACTCGAGCGTCTGAGAGTGGGAGGCGTCGAGCCACTGGCTGATGGACCGATCCTGATAGGTGAGGATCCTTCGGGCAACTACCTGACAGTCGTGCGTGATCCTGACGGGAATCTGATCGAGCTGATCGGACCGAAGAAATAGCAGATCGGAGACCACCAGCGTGCTAGTGGTGTGCTGAGTGGTCATTGAGTGTGCTGAGGATATCCTGATACGCAGGTAGCGGGAAACGACTGTTGTACCCTTAGCCCAACGGACGGCTGATCGTGACGGCGATACCGACACATCCTGACCGACGTGGAACCGTACGCGTGATCGCAATCGCGCTCTTTCTCTCATGGGCAGCTTCCTGCACGTCGAAGGATCCGCCCACCTGGGTGACAGTCGTGTTCGACGTCGAGGACTATACCACGCCAGCGTCGGAGGGAATCGACGACATCCCCCTCTGGCTCGCCGAGACCATGACCGCGGAGGGGGTCAAGGGAACCTTCTTTGTGATCGGAGAGAAGGCCCGATCGCTGGAATTGCGGGGGCGCACCGATGTCATCGCGGCCATGGCGCAGCACGACATCGGCAGCCACACCAGCCGCGGATCGATCCATCCCACTGTAACCGAACAGCTTGAATCGGCAGGTTGGGACGACGGCGTGGCCCTGATGCGTGAGCAGGAAGCGAAGGGAATCGAAGATTTGGAGCGCATCTTCGGTGTCCCGGTATCCGCGCTGGCACGGCACGGCGGATCGTACGGACCTCAACTCGTCACGGCGCTCGGAGAGTTGGGAAAAGGATACGTCTACTCGCCAATCTCCTTGCCTGGACACAACGCGGTGTGGTTCTGCAATACCCTCAACTTCCACGGTGAATACGGCGGCTTCGACAACTACTACTTCCGCGATGAGTTGTTCGAGCCCGTCTTCGACTCACTGAAGGCGCGTTTCGATGAGGATATCGCGGGTATCGACGTTCTCAACTTCTTCGCCTGCCATCCCTGCAAAGTTCGCACGATCCAGTTCTGGGACTTCAACTACTACCACGGTGCAAATCCCGATTCTGCGGATTGGCGAACTCCCGAGATGCGACCGCTTGAAAGCATGGAGACCGCTCGCGAGAACTTCCGCCGGCTGATGGTCTACCTGAAGGAACGGGACGACATCCGCATCGTGGGCTACCGGGAACTAATGGAGCGTTTCTCCAGCCAGCCTGAAAGCGTGCGGCGGAGTGTGCTAGAGGAGGCAGCAGCCCGTGTGTTGGCCGAACGGCGGGCCGTGATCCACGACCGATTCTCGCCGGCCGATATCTTCGCCGCCCTCGTTTTGTCAATCCGAGAGCACGCGCGCAGCGGCAGGTTGCCCGGAAGAGTGGAGCGGACAAGCCCGCTGGGCCCAAAAGAGATGCCGGTGGAAGACCCCGGGATTGAACGGGTCTCACGTGAACAAGCGATTGTGCTCGCAAGGGAGGCAGTCGAGTTTATGTCGACCGAAGGTAGCTTACCCCAATGGCTGACTGTTGACGGGGCGAGGATCGGTACGGGGTCTCTACTTTCTCTCTACTCCGAACTGTTTCTGGACATGTCAGCGGGCGAGGAACAGGAGTTTTACGGTGTGACATCGTTCGAAGCGTGGCCGAAGGAGTATGATGCAGAGATCGTGCGCCGCGTCGAGTCGTGCAAGGATTGGCCGGTCCACCGAACCGACCTCGACATGCGCCAGATCGTCGAGTTCACCAGGCTGCAACTCTGGACACTCAAACCGGCTCTGGAGAGTCGGTCGGATCATTACGACTGATCACATCGGAGATTCTGAAGTACCTATCCAGTCGCATGGCACCCATGATGATTTGCTGTTCCTGCTTGAGCATTCACAGTTTCGGTCAGGAGACTCAATTCAGCAGCATCGCACGGTCATCCAACCCTCAGATTCTTTTGACGACATCAACGAATCGGGGCCGTGATTCAAATCCGCAGGAAGATACGCCTCCGGAAGAGCCAGTTCACGATGTACCAGTCCATCCAGAGGACGCATAACGCAGTCACAAAACCAGTCAGCACCGCTCCTGCCCAGCCCAAGACGCCGTCGGTGAAGGGCCTTGCGATCTGTGTGAGCCAGAGATTCCCTCCCAGGTGCGAGAAGAGGTAGATGAAGAGCGGATTCATCCCGAACACGATCGCAAACTGCGCCCAACGCTTCCATCCTCTGACGTCGATAATCCAGTATGAAAGAGCCAGGCCAATCAGACACCACCCGCCAGTGACGATCACGAACGACGTTGTGCAGATCCTCTTGACGATGGGGGTCACGGGATCAAGGCCGTAGCCCACGACCAAGCCAATCGCCCCTGCTATCAACAAGGTCTTGATCTTCTGCGCGGAAGTTCGCTCACTCTGAAGGACGTACCCCGCCAGAACGCCCCAGATGGTGTGTGCCGCCGTGGGAACCGCGTTTACCGCCACCCAGTGCCCGCTGGACAGTTTGCCCATCAAGAGCATGTCCATCCAGGAACCGAAATTCTGGTCCGGTGTGAACGGCAGGTCATAGCCGGCGACGGGCCAGAATCGGTAGAGCCCTTCAGTCAGCAAGAGCAATCCGACGGTGACCAGCAGCTGTGTGCGACTGCTCTTTCGCATCAGCAGGAACGCGAGGAAATAGGTAAACGACAACTGTGCCAGGACGTTCCACAGCTCGAATACGAGACGGCCTGCGGCGACCACGTACAATCCCACTCCAAGGCCCAGCAGAACCAGCGATCTCAAGACAGAGTGAAGGAGGGTAGCCGAATAGCTGTCACCTCTTTCCCAACGCCGAGCGAATGAGAAGGGCATCGCCACGCCGACGATGAACATGAAGAAAGGCTGCACTAGATCCCAGAATCGCAGACCATTCCAGGGATGGTGAGTGAATTGGGTAGCGACTGCCTGAATCCAGGTTCCATGCAACTCCGGCACCAGCAGTGACTCGTAAACCAGCGCACCTTCGGCCACGAGCAGGAACATGGTTAGACCGCGAAAGAAATCGAGGGATGCGAGTCGCCCTTCTGCTACCGCTGAGCCCGGTTGAGTTGTCCCCATTGGTTTACTCCGTCGCAGGTATGGTCAAAAATCGGCCGGCGAGTATCCGTGTGGCCTTGCAGGCCAACGATAGGCTGCATGCATGTGCTATTCAAGCACTGGGAACTACTGGCGGCAATACGACAGGGTGTTTCAGGTAAATGGATGCGGATTTCTATACCGCTTCTATATTGCGGGGAACACTACCGGATGGATCAATGCTTCAGCGAACTGCGTTGTTGTGCTGTGCACTCTCAGTATTGAGCTGCTCCGGCACTCCAGAATACGCGGGTTTCCCCAAGATCGACGCCCACGTTCATATAGACACGTTTGAACCCGACTTCGCAATGCTGGCTAGACGCGAGGGCTTTCGTCTGATGACACTCGTGACGCGATCTGCCAGTCAGGAGCACATTGATCGCGAATTCGCCTGGGCGAGATCGCAAAACGAAGACTCTCCCGAGACCGTGTCCTTCGCAACGACGATAAGCATGGAGAACTGGAGTGATCCAGACTGGCAGGAGATCACCATTGCGAGGCTGAGGCAGGATTTCGACAACGGGGCCATCGCCGTCAAGTTGTGGAAGGATATCGGCATGACGTTCCGCGACAGCGACAGCACCTTCATAATGATCGACAATCCGAGGTTCGACCCGATCCTCGAGTACATCGCCTCAGAACAAAAGCCGCTCATTGGCCACTTCGGCGAACCGCGCAATTGCTGGCTGCCTGTCGATTCCATGACGGTCCCCGGCGACAGCAGCTATTTCACGAACAACCCGCAGTACCACATGTACCTGTATCCCGAGTTTCCCTCCTACTACGACCAGATCAACGCACGCGATAACATGTTGGCGAAACACCCCGACTTGCTCTTCGTTGGAGCGCACCTCGGCAGTCTGGAGTGGAATGTCGGTGAACTAGCGGACCGGCTAGACCGGTTTCCCAACATGGCGGTAGACTTGGCCGCCCGCATCAGTCATCTGCAGATCCAAGATCGCGACACCGTTCGGGAATTTTTCATTGAGTACCAAGGCCGGCTGCTCTATGGAACCGATGTCGGCGTGAGCGAGAGTACTGACGCTCTGGAGTGGATCGCCGAAAGATGGCACCGCGACTGGCTCTACTTCGCCACGGACAGCGTTCTGACATCATCGGAAGTACGACAGCCATTCGTGGGGCTGAAGCTGCCCGTCCCTGTGTTGAGACGGATCTACTACCGGAATGCTGAGGAATGGCTCGGGATGTGATAGTGTCTGGTATACGCATTGCCCCGCTCCACACATGAGAGAGTGGAGGTGAGTCGATCCGGAGGACGTGGTTCCTTTCTGGTGGATCGGCGGATGTGTCGATCTGTCAGCGCTCGGTTCGTGAGCGCGCCGTTCGCCCCAGCGCAGGAGCAACCAGATCGATCCGATCGGTCCAGATGCCGCCCGCGTAGTCGGCCGGTATCCTTGAAAGGTCCTCGACCCGATCGAGCCCCTGAGAGAATCCCCCTCCCGTATAGTCGTTCACTACGAAGACTGGCGTTCCTACCGATTCCATACGCCGAATGAAACGATTGGGCCATCCCCAGAGCCAGGGAGCCGCGTTCAGTGGGACGAGAAGGAAACTCCGCTCGCAGCCGTCGGGAACGTGTCCGGACCAGCCGAGAGCGATGTAGGGAACGAGGCATTGCTTCAGTGTTTCTACGGACATGACATGCAGCGCCGGGAGTCGATCGCGCAGCACCGCGATCGGTTGCGGCCCGCCGTACGCCATGAGCTTTTCTAGACGCGCTTCCGGCAGACTCGCAAGGAATGCAGCAAGAAGTTCTCCCTCGTGGGGATCGTTGCTCTTTACATTGATGAGCAGTCTCTGGTCGGGAAATGAGTCGAGCACCTCCTCGAGGGAAGGCAGCATTTCAATTCCCTTTCCTCGGAAGGGGTAGGTCTCGCCACCGTCAGCGGTGTACCCGTATCCGACATCGAGGCTCTGCAGATACTCGAGAGTCTGCTCGCGGGTCACCCCCGTTCCTTCGGTTCGGCAATCGACCGTCCAGTCGTGAAAGACCGCGAATCGGCCATCCACGGTCGGGTGGACATCGAACTCGACGATATCCGCACCGAGGTCGAAGGAAGCCCGCATCGACGGGATGGTGTTCTCCAGATACGGATGCTCAGACGGAATCATCCTGGCCGCAGTGCACGTCTCCGCGTTCAGCCCCTCCCGTGCGTAATCCTGCCCGAGACCCCGATGAGCTAGCAGTCGCGGCTCGGAGGCTGTTGGTCCGACCAAGCGTGAGGAATTTCCAAGCCACAATAGCAACACGGCCAGAATAATCGAGAGGATAATCCACTTCGCGAGTTTCTTGAGTTTCATCCTGAATCCATCTTGCGGCCTCGAGACGCTCGTGTAGGTTGCTCGGCAACACCTCCACGTGAGTTCGGACAAAGGTAGGACTCGAGTACCAGTCGGGCCAGACCGACCCACCCTCTTCTTTGAGGCTCTAGCCGATACGCTGCACTCGGCCTATCGTTGAACTGTCTCACACGAACAGGAGCAAACCATGTTATCACGACGTCATTTCGTGCGTGACTCCGGTATCGTAGCAGGGGCGATGATGTTGCCTGCTGCCTTGCGTGCTCGTGTCGCCAGGGTCGCGCCTAGCGACCAGGTCCGCGTCGGCGTGATTGGGATCAATGGAATGGGATTCACCAACCTACGGTCGATCCTCAAGATCCCTGAGGTTGAGTGCGGAGCGTTGTGCGATGTCGACGCGTCGGTGCTGAACAGACGCGCGTTAGAGGTCGAGGATGCTACAGGAAGAAAGCCAGTCCTGTACTCCGACTTCCGCCTCCTACTCGAAGACTCGGACATCGATGCAGTGATCATCGGAACTCCGGACCACTGGCACTGCCTCATGATGGTGATGGCATGCGAAGCGGAGAAGGACGTTTACGTGGAGAAGCCCCTCGCTAACTCGATCGGTGAATGCAACCTCATGATCGCCGCGGCTGAGCGGTACGGCACGGTCGTTCAGGCCGGGCAGTGGCAACGCAGCGGATCGCATTGGAGCGACGCTGCAGCATATGCACGGTCCGGCGAGATCGGGCGAATACGTCTCGTCAAGGCTTGGGCGTATCAGGGATGGATGGGGGCGATCCCAGTCAAACCGGATGAACCCGTACCTGAAGGGATCGACTATGACATGTGGCTTGGTCCAGCGCCCGCACGACCGTTCAACCCGAACCGGTTCCACTTCAACTTCCGCTGGTTCTGGGACTACGCCGGCGGTCTCATGACCGACTGGGGCGTGCACATGATCGACATGGTGCACTACGCCATGGGCGACGCAGGGCCGACGCGTGTAATGGCCAACGGCGGAAAATTCGCATACCCCGACGATGCGTCCGAGACTCCCGACACGCTGCAGGCATCCTACGAGTTCGACGAATACTCGATGCTCTGGGAACACGCGACCGGGATCGACCTCGGACCGTACCGGCGCGATCACGGAGTTGCGTTCATTGGGAACCGAGGCACGGTCGTCGTGGACCGGGCCAAGTGGGAGGTTCTTCCAGAGTCAGAAGACGTCGATGGCAAACTCACGTATATGACAACGCCAATTCCCGTACAGAGACGACAGGATGATGGCGGGCTCGATGCCCACATGGAAAACTTCGTCGAGTGCATAAAGACACGAGAGCAACCCAAATGCAACGCAGCTGTCGCCGCGCGAGCGGCGATTACGGCCCACATCGGCAACATCGCGTTCAAAACGGGACGTCGGCTGACGTGGGACGACACCACTCAGACGTTCCCGGGAGACGAGGAGGCAAATTCGCACCTGTTGCCTGAGTATCGTTCACCATGGACACTCCCGTCTTTTTGAGTACCGCGCGAGCAACATCCATGATATTCTTCGCTGAGCTCAGGGTACCCACTGTGTGGATCGGCGAGCCGGAGTACGAGCCGCACGCCGACCGGCTGCCGATTCTACTTCAAGACCACGGCAACCCGGTCAGCTATAGAAACATCCGGGTGAGGGAGATATCGGGTCTGCCCTGAGACTGGGAGTACGCCGGTCCGTGTCAACACGGCGCATGATTCAACACAAGCCAGCACATCCTTCGACTGGAAGAGCGGCACGATGAGAAAGAAATACCTCGGGTTGACTGCGCGCGCATGGGCTCTGGTTGGATTGGCAGTGTGGCTCCTCGGATTGGGCATAGGAGTGACTGCCGGAGAGGGGTGGCAAGACAGCTTGGCAGCCGGCACCGGTGGAACCCTTTTCACGGTGGGGTTTTGGTTGATCGCGATCGGGGCCGTATTGACCATGAAGGAATCTCGCCGTAGGGGGGCGTACGCCATGCTGTTCGGGGGTATCGCAGCAATGGGATTTTCAATCGTGCTGCTTCGTATGGCGATCGACCCCAACCGTACAGGTGTCGTGATTATCGGTTTCATTCCCCTTCCATTGATTGTCATCCCAATCGTCGGGTTTATTGTTGGTGGCGTTTTGGCCTTGGGTGGTGTACGCGGATTCTTCAGGAAGCAGGGCAACTCAGCGTAGGCACCAGTTGCGGCAACGCGTTATTTCAACATGCTGCGACCCGTCACCATACTGTGACCTAGAGGCACGGGCAACCTAAAAACCTCTGAACTGCCTTGCTCACCCATCTACCGCTTCAAATGCAGATCAGCGAAATCCATATACCGCTCCCAGTCGTAGGATGTGATGTCGTGTCTACCTGGTCTGACGTGGTAACCTATTATGCTGTGGATCGGGTGCGAGAGAGCGGGCATGGAATCGGCCGCGAAGCCCTCCGTGCCAATAAGCCGGTAGACGGGTGAGGCGTGGAGGGCCGCCAGAAACTCACCGCGTGGGTCAGCCCAATGGTCTTCGGCTGCGCTGGCTACATAGACCGGGCGAGGGGCCATCAGTGCCAATAGCATGTGCTGATCCACAGGCAACGCGTCTTCCCGGTCATTGTACTGCTTGAAACTACCGGCGAACCAGTGTGGGAAGCTGGCATTTATCCGTTCGACCGTCTCGCCAAAGCGCCGCCGCGAGAGAGCTGCGCCACCGCAGCCCGAGTTGTTCGAGATCACTACCGCAAAGCGTTCGTCTTGCCCGCCCGCCCATAGCGCCGTCTTACCGAGCCGCGAGTGACCCATTACGGCTACCCGCTCATGATCGACGCCGGCGTCGGTTTCGAAGTAATCCAGCGCGCGACTCAACCCCCAGGCCCATGCGCCGATGGAACCCCATTCGTCCGGCTTCGGCGCTGACTGCCCGTCTTCGTAGAACAAGGGATGAATGCCGTTCCGAAAACCGTCATCGAAGTCGGGGTCAAGGTCACCGTAGTAGGCGGTAGCAAGTGCATAGCCGCGTTCGAGGATCCGCTCCACCGGCCATCGCGACGCGCGCACGCCACGCGAGGCCTCCGTGGCGCGGTTCTCGATTACGCCGAACTCCTGATTGTTGCGCATCCACCGCGTCGAAACCGTGATGCCGGGATCCGAGTGAATGGAGTGGTTGCCGTAGAAGTTGAGCGCGACGAAAGTGGGTACCGGCCCGGATCGGTCGTTTGGCAGATAGAGCAGCAGATCCATTCGAGGGCCTGTATCGCTTTCGGTGAAATAGACGGCAATCTCTTTGCGGGTGGCGGTGCCGCCGAGCGCCGCCGTGTCCACCGACCGGGTCCCGTATCGCAGCGCAAGCGACCTGCGCGGCGTTTTCCCGTAAACGTGCTCCTCGAAGAGACGGAGGATCTCGAGCCGCCGCCGGCCCCGCCATGTATCGGCGTCGAGCACGGGCGTGGCATCAGCGAAGACGAGAGGATCGGGGAGCGTGTACGCGGGCACTTTGGCCTCGTCGTAGTTGACCTCCTGGGTGTGAGCGTTTTGTGTGAACGCTATCAGCGCAGTCGAGCCCAACACGGTTATCAAGCGAACTCGCAGTTTCTGCATTACTATCGACCCTCTTTTGTAGTTGTGCGTTCGATGATGTGCTTTCCATATGCTACGTCGATGAAACGGCATTGCCCAGGGTCCCACGGTCTCTGATCAGTCACGCTCAACCACTCCGAGCGAGGCAGGCAGATCTTCCAGCCGACTCTAGCCGACCCAAGTGCTGGCCAATAGCTTAGTCTCAGTACTACCGGAGAGGCTGGAGGAATCCAATGGAAAAGCTCACCAGAAGGCAATTCTTGGGAACTAGCGCTGTCGGTGTGATCGCAGCGGGTGGCGAAATCGGCTACGCTGGGCAGCAGAATCGACAGTCCGGCTCTGCATCGGGAGCCTCACTCTTCGATGGACCACTCGGTTTTCAGTCGTACGGTGTGCGAAGACAAATCGAAAGGGATTTCGAAGGCACCTTGAGGAGTGTTCGGGAACTCGGCTATGCCAGCGTCGAGATGTGCTCACCACGCGGCAATTGGTACCGAACCGCGGGCTACGGTAATCTGACTGCCCTGCCGCCAGCCGAAGTCAAGCAGCAGATCGAGGATACAGGGCTCGTCTGCAAGTCCGCTCACTTCGAACCGCACGAGGTTGTGGTCGACGATCCGGCAAGAACCGCCGACTATGCCGCCGCTCTTGGTCTCGAGGACATTGTGATGTCGGGGTCCGGGATCGGTGACGATGGAACAGTAGACGACATCAAGAGGTGGGCAGAGAAAGCCAACGAAGCGGCCGAAGTAGTCAGGGCCGCAGGCCTTCGGCTTGGCTATCACAATCACGCCGTCGGTCCTCAGGTGGACGGAAGGCCGCAGTACGAACACATAATGGAGGCGCTCGATCCGGATCTGGTCACGATGCAATTTCAGCTTGCTTCCATTCAGGGTGGGTACGACATCGTCTACTATCTGGACAAGTACGCCGGCCGTTACTCATCGCTTCATATGCACGACTACGATCCCGCGATGCAGGGAAGTGAACCCGGCAGATTGGGTGGCATCGTGCCCTGCGGTGAAGGAATGATCGACTGGCCCATGGTTTTGAGAGCGGCGTTGAAAAGCGACATCGCGGACCACGGCTTCATTGTCGAGATCGAGACAGAGGAGCCACTCGAGGGATTGAGAAGGAGCATCGAGTTCTTGAGGAGTGTGGAGATCTAGGTTATGCCCCGCCAGGAGGAGTGACGATGAGGTTGATGGCAATCCTGGCGACAGTGGCTGCACCAGCCAAGAGTTCTTGGCCGAAGCATCTGCGGGCACTGCATCGGGCCCTGGGCACCGCTAGTCCTGCTCCCTCGGCGGCGTCCGTCGCACCATCCTCTCGTAGAACTCCCGCTGGAGTCTTGGAGCAACTTCGTCCTGCTTGATCGCGCGGAAATTCTCGGCGAGGCGTCGGGCCATTGCGCTCATAGTTGCCTCGCCCCGGGTTGCCGTGGCGCCGGCGGCATTGCCACCATAGTGGTTTGGAAAACTCGCGTACCACCAAATCGCGGTATAGACGCCATCCGGTAGGTTGAGTCGGGCTTGATCCGCGCCCGATTCTGTCCCTGCGCGCTCCGGATGAACCAGATCGGGGCGCGATACCATTGTGTTCGACGTCTCGCCTTCACCGGCATGGCCGTCAACATCGGGCCCAGACGGGCGCGCCTCCCCGGGCAGGTCGGAGGCCAGACCGCCCAAGACGGCGTATACGACATAACCGCGCGCCGAGGCCAGTTGCGTCTGCACGAAGTACTGCAACATGGCCGTGTTGCCACCGTGACCGTTGACCAGGATGATCTTGTGACAGCCGTTACGCGCCATCTCCGACACCGTCTCTTGAAGCATGTCGAGCTGGAGGCGTAGGCTGTAGGCAATTGTGCCGGGTTGATGAATGGCCTCGGTGATCTGGCCGACGTAGTACTCAGGGAAGATCAAGGTGTACTCCTCGGCCGCCGCCAAGGTCGTGATGTAGCGAACGTTGATCACGTCGGTGCCGAGCGGGCCCGAGGGTCCATGCTTCTCAATCACACCCAGAGGCAAGGCGCAAGTACCCTCCGATGCATCGAGGGCCTCCACGAAGTCGGCGGCTGTCAGCTCCTCCCACTTCGGCGACAAGTCCTGAGCCCAACCCTGCGCGGTCGAGCAGAGCAACAGTAGTAACGCGGAGATTGTGATATTGCGCATGGAATCGCCCCCTTTGACAACACGAACATTGCATAACCCACGAAGAAGCGACCGCACTAAAACACCACCGTCTGTATCGAGTGCGGTAATGTGCTTATCTCGACAGCGTGAGAGCCCACTGTGAGGTAGTAATCGCCACTTTGATCCGTCGGATTCATTACGACTACGGCCACCCGGCCGTCTTCGTTAATGAAGGCCGTACTGAGCAGCATGCTGCGGCTCGGTGAGGCTACTATCCTCCTCGCGCCGGGATGGAAGAACTTCGAGAAATGGCCTATGTAGTAGTACGAATTAGTGTAGAACAGCTCACCAGTGCGGGTGTCGGCATGAATCGGTGCAAAGCAGAAGTTTCCAACGTGGTTGGGGCCGCCGCGTTCGTCGAGCAGAATGTTCCTGTCGGTCCAACCCACAGAACCCGAATTGAAATCGTGTATCATCGACCGTCCGTATTCCTCACCCAAGTCCCATCTTTCATACGCGTCTGGCTCGAAGCTCGCTGGTGTTCCCTCGGTGTAGAGAATGTGCTTGTCGGGATACAACTCGTTCACTAAGGCAACGTTGTCGTACATCTGCACCCCGCCCGACCAATCTTCGTACCAGTGAAATCCTATTCCCCAGGCGTATTGTGCAGCATCCGGATCGTCGAAGATTGCCATCGCCCTCTCGACGATCAGGTCGCGGTTGTGATCCCAGACGATGATGTTGACGTCGCTGAGGCCCTCCCCTTCCATCACCGGGCCGAGGTGGTTTTTCAGAAAATCCCGCTCATCATCAGCATAGTAGATGCACGACTCCCAGATCTGGGTGGCCATGGGCTCGTTCTGGATGGTGATTCCCCACACCGGCACGCCTTCATCTCTGTAAGCCTTGATGAACTTCGTGTAGTAGAGTGCCCAGGAATGGAAATACTCGGGGAGCAGCTACCCACCATGAAGCATGTCGTTGTTGTCCTTCATGAAAGCCGGCGGACTCCATGGACTGGCATACAGCTTGAGCGTGTTACCGCTCGCATCCATCGCCTCTTTGATGAGCGGGATCTTGTATTCGAGATCGTGCTCTATGGAGAACGAGTTCAGCTCTCCGTCACCCTCATCAACATAGGTGTAACTACCGCTCGAGAAGTCGCAGCTGTTGATGTTTGTCCTGGCCACGGTGTAGCCAATCCCGCCCTCCGTGCTGTAATACGCCTCCAGTAACTCTTCCTGCTTTGACTCGGGGAGCTTGTAGAAGGTCTCTGCCGATGCATCGGTAAGAGAACCGCCGATGCCCAGGAAAGTCTGGAAGGTTTTCCGCGGATCGACAAAGACGTATATCCTGCCTTCCGAAGTGGGGTCTGATTCCCCGAACACCAGCGTGTCCGTGGGGGTCATCCTCAGTTCGGTGCCTTGGGCAGTGGTGTAAACGACCGCGCTCCTACCGGCAACGTTGTAAGCGGCATCGGAGAAGTGTGAGCCTGGTTCGGCGACGGGCTCCCGACCGCAGCCTGCCGTCACGAGGAGAATCAGTAGCGTTGAGGATAGCCTGCTTGCGTCGGTCGGAAAAACCTTGGTCATGGCACTACACCTTTCGGTATGATTGCAGCTTGGGTCGCCAGAGAAGAGCCACTATGCTCCACCGCACTGGGTATGCACCGCCACCAACGATGCCGCTCGATTCGCATCAAGCGGCGAGCCATATCCCTGAGCCACAGTCGGAAGCGCAGAGGATTCGCCCAATCAGACCTTCATCGCCCTACTGAGGATCCGCTCTGCGAAACAGCCAGCGTACTTCGTTCGGGTCCGTGAGTGTGAGACTGTCTCCATGAACTGTCCCGAAAAACGGGTCTTCGGGTTTGGGAACAGAAGAACCGTCCCTCGTCGACTCGGTTGAATTGAATCCGATCGTTGGCTCGTTCCGCGAATCGTACGTACCGCCCAATTCGGCTGTGAACGAGGCCGAAACGTTCGTGCTGTTGTACGTGACATAGCTCAGCAGGAATGAACCGTCCCCCGAGAGTTGCAGAGAACCACTCGTGACCTCGAACTGAGTGTTTGGGACGGGCGCCGGAAGAACCTGACCTTCTATCGCCAGCAACGTATAGCTCCCGGACAGATCCTCAGACACAAGGCACGCCCAAACCGACATGGCAATTAGTAGACACAAGAGCGAATAGTGCTTGGTGCGCATATACCGTCTCCTAGACAGTGAGTGTTTTCCACCCCCGTTGCGTTCCCCGTGTTCCGAGACAATAGGACGGCAGCATTGCGAATGCGATGTTCACGGTCGCGTACCGCGTCGAGGGTTCAGTTCCATCATCTTCTGCTTGAAGAACCTTCCTTGTAGAGTCGGAGTGAAATCCCAGCCTTCGATGAGCTGCGGCGACCAGTCCGGATCAAAGACCCACGCTACCCAGGAGATACCCCGAGCCTCGAAGAAGTCAACTATGGCCTCGCCGTACGTCTCATCGGCGATGACGGGGATGTGGGCACCTGGGCCGTCAGCGGACATGAAGCCAAACTCCGTCGCCATCACCGGGTACTGCTCGGCCATGAATCCCCAGTCCTCCTGCCACTGCTCCTCCCACGGCAGCTCCCGTTTCTGGGGGTAAGGATGCGTCACGTAGGCGACGTCCGGCGCGTCGATGGGATTCGCCGCCGGTTCTGTCAGATCGTAAGCCCAGTTGAAGCCCGCCACCAACGGGATCCCCTGTGCACCGTTGGCGCGGATCATGTAGATGATCTCTTCCATGTACTCCTTGAAGTCGCCCCACTCGATCCGACCCAGCGTGCCGTTGAACCGTGTGGGCTCGTTGAACAGTTCATAAAACGCGATGACGGAGCGATCGCCATACCGCGCGGCGATTCTCTGCCAGAACCTCAGCGTTTCTGTTTTGGTGGTGTTATACATAGGGTTCTGGAACAATTCGGTGCGCAGGTTGCCGATAGTGTGCCAGTCCATGATCACATAGAGGGAAGCCTCCTCGGCCCAGCGAAGCCCGTCGTCCAACAGCGCCAGGTACGCCTCTTCCCCTCGCTCCCGCCACGCAGCCGGATGCACCGGCAGACGCACTATGTTCGCGTTCCACCGGTCGTGCGTCTCTTCGAACAGTTCCCGATTCCACTGTCCCTCTCGCTCCAGCTTGTCGGGGTCGGAGAACGAGAAGCCGCGGAACATCACAGTTTCTCCCTCCGGTCCGACGAAGCGGTTGCCCTCCACCTGGATGAGGGGAGGGGCGACGGAGCCAGCCTGGCCGGATGCCGTGTCGATGGGAAGTCCCGTGAAAAGGAACATACCAAAGGATAGGAGGGCTGCATAACCGGCGTTCATCGACCGTTTGTTTGCCATAGAAACTCGCAGTCTGGAGTTCGAGGTGAGCGCAACCAGCGCGGCGACGTAGGCACTGCCGCAATCGTACCGCTGTGTTCCGCCGGGCACAAGCGGGAGCGAGCCCGGCGTGAGCGAGGAGGGATTCCGCATCATCCTTCGATCCTCATCGAGATCGCAGGGTCGATCCTGGCTGCGCGGCGCGCGGCGATGTAACAGGCGAGCAGAGACACCGCGGTCATCAGCAGGGTCGTATAGCCAAACACCGGCAGGTCGAACGGCTCCATGCCGGGCAACAACCCGAGCAGGATCTGAGACAATCCCAACGCCGCCAGGAGCCCGAAACCGAGTCCTATCGTGCCCGCGCGCAAAACACCGCGGCTCACCAATCGGAGCACGTTCGTCTGAGTTGCTCCCAGTGCCCGCCGAATGCCGATCTCGCTGGTGCGCATGCTCACCGTGTAGGCGACTACGCCAAACATCCCCGTGAGCGCAAGCAGCAAGCCAACGAGTGCTTGCGCCCCCGCGATAACCGAACCCAGACGCAGCGGCATCAAGCCGAAGGCCGAGGTGCGAAGGTGCTCAGGCATCGTCATGGCTTCGTAGATCGGCACGTCCGGATCCAAACCCAGGAGCACCCGTCTGACCTCGGGCAGAACGAGCGCCGGTGCGCCCCTAGTACGTACATGCAAAGTGACCGGGGACCCTTCGCCGAAGGACTGCGCAAGCGGCAGCAGGAAATGCGGTCGGGGCGCCTCCGTAAGCATGATGTATTTGCCAGGCTCGATCACACCGATCACTTCTATCGACTGCTCCCAACCGCCCCAGTTGGTCTTCATACGCTTCCCAATTGGATCGGCGCCCGGCCAGATCTTGTCGGCGAGCGTAGTGTTCACTAGGGCGACGCGCGGAGCGTCCAAGGCGTCTTGTCTATTGAACCCGCGGCCCCGCAGGAGGCGAACATCCATCGTCTCGAGATAGGCCTCGTCGACCCGATTTTGCGAAGCCTCGATCTCACCCTCCGTGCGTCCGGACTCGTCTAGCTGAGTTGCGTTGGCGTCGGAGACCAAAAGCAACTCCGGGCGCATCCCCAGGGGAACGCTGGTGGCCACGGTCGCGGACTGTACGCCCGGCAGCCCACTCACCTCTCGCTTGAGATCGTCGAAGAACTGTAGAGCGGCTTCCGGTTCGTACCCCTGCAGGCCGAGGTCGATGGAGGCTTGCGCGATCCCCTGCGGATCGAAGCCAAGTTGCATATCCGAGGCGCGGCCCAGGCTGCGCACGAACAATCCACTCGCTACGAGCACGACCGCGCAGAAGGCTACCTGGGAACCCACGAGGGCACCACGCATCCAGCGCCCGGCACGCTTCTCACGCCCGTGTTCACCCTTCATCAGCTGTTGGAGATTGCCTCGGGTTGCACGAACCGCTGGAAGAAACCCTGCCAAAAGCCCTGCCAGGAATGAAGCAGCCACGGTGAAGCTGACGATTCTAACCAGTCCAAGGACTTGGAGGGACCCTTCCTGCGTCGGAATATCACCTTGAGGGGCGAGCGCCTGAATGGCGGGGCCAATCACAGGCATGGTTCCCAACCCCACCAGGCCGGCCAGAAGTGCCAAAACCATGCTCTCAGCCAATTGCTGGCGCATCAGTCGCCACCGGGACGCACCGACGGCACTGCGGATGGCCCATTCTCGGTGTCGGCCGGTTGCCCTTGCCGACAGCAAGTTGGCGATGTTCGCGCAGGCGACGGTCAGGACCAACAGGGACAATCCCAGGAATACGGCAGCCGCCAACGGGAGGAATCCACTAAAACTCGGGTCCGGACGACTCCTTTGTTCCGGAACGACCATGGTGACCACGCCGTCCATGGCACCCGCCGCATGTTCGGACTCGAGGCGTCGATCGACAACTGCCAACTCTGCGCGTACACGATCCGGCGTGTAACCATCTGCCATGTGTGCAAACACGCGAAAGAGAGGCACCTCGCGGTTCTCCAAAACCCCTTCCAGGCCGCGGATCAAGTTGGGGATCATCGTCACGGGCACCCACCCGGCCGGCGCCATGGCCCACTGGGCGCCGTTGAAACCCTCGGAAGCGACACCTACCACTTCGTAGACTTGCCCATTAACCCGCATTGGCCGGCCGACGACGCCTGGGTCGCTGCCGAGCCTGTCGCGCCAGTAGCGATGGGAAAGCACGAAAATCGGATCGGCACCCTCGGCGACACCTTCTCCCGGTAGGAACAACCGCCCCACCGCCGGCGAGGTCCCCAGGGTCGTGAAGTAGTTGGTGCTGACGCCCTCTATCCATGTACGATTCGGGGATTGCCCGGCCCAGCTGAGATTCACGGCATGAAAGGCTAGCGCAATGGTGCCGCTGAGCCCCGGTACGTTATCTCGGTAATCCTCGTAATCCGGCCAGGAGATGCGACTGGAGAACTGTGACCGCGGGTTGTGACGTGTCACCGTCACGAGTCGATCGGCACCCTCAACTTGCAGCGGTGCAAAGAACAGGTTGTCGATCAAAGCGTAGATCGAAATGTTGGCACTCAAGCCCATGGCCAGCGTGATAACCGCGACAAACGCGAAGGCCTTTGCCTTCACCAGCTGTCGCACCGCGTATCGCAGGTCGTGTATGAGATCGTTGAGCCACACGAAGCCGAAACGGCCCCGTTGCGCCATTCGGATGTCCCTGGGATGGTCGCGCCACTGCGCCAGTTTATGTAGAGAAATCATCAGCCTTCCTCTTTGAACTCTTTGATGGCCTTGCGCGCCCAGCGCGCGGAGGCCCGGTATTGTTCGATGCCGACCGCCATTGCCAATCGGGGCTGCGGTGGTGCTCCTGCAGGAAACACCTTAAGCTGACGGTTCAGCTCGCCCAGATAATCCTCGACTTCACGCAGGAAGCTCTCGAGAAACCGAAGAGTAGCTGTGCGGCTGTCGAGCACCCAATGGAACGCGAACCGCAGTATCAGCTCGTCCACGCGACGTATCACGTCCTCGCGGTCGATCTCGCGGACCAACCACTCGCATAGAGTCTTCCTGCCCGCCTTGGTCACTCGGAACACCTTCTTCGGCCGCAGGGCTTTCGTGTTATCGACCTCGCCCTCGACGAATCCCTGTTGCTCGAGTCGCCGCAACGCGGGGTAGATGGCGCCGGGGCTGCTGCTGAAACTCCCCATGGCGGTCGTTTCGAAGGTCTTTCTCAAGTCGTAGCCCGACTGGGGCGATTGACAGATCAGTCCGAGGAGCGCGTAGTCGAGTGTGGTGGTAGTACGCTTTAGCATAGTACGTGACAGTATAGTACGCGTCGTACTATTGGTCAAGGCGGCAGACGGGAGATCGCTCGGAGAAGTGTGCAGTCTTGCGGTGCTTTACGACTTCGGTGCGCTCTCTGGCGTCGCGCGGTCAAGGGGCGCAGAATACTGTACGCGGCGTCTTGATGCCGACGAGTGCATTCTCCCCGGTTTGTCAGTGATGGTTCGGGCAAGGTCCGAGGCAGGGAGCAGTTACTACAGGGGCGCAATGGCCATGTGCCAACTCGGAGGGGCAAATACGATGAGGTTTGGGATTGGGACTCTGGGCGTAATGCTCACGCTCTGCTGTATGACGGCCTGTTCTGGTGGAGACGGCTGGACCGGTACCGTGACGGACAGTGCCGGTGTCAGGATCGTCACGAACACGGACCAGGGGTTTTGGGAGGAGGGTGGGGGCTGGACGCTCGAGGAGGAGCTTCGAATCGGCACCATCGAGGGTCAGCTGGAATATCAGTTTGGACAGATAGGGCTCATCGCAGTCGATTCCAGGGACCGGATTTTCGTGCTCGACATCCAGGTCCGGGATATCCGTGTATTCTCGCCGGATGGAACTTACGAGCAGACGATCGGCGGGCCGGGCGACGGCCCCGGCGAGCTCGGCGCTGAGGTTGGTACGTTGTACATGGGCCCTGGAGATACGCTGCTAGTTCCGGACCTGGGTAACCAGCGGATAAATCGGTATGCACCCAATGGAGAGAGCCTTGGTAGCTTCCCGCTCCGGCTCGAACACGGGCTCCCAATGTCAATAGTCGCGACTCGCACCGGTGTCGTCGCGGAACAGGTGCGTCCGCTCGCTCTGCCCGACATGCCCGCGCGCGACAACATGGATGTCATCGTAACGCTCGCGACAGACGGTTCTGTGATCGACACGCTGATAAGGTTTCCGCCAGGGGCAAGCCTCGTTCTGAATGACGCGCGCGGCGCTCAGAGAACGGTGTTCGCAGCCGAACCGGTATGGACGTTGTCAGACGAAATGGAGCTTTTTTTCGGAATCACCAACGAATATCGCATCAGCGTATTCGGCCCGAACGGCAGCTTGCGACGCGTCGTCACCAAACCAGCAGAACCGGCACCCGTGACCGAACGAGACATCGACATGATGTGGGAGGTTATCGAAGAACAGGTGCGCGCTTCCGTTCCTCCTGAGGCCTTTGTGCAGTTCATGCAGCAGACGCGGCAGTCCATCAGTTTCGCCGAGTTCTTCCCAGCTTTCGTCAGTATGTCCGTTGGGCCAAACGGGAGTCTCTGGGTCCAGCATCTGCGACCGCCCGCCGAAGTCACCGAAGAGGAACTGGAGACCTACGACATGACCCAGGACATAGGATCTCGTGACTGGGATGTTTTTGATCCGGATGGCCGATACCTGGGTATAGTTACGATGCCTCCTCGCTTCACACCGCGGATCATTAGGGACGGCAAGATCTACGGTATTTGGCGTGACGATCTCGACGTCCAATACGTCATTCGTCTCCGTATAGTGGAAGACTAGCCGGGCGATACCGTACGTCACCCGTCAACGGGTCGGCAAGGCTTGGATGAACTTGCCCACGAGATTGTAGTTCGCGACTTCGTGCATCCACGACTCATCATCGTGTTGGAGGAAGAACGGATCTGCCGTAACAACTACCACCATGTCGAACTCATCCAGCAGGATTATCAGTTGCCCGCCATGTCCCGCCGCGTAATTGACATGATGCTCGCCAACCCGAGCGGACCACCACTGATATCCATACCCGATGTCGCCGAAGTAGCGGCCCAGTTCGCCGGCCTGGATTCCACCTGAACTCACAGCCTCCGAGTACTGCAGTAGAGATTCCCGGACCCAATCTGCTGCGACTACTTGCTTCCCATCATGTCTGCCGTCATTGAGGTACAACAAGCCGAACTTCGCAGCATCGCGTGCGGTTGAGCGGATTTCGGCACCGCCGATGTGATAGCCGTCTCGATCCTGTGTCCACTCACCCACCTCCACTCCCAAGGGCGTGAATAGAAACTCCTGGCCGAATGATCTGAGATCGGTACCGCACGCGCGAGCCACAATCACACCCAGCCAATGGGATGTCAGATTGCTGTATTGAAACTCGGTTCCAGGAGCGCGAGTGAGGGGAAACTCCTCTATGCGGGACAAATACTCTCCCGTCAAGAGCGCATCCCAAAGGGTCAAATCGGACTCCTCCCATGGGTATCCATCGCGCATTTGCAGCATGTGGCGAATTGTGATTTGCTCTTTCCTCGGATCAGTTAGCTGACCTGCAAACTCCGGAAAGAATTCCACCATCCTCTGATCCACGTTTGACAAACAGCCCCGTTCAAGCGCAATCCCGACCAATGCAGACGTATAACTCTTTGTCGCCGACTGTAATAGTGCCTTTTGCTCAACCGCCCCGTCATTGAAGTAGCCTTCCGCGATCAGAAAGCCGTTCTTGACAACCAGCAGTCCGTAGAGCGTTTCCAATCCTGTCGCATCGAGAAAGAGCTCTGCCACGAGAGTTGGGTCAAGCCCCTGCTCGTCAGGTGTCGACACTCTCCAGTCATCCCCGATTAATGGTGCATATTCGGCCGCTTCCAACTCGTTTGCCCGAGGCCGCAGCATCTCCGCGATGCGGGGCCGGGTGGCCGTTATGCGCTCGTAGTCAAGTTGGAGACCCAACGGCCGGAGCGCACGTGCAAAGCCGTCGTATATGTCTTTGACATCTTCGAACGAAGCTGAAACGGTTTCGAACGGCGTATTACCGAACCCGTCCCTCAGATATTTGTCAGCACCGTGTTCCAACAGGGCCTCAACGATCTCTGAACGGCACAGGAAGGCAGCTGCATGAAGTGCAGTGCCCCCGTCCCTGTTCTTCATGTCGAGATCGGCACCGGCCGCGATCAGGGCTTTTGCCACTTCGGTCTTGCCGAAGGTCGCGGCAACAATCAGCGGGGTAGATCCATACGCGTCCTTTGCGTTCAGGTCCGATCCGGACTCAATATGTTGCCTGATTGCTTCTATGTCCCCCTGCAGAGCCGCCAGGTGTATGTTATTGCTGGTTGCCGGATTATCCTGACCCAATGCCGGCAACGGCGCCAGGATTGTGACTGTTAGCATCAGTGTTGCAATTACCTTCATTTTTTCCTCCTCCCGTGCCCGGAGTACACGCCGTGTTTCAGTCCAGGCACTAGGGAATCTCCTCAACACCAAAGAACTGGTTGATGCTCGTCCATGGGACGACGTTTGGTTTCACGAAAGGCCGCCGGACACTCTCGAGCGTCGCTCCCCTCACCTCGATTTCACTGAGGTGAGTTGGCGACATGCCTATGCGGTTCGCCCACGTGAACGTGGGTACCTCATGCGGCTCGAACCCCATGACGTACGCTGCCACCATGTCCGTTGCGAGTGGGTTCGTGCCGGCGATGATCACGTCCATCTTCAACAGATCTCCCATACTCGGACCGTCTCCTTCCATCGCCATCGAACCGTCCACAACTACCAGGCCTAGTTTGTTCGCCCTGACCATGTCGATGATCTCGTATGCCACTCCCGGCGAATGCGAGTGCGCCGCCTGATCGTGCAGCCACGATCTCACTGAGTAATAGATCGTGCCCGGGTAGAGTCCGATGAGGTTCTTCATCCCGAGGGTCACGGTGGCGAGGGTGTGCGTTTTCATCATCGGGACCGAGCAGAGTAAGTCGATCTCGGTGAGCGAGTGATGCAGCGATATCGTGTCGAAGGCAAGCCCATCTTTTAGCGCGACATCGGCGAGTTCACCAGAATGCAGGTTGAGCAACGGGACTCCAACGGACCTGGCGAGGTCGGTGTATCCGAGGGTGTCGAACACGTATTGCTGCATACTGTCCAGTATCTCTCGATTCCTGGTGCGGTAGACCACGCCTCCCTTGACGTTGAAACCGTTTCCCGCTGCGGAGCCTTCGCCAATGAAGACTTCCTTTCCGGATCTCTTCATCAGTTCCGCGAGCGTTCTCACAACGCCTGGTTTGGTGGTGAAGTCAGGGCTCTCGGCGACTAGGTTTGGCTTGAGCATGATCCTGTCCTTGCCCATGGCAACCGTCTCTATTCCGCCAAGCAGATCAATTGCCTCCTCTACCGCATAACCAACCCTGTCGTTGCTGATCTTCACGACACTCACTACCGGCGGCTCGCCCTGTACACCTATTCTCGTTCCACTGATGCCCAGACCTCCGGCCGCAGCCCCGATAATCAGGCCGGTGCTGGTCTTCACAAAATCCCTGCGGGTCAAGTCACAGTGTCTCATGGGAGAATCCTCTATCAACGCGCCCGGATTGCACGCGACGTTCAGATCGACAATTCAATAGCTACCGCGCTCACAAGAAGTCCTTCTTGCGCTTCTGCAGCGCGAACGTTGCGGTGATCGCTCCTAGCGAGATTGTCAGCTCTAGGCCGAGCGCCATGACTACCTCAACGTCCCAGACCACACGGTCGCTCGTCCAGTGGTCGATGAGGTGGGGTGGGATGGACTCCAGTAGCGGGAAAAAGAGGAAGACGAACACTACCGAGAGGAGACCTAATACCATCGTCCAGAGAAAAGACTCGGTGACTAAACACACGCCCATGGTCAGGACGAAAAACACGAGAAACACGCCTAGGATGACCGCGAGCAACGGCATCACGCCGAATGCCAGCTGTTCGGAGCGCGCCACGACAGCAGGCAATACCAGTCCGACTATGCACAGCGTGACCACAAAGACCAACAAACCGCCCAAGAGCTTGGCCGCGGTATACTCCTTATAGGAGACCGGCAGGCTCATCAAGAATGGCAACGTATGATTCTTACGCTCCATCATGACGGTCGCCATCGGCAGGAAGAAGATTAGATATATCAGCGAGTTGTTGAGCAGAATCAGTCCCATCTGCCGCCACATGGTCTCCCCGCCAAATACCGACGGCACGATACCGGCAACCGGTAGAGCGAGCGCCAGACCGAGAATTGGATAGCGGTGCAGGTACAAGTCCTTAACGATCAGACGTTCCACCACAGGGAAGTTCATTTGGAGATTCCTCGGCTGAGTTGTACGTTGGCGAGGAAGATCTCTTCGAGCGTCATCGGCTCGACACTCTGCACAGTCACGCCGGCGGTCTCAAACGCTCGAGTCATTCCATCCTCGAAGCCGTTCGTGGTCGCCACCCGAAGACTGCCTTGGGCGCGGCCGTAAACCACACCTTCCAGATCGGGTACCGACACATCAGTCGGCACCTCTAGTCGCAGCCGTCGCCAGGAATCCAGGTATGATTCCTTGTCCTGCGAGTCGATGAGTCTACCGCGGTCGATGAAGGTGATGAGATCGGAGATCTGCTCGACGTCCTGAGTGTTCTGAGACGAGAAGAGGATGGATCGATCGCCGTCACTCAACACGTGCATGAGTTCGCCGAGCACTTCGTGTCTGGCTACCGGGTCGAGTCCGATCGTGGGCTCATCCAAAACCAGCAGCCTCGGGCGGTGCGCCAGGACCAGCATCAAGGTCGTCAAAACGCGTTGCCCGTGTGATAATCCCTTGACCTTGTGATGGGGCAACAGGTCGAAGCGTTTCAACAAATGCGTCGCATGGGCCTCGTCCCACGTCGGGCGGATCGCGCGAACGAAATCCATGTGCCAGCGGATGGACGCTTGTGAATAGAGGCGCATGTCCTCTGACGCGAACCCTACATCGCGTTTGACGGCCACCTGATCCGAGGGCATCGACCGCCCCAGAACGGAGACTTCGCCTCTATCTTGATGAATCAGTCCCATCAGTATGCGCATCGTCGTCGACTTTCCTGCCCCGTTAGGTCCGATCAGGCCCATGACGCTACCTTCGGGCAGCTTCAGATCGATACCATCCAAAAGGAAATCGGGATAAGCCTTCTCGACTCCGACGAGCCGAACGGCTTGCGTAGTCATTTGGATCCCTCGGTTGTGTCATTGTGGATCTCGAGCAATTGTGACGCTAACTCGTCCAGGCTCAGACCCAACCTGCTGGCGAGGCGGGCGGCTGCGGCGAGGTGCGTCCGCAACTCCTCGCGCGCAGGCCCCTGACTCGATCCTGCCTGCTCCGCCACCAATGAGCCCATCCCATGACGGGTGACAATTACGCCTTCGCGCTCCAGTTCGAGATAGGCTCGCTTTACCGTGATCACGCTGATCTTCAGGGCCACAGCCAGCTGTCGGATGGACGGCAACTGCAATCCCGGAGGCCAATCCCCGACGGCCACCAATTGTTTCACCTGTCCCATGATTTGCTGGTACATGGGCCTGGGGTCGGTCTGGGACAACACGATCTCATCGGATAACGACATATACACAGTATACACAGTATATACAGAATGTCAAGTACGATTACGCGGTTCTTACGCACCCTGTCTGACGAGTGCTACATCTCGAGAGATCCTGACCGGCGCGCGGAACAGGAGTTGGCGTATTCTGTCGACTCGAACGCGCTACACCTTCGCGTCAATCTGGTCGGCTACCTAGAGGACGTGAGCAAGGTCACCGTTTTGTTCTCGCACCGACCGTGAGGTCCCTGGTGTGCTCGTAGATGGTCCGGCCCTGACGTCGGTCTACTCGAGCTTGTTGGGCATAACGGGTAACTCTCCCGACGAGTTAGTCCAGTTCCAAAACCAACACGTGGTCTACCATGACGACATCGGAGACTACTCCACGAACGAGCCTACTATGGACGGAACGGCGGGAGCGGTCTTCTGGGTGGCGTGGTTCGGCAACTAGAGGTAGAGCAGTTCTTCGGGTCTCTCTCACCACACAAACGGCATCTGGAACACACAAAAGTAACCGAACACAAGAAACGCCATCACAAGGCCCACCGAGAATATCCAGTGTGGTCTGAGGATCCTGAGCGCTTCCTTGGACAGCAGCTTGGGCAATATTACAAACAACCCTAGAAGCACCCAGATCGCCTGGAACGGCGTCAGCAGCAACCCGTCGAGGATGGCGGAGATTTTGACGATCAGCACCGGCCTCAAGCCGAACGAGTACACGATTACCATGCTGGTTAGGAAGAAGATTCCAAGGAATATGTGAAACTGGGTCTTCCATTCGAATCGCCGAGCGAAGCCGGGGATACAGATCCGAAACGCATCTGCGAGCAGGCGCGGCCAACCGGCCAGCTGCCCGACTTGGGTCGCGATGAGCGCGGCAGTGCCGGCGATCATGAACAATAAGCCGCCGAACTCACCCCATCTGGACGAGAAGATCGTGGCTAGAGTTGTCGCTACCTGCGGACCGTCCGGCGCCAGTTGTCGCGCGCCCAACACGCCGCTCCCAGCAAGCAGGAACCCGGACGTGACCACGATGCCGATCACCATTGCTAGAGTGGCATCGACATAGACGACGTTGCGCCAGCCTCTGATCTTTTGCGCAGTGTCAGCGGACATCGATTGCAGCATCGTCTCATCCGCCGGACGCCCGTAGCCTCGCCCCGCGGCCGCACCGTACCCAGCACCCATGACCCAATACGTGTACCACACCTGGCTTGCGAAGCCACCTGCAGCCCAGCCCATTAGCGGCAGAATCTCGCGCCACGGATTTTCGTTCACTCCGGGAGTTGCCAACGCCCAATCCGGCACGACTGGTGTCTTCATCATCAGCCCTTCACCCACCGCTTCGAAACCGGGGAAGACTACGACAGCGACGTACATCGCGCCGATGACGACGACGGCAATGAGGACGCTCATGACCATTTTCAGGATGTCATACATGCCCGACCAGACTACGGCAACTGCGAAGATGGTGATCAGCCAGCCGCAAAAAGTCGGTGCCAACCCTGTCAGACTCGAGAGGAATACTCCGGCCGCTGTGGCGAGAGAGCCGATGGCGATCGCTCCACTCGCAAGCTGCGCAACGAGCGTGAGCCACACTCCCCAGTTTCTTGGCCCCGGCACGCGCGAGATCATGTCTATCATTCCTTCGCCCGTGACGACCGTATAGGCGGCACCGCTCATTCCAATCCAGAACTTCAGGAAGACGCCCAAGATGACGGCCCAAAGCACGGTCGGACCGAGGATGGCTCCGGTGCGGGTGGACAGAATGACCTCCCCGGATCCGATGAACTCCGCCGCCCAAACTAGCGACGGTCCAACCAGCAGGAGAATCGCCAGACCGCGCGGGGGCGTTTTTATCTCGGGCGATTGTGCCATGCCTTCCCCAGTCGTTCAGATACTTGGTGCAATGTTCAGATCGTTTGGCGCTGCCGCAATGAGCGAGACTTGCTGCGTCAGTTACAACGACCCCATATTCGGCGGCGCGCCCAAGTGGGAGGGCAGGTAAACCGATCAGTCGAAGAAGGGAAAGAGCCGCTTCAGCACCTCGAGGGACGGTTGCGAGCCATACTCTGAAAGCTGGAAGCCTTCTGCCTGCCGCACCTGGCTGCCCTCCGACTGCCCATAAAGCTCGATCAATAGGTCTCGATGAGTCTCTCCGGATCGGGACGATCTGAATCCCCGAATCTCAGCGAGCCAGTCGCGCCGCGCCGATGTATCACTCGGCACTTGCTCGAGAATTCCCATGTTATAGGGCAGCCATTCATACATCTGCGATACATGGCAATGGTACATGTCGATCTTCTTTTCGATGACGTCGTCGATTGACACAACTATGTCCGGAACGAAAGGAGACGGTTCGGTGAACCTGTCCGACATGTACATGAAGATCGGATTCCTCTTCAGGTGCGGAACCGAGGCTACGATGTTCGGCACGGTAACCATGTACGCCGCATCCCTCACCAAGAGACCAGTGTTGCGGTGATCCGGGTGGTAATCGTTGGGGCGGTGGCTGATGACGATGTCCGCCTGGAACTCCCGGATTTGCCGGATCACCTCCTCACGGTTTTCGAGAGTGGGCATCAACTCTCCATCGTCGTTGTCGAGGACAACGTACTCTGCCCCGATGACCCGGCCAGCACATTGGGTCTCGCCGTATCGCCGTTGAGCCAGGGGACCGCCACCCATCTCGAAGTGGCCCGCGTTCCCGTTGGTCAAAGACACGAGCCTGACCACGTGGCCGTTCTCAATGAACTTGGCCATGGTGCCACCCACCTTCTCGGGATCATCCGGGTGCGCGCCGATCACCAATATGCGGAGTTGGGCGTCGTCGCCCTGGGCGAAGCCGAAATCCGTCGGCAGAGCACCAAACGCTGTCAGGAGACAGAAGCAGAGTCGGAGTCTAATCATACTAAAAGTTACAAGTAGCGCGTGTTGCCGTACAGACGGACCAGGATCGCCTTGGTGAAACCGTCAAACGGTGTAGCTTGCAGATACCATGGGACCGAATGTAAGAACACCCCTGTTACTGAAGCTGTGCGTTACGGTTCTGTTCGGAGCTAGCGCTTGCGAGGATCCGGATGCGCCGCAATCGCTGCATCATCCTACCGACAGCCAATATCTTGCTGGTGCGGTGAATCTGTTTCGTGCGTCCCGCCACGAATCCGGACTCTATCGCGATCGACTACGGTTCGACGGCAGACACGAGGGCCCGGCCTCGGTGGCCACTACTGGAATGGGGCTCATCTCCGTGTGCATCGGCAACCGAATGGGGATAGTCGAGAACGCAACCGAACAAGCCATAGCGACGGTGCGCTCGGTGTTGGGAATGTCGCACGCACGCAACGCGTCAGGCTTCTACTACCACTTCGTCGACATGGAAACGGGTAGTAGAGCCGGGGAGAGTGAATACTCGAGCATAGACACTGCCATACTCATGAGCGGCGCCTTGTTTGCCGCATCATGCCTCGGAGAGACAGGCGAACTCGACTCGCTCGTGTTCGAGCTCTGGCAATCGGTCGACTGGTCACGGGCAATTGCGGACCCAGACCAGGGGGCTGTTTATCTCGAGATGATGGAGGATGGTTACGGCAAGCCAGGATTCCTGACGCTGCCCTTTAACGAATACATGCTGGTTGCGTGGTTGGCGAAGTTGGCGGATGGAGCGGGAACCGGCCAGGCCACCGAACTTTGGAATCAGTTCTACACGAGTGCTGACAGCCTGCCGACTTCCAGCTTCTCTGGTATTGCAGTCCTCACCGACCGGCCGGGAGCATTCCTTTCCAGCTTCGTGATTCAGTTTCCGTATTACCTGTGTCACGCATTCACTACGAGCGAACGGTATCGTACCTTCATGAGAAACGCTCAACAGGCGGATCGCGCGTGGTGGCAACAGTCGACGGAGGCGGAAACTCACCAGTGGGGTCTGGGAGCAGGCAGCGCAATCTCGGCGGCGTATCACGCCGACGCCATACACAACAACCCGGATCAGATTGTGTCTCCTCATATCGTTGCCGGATTCCTACCGATCGACTCGACCGCAGTCAGTGATCTCAGAATGCACAACACCACGAGAAGCAGAGCCGTGCGTTCTATTGACGGTATGACTGGAGACATACTGTGGCGCTACAGCGTGTCTAATCCCTCCTGGGTTGCCGAGGAAATCCAGGGGATAGACTACTCCTCCATGATGCTCGGCCTCGCCACCTACGTTTTCGGCGTTTCTTTTCTCGAGGAACACAACGACTTCGAGGCGTGGCTCGCTCGAGTTGGGTCGTGATGCCCACCAGTTTCGCTGTAGCCACTATGGTGCTGGTAGCGTGCGGACTTGAAGCACAGAACGAAACCACGACCGATTCGTTGCGGCTAGTCACCCAAGCGGTTCCTTTGTTTGCCTCACACGACTTGCTCGAGCTCCGGATCGAAGCTCCGTTGTCCACGATCTTCGAGGACCGCGACCAGGAGAGTGAGTACCACCCGGGTATCCTCTCCTACGTCGACGAAGGAGGGGATTCAGTGGTTCTCGACATGCGCGCCAAGACCCGCGGATTCTTCCGGCTCCGCAGACGAACCTGCGGCTTCCCGAATCTCCACATCAATTTCCGCCGCCGGCAGGTCGAAAACACCTTGTTTGCAGGCCTGAACCGGGTGTCAATCGTCGCCCATTGCCAGGACAGGAGACCTGAATACGAGCAGTTCACGCTACAGGAGTATCTGATTTACCGGTCGTTCAATCAGTTGTCCGACACGAGCATCCGGGTGCGGCTAGCGCGCGCAACATATATAGACACCGAGGGCAAGCGCGATTCACTCACCAAATACATGTTCGTCCTCGAGCCGTTTGAGATGCTCGCAGAACGGCACGGGTGGGAGGTGCTCGAGGTACCTTTTGTTCCCCCGAATCAGCAGGATCAAATCGGTCTGCTTCTGCTCGAGATGTTTCAGTTCCTGATCGGCAATACCGATTGGAGTGCGACCCAATCCGCCAACGGCGAGCCCTGCTGTCACAACGTCAAGCTGATCGGTACAATGGCCGGGCCTGTGATTCCGGTGCCTTACGACTTCGACTGGTCGGGCGTGATCTCGGCGCCGTACGCGAGACCCGATCCTGCCGTTGGCGTGCGTCACGTGCGGGACCGACGGTACTGGGGTTTCTGTCGGCCGGCAGAGGAGTTCGTGCCCATCTTCAGTCTGTTCAACGAGCGCAAGGCAGCTATTTACACCCTTTGGCGGGAACAGGTTGGTCTGGACGAGCGGCGACTCGACCGCTCGCTCGAATACTTCGATGAGTTCTACGACATCATCAACGACTCGGGAAAGACCAGACGCGAGATCTCGATGCAATGCCGAAACGTCTCTTACCCGCCCTAACGTCTTGCGGCTAGCTCGGATTCGATCTGCTGCATTTTAGCATCGTTCAGTGGGTAGAACAGCATTACTGCCGCTGCCAGGAAGGCAAACGCACTAGGTATCCAGCTCATCAATGCCCTCATCCCGTCGACCGATCCCGAAATCGTAGACTCATCCATGCCGTCATAACCGTACGCGGCCAATACGATCAGTATGAGAGCGCCGGCAAACCCGCCTCCGGTCTTGTTGATGAACGTCCCAGCCGAGTAGACGAGCCCGGTGGCGCGACGGTGATTCTTCCACTCGGAATAGTCGGCTGTATCACCCAACATGCTGAAGAACAATGTCGGCATAATGGCGGCGAAGAACTCGGAGCTGATGCCCAACAAGAACAAGGCAAAGATCTGTGTCGGGTCGAGAGGATAGATGAAACAGAGAATCAAACCGCCCAGAAACAGCGAAATAATGAAGAGGTTCTTCTTGCCGACCAGTTTAGCCAGGAACCCCGTGCACAGAGCACCAACCACGGAGATGGCGAGCACGGCGGCAAAGTACGCGCTGACGAGGATCTCCTGCCCTGAGCCGAGCCAGCTGGGCAACCAGCCGAAATACTGCTCGGCCGCAACTCTGTCACCGACATAGTGACTGAAATAGTACGCCGTCGCTCCAATCTTGATGCCGTTGAACATCATGAATAGGAAGCCGATCGACAGCAGTATCATCCACGGCACGTTGGTCAGCAGGTCGACCACGTCCTTCTGCGTGTTGGTGGTCTCCGATTCTGGGGTGCGTATCAGCTTTCGGACGAAGAACACGGCTGCGGCTACGACCAAGACGAAGAAGATGCCGGTATATAGATCCCGGTAGTAGAAAAACAACGTTATCGCAAACAGCGGAACCAACAGAAACGGGATGTTCTTGGTCAGGTCCAGGAAATCCTGCTTCAACTTCCCGCTGTGATCGTGCTCCGGAACAACCCGTTCCTTCGTTGAGACGAAGGTGATGAGGAGCATCAATACCAGGATCGCCGCAAACAGATACATCGTGTACTGATATCCCATCTGGTCGTTGCCAGCTCCGAGACGCGCGACCAGCAGAGGTGTTCCAACCATTACCAGGAAGCCGCCGAAGAATGCGCCGGCAAACCGCCACGCTGAGAGATTGGTACGCTCGAGAGTGCTGGTTGTCATGACCCCCATCAACGCCGAATAGGGTACGTTGTTGACCGTATAGGCCAGCGTAAGGCCGATATAGGTCACGTACGCCCAGATCAACTTCCCTGTGGGCCCGATATCCGGAGTAGTGAACGTCAACACCATGAAGGCGCCCAGCACGGGCGCCGAAAAGAGTACCCACGGTCGGAATTTCCCCCACCGGCTGGCCGTACGGTCGGCGACCATGCCCATGATGATGTCGGTGATCCCGTCCGACAGCCTGACGATCAGAAGCAGGGCGCCAACAGCCAGCGCCGGGATACCAAACGTGTCGGTATAGAAGACGGCAAGGAACGCCAGGGCACCCCGCCAAACCAGGTTGGCCGCGGCATCGCCCAGTGAATAGCCGATCTTCTCTCGTATACGCAGCTTGTGTTCCGACGCCGTCATCGTAACCCTCTTTGCTCAACAGCTGGTGTCATTGAGTATGGCAAGCGTAAGGTCAACAGCCGATCAACCCAGCTCCACAACAACCTGATGTTCAGTACCTGCATCTGAAACGGGAATGGCGTTCCCCGGTACGTTGTCTCCGTCGACCGACATCTGTTTGATCCCGCGACTCACATGTTCCGGGTTGCGGACCTCTATCCTGTAGGTGGAGCCTCGGAACACTCGTGTGACCTTGAACCCATCCCAATCAGATGGAATACAGGGGTCTAAGTCGAGGCTGTCGTATCCGGGTCTGATTCCTAGAATGAACTGTGTAATCGCGTAGTAGTTCCATGCAGCCGTACCGGTGAGCCACGAGTTTTTGGCTTCGCCCGGGCGGTACGCGTCCTTGCCCGCGATCATCTGTGCATAGACATACGGTTCCAACTTGTGTAGCTCGCTGATGTCTTCGAGGTAAGACGGTGCGATCTTGCGAAAGTACTCGAATGCTCTATCACCCCTCCCCAGCACAGTCTCACCGATCATGATCCACGGGTTGTTGTGACAGAAGATGCCGGCATTCTCCTTGTAGCCCCCTGGATAAGTCGAGATCTCACCGTACTCGATCACATAGCGGGTAAAAGCGGGTTGATTGAGTACGATGCCGAAGTCGCTATCCAGCCATTCCTTCACGGCATCGAGCGCCCTCTCCACTTTGCCTTCCTGGAGTCCGATACCTGCCATCGAGCAGAAGCCTTGTGATTCGATGAAGATCTTGCCTTCTTCGTTTTCCATGCTGCCGACTTTTTTCCCATAGTAATCGTAGGCACGCAAGAACCACTCACCATCCCAGCCATGTTCCATCACGGCAACAACCATGTTGTCGACGTGCTGTCGTGCTTCTGCTGCCTCTTCTTCCTTGCCGATGCATTTGCAGAGCTCGACGAACTCCCGGCCGTAGAGAACGAACTGCCCGGCAATCATCAACGACTCTGCAGTACGTCCCATCTTGTTGTTGGTTGTTTGAAACGACTCGTTCGGGTCAGTCGAGAAGCAGTTGAGGTTCAGACAGTCATTCCAGTCAGCTCGGCCGATGAGCGGCAGGCCGTGAGGGCCCAGGTTGTTGACGGTGTGATAGAAGGAGCGCTTCAGGTGTTCGAAATGCGGTTGCGCGACGCGCTCATCGTTGTCGAACGGCACACGCTCATCGAGAATCGAGAAATCGCCGGTTTCTTTGATATACGCGGTGGTGGACAGAATTAGCCACAACGGGTCGTCGTTGAAATTGCCACCAATATCGTGGTTGCCACGTTTGGTGAGCGGTTGGTACTGATGATAGGCTGAGCCATCCTCAAACTGAGTTGCGGCGATATCTAGAATCCGTTGCCGGGCTCGACCGGGTACCTGGTGAACGAAGCCGATGAGATCCTGATTCGAATCGCGAAAACCCATGCCGCGCCCGATGCCTGTCTCGAAGAACGATGCGCTGCGCGACATGTTGAACGTGACCATGCACTGGTACTGATTCCAGATGTTGACCATTCGGTCCAGCTTTGGGTCGCCGCTGTCGAGCACGTAGTATGCCAGCAGTCTGTCCCAGAACTCCCTCAACTCTTGCAGCGCCGCGTCGACTCTGTCTGCCGTGGCGAAGCGTTCGGAGAGTAGCTGTGCTTTGGACTTGTTGATTGCGCCTTCGCTATCCCATTTGTCGTCTTCTGCGTTTTCAACGTACCCGAGCACGAAAACCAGCGTTCTTTCTTCACCAGGCTGCAGGCTGATATCCACGCAATGCGACGCTATTGGGGACCAACCATGTGCCTCCGAGTTGCGCGGTTTGCCTTCGACGACCGCATCGGGACTGTCAAAGCCGTTGTACGGCCCCAGAAAGGAGTCCCGATCCGTGTCGTATCCAATTATGGGTGCGTTGACGGAGTAGAAGGCGTAGTGGTTGCGCCTCTCCTTGTACTCGGTCTTGTGATAGATCGTCGAACCGTCGATTTCGACTTCGCCAGTCGAGAAGTTGCGCTGCAAGTTGTTCATGTCATCTTCGGCGTTCCACAGGCACCACTCGACCATTGAGAAGAGCTTGAATGTTTTCGCCGCATCTGACCTGTTCTTGAGGGTGAGCTTTTGCACCTCGGCCCAGGTACCGAGCGGAACGAAAAACGAGACTTCTGCTTCGATGCCGTTCTTTGCGCCCCTTATGACGGTGTAGCTGAGGCCGTGGCGACAGCTGTAGTCATCGAGTTCCGTTTTCACCGGTTTCCATCCTGGTGACCAAACGCAGTCGCCATCCTGGATATAGAAATATCTGCCCCCGTCATCCCACGGAACGTTGTTGTATCGGTATCGAGTCACCCGGCGGAACTTGGCGTCCTTGTAGAATGCGTATCCGCCGGCAGTGTTGGAGATGAGGCCGAAGAACTCCTCATTGCCTAGATAGTTGATCCATGGATATGGTGTCTTCGGATTGGTGATGACGTATTCTCTTGCCGCGTCGTCAAAGTGGCCAAACCTCATAGCGGGACCTCATGAATCACAAATGGAATGTGTAGGTGTATTTGACCAGAATCGTACGATTGTCGGTGAAGGGCAGCGTTGGGGTGAAGCGATGCCTGTCGGTATTCACACCTTCGTTGTATACAATCCAGAGGTCGTTGCCTTCCCTGAAGTTGTAGCGAAAACGAACGTTGGCCGACACGGTGTTGGCGGTACTGTTGAGCTGGATGAACGCGTAGGTCGATATCTTGGTGTTGACTGCTGTGCCGATGCGAAGGCGGGCCAGATGCGAGTCGAAATGCTGATCCCGGTCGGGAAAACGGATCCTGTTGAAGATGTAGGAGCCGGTCAGCTCCAAGTGCGGCGAGACATACCATATCGGAGAAATTGTGGCCGTAGCCTGCCACCCGTCGTAGAATGTACCGACCTCTACGTGTGGGCGCAGCTGAAACAACCTGGTATGGGATACGTGATAGGACGCGCCGATTCGAAAGAACGTGTAGCTTCCCGCAGGTACAACCGCCTCCTCCGACAGATCGAAGGGAACGACCAGATCCTCATAGAGCACCTTGGCCTCCAGGCTCCCGCCCGCGCCCGATTTGGCGGCGAACTCCCACTCGGGCCCCACTTCGGCCGATTCGATCGACCTATCTCCGTTGCGCACAAATGCGAACCCTTCCAGCTCCAACGTATGCCAGATCAACGACGATGCTTCACCAGGAATCCAGGTGTAGGACAGATCGTCTTCGAGCAATGTGAAATCGTTGCGTTGGGTGAAGCCGATGCCAGGATCGTAGTGGGGCCCTGCCCAAGCCACTACGGCGCCATAACCAAAACCGCGGCGGCGACGGCGTTCGATCTCTGCGGTGAATCGCCCACTGTTGACGAGGTCGAGATTGTTGGCGGCGATCAAATCGTCGTCGAACGTCTGAGCCCATTGGATGGTCAGATAGTCATCACCACCCAGGCGAACGACGCCGTCGAGCCCGTAGGCCATGTTGTAGCTGCCATCCGTACCGACGCGGCTGGTGACCATAGCGCCGGCATACGAGTACTCGTTGAAGACCCGACGCCGTAGGCGAAGCACGCCGAAGTTCTCGGACGGGAGCGTCTCGCTGTCGGCGGTCTGTATGTCGAAGAAGCCGACGTCCCATGGACCCGAGCGTCCTACGAAGCGCGCGCCGCCGAGTATTCGAACCCGATGTCCACCTTCAGTCAGGCCCACTCGGCGGCTGTGGAAGAGGCGGCTCAACCCTCCGGTCCGGAAGTCGAAGATGCCCGCACGTTCCTGAAAGAACTGCCGCTTCTCGGGATAGAAGAGCGAGAAGCGAGTCAGGTTTACCTGTTGGTCGTCGGCTTCTACTTGCGCGAAGTCCGTGTTGAAGGTCAGGTCGAGCGTCAGATTTCGAGTTAGGCCGTATTTCAGATCCATGCCGGCCTCCGCGCTGAGATCGTCTTCACGGGGATACCCCGTCCCGGCATCGTTCAGCTGAAATGACTGCCCGAGGCCGCTCAATCCGTACGGCGTCACGTAGAGCGGCTTGCGCGGTCGAATTCCTTCGAGAACGATCTTCTGCGCGAGCGACGGTTTCAGAAATGCCCAGTTGGCTATGGGGGGAACGGACGGAAAAACCAGGCGCTCCGTCTTGCGCGCCACCTTACGTTGCAGGGCGATCCCCATCACTACCTGCCCGTTCACGTCTTGAAAGCGAAGGCTGGTGAAAGGCACCCGCATTTCAGCAAACCAGCCTTCATCATTCACCGCCGTCTCGACATCCCAGTAGGTATTGAAATTGCCGTTGATCCAGCCACCCGATGCGATGCCCCCGCCGCTGGCGTCGCTAGAGATGGCCGCATCCTTACGTATTCCCGCCGGCGTAGTCGTGAACAGGACCGCTGTCTCGTTGTCGTTGAAGGTGTCCAACAGGATCTCGAAGTGGTCGTCCCCGCTCAGTCTGTCGCGATAGAGAGTGTTGGCGCGAATGCCGGTTTCGTCCCGATCGTACCCGCGCAACGCGAAGTAGATGTACTCGTCGTCGTAAGCTACGAGGAATTCTGTCCGCTCGGTGGGAGGCGCGCCGTTGTCGGGTTCGTACTGCGTGGGCACCCAGGGCTCGACGTCCTCCCAGGCCGGTTCATTGCTCAACCCATCGAGCTGGATTGGCCCATTCAGGCGAGGAAGGAAGATCCGCTCCCGCTCTTGCGCAAGCGCCGGTGTGACGACAACGCAGTGCGTCAGCAATACGACACCGCACATCCAAACCATTGAGACCGACTGGAGCATCATGAACTCGAACCTTTCAGTTCCCGCTGACTACGAAGCTTCCCTCCAGTCCTTCGTCCGAACTCCAGCCAACCCACACGTGGAACACTCCGGGCTCTATCACCCACCGCATCTCCTGGTCGTAGAATCCGAGCTCGCCCGGACCGAGAGTGAACTGGACGGTACGCCGTTCACCAGGTTCCAGGTTGACCTTGGAGAAGCCCTTGAGCTCCTTGACCGGCCGGACCACGCTGGCCACCATGTCACGGATGTAAAGCTGCGCTACCTCGGCCCCGGCGACGTCTCCCGTGTTCCGAACCTCTGCGCTCACGGACAGGGTCCCGTCGCGTGCGATCGTGTCGGCGCTCAGAACGAGATTGGTGTACTCGAATGTGGTGTAGCTCAGCCCAAAACCAAATGGATACAGCGGCGTATTGGGCGAGTCGAGGTACTTGGAAGTGAATTTGAATTCAGTTCGTGGGCGTCCGGTGTGGTCGTGGCTGTAGTAGATGGGGACCTGCCCCACGGAGCGGGGGATGGAAACGGTGAGTTTGCCACTAGGGTTGAAATCACCCCAGAGCATGTCAGCCAGTGCGTTGCCACCCTGAATGCCAGGGTGCCAGGCCTGGAGGATGGCCGGCACGTTTTCAGCCAGCCACGGAATGGCGAGTGGGCGACCGCTCATGATGACCGCCACCACTGGGGTACCGGTCTCGTGTAACGCTTCGATCATCTCTTGCTGCACACCGGGTAGACCGATGTCGACACGGGACGCAGCCTCTCCCGTTTCTCCCTCGATCTCGCCGACTGCGACAACTGCGACATCGGCGTTCCGCGCTATCTCCACGGCCTCGGCGAAACCCTCCGTCTCCAGCCCGGTGATGCTCGAGCCTCGAGCATATGAGATTGTCGTGGCCTGATCCGCTCGAGTCTGAATTCCGGCGAGCACGGTTACCACGTCGTCAGCCAGTCCCCGTGCATGCCACGACCCCAGCAAATCCCGCTGGTTGTTCGCAAGCGGTCCGATTACTGCTATTGATCCGACTTCGTTCGAGAGGGGAAGTAGTGCTCCATCGTTCTTGAGCAGGATCATCGATTTTCGGGCAGCGTCGCGCGCGGCAGCGACGTGGTTTTCATGAAGTATGACGTTCGCCTCCGTCTCGGGGTCGACGTACGGGTTGTCAAAAAGTCCCAACGCGAACTTGGCGCCCAAAACCCTGCGTACCGATTCATCGAGCAAGCTCATAGGAACGACATCATTCCGAACGAGGTCCACGAGTTCGCCCGCGTAGACGCCGCCCGCCATGTCCATGTCGATGGTGGCGTTGATCGCCTGCTGAGCGGCCTCCAGTTCGTCGGCGGCGAAACCATGGATGATGAGCTCACCGACGGAGTTCCAATCGCTCACTATGAATCCGTCGAACCCATACTCGCCCCGCAACACCTGGTTGATCGTGAACTCGTTGGCGGTAGTCGGCACTCCGTTCAGAAGGTTGAACGCGCTCATGAGGCTTCCGGCTCCCGCATCAATGCCGGCCTTGAAGGGTGGCAGATAGATCTCCCGGAGGCTGCGCTCCGACATATCCACCGAGTTGTAATCCCTCCCGCCAAACGGCGCGCCGTAGGCCACATAGTGTTTGAGGCATGCGAGTACGCGGTCCGGAGACGCGAGATCACTCCCTTGGAATCCCCTTACGCGAGCGGCTGCGATCACGGAACCGAGGTAAGGATCTTCGCCCGCTCCCTCGGAGACCCGCCCCCAACGGGGATCCCTTGCGATATCTACCATCGGAGAGAACGTCCAGTGGACCCCGGATGCACGTGCCTCCCTCGCGGCAATTGCCTCGATGCTCTCTATCAGCGCTGGATCCCAGCTGGACGCCGTCGCAAGGGGAATGGGGAAGATGGTTCGGTATCCATGAATAACGTCGAGCCCGAACAGAAGCGGGATTCCGAGGCGCGATTCTTCCACCGCGATGCGCTGGACCTGATTGGTATTCTCGGCGCCAAAGACGTTTAGAAGTGAACCGATCTTCCCATCTCTGATGGCGCCGCTTCCCATGACGGAAGCACTGTCCCCGAAGCCGCTGTACTGCACCAGCTGACCCACCTTTTCATCGAGCGTCATGCGAGATAGCAGGTCATTGACACGCTGATTTACATTACTGGCCTGCGCTACGGACGCTACAGGGAGGCTCGACGCAAGCATCAAAGAAACAGTCAACCGGCATGTTTGACGACACAGTTTCATTGGTGGGCTCCCGGGTCTCGTTCTTGTGAGGAATCGATCAGGCTTGGTGAGGTATGTCAAGCGATATTTACAAGGATGAGACCGTATCGATTACTTCAGTTCAGCTTCTACCTGACAGCAGCGCAGGTATGCGGAGGTTGCGGCGAACCAGAAAGCCCCCTGTCTGATCTTCCAGATTTCTTCAGCACAGCACCCAGGCCAGCTTACTCCGCGCTAGCCGAACAGTGGGGGGACGCGGTGGTGGTCGCAGGCAATGAAGTATTCGGCACAGACACAGACTACATCCTGAAAGATGGAGAACCGTTTCGCATCAGGGGCATCGTGTACGTTCCTGGCTATCCAGGATATCTGCCGTGGGACATTCAAAACGAGTCTACGCTCCCTGAGAGATTGCGGAATAGCATCGACAGAGACATTGCCCAGATATCCGCCATGGGAGCGAACACGATCCGGCTGTGGGGAGCCCCCAGTTATTGCTATCAGTCCATCATGGCAGCAGGTAACCTGTTTATCGTTCAGACTCTGTGGATAGACACTGAAGTCACCGATCTGCACGATCCGGACTTCAAGGAAGGCACAAAGGCCTACTTCAGGACTGTCATTGACAGGATCCATAGTATCTATACTGATACCAGGCCCCCACTAATAGCTTATCTGGTCGGTAACGAGCTGAGCGAAGAGACGATTCTCGCCACCAATGCCCTTCACCCTACCCTGAACAGCTATTCCGGCAATCATCTCTCCACAGGACAACACGTAAACGCCTCGGAAGTATTCCTGGCAGAGATGGCCGACTACGTGAAAGAATACGAACACGCCACCTACGGCGTCACTCACTTGGTGTCGTACTCCAACGATATCAGAACCGCCGATCTTCTAGACACACCGTTTCTAGATTTCAGAAGTCACAACACCTACTCCTACGCGGTGCCTTATTACAGGCCAGGCACTACACCGGGCAGTGTTTCGGCTACGGCCCTACAAGGATGGATCGAGGAATTGAAATCCTGGTATCCCGATCGCCCTCTGCTCATTACGGAAACGGGATTGAGTGTATCTCCCAATGCGCCTCGCGTAGGCGCACCCAACTATGGGTACGGGGGCAACACGGAATCCGAGCAGGCCATCGGTCTCATACAGAATCTCGAAGACGTTCGGACGTCACAGTCGCCCATCGCCGGCGTGATCATTCATGAGTTCCTCGATGCTTGGTGGAAGTTCGGCTTGGAGGATTCCTACTCACAAGATCCCAACGATGTGGAAGAGTGGTTTGGAATCGTCAGGCTGATGGGGTATTGATCTCAGTGAGCTCGTATGCGTGGCGCCCTTCTCAATCCAGCAAATGTGCGAGACCTATCAGCGCGGGCGTCGGGTGTGTCACCACATATGTAGGTATTTGTCTCAAGTAATCGGACAGCCGTCCCTTGTCCTCGAACCTACGGCGGAACTTTCGCGCGTTGAATGCAGTGCCCATTTTCGGCACTACTCCGCCCGCGATAAAGACGCCGCCGAGCGCACCAACCGACAACGCCAGATCCGAAGCCGCGGTACCCAGCATCTGGGAAAACGTGTTTACGACCTTTGAGCAGACGGCACACTCGCCAGACTGAGCCCGCCGAGAGATGGTTGTCGCCGCCAGGTTTCGGGCCGGATGCCCCTCCAACGATGAAATCGCCCTGTAGAGATTCTCCAGGCCAGGCCCCGATAGCGCCCGTTCGGCAGACACATGACCGAACCTCGCTCGCAGGAGGCCAGCGATGCCGGACTCATAGTCGTTGAATGGGGCGAGCGTGACGTGCCCACCTTCCGATGCGAGTGCCCTGAAACCGGAGCCCGTAGGCACCAGGCAAGACACCCCAAGCCCCGTTCCCGGGCCCAACACCGCAATCGGTGCACCGCCCACGCGCCTGCCTCGTCCGATCTTGCGAACGTCGGAAGCCGACAGATGCGGCATTGCCAACGCGATCGCGGCAAAGTCGTTGATTACTTCTAGTCTTTCGAGCCCAAACGTCTTTCGAATATGTCGCTTTGAGAAAGTCCACGGGCTGTTGGTGAACTCGAACGCGTCGCCGCCAACCGGTCCTGCGACTGAGAAAGCTGCCGCACTCACGTCCATCTGCCTGCCAAACCGCTCGAGATAGGCTTGGATAGCGGCGGCCAGGCTGTCATAACCCTCATTTTGAAACACAGTGACGTTACGGGGAGTGCCTCCCGGTGTCTGTAAGGCGAATCGGGCGTTTGTCCCGCCGATGTCAGCGAGTAATCGATGGGAAGGTCCTGGCGACTGCCTTCTTACCATACTCGGTTACCAGAAGAACGTGTAGAGCGCTGCGGTGATGCCAAGGATACCGAAGGCCGCTCCAGCAAATAAAGGATCGGTCACGAACATGCTGCGGCTCAATGAAACGGCTTTGGGATCATCCTGTCCGAATCTTTCCAGGTAGGAAACGATCACGATCAACACCACCGATGCAAGAAAGGCAATCCCCATACGATCTATGAAGGGCAGGCCGGGGAAGCCCAGTTTCATCAACACGGATAGCGGTATGCTGAGCAGTGCCGATACGAGTGCTGAGTTCGCCGTGGCCTTCTTCCAGAAGAGTCCCATGATGAAGATCGCGAGAACACCGGGGCTCACGAATCCGGTGTATTCCTGTATGTATTGGAAGACCTGATCCAGCGCGGAGAGCTGCGGCGCCAGGATCACGGCGATCAGCATGCAGACCACGGCCACGGTTCGCCCAACACGTACGAGTTCCCGTTCCGATGCATCTTTCTTGAAGTAGTGACGGTATAGGTCCATCGTGAAGATGGTGGACGTGCTGTTCATCATCGATGCCAGCGAAGAGACAATCGCCGCAATTAGGGCGGCGAATGTCAGCCCCTTCAACCCGGGCCCCACGTACTCGTTGAGCAACCATGGGTATGCCTCGTCTCCTCGTGTAATCGGCGCGTTGAGCGCATATGCCACGATACCCGGAATGACGACGATCAAGGGCAGGAGCAGCTTCAGGTAGCCGGCAAAGGCTATCCCGCGTTGCGCTTCTCTGATGTCCTTCGCGGCGAGCGCCCGCTGAATGATGTATTGGTTGCAACCCCAGTAGAACAGATTAGCGATCCACATACCACCGAGCAGCACGCTCAAACCGGGCAGGAGGTCGAAAGCGTCCTGCGTGAGGCCAGCGTCGTCGGTGTACATCAACTCGCCTCGGTAGAGGATCATGTTGAAACGATCGCCGGCCTCACTGAGCAGCCTGGAGAATCCGGCAATGGCGCCCTGATCTCCGCCAAAGGCGTCAAGTGCGAGGTAGGTCGTAAGCAGACCACCGCCAACCAGAAAAGTGACCTGCACCACGTCGGTCCAGGCAACGGCTTTCAGCCCACCATAGACGCTATACACCGTAGCAAAGAGCGCCAGCCCGATCACACCGACCCAAAGATTCACTCCCATGATGCCTTCGAGGGCCAGGGCGCCCAAGTACAGAACCGACGTAAGGTTGACGAATACATAGACCAAAAGCCAAAACACCGCGAGGAGTGTGCGGACGCGGGCATCGTAGCGGACTTCCAGGAACTGCGGCATCGTGAAGATGCCCTTTTTCAGGTAAATCGGGATGAAGAACCACGCGACCAACAGTAGGGTCACGGCGGCCATCCATTCGTAAGTCGCAATCGCCAGGCCGACGCGAAAGCCGGATCCCGACATGCCGATGAACTGCTCAGCCGAGATGTTGGCTGCGATCAGCGACGCACCGATTGCCCACCAGGGCAAGGACTTGCTTGCAAGGAAATAATCCTTGGTGTCCTTTTCATGCCCTTCCTTCTCACGGGACACCCAGAGTCCGATCGTCACGATCAGGAGGACGTAGGCGGCAAACACGATGTAGTCGATAGTCGAGAAATCCATGGATTCAGTCCTTGCTGAAGCGCCGCTTGCCCGTTAGAGCGCGAGCTGGCTCAGGTGCTGGTAGCTCGCGGCCACGCTCTCGAACGGTTCCGCGGGGTTGTCGTGCTCGACGATGTAGTGACGAATGCCAGCTTGTTCGCGCAGTGCGAACAACGAAGCGAAATCGATCGTTCCCGCCCCAACGTCGGTCATCGAGCCGTCCGCACTCATGTCTTTGGCGTGTACCAGATGGAATCGACCCGGGTGTGAGTTGAAGTACGCAACCGGATCAGAACCGGCCACGGCGATCCAGAAGAGATCCATCTCAAAAACGACGAGTGTTGGATCGGTCTCTTCAACGAAGATGTCGTACGGTATCTGCCCGTCCAAAGGCGCGAACTCGAAGTCGTGATTGTGGTATCCGAACGCGAGGCCCGCTTCTCTGGCACGTTCGCCAACTCGGTTGAACCGCTCAGCCAGCGAACGGTAGTCATCTAAAGTCGTTCGGTTTTCAGCCGGGATCGCGGGTACCACCAGGTATTTGTGGCCCACCGTAGTGGCAAGTTCGACGGTAGTCTCCCAGTCGTCCTCGAGCATCTCCAGCGGCAGGTGAGCTGCAGGAGCCGAGAGGTTGTTCGCGTCGAGCGTATTCCGGATCTGCTGTGGTGAACGACCGAAGTATCCGGCGAACTCGACTTCCCTGTATCCGATCGCGGCGATTCTTTCGAGCGTGTGTTCAACGCTCTCTTCCATCGCGGAGCGAACACTGTAGAGCTGCACGCCGATGCGGTCGAGTCGACGCGGCGCACCTGAGGCGCATCCGGAACACAGAAAGCCAACGCCCGACAATCCCAAGGCGCCCAATGTCGTCATGAACTCACGCCGATCCGTCATGTTATAGCCCTCCAGATAATGTGCCAGCCGTTTCACCAAGGTAGAAAGTGAACCCGTGGGGTGTTGGATGCAACCAGGCGCAGCATCGGAGAATGATCTCGAATTCCCTGTTGCATCATTGAGTAAACATGACGTCTCGTCGTAGATTGCCACAACAGAAACTCACCAACCAGCCGAGTATGTCATGGTGATATCGGGCCGCCCAATGATTGTGAACCAGGTGCTCGAAATGGCGGATGCGTTCGTGGCCGCTTGGCTGCCCGGTACGGAAGGGACCGGCGTGGCGGACGTCTTATTTGCTGAGTATGCTCCAACGGGCAAGCTCTCCTTCACGTGGCCTCGGTCCACGGACCAGCTCCCGATCAACGTTGGCGACGCCGATTACGATCCGCTGTTCCCGTTGGGCTACGGCTTGAGCTACTGAGCCCTGAACGTCCGAACCGATCCGTCCAGCTGGCCGACGACGGACCATCGTCGAGTTGAGTCCACAGAGCAGAGGAGCGAACATGCATAACCCGCGAGTCAGGAGAACCCGCTCTGCCGCGGATCATAGGTTGGGACGCATCTGCTTGGCCACTGCACTTGCAGGTCTCAGTTTCGCGTGCAACATGGGGAAGGAAGCAGGAGGTGGCGTGAAACACATTCAGTTTCCCGACGACTTCGTTTGGGGCACCGCCACGTCGGCCTATCAGGTTGAAGGTGCTTGGCAGGAAGATGGGAAGGGCCAGTCTGTCTGGGACACATATACCAACGTGTACGGCCTTGCGGGGGGCGAAACCGGCAACGTCGCCATCGATCAGTATCACCGCTACGTCGAAGACGTAGAGTTGATGAAAGCGATGGGGATTCAGAGTTATCGGTTTTCCGTTGCCTGGGCGCGGGTGCTGCCGCAGGGTACTGGCGCGGTCAATCAGGCGGGACTCGACTACTACAGTCGTCTGGTCGACACGCTGATCGCTGCCGGGATCGAGCCAACCGTGACTCTGTTTCATTGGGACCTGCCTCAAGCGCTGGCCGACCGCGGCGGATGGCACAGTCGTGAGTCAGTGGAGTGGTTCGGAAACTACGCAAGAGTCATGTTCGAGGCGCTCGGTGATCGGGTGAATACTTGGATCACTTTCAATGAACCCTTTATCGACGCCTTCATCATTGGTGGAGCCGTCCGCAGTGCGCTCGATCCCGAGATCGAACCCGTGGAAGACTACTTCGCCATGCCGTCTGCACTGCAGGCCGGTCAGGCAATGGCGAGCCATCACTATGTGCTCGCACATGCACATGCGGTTCAGATCTATCGAGAACTGCAGCTCGACGGAAAGATCGGGATCACGCTCAGTATCTCCCCTGCATACCCGGCAACTGACAGCGATAGCGATGCGGCAGCAGCGCATGTGGCAGACGGATTGCACAATCGCTGGTTCCTTGATGCAGTCCTGAAGGGAGCGTATCCGGAGGACATCCTTGCGCTCTATTCCGCTCACTCGGACGTCGGGATTCGGAATGCTGACATGGAGCGAATCAGTAGAAGCCAGATTGACTTCATCGGCGTCAACTACTACGCACCGACGCGCGTCAGGGCCAATCCCGCTTCCCCTCATTTCGGATTGGAGCATCTGCCGAACCCCGACGAAGATCCTGCGTTCAACGGCGAGGTATACCCCGATGGTTTATACGATGTGCTGGTACGGGTGGACCGCGAGTACGGCGAGCCGCTAATCTATATCACGGAGAACGGTGCGGGGTTCGGACCTGAGGACGATAGTCTGATCAACGGTGAGGTCGACGATACGCTGCGCCGTGATTACGTGAGACGACATCTCGTTGCTGCACACAGGGCTATCCAGCAGGGCGTCAATTTGAGACGGTACTATCTCTGGTCGTGTTTCGACAATTTCGAGTGGGTATTCGGCTATAGCCGGCGGTTTGGGTTGGTGTACGTGGATTTCGAGACGCAGGAACGCATCTGGAAGGGCAGCGCCTACGACTTTCAGACATACATCAGAGACAACGGATTAGTCGTTGATGAAATAGCGTCAGATTCACCCGGTTAGAGGTTTCTCGACCATATGCAGACGAACGTCCGTTAGCGGCCTCCTCTCCCGTAGGTTGCCGTCCGGCTGTCGTCGATCACGCCGGTCCAGTTCAGGCCAAATGCAAAATCGTACGCATTGCCCTCCGTATCGACGTGCGGCTGCATGTCGAGCGGCACGTCTTCGTACTGCTCTTCGACTGTCTGCATGTTGGCCGGCATCTGCAGCGGCAGAAGGCCCGATGGCTCCGTCGCGCCACTCAGAATGTCGAAGATCGCCTGGTCCTGCACGCCGAAGCTCACGAGGATGGCGTTCGCGCTAGGCTCGAATTCAGACACCACGACCGGGTTGGATGTGTTGAGAATGACGATTACGGGCTTCCCATTCATCGTCTCGCGGGTATCGAGGACCGCTTGCATGTCGGTCACGTTCGACGTTGTGACCGTCTTGCCCTGGAACGAACGGTTCGTGAACGACTCCAGCGGATCCCCGCCGGCGAGACTCGTTGACCGAGCGTGCGTTGCCGTGTAGGGGCTGTATTGAAGACTGATAGGCACATAGCCGTTTCCGCCCGCTTCCACGTCAGCCCGATCGTAACCGTTTGACGACGATGGATTGCTGATGACGACGATGGCAACATCTGCGGCGCTCGGGTCGTCGGTGATCGCGAAGTACCTGCCCGCGATCTCCAAGCTTAGAGGATCCTCGGTTCGTGCGGCGGTTGTCCCGAAAAAGCTCCGGCTTTCCGGCACGTACCGCTGCGGGATGTACACCGTGGTGTTCTCGTTCAGCGGCAAGAGGTTGTCCTGATTCTTCAACAGCACCAGAGACTTCAACTGCGCACCATAGCCGGCAGTCATGTACTCGGGCTGACCGACGACGGCAGCCGTCTCTTCCACGTCCAGGTAGGGGTTTTCGAACAGGCCGGTGCGGAAGATGTTCTTCAACAGCCTTACTGCGGATTCCTCGAAGCGCGCGCGCATGAGTTCTTCGCCGTGCTCCGCTACTCCCATTTGGTAGGCTTCAACCACCGGGCCGGCGTCGTTGTTTCCACCGAACTGATCGCCGCCCGCCATTAGCATCCTGTAATGCCGCTCAGCCTCCGTCAGGCCTTCCACACCCCAAGGCGTGGCGCCGAACCTGTCCATGCCCGTGTGGTCGCGTGTTACGCCCCAATCGGTGCACACCACACCATCGAACCCGTAAGTCCCTCGAAGCAGGTCGGCGATCATGTAAGTGCTGTATGAGTTGCCCACATTTTCACCGTGCACCGTGTCCTGGTTGAAGGAGATGGTGTAGTACGGCATGACCGCAGCCGCCACGCCCGTCTCGCCCTCCAACTTGAACGCCCCCTCAGTGAACGGCAGTAGGTGCATGTCGAAGTTGTTCCCGGGATATACGCCATACTTACCGAACCCATAGTGTGCGTCTCGGCCTCCCTCGCCCGAGCCGCCACCGGGCCAATGCTTTACCATGGCGTTCACACTCTCATAGCCCCAGCCGCCATCGACCTCCGCGGCTCCCTCAGAGTTCTGAAACCCATCCACGTATGCCCGCGCCATCTCCGTTGCAAGGGCCGGATCCTCTCCGAAAGTACCGCCAAACCGGAACCAGCGGGGCTCGGTGGAAAGGTCGATTTGCGGAGATAGAGCCGTCGTGATGCCGAGCGCGCGGTATTCCTTTGATGCGATATCGCCGAACTGCCGTACGATGTCCGGGTCGAAAGTCGCGGCGAGGCCTATCGAACTCGGCCACTGAGAGATATCACCTCCGGCGCCTGCATTGTACTCCGCATCGGCCCGAGTGCGGTGGCGCGGGTCCGAGCTGTTGTTGGCCGGAATCCCGAGCCCGATGCCCTCCGCCAGAGCCTGAACGTTGTTGTTCCAGCGCGCCGCCACCTCGGGACTTTCCACCGATGTGATCAGTACGTGCCTGAGATCATCGTTGGTCAAGAAGTCCTTCTGTGCGTCGGACAAATCCCAGGCGTTCGCACCACTCTCGGCATACGGCTGGCCGTCGTAGGTGCCTCCGCCGAACCATCCACGTGCCGCTGGAATTGCCTGGTGAGCACTGTAGAGCATGAGGCCGGCGATCTGTTGAACGGACATCTTCGAGGCGAGGTCCTGCGCACGATCATCGGCGGAAAGGCGCCAGTCTTCGTAAGCGTCCAGCTCGCCATTCTTGTTGAGGTCCTTGAATGCGAATCTGTCCACGGTGAGCAGGCGAACCCCAGATGTCGTCACGTACCCAAGGGTTTGACCACCCCTGTTGGTTACGAATCTGATGATACCGGATTCCGTTTCGGTCCATTTCGGGCCGCTGCTGCACCCAATCAGGATCACGAGCGTCGCCAAGAACTGGTACAAGCACACATGAAAGCGAGTGTTGACGAGGGGCTTCATGGATACGTCCTTGAGATGGGTTTCGATGCGTGCACGCAGGCTAGTTGCGCCACGGCCATTTCACCTACCGTATTCTAGGCCAAACGGTAAAACCTGCAATCGGAGCTCGCCGTACTCGCAGCATGACGCACCTCGGCGTATCTTTGCCGGCTATGAGTCACCTCAATCTCTGGCACGTCGGTAACTGGTGCATACACACGGGGCAGAAGTACATCGAATCACCTTTCCTGGGACCTACCAAGGGTGTGGAAGTACTCAACTATGCACAGCCCTTCGTCGACGCCATAGAAGCCATCGAAGGCGCGCAAGTCACGTCGCAGGCATCGTGGGATCTGTATAACATGCCTCCCGAAGAATTCGAGGAGCGACTTTCCTGGGCGGACGTGATCGTCTTTGGGGACGTGGAGACCAAGTGCCTGATGTTGCACCCCGACTTCTTCAATCGGAACAAGTGGGCTGGTGAGTACGTGACTTTTCCGGATCGGCTCGAGATTCTCAAGAATTGGGTGGCCGACGGCGGACATTTCCATATGCTCGGTGGTTGGTACTCGTTCGGCGGTGAGATCGGAAAAGGAGGATGGGGTCGGTCAATCTTTCATGAAGTCCTACCGGTTGTCTGCAAAGACGGGGACGATCTGGTCGAGTCCACAGCGGGCTATACCGTACGGGCTGCAATGGACCACCCCGTGCTCGAAGGTATTGATTTCGGAGCCGTACCGCCTCTCCTCGGATTCAATGAGACGGAATTGAGGCCAGGCGCCGAGGTCATTCTCGAAATTCGATCTCAGGACGAATGGCACCCGCTGTTGGCGGCACAACGCTTCGGCAGGGGCAAAGCCTCAGCATTCACATCCAGCGCATCGCCTCATTGGGGCATCAACCTGGTCAAATGGGACAAATACGATCAGCTGTGGAGCCAGCTGTTCACGAAACTGTGAGGGAGACCCACCAATGTTGACACGATCAATCTCCGTTCTCCTTTTGGTCTTGCCCATGATAGGGTGCTCGGCTCAGGAGACTCTGGACATACAAGTCAGATGGACCCTCGAGACAAATCTGGCCGAAGGCGGCGGTCACAGAGCGAGCTTCACGATTCACAACAACAGTGAAACGGAGCTCACATCGGCAAACTGGGAAATGTATTGGAGCATGATGCCCCGGGCCGTCCGACCGGGAAGCATCGCGGCGCCGGTGAGTATTGACTGGATCAACGGCGATTTTTTTGTCATGAAGCCGCAGCAGGATTTCACGCTTGCACCTGGCGCTCAGATGGAAGTCGCATACGCTGCCAGCTCCTCGGTAATCAAGGAATCCGACGCTCCTTCGGGGCTGTATTCGCTGCTGTACGAGGAGAATGGATCATACGAGATATTTCCCGTCAGCAACTACTCGATAACGCCGTTCGAACACCCGGACCAGATCAATCGTGGCGAAAGTGACGAGGAGCCCATACCGACTCCTGAATGGCTGTATGATAGTCATTCCGCGATCACTGACCTGCCTGAAGAACGGCTGCAGTTGATAATCCCCAGGCCTCAGTCGTTCACATTGGAGCAAGGATACTTCGAGATAAACTCCAGTACGCCTGTGAGTTACGAGCCCGGATTACAGTCAGAAGCAACACTGCTCGCCGATTTCCTGATTACCATGCTACGGGGCGCGCTCTCCGTTTCGGAAATGAGTACGCAAGGTGGGCGTGGCATTCACCTACGAATCAGCGAAGTCGATACACCGGGTTCATACGAGCTGCGAATCTCCGCAGATGAAGGCGTGGTCATCTCAGGGGACAAGAGCGGTGTGTTCTATGGCTCTCAGAGCTTGAAGGCCCTGATACCGGTCGCCAACTTCGGGCAAGAGAATACATCGCTGAGAATCCAGGCGGTGCACATCGTGGATGCTCCCGCGTTTGGTTACAGGGGAATGCACCTCGACGTTGCCCGCAACTTTCACTCGGCCGAATCCGTCAAACGCCTGATCGATGCGATGGCGTTCTACAAATTGAACAAGCTGCACCTGCATCTGACCGAAGATGAGGCGTGGCGCATCGAGATCGAGGAATTGCCGGAGCTGACTCAGGTGGGGGGATATCGTGGGCATACCACCGATGACTCGGAGCACCTTCAGCCTTCGTACGGATCCGGACCGTTCCCGAATCCGGACATCGGGTATGGCAGTGGCTTTTACAGCCGCGAGCAATACAAAGACCTCATCAGGTATGCCTGGGACAGGCATATCGAGGTAATCCCCGAGATCAATGTTCCCGGACACTCGAGAGCGGCGATCAAAGCCATGGAACACAGGTATCGTCGGTTCGTGGGGGAGGGAAGAGACGCAGAAGCAGAACGGTATAGGTTGATCGATCCAAACGATGCGTCGGTTTACCGGTCCGCTCAATGGTACACGGACAACGTGATCTGCGTCTGCAGGGAGTCGGCGTATGATTTCGTGACGACGGTCATCGATGATATTGTCGAGATCTATGCCGAAGCCGGCGTGCCCCTCACAATGATCCACACCGGGGGAGATGAGGTACCTAGGGGAGCATGGTCCAGGTCTCCGATCTGCGCAGAGTACCTGAACGAACATCCGGAGATAGACAATCCCCGGAACCTTCAAAAGGCATTCTTCAAACAGATCAAGGATTACGTGAGTTCGAAGGGGATGCAAACGGGCGGTTGGGAGGAAATTGCCATGAACTTCAGAGAGAATGGTTCGTGGACGCCGAACAGTGAATTCGCGAATTCCGACGTGGTCCCCTACATCTGGAACAGCCTCTGGGAGGCTGAAGATCTCGGCAATCGACTTGCCAATGCCGGTTACCCGGTCATCCTGTGCAACGTAACCAATTTCTATTTTGATTTCGCCTACAACAAAGACCCCAGAGAGCCAGGTCTATATTGGGCTGGTTTCGTGAACACGCGGGAGGCATTTGAGTTCGTGCCGTACGACGTTTTCAAGTCAATAAGGACCACTGCCAGTGGCGTGCCTTATACCGATGACGATTTCGCCGGTAAGGAATCGCTGACCGCCGACGGAAGAACAAACATCGTAGGGATTCAGGGCCAGCTATGGTCGGAGACACTGAAGGGGCAGGACATGCTGGAGTATTACTACCTGCCCAGAATGCTCGGCCTCGCTGAAAGAGCATGGTATGGGCAGGCCGACTGGGGCAATATCGCCGACAGAGAAGAAAGAAACGAAGCCACAGATCTGGCGTGGAACGCGTTTGCCAATTCACTCGGCAAGAGGGAATTCCCGCGACTAGATCGATTGAATGGTGGATACAACTATAGACTGGCCCCTCCTGGGGCAAAGATTGACGATGGCCGTTTGGTCGTGAACACCGCATATCCGGGTTTGGATGTCAGATATTCGACCGATGGTTCGGATCCGACATCTAATTCGCCATTATATGCCGAACCTCTGGAAGTCACCTTTGACATCGTCAAGCTGAGCACGTTTGATACCCGCGGAAGAGCCAGCTTACCAACCGTAGTCAACCTCCAGGAGAGGTGAGATCAATCCACCTTAGCAATGGGCAACCTGATCAAATGAGCCAAACCTCAGCTGTTTCCAATCGCCTTCTTTCATTAGACGCACTTCGAGGCTACACGATTGCCTTGATGGTTGTCGTCAACGATCCCGGCTCCTGGAGCCACGTGTACGCGCCGCTCCTACATGCCGACTGGCATGGAATCACGCTCACCGATCTAGTTTTCCCGTTTTTCCTCTTCATTGTGGGAGTATCGATTGCGCTGGCGTATGCCAAGCGATTGGACGCCGGAGCCGACAAGAAGGACCTCTACAAAAAGATCGTCTCCAGGTCCGTCAAGATCATGCTGCTGGGTTGGTTCTTGTGGCTATGGCCCACGTTCAACTTCGAGGGAATCCGGTTTGTTGGAGTACTGCCCCGGATTTCGATCGTATTCCTCGTGTGCGCCGTTCTCTTCTTGAACTTTACGTGGAAGCAGCAGGCATGGATTGGATCGCTGATACTCGTCGGTTATTGGGCGATGATGGCGTTTGTGCCGGTTCCGATCGACGACGTGGTTCGCGGTGCGTTGGCAACGGGACAGGTCCAGTACAGCGGAGGATTGCTGGACATTGGCAGCATCCGTCAGATATCCGATGGTTTCATTGCAGCCAACTACGAACCTGGCGTCAACATCACCGCCTGGTTTGATCGCCTCCTGGTACCAGGCGATTTTTGGCAGGTAACGTGGGACCCTGAAGGGCTGATGAGCACATTCCCTGCAATTGTCACTGGGATCATCGGAATGCTAGTCGGGAAACTGATTCTAACCATCAACGATCCGTACGAGAAGGTCGCATGGATATTCTTCGTCGGATTCGCGCTTTATCTCATCGGCGCAGCGTGGGGATGGTTCATGCCGTACAACAAGAACCTGTGGTCTAGTTCATACACACTTTGGACCGCGGGCGTTTGTACGATGGGTCTGGCAGCGTGCATCCTGATGGTGGATATGCTGGGTTACACAAAGGGCACGAAGCTTGGTACGGTTTACGGGGCGAACGCAATTACTTCGTATGTGCTGGCCGGGATGCTCACCGTGGTTTTCTACAACGACATCTTTGGGGGATTATCTCTCAACGGATTGTGGATGGATGGTTTGACCGCTGTTGGACTACCGCCGAAACTGGTCTCCATGATGTACGCGATATTGTACATGTTCATCATATACGTGCCCGCGTACATACTATACCGAAAGAAGATCTTCATAAAGGTGTAGCAGGCTCGGGCCGCTCAGCGGCCCTGTTTCTTACTCGACGAGAATTCGATCGATCGTATCCAGATCGTCACGCGAGAACGACAAGTTCTGGAGCGCAGCGACGCAGTCATCGATCTGCTGGACTCGGCTCGCACCGATCACGGCCGACGTGACCGTCGGGTGACGCAGCACCCAGGCCACAGCCATCTGTGCGAGCGACTGCCCGCGCGAATGGGCCACCTCGTTGAGCCGGCGTATCTTTGCCAGCCGTTCCTCGGTGATTTCATCACGGCCGAGGTAACCGTGAGCCTTTGCTGCTCTCGAATCGTCTGGAATGCCGCCGAGATACCGGTCGGTGAGCATACCCTGCTCCAGCGGTGAGAATACTATGCAACCGATCCCCTGCTCCTCGAGCGTCGCCAACAGACCATCCTCCACTGCCCGATCGAACATGCTGTAGCGCGGCTGATGGATCAGACAGGGCGTCCCTAGTTCCCGCAGGAGTGCAGCAGCGCGATGGGTCTCCCCGGGGGAGTACGCCGAGATCCCGGCGTAGAGGGCCTTGCCTTGACGCACCGCGGCGTCAAGGGCGCCCATTGTCTCCTCTGGCGGCGTGGACGGATCGGGGCGATGGTGGTAGAAGATGTCCACGTACTCGAGCCCCATTCGACTCAAACTCTGGTCGAGGCTGGCGAGCAGGTACTTGCGCGAGCCCCAATCGCCATACGGTCCGGGCCACATGTCCCAGCCGGCCTTTGTGGATATGATCAGCTCGTCGCGGTACGGTTTGAGATCTTCCCGCAGCATGCGGCCAAAGGTCTCCTCCGCCGATCCGTATGGAGGACCGTAGTTGTTGGCCAGGTCGAAATGGGTGATTCCGAGATCAAAAGCGCGAAAGACCATGGCGCGAGCCGTCTCGTAGTCGTCTACTCCCCCAAAGTTGTGCCAGAGCCCGAGGGATATGGACGGCAACTTGATGCCGCTGCGGCCACAGCGATTGTATGGCATCGACTCATAGCGATGCTCCGATGGACTGTAAGGCGTGACTGCCTCCTTGTTGCCTCGGAAATGACGTCGAAAATCGAGGCTCCGCAAGACCTCTGAATTGCACTCGCCGAAATCAGCTCGATTGTGGACGAGTGCAATCCGCTGTGGTCGGCCGTATCGCTGACATGCACCTCGAAATCTGTTAACATTCAAGTTCACAGTGACATCGGAGGTTACGATGCGAACCTGTTCACATTCTGCCCGCAAACTGACTCCAGTCGGGGTTCTTGCCGGCTTCCTCATCGTCGGCATGACCGGGTGCGCACGTCATCATGCTGCAACGGAAGAAACCGAACCCGAGGTTGCGGTGCCCGAAGTCGCCGTTAGGGTTGATCCAGCGGACGGCGAGATACGAAAGAGGGACCGGGAATCCCTTGCGAACGCCCTACAGGGCCGCGCCTCGGGCGTCCGTGTCTCAGTGAATCCCAATGGCAGCATCTCCGTCCGCATTCGGGGCGCTTCATCGTTTTACGGCAGCAACGAGCCGCTATTTGTGATCGATGGCGTCCCCCTTGCATCGGGACACGGCGGGACCCTCGCCGGCATCAACCCGTACGACATCGAGTCCATCAAGGTGTTGAAGGGTCCTCCCGAGACGACACTGTATGGGGTACGCGGCGCTAACGGCGTAGTCCTCATCAAGACCAAGCGGCCGTAACCAACCACCTTGCGCGCAGGCTCCATCACCCTGCGCGCCTTGACCGCCGCGGTAGCTTGCGTATCATCCGCTGTGGTTCAAAGAACTGAAGCATGTGCATTCAACCCACCCAGCCCTATGAACGAATCTCACCGACCTCGGTATCTGCTCGTCGCGTTCTCAATTCTTCTTGCCAGTTGCGGCGGTGAGGAACCCGAGGCACCGCTTTTCAGGCTGCTGTCCCCTGATCAAACCGGAATCACGTTCGCCAATACCGTCACAACCACTGATTCTGTGAATGTGCAAACAGACGCATTCGTGTACAACGGCGGTGGGGTGGCCATCGGCGATATCGACAACGACGGACTGCAGGATATCTACCTGACGGGCAACATGGTTTCGAGCCGCCTGTACCTCAACACGGGGAACATGCGTTTCGAGGACATCACGGAGTCGGCCGGAGTTGGTACCGACGTGTGGGCATACGGTGCCAGCATGGTCGACATCGACAACGACGGGTACCTCGACATATACGTGTCTGTCTCCGGCCCCGAATGGTCTCAATCGGCGGAACGCACCAACCTGCTTTTTCTGAACAACGGAGATCGTACGTTCAGAGAAGCTGCCGCAGCATATGGCCTCGATGACACGGGCTTTTCCACCCATGGGGCGTTTTTCGATTACGACCTGGACAGAGACCTCGACCTCTTTCTGCTAACCAATGCGCCTGGGGAGTTTGCCCGCGGCGAGGCGGAAAGGCACCCGACAGGCGCCCGCAGTCAGAACACCACCAGCTACGATCGATTCTACCGCAACAACGGCGACGGCACGTTTTCCAACGTGTCAAACGAGGTTGGGATCGTTCGGGAGATCGGATTTGGACTAGGAGTCGTGGTCGCGGATCTGAATCGGGACGGTTGGCCCGACATCTACGTCTCGAACGACGACACGTCCGACGACGTTCTGTATGTCAACAACGGGGATGGGACGTTCACCAACAAGGCTGCCCTCTGGCTCAAACATACGAGCTTTGCTGGAATGGGCATCGATGTTGCCGATTTCAACAATGACGGCTGGCTCGACATTCTGCAGACGGACATGGTGCCGGAAGACTTGCAGGCGCGGAAGCGGATGACCGGGGCAATGACCCTCAGGAGCAGCATGGAGCTAAGTAACAGAGGGTTTGGCCCTGCGTACACCATCAACACACTTCAGTTGAACAGTGGGGTAATGCCATCTGGAGAGCTGTTCTTCAGTGAGATTGCCTGCCTGGCCGGTGTCGCATACACCGACTGGACCTTCAGCCCCCTCTTTGGTGATTTCGACAACGACGGACACAAGGACATCATCATCACCAACGGATACCCCAAAGCCGTGATCGACTACGACTACCAGACGTGGATATACACCGTACAGGGTGATGCTGATGTTGAAAGACGCATCGAACTCTTGGAGAACTTGCACGGTTACGAGGTTGCTAATTACGTCTACCGTAATGACGGTGATTTGACGTTCACCGACAAGACGAGCGCCTGGG
>CAZFHS010000029.1:0-81310 GCA_964518955.1 uncultured Gemmatimonadaceae bacterium | reverse complement strand
TTCTACACTAAACTAGTAGTAGCAACGTGTCTCACTCATATTGGCAGAGAGGGACTGCGGTAGTGGTTTGTACCTACTGATAATGATATTGCTGTAGCGGTAGAGACCCCTTCGCCTGAGTGTCGGTGGCGTTGCGTGAGGTCTGTCGTTCGAGTACAGGCACTGAGCCGTGAAGCAGTAGATGGGACATTTCGACTGTGTACGCGATCACATACGTATTTTCCGCTACTCCTCTGGTGACAGTCCGACTTGCACCGAAGCTGGCGATCTCGCAGAATAAGTGCCGAGCGCGTGGGAGTCCTCCGACCCTTACCAACATATTCCTCGACCCGGAGAGAATGATGGCCAAGATCGCCATCCTCTATTGCAAGCGAATCCAGGATCACTCGTGCATCGCGTGCGCGAAATGCTACAAGGGCATTAAGGAAAGAAACGGCGAATTCGACCGATATGATGAGATCGAGCTTGTGGCGATGACTGACTGTGGAGACTGCCCCGGTTTGGTAGTGCCACGCGTGAAGTTGCTCCGCGAGGTCACCAGAAGGCTAGGGCGCGAGGTCGAGGTCCTCTACCTGGGTACCTGCATGAAGTTGGCCATGGAAACCGCCCAGTGTCCGATTGATTTCGATGATCTGAAGCTGACGATGGAGAGGCAGTTCAATGTCGAGGTCGTGTTGGGCACTCATGCTTATTGATCAGTCAAAGGATCTCTGCAGCGGGCCCGTTGCAGGGATCGGGTGCTTATTCAGGTCACGTGGGGGGCTTGCGATCCAACCTTCGTTCGCTGTGACGTAGTACACGAGTTCAGCCGAGTGGCTGAACGAACCGCCTGTTTCACACGAGCCAGTAGCAGGCGGTCCACAAACGGTTTCTCGATGAAGTCTAGGGCGCCAAGCGCCATGGCACGTACGGCCATCCGCACATCCGCATGTGAGGCCATTACGATCGCGGGGTATGCAATGCCCCGCTGCTGCAGTATTTGCTGGAGGTCGATTCCGCTGATTCCGGGAAGATGTACTTCTGTGATCACGCAACCAGGCCGGCCGAAGTCGGCACTTTTGAGAAACTCCTCAGCTGACCGGTGGCAACTGACATCGACGCCCAACGGTTCAACGAGGGCTTGAATACAGTGCATGACACCGGAATCCCGGTCTACTATATGGACTACAACCGCGTTGGATGGTAGTGCGGAGTTCGAAGGCGTTTGTTCTTGTTGAGTCAGTCCCATGCTCAATCTGCTGACTGCCGTGTTTGGGAATGTTGGACGCCAAACAGCCGCGTCCTCCACGCAGAATGTTCGGCTCGGGCAGATAAACCGTAAATAGTGGCTTGTACCTACAACCGTCAGTACCAGTTCAAAAACTGCGGCTGTGGTGTCATAATCCCGTATGGTTTGAGGCTCTATCTGCACGAAACGGATAGTCGGAAGTCAGGCTGTGGCGGAGAGTAGTATGCTCGACACCAACAACGGTGAACGGAGTTTTCTCGAGCTACAGAGTGAGCTCGAAGAACGCCTCAAGGAACTCAACTGTCTCTATGGCATCTCTGAGATCGTCGAGCGAAGCGGAGGCTCGCTCGACGTAATACTGCAGGATATTGTGGAACTCCTTCCGATGTCTTGGGCGCACCCGGAGATCTCTTGTGCGAGGATCGTGTTGGGAGGCACTCAGTTCAAGACGGAAAACCATGCGGACACGGAATGGAAGCAGGTGGCCGAACTGCGAGTCCACGGCGAACCTGCTGGCAAGATCGAGGTGAGTTATCTGGAAGAAATGTCTGCGCGTTTCGAGGGCCCGTTCCTGGCTGCGGAGCGGAGGTTGCTGAACGCCGTAGCAGAACGGACAGGGCACATCGTCGAACGCTTACGAGCTGATAAGCTGCTTAGACACCGTGAAGAGGAACTCCGAGGCCGTCTGACCCACCTCGCGCGCGTGAGCACGCTGGGTGAGATGGCGAGCAGCATCGCCCACGAAGTAAACCAACCGCTCACGGCGATTGCTACCTATTCACAAGCCTGCAGGCGCTTATTGGAGAGTAGTGAGGCCGACGCAGGGGAAATTATCCAGGTTCTTTCGAGAGTTACTGAAGAAGCTCTGAGGGCGGGCGGTATCATCCACCGCTTGAAAAACCTCGCGAGGAGGCACGAGAGCAGACTCAGCGAGTGCGATATCAATGAGTTGATCCGGGACTTGGAACATCTGGCGGCCGTGGACACGCGCATGCACGACATTGCGCTGGAACTCTTGCTGTCAGAATCTCTGCCCGCCGTGCTCGTCGACGGGATCCAGATTCAGCAAGTCGTACTCAATCTCATCCGCAACGCAGTAGATGCAATGACTGAGACTGATGCGGCGAATCGTCGCATCACAATACGGACGCAGCTGCGTGAGCCGATGGTGGAGGTCAGCGTTACCGACTTCGGCTCGGGCTTGCCGGCGGATTGCGATGAAGAACTCTTCCAACCATTCTTCACGACAAGGAGGGATGGGATGGGAATGGGGTTGTCGGTTAGTCGATCGATCGTAACGTCTCACGGTGGGCGAATGTGGTTCACCAGGAACCAAGGTGGCGGGACCTCTTTCTTCATGACGGTGCCGATTGTTCCGGAGGAAGAGAATGACTGATGCAAAGCCAGTAGTGTTTGTCGTTGACGACGATCAGGGCGTGCGTGAGTCGGTGAAGATACTGCTGCGTTCGATCGGTGTTGAAGCTGAGACATTCGAGTCGGGCGATGACTTCATGGAGAAGTACGCTCCAGACCGGCCAGGCTGCATCGTTCTGGATGTGCGCATGCCGGGAATGAGTGGTCTCGAGCTTCAAGAGAAGCTCGTGTCGGTCGGGTGCACCTTGCCTATCATATTCGTCACTGCTCACGGCGATGTTCCGATGGCGGTCGAGGCGGTCAAAGCGGGAGCACTGGACTTCGTGCAAAAGCCGTTCAGGGACCAAGAGCTGATCGATAAGATTCAAGAAGCATTCACCGAGAACGATAGGGTTCGCAAGAAGCTCCAGGATCTTGGCAGAATCAACGAGAGAATTGATTCGCTAACGCCACGCGAGCGCGAAGTAATGGATATGGTCGTCGATGGAAAGGCGAACAAGGTCATAGCGATCGACCTCGGGCTCAGCCAACGGACTGTTGAGATACACCGTGCTCGAGTGATGAGCAAAATGGCGGTAGACTCCGTGTCGCAGCTCGTGCAGATGGTCATGCGAGCCAGAGGATAAGTGAAGAGAGGTCTTCCAATGTTACTGGGATTTCTCTGAAGGCCGCCTAAGGATACTCAAGTCCATTCGAATGCTGAACCATCTACTGAACCTGCCGTCTTGCACGATGGAACCGCTGTACGAATCAGGCATATCCGGCCAGAGGACAATGCGCTCTTGCAGGACGCAATACGAGGGTTATCCCCGAGCTCGGGGATGGCCCGCGTCACCGGAGCGGCGCCGCGGACTCTTTACGGGTTTGTCCAGTCCAGCTATTGGGTGGCATGTAGCGAGAATCTCTTGACCGGGCTCGAGTCCAGCAATCCATCAGAGGACGATTCGTGCAACTTCCCGGCCGTATTTGCTCACGCCACGAAGGTGGTGGCGCCGTTTCCATTCTCAGGAAAGAAAGCCGCCGCGGAAACCCAATACTCCGTACCATCCCGAACGACAACCTGAAGCTGATTGCTTTTCTCGAGCAGCGCCATGTTTCTACCAACCTCGTGAGGTTCTAGGCGGGCAAGAGCGTTCTCCAAGTCGGAACGACGCAACGGGTGTCGAGTAACGACTTGAACCACTGCATCAACAACTGACTGGTCAGTCGGCAACTCACAAACGCCCTCTGAAGAGCGTACCACTCTAGTTGGTGCGACATTGCCGAAAACGCGTGATGCTCTCAGCACAGTGTCTGCATCCGGACGTTTCACCCACGACTCGACGGATGACCGGGATGGACCGTTGATGTGAATCTGGTCCGGCCTGATCTGCCTCAATAACGATGCGATCTCACTGAGCTCGGTTTCACCATCGTTGAGTCCGTGAACGAGCATCACTTCGATCCACAGCTGACCAAGGTACCCGTTTCGAAACGCCACTAGGCCGTCGCGATGTAGGCTAAAGGATGCTGCTCGGTGGGCGCGATTCAACCTGTGGTACAGTGAATCGTTTCCGGCGTCCAAACTCGGGAGAACGGCATCGGCTACGGCCAGTTCCCAACGCACGTAGGGCTGGTACAACAGCGATCCGTTTGTGATAACGGCCACTGGAATGTCGGTGAGATCCTTCACCGCTCGTAGCATCCAGCCAATCTTCGCGTGGAGCAGGGTTTCGCCCGAACCGACGAATGTTATCCAATCGATCTTCGTCGTTGCGTTGCTTTCCAGGGCGACTCGGACTTCGTCAATCACATCACGTACCGGAACGTAATTAGCCCGCCGCATCGTGACCGGCTTCGTTCTACCTAGCTGGCAGTACACACAGTTCCAATTGCAGGTCTTGAGTGGAACCGGATCAACTCCCAACGACTGACCCAGTCGCCATGATGGTACCGGGCCAAATACGTATTTCATTGCCATCCCTTTGCGAACAGGCGTGTTGGAGTACACTCACATGGGCGAAAGCCCGGAGAGCAGAATCCCAGTACTTGCGTCGATCAGCAGCTGCTGGAGGTCGTGCTCTTCACCGACTTCGACATCGAACACGAAGATCTCCTTTGACTGCTGCACTCTCAGTCTGCATTTCACGACGTGCCCATGCTCCGAATTCTCATCGACCACGTTCCGCGCGAATCTGTAGCTGGATTCCACTAGGGCCATCAGATCTGAAGGGCCTGTGATCACGAATTGACCGGAGTGATTCTGTTCAACCGAGTACTCGACACACACGACCTGACCTGTCGCCGCGTCGATTTGCACTTGTTCGTTCGCTTTGTGATTGTCGTACCTGAACTCGAACGAATACAGGAGACGACTCGCCTCATTGCGAATCTCGGCGGAAACCATGTGAGCGCCTGGAAATTCCCCGAACGCAGTCAGCCTAGCGAGAGCCGGCGACGTCGGCGCTTGCACCAGTAGTCCAGGCGACGCTTCGCGTATGGGTACCGGTCCCTGTGCGACGGCAACGGAGAGCATTGACGTTGCGCATAGTATCGCAGTCGTCATCGTGGCTATCTTCTTGAGCGGTTGCATAGTCTTGTCCTCCTGACGACGTGAGTTGCTGTTGTCAGGATACGAGGGTGCTCAGGCTCACGTAATCAGGGCTTTCCGCAGCTGCTTGCGGATAACACCTAAGCAGTGGCGACCCACCGCCGTTTTGCGATTGCCTGTGCGGTTGTGATCAACAGTCGAGATATACGTATTGCCCGTTAGGCCGCACGTGGATCTCCTGATTTCGCCGAACCCATAAAAATGCCAGTATTTCCACATGATTCGTATCGGGACGGCGATTCTGTCGTTCCGGCCGGTCTGGATATTACCATTTGGTATCGTCGAGATTCGGCATGCTACGTCCCTACAGTACCTTCTTAGCAGCCGAGAAAAGCGAGAGTGGCTGGGAGGATAAACATCAAGTTTTGCATGGATGAGGAAAAGTTGAACGACATTCAACGTGATCTCGAACACGCGCCCGAAATCGGCGTTACCTGTCTAGTTGACAACACCGCCGATCTCAGGTCGGGACTGTGGGCCGAACATGGTTCGGCGTTCCTGGTAGAACGGGCTGAAACCAAAGTTCTGTTTGATACCGGTCAGTCTGGAGATGTACTGGCACATAACCTCTCAGTGTTGGAAAAAAACCTGAAAGATCTGTCCGGCGTAGTCTTGAGCCATGGTCACTATGATCACACCGGAGGGCTGGAGCGAGTACTAACGCTTGCTGGTGATGTCGAACTCTTCGCCCACCCGGCCATATTCGATGAACGTTTGGCTCGTACAGAATCCGGAGTGAACAAAGAGATCGGAATGCCACTCAGACGGGAATACCTCGAGTCCAACTGCCGACTGCGTTTGACGAGAGATCCTGTTGAGGTTGCGCCCGCCATATACACTACGGGCCAGATTCCGAGAGGCAACGGGTCGGAGCCACGTGATGCCAGACTCTTGATCAAACAGGGGAATGAGGTAGTCGCAGACCCGCTCTTGGACGATCAGTCACTCGTCTTGATGGGCCGCCATGGCGCTGTCGTCCTCCTCGGATGCTGCCATGCAGGCTTGGTAAACACTCTGGAGCACATCCAGGCTACATTCTCCTGCGATATTCACGCCATAATTGGAGGCACGCATCTCGCGCGAGCCGACTACATCACGTTGCAGGAGAATGTCATGGTGGCCAAGGAGCGCTTCGGTATCAGATATGCCTACGTAGGGCATTGTACCGGAGCTCGAGGGTTTCTGGCCTTCGCAAAGGCGTTTGGACAGCACGGTCGGACGTGTCCAGCCGGCATGAGCCTCAAGTTCTGATCGCCTGATCGGCTACTGCTCGAAGAAACGCTTCCTCACATACTGATTGTATACTGCCCCGATCGGGTTGTGCGCTAGAACCCGATCTTTGGCTATCAGCGTGGTCACTGGTGCATCCGATTTCATTGAGAAGATCGCGTCATGACCGACGCATAGACCGCAAATGATATTCAATTCGGTTCCGGCACGGTTGAGGATCTCGGCCTGGCCCGCAGGATTGCACATTACCTCTTCTGCATCTGAGTCTATCTGCTCCAGGTCGAGTGTGCGCTTGTCAATCGCAGAAAGCTTGCAGCAAACGGAAACGATCTCGAATTCTTTCGCCAGGGTCTGGTCGATGACGCGAGCCTCGTCTGCCAGCCCGATACAGAACGCCAGGCCGAGTTTCCGGAATCCTGCCTCTTTGGCGAACAACATGATTTCCTGAAGCCTCGGCGCCTGGCAGTAATGCCTGCCCTCGATCGCGGTTGCGGCCCTGTGGAGATGTTTGGTCTGCTCGTCGTACACGGCGAGGTGTGTCTCTCTCGAATCGAAGCAGTCCTTCTGGTCGTGTTTGCATTCGTGCTTATTGCAGAGGCTGCAGCGTGCCTTCTTCGCTTTTTTCGCCATTTTGATATCCGAGGTGTATTCACCGGCTACGAAACTCGTTTCATGATCGAGGCTGGCCTTTTCAGCTACTGATTTGATCAGTTATGGCTGATGCAACTTCGGTGAACGCAGATGTAACTGCAGGCTCGGTGTCTGCTTCGATGAACGGAGTACCGGCATCACCTGATGCTGCGATCGTTGGATCGATTGGGATTGTTCCCAAGAAGGGAACGTGCATCTCCCGGGCGAGCTTTGCGCCGCCTCCGGCATTGAAGATGTTTACTACGTCCCCGCATTTGGGACATGCAAAACCGCTCATGTTCTCAATGATCCCAAATACAGGGAGCGATACATCTCTGCAGAACGACACGCTGCGCCGCACATCTGCGATCGCCAGGTCCTGTGGCGTAGTCACGATCACTGCCCCCGTTCCCGAGCCAACCAATTCCGCAACAGCAAGAGGCTCGTCACCGGTTCCGGGCGGTGCATCCATTACGAGATAGTCCAACTCACCCCAGGCCACATCCCGCAGGAATTGGCGAATCATTCCGTACTTCATGGGGCCACGCCAAATGACCGCGGCATTCTGGTCTTCCACCAAGAGCCCGATGGACATGACCGAGAGGTTCTTGGTCATGTGGATCGGTAGTAGATTCTGGCCGTCACCCTCCGGGCGGTGACCGGTCATTCCGAGAAGGGTGGGAATGCTCGGTCCATGTACGTCGACGTCTAGCAGACCGACCTTGTTTCCTGATCGTGCGAGTGAGACAGCGAGGTTCACTGCCACAGTGCTCTTGCCCACACCTCCCTTTCCTGAAAGCACGAGGATTTTGTGTTTGATGGCACAGAGCCGGTTCTCCAGCTTCTGCCGCTCCTCAAAGTCTTTGTCCGACTCACCTGTGCGCCTTTGTTTCGCAGTGCACGAGCTACTGTCGCAGGTACCACATAAGTCTGCTGTGTCTGTTCGCTGCTGTGGATGGTCGACCACAGCGGAGGGTCGTTCGGAATCCGGTGACATACCTTGCTCCAGTGATCTGCTTTGCTTGGACACGTAAGAGAGTGTCAGCCGGAGCCCAGCAAACATGGCCAACTCATGGCGACGAGGTTGGAGTTCAGCGTTGTTCCATGTCGTGATACAAGCTGAGCAATGGCTGACAGGTGAGACTAGCTAAGTCGCCACACGGCCTCTATTCGCACTTCCCACGATGCCACTGCGGGGAATACGTAGGCGAATGGGCAGTGCTCTCTGCAGGGAACGAATCTTTGAGGAAGGAACCGACTCGTTCCCAGAACTCGGGGTGATCGTTGCAGTCGCTATGTCCCTTGTCGGGAACGGCCCAGAGTTGTACTGAGTCAGGGTTTCCCGCGCGCAATAGTCGTTTCCCTTCCTCGACCGGAACGACCATATCCCGATCGCCGTGGATCAGGAAGATCTTAGCTGTCGCCGTGGGGATCACGTTCACCGGAGCAATGCGGCCAAAGTTCACCCCTGTCCTGAGTTGTAGGTACATCAGCATCAGCCATCCCACCGGGAAGTAGGGCAGGTGCCTCTTGCCGAATTCGGTTCTCATTACGTCTGCCGGATGCGCAATCGCCCCGATCGTGACAGCAACTCCAATGCGTTCGTCCTTAGCAGCGGCGTGTATTGCGGCACCACCACCGACCGAGAGCCCCACTACCCCAATGTTGACCGTGCGCTGAGGGTCTGTTGCCGATAGGAAATCGACCGTCGCCAGTATGTCCTCCGAGAACTTGAGCATGTTGGGGTACGTATCCTGGTCGCTGCTGCCGTGGCTGCGGAGATCGAATGCTACGAGGTTGTACCCCAGGGGATGGAGCCTCATTACGTATGGCATCATCCGTTCCAGGTTCCGACCCCAACCGTGAGCCAGAATCATGGTGGAGTTGGAACGGGACGATCCGTGGTTCGCTGGGATCCACCATCCGTAGAGCTTGCGGTTATTTGCGGTGGGGATTCGGATCTCCTCGAACGGGATATCATGCGCAGCCGGCGTTGTCTCATGCGGCTTCTTGTGGTATCGGTACACCCGCTTGATGGTGAGGTCCATCGCGACTGTGGCGATGACTGCAAACAGGATGATTGCGGCTAGCGTCAAGGTGTTATCTCATTTCTGTCGTTATGTTACCTCGTCATCGTCAACAACCGCCTCCCTTTGATCTGGCGGAACGTTGCCCCTTGGCTTACACAACGCAATGCCAGCTCGGCATCGGTTACCAGGGTACCTGCTACCGCATCGACGCCGTGGTCGAATAGCACCGGCGAAAGCGGGGTCGAGTCACCGAGCAACACCACGTACGCATCCGAACGGCATAGACCAATCACCTCGTCGAATGTGTGGTTGGTCAAGGTCGCACCGGTTATGCCGACGACGTCAGCATCAGGCAAGACTTGCTGTCCCGCTGCTTCCTCGAGATCCCCCTCTTCCGGATTCTTCTCGATCACCCACAACTCTCCAGCGATTTCCCGCATTTTGGGGACGAATGGGAAATGGCCTACGATTGCTACCTTCTTTCCATTGCCTTTCTCGGCTATCAGGTCCCCAGCGTTCAGTTCGGTGCACCGTGCCTCGTCGACGTCGATGAGGGAATTCACGGTCGCCATCCCGATGGTGGCTTCCGGCAGGTTGTCTGAGTACGCGAGTTGGGTGAGTTCTTCTGCCGACTTATCCAACAGAAAGCCGGCCTCTTGAACGAGGGGATGGAATAGTGGTCTCTCCTTCAAGGCATCGCGCGGAAGCGTAGAGGCCAGCCCACAATTGCGCGTGAGGACACCAGTATGAAACAAACCGAGGCTGATGTCCCTGACCGGTGCATTCATTTCCAACGAGACCAGCAAATCATCTAATATCGCCATACACTCATCTCCTAGGTGCATTCCAAAGGGGCCGCCGTGCACATACTGGCGCGAGGGTCACGTAGTGACCCACGGATATCGAACAGACAACCAGCGATTTCGCAAGATCCGTATTTTCCGCAGTGATTCTAATGGCAATTGCGAATGTCTGACCGATCTGCCTCTGCTTAGTGTAGTTGTGGCGTCAGCAACTGCTGCGCCGGGGCTCGAATAAGGGGGGGCACGTGGCAGCAACAGTCAGTCCATTATATGCCGATTGTGAAGTGGACGTTCGGTTACTCTCGGCCGAGCAGGCAGAGCGAGAGATAGTGCTGTGTATGCTTGCAGTAGAACCTGGCCAAATACTCGAAGTCAAAATCTCAGATCCCAAGATGGCTGAGGAATTGAAAGCATGGGCAGAGAGGTCCGGAAATCAACTACTCGGAACGGCTGGCGACTCGGAGTGTCAACACATTTACATCGAGCGCCAGTACTAGTGTGAGGTCCGGGGACGAAATGCCACAACAGGCATAGCAGGAGGGTTTTCAATGGCCGTCATCACGATATCACGGGGATCCTACAGCAAAGGGAAGGAGATTGCTGAAAAGGTTGCGAAGGAACTCGAATACGAATGTGTGTCTCGTGAGGTCCTACTCGAAGCTTCAGAACACTTCAATGTGCCTGAGATCAAGCTGGCGCGAGCGTTGCACGACGCGCCAAAAACGCTGGAGCGATTCACGAATGGCAAGAGGAAATTCGTGACCTACATCGAGGAGGCGTTTTTGGAGCACGTACGCAATGACAACGCTGTTTATCACGGTTTGGCCGGGCACTTCTTCCTCAGGGGTGTTGGCCACACGCTCAAAGTGCGGATCATTGCTGACATAGATGACCGCATCGCTCTGGAAATGGAACGGGAAGGCATCAGTGCAGATGAGGCTCGGCACGTTCTCAAGAAGGACGATTTCGAGCGCCGTAAATGGGGGCTGGCGCTTTACGGTATCGACACTGCAGACGCGAGCCTCTATGACTTGGTGATTCACGTCCGCAAGATTTCAGTCGATGATGCGGTAAGTCTCATTGTCCACACGGCCAGGATGCCCCATTTCCGGACGACATCGAAATCTCAGACAGCCCTAGACAATCTCGTATTAGCGGCGCGTGCTAGAAGTACGATATTCGATATGTGCCCCGACGGAGATGTCGCTGCCGAGGACGGGACAGTCACCGTTCATACAGAAGGGCCAATTGAACAGGAGGGCGAGATACAGGGCAGGATCGGCTCGCTCCTCCGGTCGGTCTCGGGAGTGAGGGAAGCGAGGGTCCACGTTCGGCCGAGTTCATTCGTGTAGCCCTCAAGACGTTTCTGGCGGTCGCCAAGCGAAAGCGTATCCGTTTGTAATGCTATTGACATTACATCTATAGTAGTTGTATCTTGAGAATGCAATGCAATATAGAAGTCGAGTCGGCAGTCATTGTTAGCAAGGAGGGGACATGAGTCCAGGCGGAAGAGGCAGGGGCAGAGGTGCCGGCGGCGGTGGAGGTGCAGGTGGTGGTAGAGGTATGGGAAGAGGAGCAGGCGGTGGTAGAGGAGCAGGTCGTGGCCGCCGTCGGCAGGGAATGGGTTTCCTGCGACCCGCGCTGTTGACGTTGCTCCGCCGTGACAATGACCACGGCTATAACCTCCTGCAGGGTTTGGAGGAACTCGGCATCAACACCGAAGGTATGGACCCTAGCGTCGTCTACAGAGCCCTGCGTGACATGGAGGAAGAGGGCTTGGTTCAGTCGCAGTGGGGCGATGAGAGCCTCGGGCCAAGGCGCCGCGTCTACTCCCTGACTGGAGATGGAGAAGACGTTGTCACCGCGTGGAAGCAAGACCTGGTGAGAACGCGAACTGAAATAGACAATCTCCTCTCTGCCATGAAGCGTGAGGAGCGGAAGACACACAAGAAGGAAGATCAAGCTTAGAAGGAGGTGAGTAAGATGCCTGGTGGTGACAGGACAGGCCCAGAGGGCAGGGGACCGAGGACCGGGCGTGGTGCGGGTTACTGTGCCGGCAACGACGAACCTGGGTCCACCGAGTCGGGGCCTCGTCGCGGTGGCGGGTTCGGCTTTGGCTTCGGACGAGGCCGCGGTGCTGGCTGGGGCGGGCGCGGTGGCGGTAGAGGCCTTGGCTTAGGAGGTCGTGGTCGCGGTCGCGGCTTCAGGTTCTGGCGCAGAGAACCCGAGGAATAAGTACGAGGCATAACTGCGATTCGCAGCGGCAGCGAGACGGGCGCCAAGTCACATGTGGGATTGACTAGGCGCCCGTCCTGTTGTGGCCAACTTGTTGCTTAGTCCTGCGGCGTGGCCGTCTCCAATTCGGTGTAGAAGAGAGGTGTCGCATCGATACCGTTACGCTGGTTGTTGCGGATCACTTCCCCAGTGGATCCTGGAGGCACATAGCCCTGCATCAGCAGGAGCACTAACGCAGTCAGCACGAGAGTGCCCACTGCGAGTTTTGCCCATGCCACACAACTAATGCTACCGACCGAAACGCGTGACTCTCCGTTCATCTCTCTACATTTCCTCATAGCACTACTGCATTCAGCAACCATCCCCCGAATGCGATGTACGCTATGAGTAGAGTGAGAATTAGGTTGAAACTCTGCCCGACTAAGTAGAGAATTATCGGTTTGCCCCCAGCCATTTGTGAGGCCAGTTGCCGGAAGTTGCTCTCGAGGCCAATAGCCACAAACGCCAAACAGAAGAGCCATCCACGGCACGTCTTGGTTATTGCACCGATGACGTTTCGATCGACGGCGTTGAGTCCCTCCTGGCCGCCGCCGAAGGCAGGAATGAGAATGAATGAGAAGACCAACGATGCGGCAATGAATCCAACGATGAACTTCGGGAATCGATACCAGATCTCCATCGCACTTGGTCGGGGTGCATTGGGATCACGATCGATCTTCGTGACCCACGCGATTGCGACGAAGAAGGCGACCACGCCGATCAGAATGTTCTGAATCATCTTGACAACCGCGGCAACCACCTCTGCGTTGTCACCGAGAAGTGCTCCCGCGGCCACAACAGCTCCAGTTGCGTCGATGGTGCCTCCCATCCACGCACCACCTACCTGTTCGCTCATGCCGGCTGCTTTGATGATGGGAGGCATACCGACCATCATCAAAACGGTGAAGATGAGCGTCATGCCAACGGCGAGAGTCAATTCTTCTTTCTTTGCTTTGCATGCAGCCGCGGTGGCAATCGCGGCGGATACTCCGCACACGCTCGTTGCGGCTGCGACGATAATAACGAGGGCCTTGCTCGACATCTTCAGGAATCGAGTGCCAAAGAAGTACATGAAGATGAGAACCGTTGGTGTCACCACCCATGCCACCATCAGGCCTCGCGCTCCCAGCACCACTATTTTGGCGAACAGGATCTCGGCGCCAAGGAGCACCAGTCCCGTCTTGATGAAGAGCTCTGTCTTTGAGCCCGCAAGCAGCCACGCCGGCGTCCCGATCGTGTTGCTGATCAGCAATCCGAAAACCAGTGCCCACATGGCATATGGAAGCCCGTACGCACTGATCGACGTTTGGGTTGATAGGAAGTAGGCTAGAATAGAGAGGACGAACACCACTGCGTATCCGGCGGAAAATGTGTTGCCCTTTTCACCCATGTGCTGTACCGCGATAGCGAATGCTGCGCCCATTGCCACTAGCAAGATCGCGATGGCCAGGAAGTTTGCTCGCGGTGACTGCGCCCTTCCATAGAGGTCGTCTATTGCGTCTATGTGGGCCGGCACTGAGACCAACGCGAGAAGTGCATCCCGGTCTGTGTCGCTCATCTGATAGCGGGATTTCCATCCTATCGTTTCTGATACTGTGCGGCGGCCCTCTTGATATCCAACTTTGCGGGTGTATTTGAAGCGAGTAACAGTTGTACTGGGAAGCTCAGAAGAGAATGACACGCCGGACGGAAGGTTTGCCGGCCAATCAACCACGCGGACGGTTACGTCGCTGTAGAACGCGTCGAGCGGACTGCTCGTCCACCGCTCCACCTTGGGTGCTTTGATGCCGTAGCCGATGCCAGCCACTAAGACCGCAAAGACCAAGATCGCGAAGCCCACCCAAACAGCCCACCAGTCTTCAGTCTTCCAAAGAGCAGAGAATTGATTGCCCGCGCTCATTCACTTCCTCCTACAAGAGATCAACTAACGCGAAGGTTCAAGACATGACGTAAACCGCAATCAGCCAACCCAAAGATTCCTATGCGTACTGATCAGTGCAACCAGCCGTTTCGGTAAATACGTATCTTGAGAAATTATGAGCATATGCCCATAATTGTAGTGAACCCTTGTCGGTAGGTGTTATGCCGCGACCAAGACGATGCAGGACAGTTGGAGGACTTCCGGGATGCGCGCTATTCAAGCCAGCCGGGGTACCTGTGTCGCGCCTGAAGGAACTGGTGCTTGAGATCGACGAACTGGAAGCAATCCGGCTCGCTGATTTCGAGGGTCTGTATCAAGAACATGCCGCCGAGCAGATGAAAGTATCCCGCCAGACATTCGGGAGGATCGTCTCGTCTGCCAGGAAGAAAGTCGCACAGGCGTTGGTCGAAGGCATGTCTATACGAATCGAAGGTGGTGATGTCGAAATGGCGGGGATGAGAAGGTTCAGCTGCTTCGAATGCCGGCATGAGTGGCAGGAGCCGTTCGGAACGGGCAGGCCGGAGGCATGTCCAGGGTGCGCGGGCCGCACGTTCAAGCGAACGGACGGGAATCGTAGAACTGGTGGTGGAGGCGGTGGCAGATGTGTAGCTGGTAGGGGGATCAATGCCGTATGAAGGATCATCGTGGGCTCCGTCGGGGGAGGGCTCTGGCATCGGCCCTTCCTCGCCCGCGGTGGTCAACGAAACCAGGTAATGAAAGAGGGCAACGATGAAAGTCGCAGTATCATCGGTGGGTACGACACTCGATTCAGCGATTGATCCGAGATTCGGGCGCGCTGCGAGCTTCGTCCTCGTCGACACAGAAACCGGGGAACATGAAACGATCGACAACGCTCAGAACTTCAGCGCGCCACAGGGTGCAGGTATCCAAGCTGCACAAACGATTTCTAGCAGAAACGCTGAGTATCTGATAACCGGTCATTGCGGGCCGAAAGCGTTCCGAGCACTCGAAGCGGCCGGCATCAAGGTCGTCACGGGCGTTGAAGGGACGGTGGCCGAAGCGGTGGAGAAGCTGAAGGCTGGCGAGGTCAAACCGAGCAAATCCGCGGACGTTGAAGGACACTGGACGTAGATCTTGAAAACCTATCTCGATTGTATCCCGTGCTTCCTTCGTCAGGCACTCGAGGCGTCGCGCATGGTGTCTGATGATGACGCTGTCGCTGAGCGTGTGATGCGCCGCGTGCTCGAAGCAACCAACCACCTGCGTTTGGATATGCCACCGCCATACATGGGCCGGGAGATCCACAAAATCATCCGGGAAGTCACGGGTTCTGCCGATCCGTACGAGAGCATAAAACGCAAATCGACCAGGGCCGCACTGAGTCTGTACGAACGAGTAGTGAACACAGTTGAACGCCAAATCGATCCGTTCAATGCTGCGGTACGGTTTGCGATAGCCGGCAACGTGATGGATTACGCGCTCACCTCAGCGTGGGATCTGGATAAGATCAACAGTTGCTTTGACGACGCGCTGTCAACGCCGCTCGATGATGATGCTGTGCGTGAGCTTCGAGATTCCGCTGTGAGCGCGACCAATGTCTTGATCATAGGAGACAATGCTGGAGAGACGGTATTCGACCGAGTTCTGATCGAGCAAATGCCGGCAAAGTCGGTGACCTATGCCGTTAAAGGTGGTCCAGTGATCAATGACGCAATACGTGAAGATGCCGAAGCAGTCGGCATCAATCGTATCGCCCGTGTGGTCGATACTGGCTCCGACGCACCTGGTACGATCTTGGAACTCTGCAGCCCCGGCTTCCGCGAGATTTTCGATACAGCAGACCTCGTGATCGCCAAAGGTCAGGCGAACATCGAAACGTTGAACGATTGTGACCGAGAAGTCTTCTTTCTGACACAGGTCAAATGCCCGGTGATCGCTCGCAGTCTGGAAGCAGATGTGGGCGATTGGTTGGTCAGACACTGGGAACCAGAAGCCGCGAGTGCGGTGCAGCGATGAGAGTCGCCATTGCGTCAGGAAAGGGTGGCACTGGGAAAACCACGGTTGCCGTGAATCTCGCCCAGGTCGTGCCGGGGCGCGTGCAATTGCTCGACTGCGATGTCGAGGAACCCAATTGCGCACTCTTTCTCTCGCCGGAGCTCGAGGATTCAGAAACGATCGGCATACCCATTCCCAGCGTGGACGAGTCGCTGTGCTCAGCGTGCGGGGAATGCGGCAACTTCTGTGAGTTCAACGCCATCATTTCGCTCGGGACCACCGCCATGGTATTTCCGGAACTGTGTCATGGTTGTGGAGGGTGCGCGAAGGTTTGCCCGTCGGGCGCGATCAGCGAGGTAGAACGGCCGATCGGGGTAGTTGAGAAGGGCCGGGCTGGGGAGATCGAGTTCATACAAGGCAAGCTCAACGTCGGTGAAGCGATGTCACCGCCCCTCATCTCGGCCGTCAAACAGCGGGCCGACGCAGGTGGTACGACGATCATCGACTCTCCGCCCGGTACGTCCTGTCCAGTGATTGAAGCTGTACGCGACTGCGACATAGTCGTGTTGGTCACGGAACCAACTCCGTTTGGACTGGCGGATCTGTCGCTTGCAGTCGGGGCGGTTCGGGAGATGCGCATACCGTTTGGAGTGGTCATCAATAGGGCCGGGGTTGGAGACAATCGTGTGTCGGAGTATTGCCGTGCAGAGAACATCCCAGTGTTTCTCGAGATTCCAAACGACAGGCGTGTTGCCGAGGCGTACTCCCGTGGTCAGACGATGATCGAAGGATTACCAGAATGCCGTTTAGAGTTCGAGACTCTTTGGCAGGCAATCGTCGACCACTGTCGAGGCGCCGGAATGATTGACGAACACGCTCTGGCGGCGGGCGTCGTCGACGGTTCGGGAGGGGGGCAATGATGCAGACTCGAGTGCCCTCCCGCACACCGGAGCTGGTGGTCATTAGCGGCAAAGGTGGTACCGGCAAGACGAGCATCGTCGCCTCGTTTGCGACTCTCGCGGAGAATGCGGTGTTGGCGGATTGCGATGTTGATGCTGCCGACCTCCACTTACTCCTATCACCGGACGTGATCCGACTGGAACCGTTTGTCAGCGGACGCGTGGCCAACATCCGCAACGAACTCTGTATCGAATGCGGCGACTGCCTCTCGCATTGTCGGTTTGGAGCGGTTTCCACCAATGGCAACAGCGATGGAAACGGCCTCTACTCGATCGATCCCATAGCCTGTGAGGGCTGCGGTGTATGCGTGCGCTTCTGCCCCCAGGAAGCAATCGAGTTCCCCGAACGGAATTGCGGAGAGTGGTTCATCTCTGATACGCGCGCCGGCCCGATGGTGCACGCGAGGTTGGGAATTGCGGAGGGGAACTCGGGGAAATTGGTGGCGACCGTCCGCACGGAAGCTCAGAAGGTGGCAGCCGTGCGAGGGTATTCGTTGGTCATTGTCGATGGGCCGCCCGGTGTCGGCTGTCCCGTGATCGCATCCGTGACGGGCGCGTCGATGGTGCTAATCGTCACTGAACCGACCGTCTCGGGTGAACACGATCTCGAACGGGTCCTTCAACTGACGAAGCACTTTGGGATCCCGGCGGCAATATGCATCAACAAGTGGGACGTGAACCCGGCAATGGCAGACCGGATCGAGCAGAGGGCGATCGAGTTGAATGCTGATGTTGCAGGGAGGGTGAGGTACGACGAGATGGTAACGCAGTCACAGCTCGAAGCTAGATCAGCAACGGAGGCTGGAGGAGCTGCCTCTGACGATATGCGGAATGTGTGGATGAAGGTGCGGGATATTTGCATGCAAAGAGGGATCGGTTGTTGAGTGCTCCGGTTCCGGAACAGAGCTTGGGAAAACAAGGAAGGAGTTTGAGATCATGAGGTTTGCAATTCCGCTGGCCGATGGAAGGCTGTGCTCTCACTTTGGCCACTGCCAGAGCTTCGCTCTGATAGATGCTGACACCGATTCGATGAAGATCACGGAACGAGGAGAGGTCGACGCTCCTCCCCACCAGCCGGGTTTGCTGCCGAGGTGGCTCGCCGATCGAGGCGCAAATGTGGTGATCGCGGGTGGGATGGGCGGAAGGGCGAAAGGACTGTTCGCTGAGCAAGGCATCGACGTGATAGTGGGTGCTCCGCCCGAGAAGCCCGATGAACTCGTCCTGGCGCACCTGAACGGGACTCTCGAAGTGGGAGAAAACACCTGTGATCACTGAGTTGTTAAAAGCATGCCTTGGAGGATTGATATGAAGGTTGGCATCATCATTTGCGACAGGTACAGCGATTGTGCGGGCGGCAAGTGTTTCCGTTCCGTGCGGGAACGAGAGGGGGCATTTGCGAAATACTCCTCAGAGGCCGACCTGGAGGTGATTGGCTTCGTGAGTTGTGGAGGTTGCCCTGGCGGAAATATCGAATATGCCCCGGAAGAGATGATCAACAACGGCGCCGAGGCAATTCACCTGGCCACTGGTCTCGTGGTGGGGTACCCTCCGTGTCCCTACACCGAATACTTCAAATCCTTCGTGGAAAAGAAGTTCAACGTTCCCGTTGTTTTAGGAACACATCCGATTCCTGAGAAGTACCGCAAAATCCATTGCGAGTTGTCATCGTGGCCGGAACTCGGGGCTCGGCACGAGCTGCTATCGACCGAGGAGACTCGTTGTGCGTACGACTGACGAATGCGGTGGAGGACGAGGCTAGGATGGAATCGGTATTGGTGAACGAAGTCATCGAAGCCGCGGAGCTGTATGCCGCGGAGCGGATACCGCTTTCGAAGATACAGTTGGTTCAGGCACTGGACCCGATGGTCGAATCCGTACACGCCGATAGTTCGCTGCTCCGCTACGTGTTCTTCTCGATGATAGTGAATGCGGTTTCCCATTTGCATGGCGTCGGAGTCGTGAACATTGTCAGCAAAGCCGATTCTGAAGGGGCAGTGATAGTCACTGTCGCTACCTTTGGCGCTGAAGACCAAGATGGCGGTAATCGTCGACCTCACGATTCGTTGTTTACCGAGAAATTGAAAAAGGCAGGCACGGGGCTTCCGCTTCCGATCGTGAGAGACATAATTGAAGGGCAGGGGGGATCGTTGCTTTGGGAGAGCGACGGTGTCGGCGAGCTGAAGTTCACCCTCTCGTTCCCAAGCCGAAGCGACGGTCGAGCTGGGAATCTGGGCTGAACCACTCTTGCCGGCAGCAAAGTGGCAAACTGTACGGCGAGGTATCGAAGATGCGCTTTGTGCGGAGAGTTGCGATGTTGGCCGTACTCCTGGCTATCGCAGGAGGTATCCGCGCTACTGAGGCGCAAACGGCCCAGGCCGTGCTGTTTTTCTCACCTACCTGCCAGCACTGCCATCAGGTGATCACAGGCTACCTGCCGGCCCTTTTTCGGGAGTTCGGCGGGCAACCCAGTGTGATAGCCGATGAATCGGTTCCTCCACCAGAACGCGGTCTGATCCTCTTTTATAATGACAGGTTGCAGCTGCTCCTCGTCGATGCTTCAAAAGCAATCGGATCCGAACTGTATATGGCCTCCGCTCGCAGCCTACTGATCCCGCCTGAGCGAGGAGGTGTGCCGCGGCTGGTGATCGGTGACGAGTACATGGTTGGCGCAAGGGAGATTCCCCTACGCACCGGCGACCTGGTTCGGCAGGGCTTGGAGCATGGTGGGATTGGGTGGCCTGTGATGGACGGACTGGATGAGGCTCTGGCGTCAGTGCCCGCACTCGCGCAAGTAGCTGTAGTGCAACCGCAGGATGTCGCCCCAGAACCGGCGCCAGTTACGGTAGATAGTGCGGTGCCTCCGCCGGAGGAGACGCCTACGTCCGAACCTGCGCCAGTGGCCGTGGATAGTGCGGTGCCTCTGCCGGAGGAGACGCCTACGTCCGAACCTGCGCCAACGGCAGTGGATAGTGCGGTGCCTCCGCCGGAGGAGACGCCTATGCCCGAGCAGGCGCCGGCTACACCGCCAGCTGCCGAATTGAGCGACCTTGAGGACGAAGGGTTGGCCGAGGTGCCTGCAGACACAGCAGTGGAAGAGGTGGTGGAAGCGGCACCGGATTCGGATGCGGTCGATCCGTCGGCTTTTGACGTCGTGCCGACACGTGATCTGTCTATGATCGAGAACTTTCAGCTCGACCCCGTTGGCAACGGTTTCTCTGTTGTGGTCCTCGTTCTAATGATCGTCAGCGTTATCGTAGTCTGGGTCAGGCCGCATTTGATGCCAGCAGAATGGAGTAGAGGTCTTTTGGTACCTGTGTTTGCTCTGATTGGGGTTGGTGTGGCTGGCTACCTGACGTACATAGAAGCGACGGGGGTGACTGCGGTGTGCGGGCCGGTAGGTGACTGCAATACAGTCAATCAGAGTGAATACGCGAGACTGTTCGGAGTGTTGCCCGTGGGAGCGTTGGGGCTCATGGGCTATGTGGCGATTGCACTGGGATGGGCTGCCTCGCGGTACGCGAACGACTCAGTTGCGCGCTGGGCGATAGTGTCTTTGTTGGCCATGGCGACATTGGGCACGCTGTTCTCCATATACCTCACCTTCTTGGAACCATTTGTAATTGGCGCCACTTGTGCTTGGTGTCTCACATCTTCGATCCTCATCACTGCGCAAATGTGGCTCTCGTCGAGTGCGGGTCAGAAAGCTTGGACCCAACTCCGCTCAGGAGTGTCGTAGTCTCCGTTCAACGTTTCGACCTCTTCGATTGTAGAGGTTGCTGAACCGCCCAAGGCCGATCATTCGCAGGCGTTGGCAAAGGAGATGGTAGGAGAGATGAAACGGTCGAACTTGAACTTCTTGGTGGACGCCGCTGCGTTCGCTCTGTTCGTTTTCCTGGTAGCGACCGGGATCATTATGGAGTTTCTGCTGCCTGCTGGCAGTGGGCATTCCACCACGCTTTGGGGCCTGGACCGCCACCAATGGGGCAACATCCACTTTTGGATCTCCGTTGGTTTCCTTACGTCTCTGGCACTTCATGTGTACTTGCATTGGAAGTGGATCGTCTCCGTGCTGAGGGGGCGCCCGCGAGATGGGACTGGTGCGAGGGTGGGGCTCGGCATTCTCGGTCTCGTGGCACTGCTGGCGATTGCTGCTGCACCGCTGATTAGTCCCGTCGATAGCGGCAGTAGTGCGAGGGGCACAATAGAGCCCCGTTGGGACCTGAGTACGGATGCGGAGCTCATTCAGGGGTCGATGACTCTGGGAGATGTGATCGAGGCAACTGGTGTACATCTCCAGTTCCTTGTACGAGAAATGGGACTACCGAGTGATGTCTCGACAGATGACCGGCTAGGCCGTGTTGCCAGGGACAACGGTCTATCTGTCGAAGAGATTCGAGCGATAGTGGAGTTGGGCATAGCGGGACACGACTCGGACCGGGCTACCGAGGTGGAGCCAGAGGATAGAATGCCAACTGTGGTGGATTCTGAGACCAGGTCTGATGTCAGAACTTTGACATTGACAGAGCCTGAGAACCCAGCACCAACTGCGGCCGCTGAACCCGCGCAGGAGGAGTCACATACAGATCACGCCGAGAGCCAGGCTGGTCTAGCCGACATTCGAGGGTCAATGACACTAGCGGAAATAGTGGCGCTCGGCGTACCACGAATACTTCTGTACAGTGAGCTAGGTATCCCCACTCGGATCCCGATCACTGAGCGTATCGGTAGGCTCGGCCGGACGTACAGCTTCTCCATGATCCAGGTGCGCGACCTGGTGGAGGCTCACCGCTGACCGATCGCTAGCCGTCAGATTCGCGGTGGCTCACTATCGCGTCCGCGATGCCTTTAATCGTGTGAGCAGTAGCCTCGACCACCGGTTCATATCCTAGCTCGCGGAGCGCCGCCGTCGTAACGGGACTGATGCTTGCGAGACGAGCGTTGCCGAGCGCTTGGCCGTAGAGTCTGTGAAGTGACCTTGCCGTCTCGGAACTAGCCACGGAAACCCAGTCGATCTCACTTCGACCGAGTGCGTCGGTTATCCGAGAATCCGCTTCGGTGACACCCGCGCTAGCATACACCACTACCTGAGTTACCTCTGCGCCGGCCCCATGTAGGCGCTGAGCAAGGATGTCGCGGCCCTGGCTAGCGCGCGCTAGCAGAAAACGTCCGCCGGCAGCAAATGGCGCGAGTGCCTCTGCGAGACCTTCGGCGGTGTAGGTATCTGGCACCAGATCGGTGTTTAGGTGGTAGCCGGAGAGTCTTTCGGCGGTCCCCGGTCCGATGGCTGCGAGCTTGATGCCTCCTAGCCTCCGTGCGTCACCACCTCTTTCGTGCAGCCTCTGCAGCAGGAAATCAACTCCGTTTGCGCTTGAGAAGACGAGCCAGTCGAAGTCCTGAATGCGGTCGAGCGAATCATCCAACGCCGACCATTCTTCAGGCGCATCGATTCTGATCGCGGGTGAAAGGACAACGTTGGCACCCTGAGCACTCAGATGATCCCGCAGTTTCACTGAGGTGAGTGGAGTCCCGGGGACGAGTATAGTGGTGCCGAAGAGGGGACGAGACTCGAACCATGAAGCGTCCGGGGCATGATCAACCACTCGTCCGACGACGAACAAAGCGGGCGGACGAATCTCGTGATCGTCGATGGTCGCAGAGACCGTCTCCAACGTGCAGCGTACCGTCTGTTGCTCGGCGCGCGAACACCATTGGACAATTGCGACTGGAGTGTTCGGTGCCTTGCCCTGCGCAATCAGAGCGCGGCTCCACTCCGGAGCTCTGCGAACACCCATGTAAAACACGAGTGTGCCAGGGAAGTCCGCCAGCCCGCGTTCCAACTGCAGGGCCGATTTCTCATCCCGTTCCCGCCCAGTCACCAGCGCTACGGCAGAAGCCTCTGCGTAATGAGTTACCGGAATCTCGCTATACGCCGCTACAGCCAATCCTGCCGTGATACCGGGTACAACCTCGAACGGGATTCCCGCTTCCCGAAGTGCGTCCATCTCGTCGGCGCCCCGCCCAAATATCGACGCATCTCCACTCTTGAGCCTGACCACCGACCGGCCGGCTTTGGCGGCTTCGATCACCATATCTGTGATTTCACCGGGAGTGAGCGATCTACCGGAACCTGGCTTTCCCAGATGGATCAATTCTGCACTTGAACCTGCATGCTCAACGACCACAGGATTAACCAGGTAGTCCCACAGTATGAGGTCAGCCGTCTGGAGACATTCCACGGCGCGCAGGGTGATGGCGCCCGGGTCGCCGGGGCCGGCGCCCACCAGGTATACGGTGCCAGGAGAATCGTTGAGGTCGGTCATTTTGTATTCCGCCTACTGAGATTCCTCTTGCGCGAGACTGCGCAGCATCTCGCGAAATAGAGGTTGTTGGCCTAACGGAGGCAGCAACTCGATATGCACGGAAGGGAAGGTCTTCCGAATATCGTCTATCAGGGGCTGTACGTCCTTCGTCACGTGCCCTTCAACAGCCAAGAACAGCGGAAAAACTCTGAGCTTGGTCACACCATGCTGGACGGTTGCTTCAACAATGTCCATGAGCGACGGTGGAGACAGGTCCATATAGGCCAACTGTAGTTTGCCTGGTCCGAGCTCAGCCTCGAGCAGCTCGAATTGCCGCTCGACGGAGTCGCGCCAGGCAGGGTTCCTACTCCCGTGGGCGATTGCGATCAACATAGGCCGGTTGGTTCGTGCTGCCAATTCATGGGATGCATGGTACGCAAAGTGCCCCCGGTGTTCCACTTTAAGTCCGAAACGTGATGGATTTCTCGATTCGGCTTGACTAACCGGGACCCTCGATTAGAATCCACGAACGCCGAAAACGTGATAAAAATCTCGTTAACGTCGTGAGTAAGGATTTCAGGTGTTTGAGGGGGTAGAATTTGGCTCGGTTACGACGATTGGTCGTAGAGCGCTTGATGCGGTATTATCGGCTTCTTTCCGATTCGAACCCAAAAGGGAAGGGACCGACAGTTACCAGCGCCGAGATTGCAGAGGCGCTGGACATCGACCCGACGCAAGTACGCAAGGACCTCGGTTCCATTGGTATCGTGGGTATGGGTCGTGTCGGCTTTGAGAGGTGTGAAGTATGCCGGTCGATTAGGGCCGCTCTTGGCTTCGATCGAGAGGTCGACGCCGTACTGGTCGGTGCAGGCCGTCTTGGCAGCGCTCTTCTGACCTACCACGGTTTTTCCCGGTATGGACTCGAAATCGTTGCTGCGTTCGACAACGACAAGAAACTGAAGGGTCGCAAGGTTGCAGGTGCGACAATCAAGCCGATGCAGGCCCTGAAGCCGTTCATCGAGAAGCACGCAATCCAGCTCGCCATTATTACAACGCCGGCGACGGTCTCGCAGCACATTGCCGATCGTCTGGTCGACATGGGCATCAAGGCGATCTGGAATTTCTCGCCGATCAGGCTGTTCGTGCCACCTGGAGTTCTGGTACGTGAAGAGCACATTTCGCTCGGGTTTGCCGAGATCGCGCACTACCTGAGGCAGCTGGAAGAAGAATGACCGCGTCCAATGGTGGTGCTGGCCGTATGTGCCAACGCAGCCGAAATCGTGACAAAAATCTCGTAACCTATTGGTATGAGTGTGCTTGCATTGATTTGAGGGTTTTTTGGGGGCCGCAGAAGTCGGCAAAGTGCACTGATTTCAAGGGCTTGCGTTCATCGGTACCCCTCGCGACATTTAATCGTGATAAAAATCTCGTAACGTCGCCACGGGTGGGTTCAACGGGTTTTAGGTGGGTGAAGTGGGCGGTGACGCCAAATCGTGAAAAACATCTCGCAAGCCCGCAGTTTGGGTTTGCTCTGGGTAGGATGTGAAGTGATACGGAAGCGAAACAGCAACGCGTTTGGTGTTTTCAACGTGCGCGCGTCGAGCGGGGCAAGATGCGCTGTGGATCGCTGCCGTGAGAGCATGACTTCACATATCGCTGAGTTTCTCCCGGTTTCCAGCAGTCTTACTCGCGAGAGCGAGCCGCGCATGCATGCCGATGCGGGGAGTTTTGTCTCAACGTCTGAGTACGGAGAAGGTGTTTTCTAAGATAGGTGCAGGGTTTTCAGTAACCGGTTAGGTCAAGTTCTCGAGAACGTCCTACGAAAGGAAGAAGGAAGATGCCAAGTTACGTAATTCCGGACAAATGTGACGGCTGTAAGGCACTCGACAAGACTGCCTGCCAGTACATTTGTCCCAACGACCTCATGGTTTTGGACAAAGAGATCATGAAGGCGTACAACCAGGACCCGCAGATGTGCTGGGAGTGCTACAGCTGCGTCAAGATCTGCCCCACGCAGGCGATCGAGGTGCGCGGCTATCAGGACTTCGTGCCGATGGGCGCAAGCGTCACCGCGATGCGCAGCACGGACAGCATCATGTGGACCGTTCAGTTCCGGAGCAAGGAAATCAAGCCGAAGCGGTTCAAGTTCCCCATTCGCAAAGGCGTCGAAGAAGGCAAAGCGCAGCCGTTCGATCATTACCCCACTGCAGACGACGACCTGAAGAGCCCCACACTCATGTGCGAGCCTGAGGTGCTCAACACCGAGCGTGGCCCAGTGAAGATGGACAAGGTCCCCACGCTCTAGCGTGAGTGGACTTTTTCAACGGACTGATTTCTTCAGCAAGAAGAACTCCTAAGGAGAAAGACGAAAATGGCGGATTTTGAAACTGTAACGGTCGAGACTGATCTGCTGATCTGCGGCGGCGGAATGGGCGCCTGCGGAGCAGCGGTTGAAGCCTCCTATTGGGCCAAAAAGGCCGGCTTGAAGGTCACCGTAGTCGACAAAGCGGCGATGGATCGCTCTGGTGCGGTTGCGATGGGTCTTTCGGCCATCAACCAGTATGTGGATCTGAATAGCGGTAACAACACGTTGAAGGACTATTGCGACTACGTCCGCAACGACCTCATGGGCATCACTCGTGAGGACTTGGTGGCCAACATCGCCCGTCATGTTGACGGTACGGTCCACCTGTTTGAAAAGTGGGGCCTTCCGATCTGGACGGATGCGGATGGCAACTACGTTCATGAGGGCCGTTGGCAGCTCATGATCAATGGTGAATCCTACAAAGTCATCGTGGCTGAGGCAGCGAAGAACGCGCTTGCCGATGCCGGCGCCGAATACTTCGAGCGCGTCTTCCTGACGCACCCGCTGATGGATGGTGACAATTGCGCCGGCGCGATCGGCTTCAGCGTCCGTGAGAACAAAGTGTATGTGTTCAAGGCGAAGGCGACTATGGTGATCCTGGGTGGTGCGGTGCACGTCTTCAAGCCGCGTTCCACTGGTGAGGGCTTCGGCCGCTCCTGGTACCCGCCGTTCAACTCTGCTTCCAGCGCATTCTTCACCCTGTATGCTGGTGCTGAGATGACCTGTCAGGAAGTTCGCTTCATTCCTGTCCGGTTCAAGGATGCATACGGCCCGGTCGGTGCGTGGTTCTTGCTCTTCAAGTCGGTTGCGACAAACGCGCAGGGCGGCAACTACATGCAAGAGCGTGAGCCCGAGCTCGACAAGTGGGAGCCCTATGGCAAGGTCAAGCCGCGTCCGGCTAACATCCGTAACTGGCTCATGATGCTCGACGTCATGGAAGGTAAGGCGCCGATTTACATGCAGACCGCCGAAGCCATCCAGAGGATCGCGGAGAAGGCGCCCGACGAGAAGGCCGCGAAGAAGAAGTTGAAGGAACTCGAGGCTGAGGCATGGGAAGACTTCCTGGACATGACGATTTCACAGGCCATTTTGTGGGCGGCCTCGAACGTCGAGCCTGAGAAGAAGCCGTCTGAGATCATGGCTTGCGATCCGTACTTCATCGGTTCGCACTCCGGTGCTTCAGGCGCATGGGTCTCCGGTCCCGAAGACTTGCAGACCGGCGAGACCAAGGACGAGTACTTCTGGGGTTACCCGAACATGACCACCGTATCGGGCATGTTTGCAGCTGGCGACGCCTCCGGCGCTTCCAGTCACAAGTTCTCCTCGGGCTCGTTCACCGAAGGTCGTATCGCAGCCAAGGCCGCTTGCGCGTACATCGTTGACAACAACGATGCACCGACTGTGGACCAGGCCCAGATCGACGATCTGACCGCGAAGATCTTGAAACCGATGAACATGTTCGAAGAACACAAGGGTGCCACGACGGATCCTGAGATCAACCCGAACTACATCCGTGCCAAGCAGTTCATGTATCGTCTCCAGAAGATCATGGACGAGTATGCGGGTGGCGTTTCAGCTCAGTTCATGACCAGCGACAAGATGCTGGAGAAGGGCTTGGAGCTGCTCGACTTCTTGAAAGAAGACGCAGAGAATCAAGCTGCGGATAGCTTGCACGAACTGATGCGTTGTTGGGAGAACGTCCACCGCATGTATCAGGCATACGCACACGTGCACTCGATCCTGTTCCGCGAGGAAACCCGCTGGCCCGGTTATTACTTCAGGGCTGACAAGCCGTCCATCGACAATGACAATTGGTTGGCTTTCTGCAACTGCAAGTATGACAAGAACACGGGTGAGTGGGAGATGATGAAGAAGCCGGTTAAGTACATCTCTGTCTAACCAAACGGCTTCATGGTACTTGGGATCTTGGGGCACCGCGCCGCGGTGCCCTCAGGTCCCATCCTGGACTCCTCTTGAAACTTTTTTGTCTCGAAAGGCATTCGGACTTTCGCAGCTGGGCGAGGGACGGTTTCCAGGCCGGCATGAATCAACGATGATCGACCGAGGAACCGAATGAAAGAGTTTTCGCGAACCTGCCCTCACTGCGATACACGCCTGAGCAAATGGCGTGTGCCCGTCGATGCTTCATGGGATGAGGAGTTCTTTTTTGTTTGCTTCAATGATGACTGTTCTTATTACAAGAACGGCTGGAGTTGGATGAAGGAGCAGTTCAAACAAAACGCTTCGTATCGATTCGCAGTCAACCCTTCTACAGGCGCTTCTTCACCTCTACCGGTATGGTCGGATGCCGCGACACGCGAGATGATCGTGGATGAGTCCGAAGGAGACGCCCCGTGAGTGACAACGAACGCAATACCGATTCAGAAGAGCAGAAGCTCGATCTCGAAGAGAAGATCCTAGAAAACACCCCCAGGCTAGGTCTCGATGACACCTTCAAGTTTGGATGTCATCCCGGCGTTCCCTGCTTCAATCGATGCTGCCATGATGTGAACATCTTTCTGTCGCCATACGATGTTCTGCGTTTGAAGAAACGCCTCGGTATGAAGTCGAGCGATTTCCTCGACAGATACGCTCTGCTCCCGGTTCAAAAGGATATGAAGACGCCCGTCGTCGTGCTGAGAATGAACGACGATGAGACGAAGTCATGCCAATTCTTGACGGACGAAGGCTGCGGCGTCTACTCGGACCGACCTTGGCCGTGTCGCATGTACCCGCTGGGCATGGCGGCTCAAAAGGACACGCCGGACGGATGGGGCGGAGAGAAGTTCTACTTCCTACTGAGGGAAGATGTGTGCCAGGGGTTTGCGGAGGACACCGAGATAACCGTTCGTCAATGGCTCGAAGACCAAGGCATCTACGAGTACGACCGTTGGGGTGACGGATACAAAGAACTGACGCTCCACCAGTTTTTCGAGCAAGGTGATGCGGCGCTTTCGCCAGAGAGAATGCACATGCTGTTCACGGCATGTTATGACCTGGACAAGTTCCGTGAATTCGTATTCGAGAGCACGCTCCTAGATCGGTTCGAGATCGATGAAGAGTTCGTCGAAGGAATGCGGACGGACGATGAGGAACTACTGCGATTCGCGTACCACTGGATCCGGTTCAGTGTGTTCGGTGAAGCTACGATGCGAGTGAAGCCCGATGTCGCCGAGGCTTTCAAAGGAAGCCTCGACAAGCGGAAAGTGTTCGACAAGGAGTCTGCAGAAACGACTCCCGAAGAGGATCAATAATGAGTGGAAACGGAAAGCGGGGCACGGTGCTCGTGGTCGGAGGCGGGATAAGCGGTATTACAGCCGCGATTGAAGCTTCCGAGGCTGGCTGCGACGTCGTATTGGTGGAGAAAAATCCATACATGGGCGGTCGCGTTGCCCAGATGAACGAATATTTCCCAAAGCTTTGCCCACCGTCTTGCGGTCTGGAGATCAACCTTCGGCGCATCAGGACCAGCTCGAGCATCCGATGCCTGACGCTCTCTGAGGTCGAGAAGATTGCTGGCGAAGCGGGTCACTACCAGGTGACGGTCAAGCAGCAACCGGGACGCGTCACCAGCAAATGTACGGCATGCGGCGAATGTGTGGAGGCTTGCCCGGTAGAACGACCCAACGAATTCGACTGTGGGATCGGAACGACGAAGGCAATTTACCTGCCTTATAAAATGGCCTACCCGGTTCAGTACACGATTGACGAAAGTGTCTGCCCAGGTGCCGAATGCGGTAAGTGTGTCGACGCGTGCAAGTACGACGCGATCGAACTCGACATGAACCCCGAAACGATTGAACTGGAAGTTCAATCGGTAATCTGGGCCACGGGCTGGGATCAACCCGACGCGACTTTGTTCGAAGGCCTCGGCTTCGGCAAACACAAGAACGTGATCACAAACTTGATGATGGAACGGCTCGCCTCTATTGACGGGCCAACGGGTGGCAAGATTACGCGACCTTCGGACGACAAGGAAGTCGAGTCGGTAGCGTTCGTACAATGTGCGGGATCGCGTGACGAGAACTACTTGAAGCATTGCTCCGGTGTTTGCTGCATGGGATCGCTGAAACAAACGCGGTACGTGCGTGAGCAATATCCGGAAGCAGATATCTTCGTCTTTTACATCGACATTCGCGCGCCAGGCCGACTGGACGACTTCTATCAGATGTGCCAGGAAGACGAGAAGCTGCATCTGGTCAAAGGCAAGGTCGCGAAGGTCACGGAAGACTCGGCTAGCGGCGATGTGGTGCTCGAGGCCGAGGATACGATGACGGGTGAGCGGATTGAGCAGAGAGTCAATCTCGCTGTGTTGGCAACGGGTCTCGTTCCAGCCGGAGCGCCGGTCAACTTCGACAACGGCGGCGGATTGGAAAGAGACGAGCACGGCTTTCTCGTTAATGAACAACCCATGGCAGGGATGCTGGCCGCAGGATGTGCCAAGCGGCCGGTGGATGTCGCGGTTTGTGTGCGGGATGCTACTGGTGCTGCCTTGAAAGCCTTGCAGAGTTGCGGGGAGTAGACAAGTGGAAAATACAGAGAAGAAGGTATCAGTCTGGATCTGCCAGGGTTGTGATATCGGCAAGTGCGTTGATGTCGAAGCCCTAGAAAAAGTCGTCACCGATGAGATGAATGAGGATCTCTGTCGTACACACGAGTACCTGTGTGGCGATGACGGCGTTGAACAGATCAAGCAAGACATACAGGACGGCGTCAACACTCTAGTCATCGCCGGTTGTTCCCCTCGATTCAACGTCGACACCTTCAACTTTGAAGGATGCCTGACGGAGCGCGTGAATTTGCGCGAGATGGTCGTGTGGAGCCACGAGCCCAATGACGAAGACACCCAGATGCTTGCTGAAGATTATATGCGCATGGGTGTGGTTCGGGCGCAGAAATCGCATCTCCCCGAGCCGTTCGAGGCCGAAATCGACAAGACCATCCTGGTGGTAGGTGGTGGTCCGGCCGGCATGAGCGCGGCTTCGGAATCAGCCAAGGCAGGGTACGATGTGGTGTTGGTGGAGAAGGAAGAGCAGCTCGGCGGTCAGGTTCGCAACTGGGCAAAGGTGTATCCCACTCGCGCTCCGTACCGGGAACTCGAAACAGTTGATCTCGAACCCGCGATAGCAGAAATCGAAGGCAGCGAACGAATAACGGTGCACACCGGAGCTACGGTCGCGAAGATCGATGGCCAGCCCGGTCAGTTCGACGTCTCGGTGCAGAAGAACGGGTCCAATGTCGAATTCCGTGCTGGCGCCATCGTCCAGGCAACGGGATGGAAGCCCTACGACGCCTCGAAGCTCGAGCACCTGGGATACGGATTCCAAAACGTTATCACCAACGTCGAAATGGAAGAGTTGTCTGCCACTGGGAAGATCACTCGCCCATCCGACGGAAAGCCGGCGCGCAAGATCGCCTTTGTCCAATGCGCAGGATCGCGAGATAAGGAACACCTGGCATACTGCTCGGGCGTATGTTGCCGCGTTTCCTTGAAGCAGGCGCTGCTGGCGCGCGAACTCGATTCAGAAACACAGGCATTTGTTCTGTACAAAGACCTCAGGTCTCCGGGCCAACACGAAGATTTCTATCGCAGAGCCCAGGAAGACTCGGAAATATTCTTCACCAAGGGTGAAGTGGTTTCGGTCACCGAAGGCAGTGGCAACGATCTCGTAGTCAACATGGAAAACTCCCTCCTGGGCGAGAACGTCCAGCTCGAGGCAGACCTGGTCGTGCTCGCTACGGGAATGGTGCCAAACGCCGCCGACGGTGAGGCGATACGCCAGGTCGAGGATGCCAAGAAGCTCATCGCCAAAGACGAAGCCGGCGCTCAGCTGGAAATGGCGAAAACGACGTACGAAGAGCTGAAGGAGCACGAGGGTAGCGAGATATTGAACCTCACCTATCGGCAAGGTCCCGATCTGCCGATGCTCAAGTACGACTTCCCCGACTCGCACTTCATATGTTTCCCGTATGAAACGCGTCGGACCGGTATTTACGCGGCTGGTTGCACGCGCGCGCCCAACGATACCGAGGGGAGCAAAGAAGACGGTGCTGGTGCGGCACTGAAGGCGATCCAATGTGTCGAGCTCGCCACGCGCGGCATGGCAATGCATCCGCGTTGGGAAGATCAGTCTTATCCCGACTTCGCGCTGCAGCGTTGCACGAGCTGCAAGCGGTGCACTGAGGAGTGCCCCTTCGGGACGCTCAACGAAGATGATAAGGGTACGCCGGAGGTCAATCTGACCAGATGCCGCAGATGTGGCATCTGCATGGGTGCATGTCCTGAACGGATCATCTCTTTCAAGAACTACTCTGTGGATATCATCTCGTCGATGATCAAATCGGTTGAGATTCCCGATGAGTTTGAAGAAAAGCCACGATTGTTGGGCTTGATTTGCGAGAATGATGCCTACCCGGCGCTTGATGTAGCAGGGCTCAATCGCCTCCAGCACAGTGCATTCATCCGGTTCATACCGGTTCGCTGCCTGGGCTCGGTGAACATCGTCTGGATCGCAGACGCCATGTCGCAGGGCTACGACGGTGTGCTGTTGATCGGGTGTAAGTCGGGCGATGACTATCAGTGCCACTACATTCGTGGAAGTGAGCTGATGGACACACGAGGCAAGAATGTTCAGGAGAAACTGCAGCAGCTAGCACTGGAAGAAGAACGGGTGCGACTCGAGCAACTTGGCATAGATGAATTCGAGAAGCTGGCTGGGATTGTCAACGAGTTTGCTGAAGAGATAGAGGAAATCGGCCTCAACCCGTTCAAGATGTAATTAGGCTATCGGGGTTTATGGGAGGATGCCCTAAATGGCAGAAGCAATAGTCCTGAATCCGGACCGGGAATTCCTGAGGAATGTCCTTGCCGAGGGTGGCGCGGACGTGAAGAAGTGCGTCCAGTGCGCAACTTGCTCGGTTGTATGCGAGCTGTCGACAGGGCGCACCCCGTTCCCACGCAAGGAAATGCTCTGGGCTCAGTGGGGGCTGAAGGACAAGCTCGTCGCCGATCCCGACGTTTGGCTCTGCCATCAGTGTAACGATTGTTCGACGAAGTGCCTCCGTGGAGCACGCCCGGGCGATCTGTTGGCGGCGGTCAGACATCAGGCCGTCAGACACTATGCAACACCCAAGTTCCTCGCGGTATGGATGAACCAGATGAAGACATTACCGTTGATGTTGTTCATCGCGGCGTTCCTCGTCGGGTTTGCCCTCATCATCAGAGGACCTCTAGAAACAGCGTTGCCGTTTGGCGAACCGCACCATGAGTTCTACGCCGACTTTTTCCCCCATTGGTTGCTGATCGGCTATTTCTCTACGCTTACCGGGCTTGCGACACTGGTCGTTCTTCTCGGTGCGTTCCGATTTTGGAATGCGATGAAGGCGCACGACGAATCATCCGGTGCGCAGTCTCCCGTGCTCGGCATTGTGCCCAGTTTTTTCAACGTGGTGAAGTCGATTCTGATTCACGACAAGTTCGGTAAATGTACCAGCCAGGCATCGCGGCGGGTTGCTCACCTCACCGCGTTCTACGGGTTTACGGCCCTCTTCATCGTAACTGTGTGGGCGGTGCTGGACCTTTACGTAAATCCCTTGCTGGGCATCGATTCGATGTACCCGTTTGACCTGTTGCATCCGATGAAGCTTCTCGCGAATATCGGTGCGGTTCTGCTCATCTACGGCTCCGTAAAGGCAATCGGCGACCGTGCCCGCGGCGGTGATGACGCTCCCCTCAGCACCACGTTCGATTGGACATTCGTGTGGCTGCTGCTATTCGTGGGTGTTTCGGGTGTGTTTACAGAGATTCTCAGGTTCGTGGGTGAACCGGCGGAAGTCGCTGTTCTGACCACGACAGCGTATACGGTCTACTTCATCCACCTCGTTGGTGTCGTGGCGCTATTGGTGTATCTGCCCTATTCGAAGTTTGCACATATCGTCTACAGAACTGTCGCAATGCTATATGCAGAGCACACCGGACGAAATGTGAGTGACTCTAAGAGTTTGGTGCCGGTGAGTGCATCGGCGCAAATGGGGAAGTAACTGGAGGAACGGCAGCTTCTTCCTCCACTGAATAACAACGAACGAAAGGAAGGATGGGTCCATGGGCCAGCTAGTCAAACCGCATGGTTCGGATACTTTGAACCCGCTGTACGTGGCGGACGACGCGAAGCGTGCTGAGTTGCTGAAAGAAGCCGAGGGACTGCCGAAGCTGCTCGTCTGCTCGCAGGCGGCCGCGAACGCGGTGATGATGGGATCGGGTTATTTCAACCCGCTCAAAGGTTATATGAATCTCGCGGACTCCCTGTCCGTTGCAGAGGGCATGAAGACCACAGACGGTCTGTTTTGGCCTGTACCGATCGTGAACGTCGTTGAAGACGCTTCCGCTATCGGCGACGCCAAGCGTATCGCATTGCTCGATCCGAACGTCGACGGAAATCCGGTAATCGCCATTCAGGACGTCGAGTCCATCGATGAGGCGACAGACGATCAGATGAAGATGATGTCTGAGAAGATCTTTGCGACGACAGACACCGAGCATCCGGGAGTGAAAAACTGGATGTCCGTAGGCAAAACGTTCATTGCCGGCCCAATCCAGGTGCTGAGCTACTCCTATTTTGCCGCTGATTTCCCGGAAACCTTCCGTACGGCTGTGGAAATCCGCAACAAGCTGGAAGAGGATGGCTGGTCGAAGGTCGTTGCGTTCCAGACTCGTAATCCGATGCACCGTGCGCACGAAGCGCTGGTCAAGATCGCGATGGAGCGGGTGGGCGCCGACGGTGCAGTGATTCACATGCTGCTCGGTAAGCTCAAGAAGGGTGACATACCCGCAGACGTTCGTGATGCAGCGATCCGCAAGATGGTCGAGCTCTACTTTGAGCCGAATACCGCCGAGATCACGGGATACGGCTTTGACATGCTCTACGCGGGTCCGCGTGAGGCCGTGCTACACGCCGTCTTCCGCCAGAACATGGGTGCTTCGCACCTGATCGTTGGTCGTGACCATGCCGGCGTCGGAGATTACTACGGCCCGTTCGATGCGCAGACGATCTTCGACGAAGTGCCTGAAGGCTCGCTCGAACTGCAGATCTTTGCGGCCGACCACACGGCGTATTCCCACGTCGTAGGCGACGTGATCATGATGCGCGAGGCCCCGGAAGGCCACAAGAAGGAAGACTTCGTGTTCCTGTCAGGCACCAAGGTTCGCGAGATGCTCGGTAAGGGTGAGGATCTTCCTCCCGAGTTCGCACGGCCTGAAGTGGCGAAGATCTTGATGGGATACTACCAGTCGTTGGACGGCTGATTTGGACCTGATCACCGTCGATCGGAAGGAAGATCGACAGTTCCATGTGAAGGTTCGCGGGCATGAAGTGCTGAGCGACATGTCCGAGCAGGACGGGGGCCGGGATGCAGGAATTGCTCCGGCTGAAATGCTTGCCGGCTCCCTTGGTGCATGCGTTGCGATGATGGTGCAAGGCTACTGTGACTCGCATGGATACACCGATGGAGACGTAGCGGTTTCGGTGACATTGGAGTTGACGGACAACCCCAAACGCATCGGTGGTTTTGCAATCGATGTCGAGTTACCGAATGGGTTTCCTGAAGAGAAGATGGACGTCATACGGCGTGTGGCAGAGCTGTGTCCAGTGCATGAGACACTGAGGAGCCCGCCATGCGTTGACATCGAGTTTGTTGTGTGACTGTACACAAAGAGGCGGTGCGCGCTGCTGCGCGCAGAGCCGAAAATGAAAATGGAGGAGACTGATGGCAGAGGTTGAACTTGGTGGCAAAATGCTGGAGATCGACGAGGACGGGTTCATCCAGGATCCGGATCAGTGGGATGAGGCCGTTGCCGCTTCGTTGGCCAAGACCGAAGGCGTCGATGAGTTGACCGATGATCACTGGAAGCTCGTGAACTACTTGAGAGAATATTACCTCGAGTTCAACATGGCTCCTATGATCCGCAAGTTGTGCAAAGCGACCGGTTTCAAGCTCAAGGAGATCTACGACCTGTTCCCAAGCGGCCCCGCGAAGGGCGCCTGCAAGGTCGCCGGGCTTCCGAAGCCTACTGGCTGCGTCTAATTCGAGAGTTGCAGAAGAGCAGACTGTGTCTCCGGTGGAGCTGACCGTTGGCCCTTAGAGAGACACTCGAACAAAAGAAGGAGCAGATCGTTGGGCGGTGGCTCGACGAAGCGCTTTCTCTTTACGCCCGAGATGCCTCGGCTGCATTTGGCAAACAGAAGAATCAATTTGCCAATCCAGTGGGGCACAGCCTGCGAGAAGGAACGTTGGCGATCTTCGAGGGCATCCTGGAATGTCAGGGTGCCGAGAAGATCCGCCGACACCTAGCTGAGATCGTCAAGATTCGAGCAGTACAGCAGTGTGAACCGTCTGCTGCGTTGGATTTCATCTTCAAGCTGAAGACCATAGTTCGAGAAGAGGCAGCGGCAGTTCTGGATCATGAAGACATCTCGGCAGAGTTTCGGATGTTTGAACGCAATATCGACGAAGTCGCTCTTGCCGCGTTCGATGTCTATGTGGAATGCCGCGAGCAAGTGTTCGAGATACGCTCGAACGAGTTGAAACGAAGCGTGTCTTGGATCGTCGAAAAGTTGAACAAACGCGAAGGCGGCCCGGAGTTGGTCGAGGCCGATTTGGATAACGAGAGTCCGAGAGCGTGAACGTACGACGAGAGGATCTCCGATGAACGTAGTGGTTTCCCTGGCATTCGTGGGTGGCCTGTTCTTGCTGGGCTTGCTCGGCGCTGTGCCGGGATTGGGATGGATATTCGGTGTAATCCTGCCTTACATAGCGATAGCGCTGTTTCTCGGTGGTCTGGTGTACCGAGTGCTGGGTTGGGCAAAAGTTCCTGTTCCATTCCGTATCCCGACAACCTGCGGGCAGCAGAAGACCTTGCCCTGGATCAAGCACGACAAGCTGGATAATCCACACAACTTTCTAACCACGTCCGGCAGGATGGCGATGGAGATCCTCCTGTTCCGGTCGCTACTGAGGAACACGAAGTCGAAATTGATCGATGAAGGCCGACTCGTATATGGCACCGACCTGTCTTTGTGGTTGGCGGCCATGGCGATGCACTGGTCACTTCTCTTCATTCTCGTGCGACACCTGAGGCTGATGGTCAGTCCGGTGCCGGGCTTTGTGACTTTCGTCGAGGTGGCCGACGGTTTTCTTCAGGTAGGGCTGCCTGTGTTCTTTGCCACGACGGTGATCTTCATTGTGGGGCTGGCATACCTTCTCTACAGAAGACTGGCCAACCCACAGCTGCGATACATATCGCTCGTGGGAGACTACGTACCGCTATTCCTGTTGTTGGGTATTGGCTTGAGCGGTTTCTCACTCAGACATCTGACCAAGACCGATATTCCGGCGATCAAGGAAATGTTCTTGGGTCTGACTCATTTCTCGCCGACTGTGCCCGATACGATCAGCCCGATTTTCTACGGACATTTGTTCTTAGTTTGCGTGCTGATCGCGTACATCCCGTTTGGTAAGTTGATGCACATGGCAGGCGTATTCCTGAGCCCAACCAGGAATATGGCGAACAACAACCGAGCGGTGAGGCATATCAACCCCTGGGATTACCCAGTCAAGTTGCATCCGTACGACGAATATGAAGATGAACTCAGGGACAAGATGAAGGGGGCCGGGATACCGGTCGAGAGGGAATAGCGATGTCGACGCCAGACGAACCTGATTATTACAAGCAGGAAGACCTGCTGAACATCAATACCGCGCCTCCACCGACACCGTGGACGGAAACGCCTGTGGACTTCAGGCGGGGCTCATTCATATATCCGGGTAAGGCAAAGAACCTAAAGGTCGTGGACCTGCCGAATCCGAGGGATTGGGCGGTCACCGATGCCGATTGGCACCTTCAGGAAGATTGGAAAAGGATCGTCCTCGAAGGGATGGCCGAACGCCTGACCAAGTACCGCTCTTTCAAGATCTTCATGGATACGTGTATTCGTTGCGGTGCGTGCGCAGACAAGTGCCATTTCTTCATCGGCAGTGGTGATCCGAAGAACATGCCGGTTCTCCGGGCGGAGTTGATTCGGTCCATATACCGGAAAGATTTCACCGCGCTTGGAAAAGTCTTCGGCAAGCTAGCCGGCGGTCGTGAGCTGACGGTAGATGTCATCAAGGAGTGGTTCTACTACTTCTTCCAGTGCACTGAGTGCCGGCGCTGTTCCGTGTTCTGCCCCTACGGCATCGACACAGCCGAAGTAACGATGATTGGACGGGAACTGCTCGGCCTGTTGGGACTCTATGTCAACTGGGTCCTGGAACCGGTAGCCAACTGCTTCAAGTTTGGCAATCACCTCGCGATTCAGCCGCACGGTCTGATGGACACACTGGAGTTCATGGCGGACGACATAGAAGAAACAACCGGCATCAAGGTTGACATCCCGGTCAACAAGAAGGGCGCCGAGATTCTGTTCGTTACCCCTTCGGGTGACTTCGTGGCTGCACCCGGTATCTACACGTGCATGGCATATATGCTGTTGTTCCACGAGCTGGGGATCGATTACACGTGGAGCACATACGCTTCGGACGGCGGCAACTTCGGGTTGTTCACATCGCACGAGATGATGAAACGCCTCAACAACAAGATCTACGCTGAGGCCAAGCGCCTGGGCGTCAAGTGGATCCTGGGTGGCGAGTGCGGTCATATGTGGCGGGTGATCAATCAGTACATGGACACGATGAATGGCCCGGCCGATTTCCTCGAGGTACCGAAGTCACCGATCACGGGCACCGTATTCGAGAACGCGCGCTCCACGAAAATGATTCACCTCATGGAGTTCGTGGCTGACTTGATCAGACACAAGAAGCTCAACATTGATCCGGCGAGAAACGACCATATCCGCGTGACACTTCACGATTCCTGCAACCCGGCCCGAGCCATGGGAATCTTCGAAGAACCACGCTTCGTGATCAAGAACGTGTGCAACAACTACTTCGAGATGCCGGAGAACACGATCCGCGAGCAGACCTTCTGTTGTGGAGGTGGTGCGGGGCTGGGAACCGATGAGAACATGGAGATGCGGCTGCGTGGCGGACTACCGAGAGGCAACGCTGTCAGATACGTGCAGGAGAAACACGGAGTCAATTTCCTTGCGGCTATGTGTGCTATCGACAGGGCAACGCTGATCACAGTCTGCGACTACTGGGCCCCCGGAGTTCAGGTGACAGGTATCAGCGAAATGGTCGCGAATGCGATGACCTTCAAGGGCGAGAAGAAACGCACCGAGAACCTGCGACTGGAGGAGATCCCAGCGTGGGCTGACGGTGGCGAAGCCGAAGACAACGGAGGCGACACCGATGAGTGATAGAGGAAAGATCATTGGCGGATTGGTCGTTTTCCTGGTGTTGGTGACGTATCCGCTTTGGAGTACGGTCGTCGCTGGTGGTGAGGTAGCGATGCCCGAACTCGAGTATCCTGCGGGTGAGACTGCGTGCATTGAGGACACCGAGTTCATGAGAGCGAACCACATGGACATCCTGAACGATTGGCGTAACGCATTGGTGCGTGACGGGGAAACGGAATACACGTCAGCTTCAGGCCAGCAGTACACAATGAGTCTTACGGGGACGTGTATGAGTTGTCATGACGATAGGGACACGTTTTGCACTAGGTGCCATGACTATTCGAATGTGACACCGCTGTGTTGGGACTGTCACGTCGAGCCGAGAGGAAACTGAGCGATGGATGAGAGCAGACGCAGTTTCCTGGAGAAGGCTGGCAAGACGGCTTTGGGGCTCGGTTGGGGTTTGCCGCTGTTGAACACGGCGTGTTCTGAGGCTGGAGAGCACGAGCATCATATCCCGCTGCGTTCCGATAACCAGTGGGCAATGGTGATCGACGTCGAGAAGTGTCAGAGTGAAGCGGTCCGTCACGCGTGCGTAGATGCGTGCAATGTTGCGCACAACGTGCCGAACATCCCCGAGGCCGACGACGATATAGCCTGGATCTGGGAAGAGGAATACAAACACGTGTTCCCGGAACAGGTGCACGATCATACACCCGCATCTGTGGGTGATATACCAATCATGGTGCTGTGTAACCATTGCACGAATCCACCATGCGTGCGAGTGTGCCCGACGCAAGCAACGTGGAAGAGGGAAACCGACGGCCTCGTGATGATGGACATGCACCGCTGCATAGGCTGCCGGTACTGTATGGCCGCATGCCCTTACGGTTCTCGGAGCTTCAACTGGCGTGATCCACGCCCGTTCATAGAGACGGACGCTGACGGGAATCTCCCGTCCGACTATCCCAGTCGCACCAAGGGTGTGGTGGAGAAGTGCAATTTCTGCGCGGAGCGTGTCCGTATAGGAGAGCTGCCGGCATGTGTTGAGGCGGCAAATACCGTTGAAGGTGGTGAAGGTGCGCTGACGTTTGGAGATCTGACGGATCCAAACTCGGATGTCAGTCAGCTCCTGCACGACAACCACACGATTAGCAGACGCGTCGGTCTCGGGACCGGCCCCAATGTCTATTACATCATCTAACGCCGCGTCGGGTTAGATAGTGATAACGGAGAGGTAGATATATGCTGCAGGATGCAATCCGAGGGGGCCGGGGCTATTGGACACTGGTTGGCTTCTGGGGAGTGCTAATCCTCATTGGTTTGGCCACCTGGGGCTATCAGCTGAGTGAAGGACTGCACATTACCGGAATGAACCAGGACATCACCTGGGGGATTTACATCGCACAGCTCACCTTCATGGTGGGTATCGCGGCGTCAGCGGTTATGGTCGTGCTTCCGTACTATCTGCACGACTACAAAGCTTTCGGGAAGATGGTGATCATCGGTGAAGGACTGGCAGTGTCTTCGGTCCTCATGTGCATGCTATTCGTCTTCGTCGACCTTGGCCAGCCGGCGCGCGGCGCAAACATCATCCTGCACCCCACTCCCAACTCGGTGATGTTTTGGGATATGCTCGTGCTGTCGGGCTATCTCGGACTGAATCTCGTGATCGGTGCCGTGACCTTTGAAGCTGAGCGAAAGGGTGCCCCGCCTCCGAAGTGGGTCAAGCCACTGATTTTCCTGTCGATACCGTGGGCGGTCAGCATTCACACAGTGACTGCGTTTCTGTATTCCGGCTTGGAGGCTCGCACATTCTGGATGACGGCGATCCTCGCGCCCCGTTTCCTAGCCTCGGCGTTCGCGACGGGCCCCAGCCTTTTGATCTTACTGGCTCTGATACTGAGGCGCTTCACGACGTTTGATGCGGGCAAAGCGGCAATCCAGAAGCTCGCCATGATCGTGGCGTATGCCGTGGCCATCAACCTGTTCTTCTTGTTGGTTGAGTTGTTCACGGTCATGTACTCCAGCATGCCTCACCATACCGATGCCTTCCGCTACATGTTCTTCGGACTAGAGGGTGCCAATACCCTAGCGCCGTTGATGTGGATCGGTCAGCTAATCGGGGTGTTCTGCCTCGTGGCACTTTGGGTGCCCAAGGCGCGTGCTAACGAGACTTTTCTTGCCGTACTGGCTGTTGGGGTCATACTCTCGCTCTGGATAGAAAAGGGTGTGGGTATGGTTGTGATCGGTTTCATACCGGCGCCGTTGGGGCAGGTCACGGAGTACATTCCGACCCTGCCAGAGATTGTGATAATGATCGGAGTCTATGCGATCGGGTTCATGCTGTTGACGATCTTTTACAAGATCATAACGTCGGTCCGAGAGCGGTTGGGACCAGCATAGGTACCGGCGATGCCGGTGTCCTGTTTTTTCGAATAGATGTGAGGTTGAAGTACTGTAGTTGAGACACATTTGAAGAGATCAACAAAACGCCATCATTCCAAGCGGAGAGGAAACAAAATGGCAGATTCAGGTAACAATGGCACTCCGTTGCTGGACGAACTGGAAAAAGGACCCTGGCCCAGCTTCGTCACGCAGATCAAGGAGGCTGCCGAAACGAAGGAGTCGAGCGCGGCTCTATTGAGACTGCTCGAACGGTCCTACAGCGAGAAGATCGGCCACTGGAAGCACGGCGGCATCGTGGGCGTTATGGGTTACGGTGGTGGCGTCATCGGACGCTACAACGACCTGCCCGAAGACTTCCCGGAGATCGCGCATTTCCATACCATGCGTATCAACATGCCCACAGGTTGGTTCTACACGTCCGACGCACTGCGGACGATCTGTGACATCTGGGACAAGCACGGTTCCGGACTCACCAACATGCACGGATCGACCGGTGACATCATTCTGCTCGGCTGTCGCACAGAGGATCTGGAGCCCACGTTTGCGGATTTGACCGCCAACGATTTCGACCTCGGCGGATCCGGATCCGACATGCGGACCCCAAGTGCGTGCGTTGGCCCGGCAAGGTGCGAGTGGGCGTGCTACGACACGTTGAACACTTGTTACACGCTGACGCAGGATTTTCAGGATGAACTTCACCGGCCCGCGTTCCCGTACAAGTTCAAGTTCAAGTTCGCCGGCTGTCCGAACGACTGTGTTGCATCGGTTGCGCGTGCCGACTTGTCAGTGATCGGAACTTGGCGTGACGAGATCAGGATCGACCAGGCAGAGGTGAAGGCTGCTGAAAAGGCCGGGCTCGACATCCACAAGGATGTTTGTTACAACTGTCCCACCAAGTGCATCGAATGGGACGGCAAAGAACTAAAGATCGATGATTCCAACTGCGTGAAGTGCATGCACTGCATCAACGCAATGCCGAAGGCGCTGCGCCCGGGTGTAGACACGGGAGCCACGATTCTACTCGGCTCGAAGGCACCGATCGTAGAGGGTGCTCTGCTGTCATCGGTCATCGTTCCATTCATGAAAATCGAGCCTCCCTACGATGAACTCAAAGATCTCATCGAACGGATCTGGGACTTCTGGGGCGAGAACGGTAAGAACCGTGAGCGTTGTGGTGAGCTCATGCAGCGTATCGGTCTCGGCAACTTCTTGGAGGAGATCGAGGTGGATCCGATTCCGCAGATGGTCTCGCACCCCAGGGACAATCCGTACGTCTTCTACGAAGATTATTACGAGGAAGGCGACGAGGATGAGGAAGAGGATGACGAATAGCGCAGTTGGGCTGACTTATCCAACATGCGAACCTTGAGACTAATCGTACCAATGGGGAGATAGAGCGATGGCAGTATCAAAGGACAGAATAACGGATATTGGACCTCCAAATTATGAGAAGTTCCTACATCCCGTCATCAAAAAGAACTACGGTAAGTGGAAATACCACGAGAGGTTAAAGCCAGGCGTCATGGTGCACGTGGCCGAGTCTGGCGATAAGATTTTCACAGTGCGTGCGGCGTCACCGAGACTGCTCAGCACAACCACCATCCGCAAGTTTGCTGACATGGCAGAGAAGTACTGCGATGGTCACTTGCGGTTCACCAGCCGCAACAATGTCGAGTTCTTGCTCACCGAGGACACCAGGATCGACGAGCTGATTGAAGAGCTCAAAGGTCATGGACACTCAGTTGGTGGTATCGGCAACGCGATCTCCAACATCGTGCACACGCAGGGTTGGGTGCACTGCCACTCGGCAGCAACTGACGCTTCCGGCGTAGTGAAGTGCGTGATGGACGATCTGCACGATCACTTCACAGGAACCGACGTACCGGGCAAACTTCGCATCGCCCTGGCATGTTGTCTCAACATGTGCGGCGCCGTGCACTGCTCGGACATCGCGATTCTCGGGATTCACCGCAGGCCCCCGAAGGCCGATCACGCCACGTTGAACAAGCTTTGCGAGATCCCGAACGTCATAGCCTCCTGCCCGACGGCGGCGATCAGGCCCGCCACTGTCGACGGCAATCCATCTATCGAGATCGACGAAGACCTCTGCATGTTCTGCGCGAACTGCTTCACGGTCTGCCCGTCTCTGCCGATGGCCGATCCGCTGAACGACGGTGTGTCGATCTGGGTTGGCGGCAAGGTATCGAATGCACGTAGCGAACCTACGTTCTCGAAGCTTGCAATTCCATTCATCCCGAACAACCCGCCGCGTTGGCCCGAAGTAACAGACGCCGTACGCAACATCGTCGAGGTCTGGGCGAACAACGCGCGCAAGTTCGAGCGTATGGGCGAGTTCATCGAGCGTATCGGTTGGCCGAAGTTCTTTGAAATGACCGGCATCGAGTTCCAGAAGGAACACATCGATGACTTCAAGCATGCGGGTCTGACCTATAAGCGGTCCGCACAGCTCAGACACTAGGAGGTATCAGAATGGCCGTCACGCCAGAAGAAATTGCGGACGCCATGTTCGAGATGGTCAAAGAGTATCAAGGCAAGAAGAAGTTCAAGGCCGGCGATTTGACCAAGGCGATGATTCAGAAGTATGCTGCCGATGGAGTCGACAAGAAGCAGTGTAAGCTTGCGATTCGCACGCTCATGGACTCCGGTAGGTGTGTGTATACCTACTTTGGTGGCAGCTTCATTGAGCTTCCTCATGCCGAGGGAGCAGCGGAAGGGGCTGACGGCTAACATAGCCGTCGGCTTTTCAAAATAATCACGGGCGTAATGCCCGTATTGCCCTCGCCACTGTGGGCGCGGGTCGAGGTATGACTAATGGCTGTAAAGAAAACTAAGAAGAAGAAGCGGAAACGAGATTACAGCGCGTCCAGTTCCGGTGGAGGCAGAGAACAGTCTCCACTGAGACCAAAGCACGTGACCAAGAAACCTCCGTGCCAAGACGCCTGCCCCAGTGGGAATCGCATCAGAGACTGGCTGACCACTATCGCTCAGGCTGAGCGACTCGAGAAGCCGAAAGACCAGGCCTTCACCGAAGCGTGGGAGAGCTACACGGACACGAGTCCGTTTCCTTCCGTCTGCGGTCGCGTTTGTCCACACCCGTGTGAGACTGGCTGCAACAGAATCGAACTCGATGGTGCTGTAGGCATCAACAAGGTTGAGCGTGTTATTGGCGACTTCGGGCTGAACAACGGCCTGAAGTTGAAGATGATGACCGAAGAGAAACGCCCGGAGAAGGTCGCCGTTGTAGGTGGAGGCCCGGGAGGTTTCTCTTGCGCGTATCAACTCGCGAGGCGCGGATACTCGGTTACGGTATTCGAGGCCGCTGACAAGCCGGGCGGAATGCTGCTGTGGGGTATCCCGAGGTACAGGCTGCCTGCGGACATCATCGACAAAGAGATCCAGAACATCGTCGATCTCGGTGTTGAGCTGAAGCTGAACACTCGGGTTGGCAAAGACATTTCGTTCGACGACCTGCGTGCGGAGTATCAGGCGGTGTTCGTCGCAATCGGTGCTGAGAAGGGTTTGAAGCTCAGAGTCGAGGGCGAGGAAGCGGACAACGTCATGTCGGGCGTGGAGTTCCTCAATCGTGTCCATCACGGTGAGACTGTAGACGTTGGAGACAACGTCATCGTTGTCGGTGGTGGTGACACTGCCATCGACGCCGCGCGTATCTGTAAACGTTTCGGCGCCACAACAACGATCCTGTACCGCCGTACCATCAAAGAGATGCCCGCGATCGATGAAGAGATCGAGGAAGCGCAGGAAGAGGACATAAAGCTGGAATATCTCGCCGCGCCCATCGGTTTCAACAAGGACGGCAACAACATCACGAGCATGCAGTGCATCCGCATGGAACTGGGTGAGCCGGATGACTCCGGCAGAAGGCGCCCGGTGCCTTTGGAGGGGTCTGAGTTTGAGATCCCTGCTACGATGGTCATCCCTGCGATCAGTCAGGAACCCGACTTCATGGGTCTCGATTCCCTCATCGAGGGCAGAGACTGGATCAAGGTGAACGACGAGTTTGAGTCGACCAAAGTCGACAATGTCTGGGCTGGTGGCGATGCAACAAACCTCGCGCTGGTGACTGACGCGATCGGGCACGGCCGGTACGCTGCAGAGGCAATTGACCGTAGGTTCCGCAGTCTGGAAAAGCAGGATAACGGTCAGCCGATAATCAAGACCGATCGTATGCAGCTCGATCACTATCCAAAGGCTGATCGGCTCGAAGCAGGCAAGCTCTCGGTCGAAGAGCGCTTCGCGAATATGGATGCAGAAGCGAATTTGGCGCTCACCGAGGAGCAGTCAATTGAAGAGAGCAAGCGGTGCATGAGCTGCGGGTATTGCATGGACTGCGAAAAGTGCTGGTTGTACTGCCAGGACCAGGCGATTGAGAAGCCGATGGAGAAAGGCACTCTCTACGGGTGGAAGCTCGGCAACTGCACCGGTTGTAAGAAGTGTGCGGAAATATGCCCCTGCGGCTTCATAGATATGGAGTGACGCGCTGAGTTTTCCCCGCGTCCTCATAGCCGGGTTGCGTGGAGGCAGCGGAAAAACGCTGGTCTCGTTGGGTTTGGTTGCAGCTTGGCGAAAAAACGGTATGAAGGTGGCTCCTTTCAAAAAGGGCCCCGATTACATTGACGCGGCCTGGTTATCTGCCGCAGCAGGTGAGCCCTGCCGGAACATGGATCTGTACCTCATGTCCCGGCAGGGCGTTTTGTCTTCGTTCGGTGCGGCGGCGGCACAATCTGACGTAGCCGTCATCGAGGGCAACCGCGGTTTGTTCGACGGCATGGATGCCGAGGGAAGCTACAGCAGCGCCGAGTTGGCAAAACTGTTGTCGGCGCCAGTCGTGCTCGCGGTAGACTGCACTAAATCGACTCGGACTATTGCGGCCTTGATACTGGGTTGTTTGAAGCTGGATCCGAAAGTGCAGATCAGAGGTGCGGTGCTCAATCAAATCGCTGGCTCGCGTCATGAAACCGTCATACGAGACGCTGTCGAGCAGGTCTGCGAAATTCCTGTCCTAGGGGTCATTCCGCGGATTCGAGAGGAGATCTTTCCAGAAAGACACCTCGGCCTAGTTCCGCCTCAGGAGCACGACGAGAAGCAGGCTGCGATTCAGAAAGTCGCAGAAGTGGGAGAGAAGCACCTGGATCTCGATGCGATTTGGCATGTTGCGCAGGAAGCGCCCGTGCTCGAAGCCGAGCCGACCGCGAATGTCCTGGTTGAACGGAGTGATTCCGCGAGAGCGAACATAGGCGTGTTCCGTGACGCGGCATTTCAGTTCTACTATCCGGAGAACTTAGAGGGTTTGGCACGGGAGGGAGCGAATCTCGTGGAGATCTCGCCAACCACCGACAAAGAACTCCCCGATGTCGATGGACTCTATATTGGTGGCGGCTTTCCCGAGACTCTAGCTCCGGAACTGTCTGTGAACGGTAGCTTCCTGAGTTCTGTCCGAGAGAAGATCGAACTAGGTGTGCCCGTCTATGCCGAATGTGGCGGTGCAGTGTTCTTGGGGAAAAAACTGATTTTCGAGTCGCACGAGTATCCCATGGCCAACGTGCTTCCCGTAACGTACGGATTCAAAAAACGGCCGCAGGGTCATGGCTATGTTGAAGTCGAAACGATATCGAAAAATCCGTTCTTTCCGGTCGGAAAATCCCTGCGAGGGCACGAGTTTCACTACACGTATATGCAATCAGTTGACCTGGATGATGTGACGTTTGCATTCAAGGTGCATCGCGGTGTTGGGTTTGACGGGGAACGGGATGGCATATGTCGTTACAACGTGCTAGCCTCCTACACTCACGTGCACGCTTTGGGAACTGAGAGCTGGGCAGCGGCCGTCGTTGAAGCTGCGGTTCGTTTCAAGAACAGCGCACAAACAGAACCTCAATCATGAAAGACAACACGATGCGAATGCGCAGCTTTCTGATGTTTACTCGCGTAGCCGCAGTGGTCACCATGGCATTGGCAGCTCATCCGACCCTCCTTCATGCGGTGCAAGAAGCAGGTGTCATGACGGGCGGAGATCAGATGGCTTGGTGGGCATGGCCATTGATCTTGTTGGTACTGACTTTCGTTATGGGGATATTGGCGGCGTTGGGTGGAGTTGGCGGCGGAGTCCTCTTTGTCCCCATCGTCAGCGGTTTCTTCCCATTCCATCTCGATTTCGTTCGTGGCGCGGGTTTGTTGGTTGCCTTGAGTGGCGCGCTCGCTGCGGGGCCTGGCTTTCTGAAGATGAACCTGGCAAGTCTCCGACTAGCGATGCCGGTAGCGCTCATCGCTTCGACGTGCGCCATAATTGGTGCAATGGTTGGTTTGGCTCTGCCCACGAACGTGGTTCAGACCGCTCTCGGCGCAACCATACTCGGTATAGTGGCGCTGATGATCGCCGCCAAGAAATCTGAGTTTCCAGAAGTGCCCGTCGCGGACAAGCTCTCCTCTGCGCTTGGCATATACGGAGTGTACACTGAGGCCAGCCTTGGGAAGAACGTCGACTGGAAGATTCATCGTACCCCGATAGGCCTGTTCCTATTCATCTTCATCGGGCTCATGGCGGGCATGTTTGGCTTGGGTGCAGGTTGGGCAAACGTGCCGGTTCTGAATCTCGTGATGGGAGCGCCGCTCAAGATCAGCGTCGCGACCAGCAAGTTCCTCCTTTCGATAACGGATACTTCTGCGGCTTGGGTGTATCTCAATCAAGGGTGCGTGATTCCAATGATGGTAATTCCGTCGCTAATCGGAATCATGCTTGGGTCGTTCATAGGTGTGCGAATTCTCAGGGTTGCGAAGCCGAGCTTCGTTCGCTGGCTAGTGATCGGTCTCCTTCTGTTCGCGGGTGCCAAGGCGATCACAAAGGGCCTCAACCTCCCGTTCTTCTTCTAGGGTATAGGGGAGCATAACAATGACAGAAGACGTAAGAACCCCTGAGGCAAACGAGGAGCAGCTCCTCTACGCCAAGATCCTGGAAATCGGCATGTACATTGGGCTGGCTATCCTTTTCGTGACTTTTGCCCTCTATATGCTGGGTATCACGGCGCCTGCGGTGCCTATTGAGGAATTACCCAAATACTGGGCGTTGCCGGTCCACGAGTATGTTGAAGCAGTCAATCACAATTTCCTGCATAGGGATCATGGTGTGACGGGGTGGGGATGGTTGACTGTGTTGGGGAAGGGTGATTTTGCCAACTTCATTGGAATTGCTGTCCTTTCGGGTGTTACGATTATCTGTTACGCCGGGATCATTCCCACGCTGCTTAGAAAGAAACAAACTGCCTACGTGATCATGGCGATTACTGAGGTCGTGATTCTGGTGCTGGCGGCCAGCGGTATTCTAGCAGCAGGGCACTAGGCGTAGATCGAAAGCGGAGGTTTAGCTGCGGTTTCTCCCGGTCGGCCTCGATGTTCGGGGCAAACGCTGCCTCGTTGTTGGCGGTGGGCCAATAGGGTCGCGCAAGGTCATGAACCTCGTCGCGGCCGGGGGAGTGGTGACTGTAGTTTCTCCTATTGTCTCTGAATCACTGTCCAATCAGCTTGACTCCGACGGCATTCGATGGATTCAAGACCGGTACCGCGACGAACATCTCGAAGGTGTTTTTATGGTTGTTGCCGCAACTGACGACAAAACGCTCAATGCCAGAATTGTATCGAGTGCAAGCGAGCGCGGGGTGCTGGTGTGTGATGCGTCTTCGTCAGAAAGATCTCAGGTGATATTCGGAGCGCTTCACATGAGCGAGGCCGACGTCACCGTCGCGGTGTTCACCGATGGCAGTGATCCGGCAAAAGCCAGGCGCACACGCGACCGCATCGCTGGCTTTTTGGACCCTGATCGCGAGTCGGAAGACCAGTCCGGGTCGACCTGAGCTCAGACCGCCATGTCTAACGGAGCAAGAGCCAGGCGCCAGAGCGCGTTGCTGTTGGCGTCACTCGGCAGCGAAGATCCGGCAGTCGCGCGTGAAATCGGCAAGATCTTGGAGGCTCAGGCATATGCGGCAGCATGCCAGCTGCCCGCCGGGTGGCAGGTGCTGCACGCGTTACGGCATGGCGAGCCATCGATCCAGCAATCCATAGCCAAAATCGATCGCGGCGTAGAGGAACTGGTAGTCTTGCCGATGTACCCACAGTTCTCTCCTTCGACCAGCGGTACGATTCTCCGCGAGGTGTATCGGGTGGCGGGAGAATTGCGCGAGCCGCGTGATTTGGCGACGCGAACCGCCTGGTACAACGATGGCGGATACGTAAACGCCCAGGCGCGCCTCATAGCGTCATTCACGTCGTCTCTCGAACTCAACCCGTCAAATGCCCAGCTCTTGCTGTGTGCGCAGCAGGTGGAAGACGTTGGTGAGGGGGCACACGGTGCGTACGAGGCGCAGGTGGATCACACCGCTTCACTTGTGCTGGAACGACTCGGGTGGCCTGTCACTCGTGCGTCGGTTGTGTATGACTCTCGTGCTGCTCTCGAGAGTCGGTTGAATGCACTGGCTGGCTCGCCTGAGAAGAACATTGTTCTGATTCCCATGACGCTGACGTCTTTGTCGCGGGAGACACCCGAACAACTCGCCGGCCACTGCCCTGGCGCTCAACTCTTCGTCGGCCCGGCGCTAGACACTTACGGCCCCTTTATAACGGCGGTGAAGAACCTTGCCGTCCGGGGGCCAAGGTCGGTGGCACTCGGGATGGAGGGGACGGCCCCGCTTCTTGCGCCGAAAAGTTCTTCGGAAGAAGTCGATCTGGCACCTGGGTCCCTGGTTATGATCGGTGCATCGGTCGCGGGCAAGGTCCGTTCGCAACATGGCCCCGATGTGGTTCACAGTCCGTCTGGAGTGTTCTGCGAGGTCAAGAAGACGAGAAAGGAACTCCGAGCATTCTTGGATTGGGTTAGGGAGGAAACGCCCGTCGAAGAGGCATTTGTGTGGAGTACTTGTCAGAGGATAGAATTCTACGGTTGGCATTCGGAAGCCGAGGGCGTAGCGGACCACGAATGGCCGGTGGCAGAGATACGGCAGCATCTATACGGTGCCGAACCCGAGGGCCTGAAGGTGAACGTCCTCTTTGGCGCCGAGGGTTGGCATCACCTGATGAGAACCGCCTGCGGTCTGAACAGCGCCTTGCCTGGAGATACGGACGTTGTCTCCCAGCTGCAAACCTCCTGTCGGATGGGCGAGCGGGTAGGAACGGCTGGTGCGAAGGCAACGGGGTTGGTAGATAGCGCCGTCACCTTGGCCGAGGAGGTTCGCGAAAAGACGTCGTGGGGCAAGTTCAGTCGCGGTTTCTGTGCTGCGGCACTCTCTCGCGTCCACGATCTCAGTGGAGCTGATCTCGAACGGTGCAAGCATGTCGTCATCGGGGGATCTGCCACTTCGCGTTCGGTGCTGTTCACGCTCGCAGATCGGTTCAAGGTGTCGCGGCAGCAGATGACTTTGGTCTATCGAGATCATCACGGGCAGATGAAATTGCTGCGCAATGCCATTGGCAACGGGACCCGCTTGAGGGTGCACTCCTATTCCGAGCGTGACGTGATCGAGACGATTGCCGATGCCGATTTTGTGTTCTTTGGCATCGATCACTCGGAGCCGGTGATATCGGCGGAAATGCTCGACGGTGTGCGAGACTTCGGGGGAAGACCCCTGGTCGTGGTCGATTTCAACGATTCGGGTTCTGTTGACGAATTGGAAACGATCGACGGCATCTCGGTGTGGACGTCGGACGATCTGGACAGGGCGGTGGAGTCGTATGCCGACGTCATGTGTGCGGACAAACAGTTTGCCCAGGCCGTGGAGCAGGCTGAGAGTTGGATTGAGGCTCGTCTTCCCGGAGGAGAAAATGAGTAAAATCGTAGCGATGAACTTGCTGCTGCTGGGCTGCTTTGTGAGCTGCGTTGTATCAGGTCAACAAGACCAGACAGGTTTTTCGCTCGCGAGTCTCGCTCCCGAGCACTACGACTACGCTGAAGCGGAGCGGTGTGCAACCTGTCATGGAGATGGCGGTGACATTCAGCGGCGCGCAGTGGGAGTGGATACGTCTTCAGGTTTGGTGAAGTCCACAGGAAAAGGATGGCTCTCCAGCGTGCACTCGCGATCTCAGAGTCATGACGATCGTGTCAACACCGCATGCGCCTGGTGTCACGCACCTACCAACCCCGGTGCTACGAGAGATTCTTTGGCTGCCGCGCCGATTCCGAAGGGTACTTGGGAAGGTGTGACTTGTGGCGCATGTCATCCGGTTGGCCTGGCTGACAGCCTCGAGGAATCGCTGGTAACCAATCTCCTGCCAGGCTCCGACCGTAGCGACCCGGCGAGCTACACTTTCATCGACAGGTCAGATCCAAACCAGATGAACGCCCAGTGCCAGTACTGCCACAATGAGTTCCACGGTTTCCCCGTGCCCACCAAAGACTCGCTACTGGCATCAGCTGTGCTACGCTGTGTCGATTGCCACATGGCGGGCTATCAAGTCACCGAGAGCGGATTGGTGGAACGTTTGCACAACTTCAAGGTCGAGGACAACGGCCCCATATCGTGCAGCGGTCAGTACGGCACGGAAACGGGATGCCATTCGAGTGCAACAGTTGAATGGATGCAGACGGCCATCCCGCATATCAAGGGGCCGCGCGCCGACTGGTAGTTTCGTTAGTCTCGAACTTTTTTGATGGTACCTTCCGCGATCATTTGCTGAAGTTGCGCCAGTAGCTGCTGTTCTTGAGGATCGATCACGTGGTCTGAGTGTGCTATGGCCACAATCTTCTGATGCTCGGAATGAGTCAATTCGCAGTCCTCAATGGCCTTCTTTATGATCTCGCCAAGCTTCCTGCCTGGTTCGTTGTCCCGCATCTATGTCTCCTTCGGGTCAGTCTTCGTACCCCTGTGCTGCGTAGAACATGGCACGATCGAAGAACAGTATCGTGTTGTTGCTCAGGCGCATTCCGGCGTGAAGATCAGACACTGTTTCGAGTAGATCGCCTTTGGGGATCTTGAGCCACAGAATGCGTCGAGTTATGACCAGCGCCAACAGCAGCTCGGAGAGTTTGAAGCCCTCTTCTTTGCGCTGTTTCCCCAATTTGAAATAGATGTCTTTGATCTCTTCTTTTGTAGTTTCATCTGACAGCCACTTACTGAGTTGGCTGTAGACACTGAAGGCGCGATCGTGAAGCTTTGTTTCGTCGTAGCCTCTGTAGGTTGGCATGTCCGGGTGCGTACGAACCACTTCCAGCCACTTCTTGGTCAATTCCTCGGCATGTTCTTCGATCAGGCTGACCAACCTTCCCTTGTACGGCATGACTCCGACCTCCCCAATTAAAAGGTGTGACCAATCAACCGCGCGGTAGAACGTTATCCCGTTGGCAAGTATGTGGCAATCTGTCTCGTGCGGAGACTGTCAGGGAACGTTAGTTAACCCCGGTATGTGACAAACGGAATCAACCTTTCTAGCTTGTTATCAATTCAAACATGCCCGGTGTGATGCCGGACATTGTTATTCTCAACAACTGAAGGAAGAACGATTCGACATGACAAGTTTCGATTGGTCTTTAGAGTGCTCAGAATGTCCGGCGGTTGCAGATGCTTCGGGACTGCCGACAGTTTGCCCAGATTGCGGTGCCCCGTGGTTGGTGCGTTATGAGAAATATCCCGCCCCCAGCGCGAAGCAAGACTACGGTAGCAGGGTGTGGTCGATGTGGCGATATCACGACTGGATGCCGCTCGCGGATGGCGAGTCTCCTGTTTCGCTCGGCGAAGGTGCTACCCCGATGATCCCGGTGTCCGGGTTTGCTGCGGAGTACGGCCTGGACGACCTCTGGATCAAGGATGAGGCTCTGAACGCCACCGGATCGTTCAAGGCTCGGGGAATGTCTGCCGCGGTCACCAGAGCGGCCGCGGCTGGCGCAAAAGCGTTCTCAACGCCAACAGCCGGGAACGCGGGTGTGGCGCTAAGCGCGTACGGTGGACGCGCAGGCATCAGCGTCAAGGTGTTTGCGCCTCGATGGACCCCGAAGACGATCCTCACACAGATCGAGACCTTCGGTGCTGATCTGGAGTTGATCGACGGTCATATCGGTGACTGTGGCAAGGTCGCTCGTGCCTACGCCGCCGAGCATGAGGCATTTGATGTGTCCACGCTTCGTGAGCCGTACCGCATCGAGGGCAAGAAGACAATGGGTCTCGAGGTCGCAGAGGCGTTGGGGTGGAAATTCCCGGATGCTCTCATCTACCCGACTGGTGGCGGAACTGGGCTCATAGGCATGTGGAAGGTCTTCAAGGAATTGAGGGCCGCCGGATGGGTGAGCGATGATCTTCCACGCCTCTACAGCGTCCAGTCAGAAGGGTGCGCGCCGGTCGTGAAGGCGTTCGAGGCAGGAGCCACCAAGACCGAACCATGGGAGAATGCTGACACGGTGGCGTGGGGACTGCGAGTGCCTGCACCTCTCGGCGGTAGCCTATGCCTGCGCGCTCTCGCGGAGACAAAGGGGAGCGCTGTAGCGGTGAGTGACGAAGCGGCCACAGCGTGCGCGGAGAAGATAGCGCAAACCGCCTCAATTGACGCATCGCCGGAAGGTGGAGCCACGCTCGCCGCACTCGAGAAGCTTCTAGACAACGGCCAGATCGCGAAAGGCGACAGGGTGGTCTTGTTCAATACTGGGGCGGGGTGGCTGTATCGGTAAGCTGACGCAGATGTGCTTTTAGCCCCGAGTAGAACTGAACTTGGTAGCTTTCGTTATCGTGACAGTACCAGCGCGTCGAGCTGGTTCTTGGAGGGCATATGCTGTTCAGGATCTTGCCGAAAGATGAATGGAAGCGCCTCGCCGAGAATATGCTTCAGGCAGGCGAGGTCATAGGTCCCAAGCGGATTAACACCGACAAGGAAGGTAGGGCCGTCCACCAGTACTTGCCGGTGGAGACAGTTGCCGAGATCGACTTGGAGTACGAGACGACGGAGTATTCTGCAAAGACGTACTTCCTGCCCTACAAAGAGACGCTTTCCGAGTACCAGTTCGACGACGACGATTGGAGTCAGGAGATCAGGTATCGTCTGCAGCCGAGGGCCATTGTCGGCTTGCACGCGTGCGATATAAATGCTCTTCTGAAGTTGGACAAAGTGTTCGTTCGTGGTCACTTCCCCAGCCCCTACTACGTGTCTCGCCGAGAGAACACTTTCATCGTGGGTGTCGATCACGATCCCTGTGACACCGGGTTCTGTCGTTCACTCGGCACTGACACAGTGACTCACGGCTTCGACCTCTTCCTCACAGATTTGGGAGATCGCTACTTCGTGGCCGTGGGGTCGGATACTGCTTTTACTGCCCTCCAACAGGTGGACTCCCGCGAGATAACCGATGCGGACACGCAGGATTACCTGGATGTGCGTAAGCGAATCGCCGACGGTTTCAAGACAAAGATCGACGCCAACAACCTCTCGAATCTCCTGGACATCGAATTCGAGTCCGATGTTTGGACTCATTGGGGTGACAAGTGCCTGAGTTGCGGTAGCTGCGCCATGGTGTGCCCGACCTGCTACTGCTACGGGGTGACCGAGTGCCAGTCGTTGGACGGCAGCTCCGCAGCACGCGTGAAGCAGCTCCATTCTTGCAACTTCATCGATTTCGCAAGAGTCGCGGGCGGGCACAATTTCCGCCCCGGCCGTGATACTCGGTTGAAGTACCGTTACTACCATCAGCACCGTGGGTTCGCCGAAGCGTTCGAGCAACCGAAGTGTGTCGGATGCAATCGCTGCGGCAACGTCTGTCTTGCTGGCATCAACCCGCCGGCCGTCATCAAGGATCTGCAGGAGGAGGGAGTGAGATGACCGGCCTGTTTCATCCATACGACGTCAACAAAGAGGCCGAGGTACAGGAGCCCTTGAACTTCAGACGTCGTGACCGCCTCCAGCACGTGGACCGGACTTTCAAGGCAGAAATCACCAACATCACCAAGCTCACGGATATGGAGAAGCTGTTCCACATTCGGCTCGTTCGTCAGAGCGAAAGGGAACGGTTCACCTTCTTACCAGGCCAGTTTGTCATGGTCGAGGTCCCAGGTTACGGGGAAATCCCCATATCCATTTCGGGATCCACCACGCAGAGGGGCATGCTCGAGCTTTGCATCAGAAGGGCGGGGTTGGTGACAGGGGTTCTGCATCGCGCTCAGCCGGGTTCGTTGGTCGGAATCCGCGGTCCGTTTGGCACTCACTTCCCGCTCGAACGGATGAAAAGCAACAACGTGCTGCTCATTGCGGGTGGGCTTGGATTGGCTCCACTACGGTCGGCGATCTTCAGTGTCACAGAGAACCGAGCTGACTACGAAAACGTGCACATTCTCTACGGCACTGCAAATCCGAGCAACCTCCTGTTCGACTACCAGTACGAACAGTGGCGGCGGGTCGACGGAGTGGAGCTGTCGATCATAGTAGATCGTGGTGACGAGTCGTGGCGTGGGCCGGTCGGAAGGATTACGGATCTCTTGCCCAGTGTCGGCGATGTATCGCGCGACACGTTCGCGATCGTATGTGGGCCACCTGTGATGTTCAAATACGTCTGTAATTGGCTCAGCGAGCAAGGCATGCCTATGCAGCGCATGTTCGTTTCGCTCGAACGGCGCATGCACTGCGGCATGGGCAAGTGTTGCCGCTGCAATGTTGGGTCGACCTACACCTGTGTCTCAGGGCCCGTGTTCGACTACTGGACTGTCATGAATCTCAAGGAAGCGATCTAGCGCCCATGAAGTACCTAGGCATTGAACCGAAGAAGCCACGGGTGGCGGTGTTTGACTTCACGTCGTGCGAGGGTTGTGAGCTGCAGTTGGCGAACAAAGAAGAGACGCTCGTGGACTTCCTCGAGACCATCGAGGTCGTAGATTTTCGCGAAATATCCTCAGCGCGCAGCGAAGAATATGATATCGCGATGATCGAGGGCTCAATCACTCGCAGTGATGAAATCGAACGTCTACTCAAGATTCGTGAGAGGGCAACGACGCTCGTTGCCCTGGGAGCGTGTGCGACGTTCGGAGGCGTGAATAAGCTGAAGAATGCATTCGACCTGAATGATGCCAATCGCGAGGTGTACGGCGAACGCGCTAAGGAAACACTTCCCGCTCGTGCTGTCCACGAAGTGGTCAAGGTCGATCTCAAGATCCCGGGATGTCCGGTCAGCAAAGAAGAAGTCGAACGCATCATCCAGCATATGGTGTGGGATGTGCCCTACCATTTTCCCGCCTACCCGGTCTGCCTCGAGTGCAAGCAACGCTACACGGTTTGTGTGTGCGATCTCGATTGCACGGAGGTCGGGTGCGCCAACACAGGCCAGCTATGCCTGGGGCCGATCACCCGAGGCGGATGCAATGCCCCATGTCCGGCTGGAGGGTTGGGTTGTTGGGGCTGCCGCGGCCCCGCAGAGGACGCGAACATAGAGTCTTTTCTGGAAATCGCCAAAGAACGTGGGTTCGGGGAACGTGAGATTGCGGAACGTTTCGAATTCTTCGGCGGATTCGAGGGTGTCAGATGAAAGTCAACCTGGACGTCGATCTACATCATATCGCCCGTGTCGAGGGGCACGGCAACATCAAGGTTCGGGTTCGTGACGGCAAGCTCGAGAAAGCGAGCTGGGAAGTCGTGGAAACGCCACGGTTCTTCGAAGTGATGCTGAAGGGCAAACACTATACGGCGTCGCCTCTGTTGAGCTCGCGAATATGCGGCATCTGTTCCATTGCTCACTGTCTGACCAGTCTTGAAGCCACAGAGGATGCATTCGGGATTGCCATTCCTGAGCAGGCTGCAAATCTCAGGTTGCTGGCGAAGCACGGCGAAACACTACAGAGTCACGTGTTGCATTTGTTCTTCTTGGCCGCGCCGGATTTTCTCCGTCTCCCTAGTGTGATTCCGCTGATTGCCACACATCCGGAGTTGGTCGATCTCGCGAAGCGCCTCAAGAGCCTGGCGAATCGCCTATGTGATCTGGTAGCAGGAAGAACCACGCACCCGGTGGCGTTTTGCGTCGGTGGTGTTTCGATGGTGCCGAGTCGTGAAAAGTTGCTTGGCATGCGTGATGAACTCGTGCGCTCGATGGAAGATCTCAAGACTGTGGTCGAGGTGTTCAAGTCGTTTGAGATTCCTGACTTCGTACGAGAGACCGAGTTCGTATCGATCAAAGGTGACGACGACTACGCCTTCATCGGACGGGAGATGGTGTCTACGGACGGTGTGGTGCGCCCCGCCTACAAGTACCTGGAGATGACCAACGAATATGTCGTTGGCAAAGGAACCTCCAAGTGGTGCAAGCTGTCGAGAGAGTCCTTTGCCGTTGGTGCACTCGCTCGTTTCAACAACAATCACCGGTGCCTGCATTCTGAAGCGAGCGCGGTTGCGGCGGAACTGGGATTGGAACCGGTTTGTCATAATCCGTTTTTGAACAACGCAGCGCGTGTTGTTGAATGTGTGCATGCGACGCTCGAGGCAATTCGCCTGACCGACGTGCTGACCGGTCCTGGAGACCAGGGACCGGCACGCTCCGATTTCACTCCGCAAGCGGGTATCGGAGTGGGGGTCGTTGAAGCGCCCAGGGGGATTCTTTACCACTGCTACGAATACGGCGCCGATGGGCGCGTGATCAAGGCTGACTGTGTCATTCCGACGACTCAGAACCATGCAAATATCCAGCACGACCTGAACGATCTGGTTCCGCAGTTCGTCTCCGATACCATGACCGACGAGGATCTCGAATTGCTCTGCTCGATGCTCGTTCGATCATACGATCCCTGCATATCCTGTTCTGTGCATTAAGTGATCCCTCTCATCACCATCATTTAATACTCCTAGGAGCAGCGAGATGACCAAGTCCGAATCGCGAAGGTCCTTTCTCACCAAAGTTGCCGCTGGAACGTACGTGGCTGCCGCTGTGCCCTCTCCACACTCAATGGGCGCTACCCGAACACTCGTGCGCCCTGAGCGATCCAGATACTCGCCCAACGACCAGATCCAGCTCGCCTTGATCGGTGCCGGAGGTATGGGCACCATCGACACGAATACTGCGATTGGTATCGAAGGGGTGAAGCTCATTGCCGCATGTGACCTGTATGACGGGCGGCTCACAAAGGCCCAGGAAGAGTGGGGCGAAGAAGATCCGATCGTCACGACGCGGGATTACCGCGAGATCATCGCGCGAGACGATGTGGATGCCGTGATTGTCGCCGTCCCCGATCACTGGCACAAAAAAATCTCGATAGACGCCATGCGGGCTGGGAAGGCGGTGTACGTAGAAAAGCCGATGGTCCACAGTCTGGATGAAGGGCCCGAGATGATTCGCGCTCAGGACGAAACCGGGCAAACACTGGAGGTCGGCAGCCAGGGCATGAGTTCGCTTGGAAACGAGAAGGCCAGGGAACTGTACGAGCAGGGCGTCATTGGCGAACTGAACTACGCAGAGGGTTTCTGGGCTAGAAATTCGCCGAACGGCGCATGGCAATACGAGATTCCCGAGGACGCTTCTCCCGAAACTGTTGATTGGGATGAATTCCTTGGTGAGGCACCCCGTCACCCGTTTGATCCGATACGGTTTTTCAGGTGGCGCAACTACTACGACTATGGCACGGGCGTGTCCGGCGATCTCTTTGTGCACCTGTTCTCGAGCCTCCATTCAATCGTCGGTTCCAACGGTCCGAACAAGATCCAAGCCACAGGAGGCCTGCGGTTCTGGAAGGATGGAAGGGATGCGCCCGACGTCGTGCTTGGGATGTTCGATTACCCCGAAACCGAGAACCATCCGCCCTTCAACCTCTCCCTACGGTGCAACTTCGTCGATGGAACGTCCGGCAGCACCTATCTGCGCCTTGTCGGCAACGAGGGGTCGATGGATATCACCTGGACTGAAGTGACGGTGCGGCTCAACAAAAAGAACGATCCGAACGAGGATCCATTCGCAAAAGCCAAAGAAGACGAGCGTGCGGCAAGTTTTGGGGAGCGAAAGCAGATGCTGCCGCCCAGCGAGAGCGTATACAAGGCGGAGGAGGGATACTGGGGAGCGCACGTGGACCATTTCAACAACTTCTTTGCGGGAGTTCGCGACGGCAGGCCTGTGATTGAGGATGCGGTTTTCGGCTTCAGGGCCGCCGCACCAGCCTTGATCTGCAACGATTGCCTGGCGGAAGAGACAATCGTGAGATGGGATCCCGACAACATGAGGGTGTCGTCGTGAGGGGGGGAAAGGTGGAGAATTGGATCGGAGTGGCAACGGTAGCGATACTGGTGAGTGCGTGTGCGAGCAGTGATGAGGAACTAGCACCCATACCACCCAACACGTTGACCGCAGCGGAAGTAGAAGCGGGGTGGATCCTCTTGTTCGACGGTCATTCCACCAACGGTTGGAGAGGCTACAACCAGGAGAGTTTCCCCGAAGTCGGCTGGGAAGTGGCCGACGGCTGTTTGATCGTGCTGGCGTCGGACGGGGAAGAAGAGGGCTACGGCGGAGACATCATAACTGAAGAAAAATTCGAAAACTTCGAATTGAGCATCGAGTTCTTGCTGTCGCCCGTGGCCAACAGTGGGATACTCTACAGGGCAATCGAAAGTCCGGGAGAACCGATTTGGCACAATGCACCAGAGTATCAGGTGTTGGATGATACTGCGTACATCGAGATGAACACGATGGACATGCACACCCACCTCACCGGCGACAACTACGATCTGCACGCATCGAGGGTCACCGCAACCAATCCTCTGGGTGAATGGAACCACGCGAGGATCATCGTAAATGGGGCTCACGTCGAACATTGGCTGAACGGACAGCTAACGGTGGAGTACGAATTTTGGTCGCCCGTGTGGGAGCAGTTGGTCGAGGACAGCAAGTTTGCCGACTATCCGGGTTACGGAAGAGCCACGTCCGGTCATATCGGACTTCAGGACCATGGTCATACTTTGCGTTACAGGAACATCAAACTCAGGCCAATCGTGAACTAGCTGCCTGGTGTTGCAAGCTGGTTGGCAGGCCGCTGGAACGACTGCATAAACTCGCAGACCGAACCGGAGTACGCCAATGAAAACCCATGCACCCAGAAGGGCGTTGTTACCTGCGTCCTGGTTGCTCGCGTCCCTACTGCTCGTGTTTTCCGCTCCAGAATCTCTCGTTTGTCAGTCGAGGCGCGCTCTCACCGTCGACGATCTGTTCGAGATTCAACGGGTCGGCGACCCCCAGGTCAGCCCAGACGGTCAGTGGGTGGCCTTCACTGTGCGCAGCACCAGCCTGGAGGATGAGAGTAGCGAAACCAGGATTTGGATGATTTCCGCCGATGGTGGAGAAGCCATTCCGATGACCGCGAAGGGATCATCCGCGAGCCAGCCGAGGTGGAGTCCCGACGGGCAGTTTCTGTCGTTCACCGCATCCAGGAATGGCAGCAGGACCCAGGTGTGGACATTGAACCGGAATGGCGGTGAAGCCGTACAACTCACCAAACTGGAACAGGGAATCTCGAGCTACGCATGGTCTCCCGACGCCACCAAGCTACTGCTCACCATACGCGATCCCGAAGAACAAGCCGAAGACGAGGAGTCGGACACGCCGAAGCCGTGGGTAATAGATAGGCTGCAGTTCAAACGAGACGGTACAGGATACCTGACAGGTAATCGACACACGCACCTGTACGTCTTCGATCTCGCGAGCGAAGAGATCACGCAGATCACCTCCGGGGATTTCGACGAGTCTCAGGCTGTGTGGAGCCCTGACGGAAGCCGGGTAGCGTTTGTCAGCAACCGAACGGATAACCCCGACGGGAATTCCAATAGCGATATCTGGGTCGTAGCCGCCGACAATACCGACCGGGGCGAGACACTTCTCCAAATTACGACCAACACCGGTTCTGACAGATCGCCTGCGTGGAGCCCGGACGGTCAGTCCATCGCATATGTGACGGTGACGCAGCCGGAGTTGATATGGTACGCCACAAACCATCTCGCGGTGGCTTCCGCAAACGGTGGGGAGGAGCGCGTTCTCACCGCGTCGTTGGATCGAAACGTAGGCTCTCCGCACTATTCGTCTAACGGTCGATCGATCTACTTCGGCCTCGAAGACAGCGGCGAGAATCACCTGGCGAACATAGAAACCTCGAGCGGCCGAATAACCCGGCCAATTTCGGGTCAACTGAGTGCGCGTAGTTTCAACTACGGACCCGGCGGTAAGATTGCAACCTTGGTGTCACGTACCGACCTGCCTGGGGAAGTTTTCTTGTTGCGCGGGAGTGAACTCGAGCAAATCACAACAGTGAACGAAGAGTTCATCTCTGGAATTCGACTCGCCGAAGTTAGAAACGTCCAATTCCCCAGCAGCGATGGCACCGAGATCGAAGGGTTCGTTTATTTACCTCCGGGCTTCGATGCAGGCGTGCGGTATCCGACACTGTTGCGGATCCATGGCGGACCGGTCTCTCAGTACAGCCACAGCTTCAACTTCGATGCGCAGCTATTTGCTGCCCGTGGATATGTCGTCGTGATGACGAATCCCCGTGGCTCCTCGGGATACGGGCAGGCGTTCTCGCACGCGCTATGGGCCGACTGGGGCAACAAGGACTTCGAAGACGTGATGGCTGGTGTCGACTATGCCATTGCGCAGGGATATGCAGATCCGGAGAAGCTCGGCGTAGGGGGGTGGTCGTACGGCGGAATTCTGACCGATCATGTGATTACCAAGACAGACAGGTTCAAGGCTGCAATCACAGGAGCGAGCGAAGTTCTCTACGTGGCCAACTATGGACACGATCATTACCAGCTGCAGTGGGAGGGAGAGTTGGGTCTCCCATGGGAGAACCGAGAGGCATGGGAACGCATCTCGCCGTTCAACAGGGTGGAGAACATCGTCACGCCCACATTGATCATGGGTGGAGAGCACGACTGGAACGTGCCGATCCAGAATTCCGAGCAGCTCTACCAGGCATTGAGACGGCTGGGTAGGGAAACGCAACTCGTGGTATACCCGGGGCAATCACATGGATTGCGCGTGCCGTCATATCAGAAGGACCGGCTGGAGCGCTACCTGGCTTGGTACGATAAGTACGTGAAAGGCATTGAGCGTCCTTGACCTAGCGGGGTGACAGATGGACCGCAACGACGATTCAGCACCGACGGATGACGTAGCTTCGGAGCCCAAACAGGATTCCGTGAGCCGAAAATTCCTTTCCTGGCCCCCTCCTGGTCTCGAGGCTGCTCAGGGCAAGCTATGGCCTCCTATCGCAGTGATTGCGATCGGTGACGCGACGTTGTTTCTACCGCTGCTTTGGTCGGCGGCGAGCGAACACGAATCTTGGAGCTTCGGGCCGTTCGGCAGCGTTTGGTGGGCTCCGCTGCTCACCACGATGGTGGGACTCGTAGTTCTGCTGTATGGCTTCGCTCGCCTCGTTGGGCTTTTGCGCCTGGGGGCAAAGGCCGCGAAGCAAGGTCATGGGTGGTTGATGGTCGTTCAGGTGGCGGCAGATTTTCCCAGAGACACCGGCTTCCTTCTTCAGGGCGCGAGGCTCTTCTCTCAAGTGACGCCGGCGAAGCGAGGTCTGATGCTCGTGACCAGAATGGTGGGCGCGTGCGCGTATCTGTTTGCCGCGTTATGGGTGCCGTTCGGATTTGTTGCATCGATCATGCTCGGAGCGCGCGGTTTGCTCGGCCCCTCGGGAGTTTGGTTTATCACGGCTGCGCCCACCGCCCTGTTCCTGTTGGTGGGCGTGCTTGGTCGTCTGATGGGCCGGATGTTTGTCTGGGAGATTCGCCGGGATAAGACACTGCGCGCGGAAGTGGATCAAGAGGTCAGTTCCCTAGTTGAGGAGTGGAATGAACAGTCCTCACTCATTCGGAAGGATCTGGGATTTGGCGGAGCAGTCGCGGGGCACGAAATGTCGTTCAGGGCCGGTGCCATCTGTATTGGAATCCTTGGTTTGTTGGTCTCGGTGCCCGTAATCACCGTGACCATGACCGGTTCGGTCGGAACCGTGCTTGCCGCAATCGCGGTGCCGAGTTTCGATCACGCTCAGGCGAAGGTGGCGGCAGTAGAACTGTTGCGTCGCTACGATCTCGAGTCTGATGGCTCGGTAACACCGCGGCAGGCCGGCGAGGCATTGCACGCACTTCTCTCTGCGGGCCTTGAATCGAGTGACTGGGAGTTACAGCGGGAGCCGTCGCGTTTCTACGAACAGGCGTGGTTCCCTGAGGATGTAGACAGTGTTGTAGGCGGCCCGAGGGGGGAATGGGTTCTCGGTCTTTTTGAGAGAGTGCGGCAAGGGATTGGAGCGAGTGAACGTGCGTACCTCGGCAGCGTATCCGCTCACCCAGCACATGTCGAGTTTCGGACTGTCGCATTGGCGGATTCCGTCGACATCATAGCTACGAGATATGTTCTCCCGTTTCCAGATACCATTACGCCTTTCCAGCTTCCGATACCGCGCTATATGGGCATCAGGGATGGCACGGATGCACATGTCGCGGCTGCCGCGTTGCAGTTTTCGCAGGACAACGTTAGTAGGGCCGAAACGACTCTTCGAGAAATCGTCTCCTTGGGTTTTGTTCTGATCGATGAGGGTTCAACGGTGCTCGACGCCATGATCGGCACGAGGCTCGTGTATGATGGCACCGAAGCATTGGCGAAACTCTATTACGCCAGCGGTCGAACAGATGACGCCGATGATCTCAACTTCGTGCGAGCTGGGATACAAGCAATGTCCGATCGTGCCTCTGGGACTAGGGCCGATTACGACGCCGAAGCAGCCCTGCGGAAGATGCCAAACGTTGTGTTGGATGAGCAGGTCGTGCGTGGAATTCGCTGGGATAACTTCCTGACCTTTGTTACGCTCGCCCCGTGCGTGAACCTGAACAAGGTGGTGTTCGGGCCAGGGCAGAGCTACGAGCAATGGGCCGCGGACGCAGAACAGGCGCTCGTAAGGAGGCCCAGCGACGAATTGATGTTTAGGTTCATGGAACAGGGATGGTTCAGAGATACTGGAACCGCCGAAGCCCCTGTTTGGATCAGGGCCGCGTTGCGTCTCACCTTTGGACGTACGCTGGGCGGGAGTTGCGCGGCGCAACTCGGCGCGATGGAAATGGTAGGGGTGTTATGATCGAGCGCATTTGGCTTCACCGGCAGTTCGCTCTCAGCACTATAGCGATTGCCGCCCTTGCGTGCCTGCCGGCACGCAGTGCCCCGGTTGAACCGGTGCCACTGCAGCCGATTGTGTCTCCAGTTGCGCTCGAGCCGCAGGATAGACTCCGCGCCGAGTTCGACGAGATATTGGCCGATCCGGCATTTGCCAATGCTCATTGGGGCGTGATGGTACAGTCTGTGGAGACAGGCGAAATTCTTTATCGCTTGAACGCGCGCAAGCTGTTCATGCCAGCATCCAATGTGAAACTCGTGACGAGCTCTGTGGCGCTTTCGAGATTGGGTGCGGACTTCCGGTTCAAGACCCAGGTTGCCGCTTGTGGCTCGATCGACACCGTCCGGGGTGTGCTGAATGGAGATCTACTTGTCGTCGGCGGAGGCGACCCAGCCATATCGAGCCGCTTCTACGACGGCGATCCCGCCGGGGCATTTCGCGCCTGGGCCGACACGCTCGAGGCTTTTGGAATAAGCCGGATTGCCGGTAACGTAATTGGTGACGACGATCTCTTTGATGACACGCATGTCGGACCAGGTTGGGCGTGGGACAACCTGGGTGCAGCGTATTCTGCGGAGATCGGCGCTCTATTACTCAACGACGGTGCGGTGCGGCTGCGGGTCGCGCCGGGCGATTCACCGGGACAACGTGCCGTGGTTACCGTTGAGCCTGAGACCGAGTTCCTCGACCTCGAAAACATGGCCATGACAACAGCAGACAGTACCGGTGTTGGGGTGTGGGCAGCGCGTAGACCCTTCTCGACCGAGGCCGAAGTGGGTGGACGGATTTGGACAGGCACCAATTCTGTCACGAGACATGTGCCGCCGCACGATCCTACCGCCTATTTCATTGCGGTCCTTCGGGAAACACTCGAAGGCGAGGGAATTACCGTATCTGGCGAGTCGGTAGATCTGGATGAATACGATGGCGAGTGCGGTTCACCAGTTGTCATCTTCGTGCACGAGTCCCCTCCTCTCGGTGAGATCCTCGTGCCCTTCCTCAAGGAGAGTCAGAATCAGATTGGTGAAATGCTGATGCGGTATGTCGGGGCCGCCGCAACCGATACAGGCAGCGTGAGAACTGGCCGCCGTATGGCTGAAGGTACGCTCACAGGTTGGGGCATTCCTGACGATTCATACGTGTACTATGATGGATCGGGCCTGTCGCGATACAACTACCTGGCCCCTGAGGCTGTGGTCCGCATTCTACGGGCCGTTGCTTTGCGATCCGACTTCGACATCTTCTACAACGCTCTTCCCATTGCCGGTGTCGACGGCACTCTGCGAGGGCGCATGAGGGGCACCGCCGCTGCCGGAAATGTCAGGGCCAAGACTGGTTTCATCTCCAATGCCCGGGCGCTATCAGGTTATGTCACCACTGCTGACGAAGAGCTGATGGCATTCAGCATACTCACGAACAACTTCGATACACCAACTCGGCCGGTGGAGTACGTGCAGGATCTGCTTGTAGAGAGGTTGGTGCATTTCAAGAGGTAGGCAAGTCCCAGATCGATGATCGACTTCCTCTACACCAATATCGGTCGAGGTCATCCTCATTATCTCGATGGGATCATCGAGTGTCTCCCACAGGGAACGGTTGGCCGCGTGGCTGACGTCTTCTCCGTGTCGGCAGGGGCATCACGGGTGGCGTGGTCGGTGGTCCGCGGTTTGTATCGCGCAGGTGGACGGGGCGGCCTCGTCTCAGCATGCTACGGGCGGATGCGAGCAGGCAACGACTACAATCGCCGCTCGATGTCTTTGGATGTGCTCGGTCGCGGACTTAGGCAGTCGTTCACCGCGGCCGATAACCGTCTCCTGGTAGCACATCCCCTTCTCGCGGCGCTGCTGAAAGGGCGAGATCGCCTGATATACCAACACGGAGAGGTGGTTGCACCTAAGGAGTCGATGGTCGAAGGTGGCCACAGGATTTTCGTGCCTCTTTCTCAAACCGCTGACGCGTTCGTCCAGTCTGGTTTTTTTAGGGACCAGGTTTTTGTGTCCGGACTGTGCATTGAGCCGTCACTCGCAGCGCTTGCTGAGCATGCAATGAACAGCAGGTCGCAACGACTTTCAGGGTCGGGGCCGTTGTGCGGAGCTTTCTTCTCGTCCGGTGCGGAGCCACGCGCGCATTTGGAGACAATAACCGCGGCGGCCCTCTCCGTACATCGGGGCGGAGGCAGATCGATCGTATTTGCACAGAGAGCAGGGAGGTTGGAACGGAGACTGATGACAGCGTACCGCGCGGCCGGGTGTGGGTTGACAATCACCGCCCGCGATCGAGATGCCGCAGAATCACCATCCCAGACTCGCCTGTGTCTCTACTCGAAACGTTCAGAGCTGAACCAGCTCACGGCCAGGTTCTTTGCGGAATTCGACTACTTCGTTGCGCCGGCGCACGAAAGAACAAATTGGGCGCTCGGGATCGGATTGCCTATGTACGTGGTCGATCCTACGCACGGTTCCTTTGCGCCGCTCAACCGGGGATTTCTGCTGAATGCAGGCGTCGCAGTCCCCCTGAGGAACGTTACGGAAGCCGCGCTTTTGGCGGAAACTATCGAGGTACAACGCCGTTCCGGCAGGCTACAGGAAATGGCCGACGCCGGCTGGCGCCGCTACGACATCGTCGGTTTTCAGAACATCGCCGAAATGCTTGAATTCGAGCGTTGATCTGCCTGCACCTCTGCTCCTCTGCCTCTCAGCAACCATAAAGAAAGGGACAGACCGAACACGATCTGCCCCTCTGCAACTCTGCGGTCTCAGCGCGACCCTACCCCTCCTCGTCCCTCACCACGGTCCGTGTCTCCAGATCAAACTCGAACGTCTCACCATTGATGGTGATTTGTGCGAATTGAGTTCCGTCGAACTCGATGATCACTGTTCTGGTCCGTGTGCGGTCGTCCTGTAGGCCACCGACCACCACGACAGTGACCTCGCGGGTTATGGTGCCCAAGAGCGGCCATGTCCCGAACCGCGGCACTGCAAATGTGACGTTTTCCACGGTGCTCGAGGAACTCATGTCGTAAACGCGGTCGCCGTTCTCGCTGCTGTGGCGAGTGCGATTCACGTTGGCGCTGCCGGTACCGTTCCAAACTCGTTCGTCTTCGATTCCAAAGAGATTGGATACGGTCATGTCCCTATGACGGTTGATTTCGATTTCCACGTTTTCTCGGGACCGCGAACCCTCGAAAGTCACCTCGACGTTTACCGCTTCGGTCAGTTCGCGATCGAAGAACTCCATCGGTTCGAGATCTTCGTCATAAAATGTGACATCCCGAGTGTAACTGACGTTGTCACCGAAATGCCTCTGCGGGCAGCGAATGCGGAATAGCCCGGTTCGAGTGCAGCCGGTTTGGTTGTGGAAATTCGGATGCAGTGTCACGTCGGCGTCGGTCGTCATCAAAACGATGTCATCAGCTGTCTCGTCCGCGGCGTACATCGCCACGTCAAGATTGATCTGCTGATCCTCTTCGCTCGGTGCTCCCAGTTCGGTGCCACACGCGCCCAGCAGGAGCAGCGCTGGGAAAACTGCAAGTCCGACATGGTAAGATCTTGAGCGCATTCTTCTCTCACTTGTTCGAGTTCTTCCCTGAGGCGGTTCTTCCGCCCTTCCAGCATGTAAGACGATGAGGGGCCAAAAATGTTAAGTGCCACTAGGTGAATCCTCATCCGTTAGCCGGAACCGCCTGCTACACGACAATTTACCAGGGAAAGCGAATTCTGGTGGTGCCAGAGATCACATGCACGGTGCTCCTGGCAGTCGGCCTATTCTCGCCATACCTTTGGTTCCCGAACCAGGAACCTGGTTTTGCCCCATATACTGCGATAATACGAGGGAACGAATGAGAGTCAGATACTCCGCAGCGGCACTGCTGTTTGTCGCTTGCTCCGCCTATCCACCACCGCCCGAAACTCGGGAGGTCCTGGTGGTCGATACGATACACGGCATCGAGTTCGAGGACCCTTATCGGTGGCTTGAGGACCAAGACGCTGCGGAAACCCGTATCTGGATAGCAGCGCAAAACGCATATGGCGAAGAGATAGTGGGCGAGTCGCCGCTTCGTACACGCGTGCGCGCAAGGCTACAGGAACTGATGGATACAGATGATGTTGGATCTTCCCGTCGTGTGGGTGACTACGAGTACTTCACCCTACGCAGAACAGGGGAGGAATTGGCCTCGATCTACAGAAGACCCGTGCCTGAGGAGGGCGAGGACGAAGAAATCGATCCTGCGGGAGAATATGAACTGGTACTCGACCCGCATCCTCTGAGTGAAAACAACACGTCTCGAGTCGCCATTAGATCTTTGTCACGAAACGGCAAACTGATGATCTACTCGATCAGGGATGGTGGTGCTGACGAGGTGGAACTGAAGATTCGCGATCTGGAGAGTGGTGAAGACCTGGCCGAGGAATATCCGTGGGCTCTATACGATGCTGCTTCATTCAATCGTAATGGTACCGGCTTCTACTACGTTCGCCGCTCCCGTGAGACTGGCCCGCGCGTGTATTTCCACACGATAGGAGAAAACCCGGCCAACGATGAGGTTCTGTTTGGGGAGGGCTACGGGCCAACCAGCTTCATTCAGGTGAGTCAGGTGGAAGACGAACGATATCTGATGTTCACAGTGCAGCACGGTTGGGCGAGTAACGAGGTCTGGTGGCAGAACCGCAGGACCGGCAGGCTAACACCGATAGTGACGGATAAGAATGCACACTTCAGCGCCAGGTTCACTGACGGAGAGATCTACCTTCGGACGGACTACGAAGCTCCGAACTACCGAGTGATCGCAGTCGACCCCCGCCGTCCGGCGGAGCGGAACTGGAGAGAGGTGATTCCGGAATCCGATGACGTGCTGCAAACCTACACGACGATCGACAATAGATACTACGTGACGTATTTGCACAATGTCAGCACCAAGATCAGGGTCTTCGAACGCGATGGCACGCCGGCGGGTGAGATGCCGGTGCCCGAATTCCACTCTGCGAGCATAAGTGGTGGGGACGAAGGCAAGGCTCATTTGACGCTGACCTCTTTGATCCAACCTCAAGCCGATTATGAAGTCGATCTCGCCTCGGGTGAGCGTGAGGTTACGGAGGAACCCGAAGTCGAGTTTGCTTCAGACGACTATGAAGTGAAGCAGGTTTGGTTCACGTCACCGGACGGTGTCGGAGCTCCGATGTACGTCGTGCACAGGAAGGGAATCGAACTGACCGGCGATTCTCCAACTTTGCTTTACGGGTACGGTGGGTTCACGTCGAGCATGACTCCCCGGTTCAGCTCGACGGCAGCGGTGTGGTTGGAGCAGGGTGGCGTATACGCGGTAGCGACATTGCGAGGCGGTAACGAATTCGGGGAGTCGTGGCACCGAGACGGGATGTTGGAGAACAAACAGAATGTGTTCGACGGCTTCATCGCGGCAGCGGAGTGGCTCATCGAAAACGGATACACAAACTCCGACAAGCTTGCCATACGGGGAGGGAGCAATGGCGGCCTACTGGTTGGGGCTGTGCTCACGCAACGACCGGAATTATTTCGTGCGGTCTTCTGCGGTTTTCCTGACCTGGACATGGTGAGGTTCTATACATTCACCGAGACGAACAACATGCCGGCGCTACTCGAGTACGGTGATGCATCGGATCCTGAACAGTTCGAGTTCTTGCGGCGTTACTCCCCTTATCAGGCTGTAACCGACGGAGTCGACTATCCGGCGGTGATGCTCACGACCGGTGATTTGGATACGAGAGTACCCCCGCTTCAGGCCCGCAAGATGACCGCCCGTTTGCAGGCGGCTACCTCATCAGGGTTGCCGGTGATCCTCCGGTATGGTGAAAAGCACGGCCATGCAGCCGGCAGGGGACGGCCGATGAGTGAAGCGATCGACAATACGGCGATGGAACTCGCGTTCCTACTCGAGCAATTAGGAGTGCCAACTGGAAACTGAACACCGCACGATTGAAATGTGCCTTCTGGGTAACTTAGGTTTGGATCGTTACTGGGACGAATACGCATCGTTTGGTGCGTTCCGGCCACTGGACCACGAGATCGGAGACAATCCCTCATGAAACCACTTCTACTGTCTGCAATAGCCGTTGCTTTCCTGGCGCCGACCGCGTTGCAGGCGCAAGAGAAGCGCCCACTCGATCACGACGTCTACGACAGTTGGAACAGCATCCAAGGTCAGCGCATATCGGACGACGGTCGGTGGGTCCTTTTCACCCTGGATCCGCAAGAGGGCGATGCGGAACTCCACGTTCGGGATTTGCGCTCGAATGTGGATCACGTTGTTCCAAGAGGCGAGACGGCGCGTTTTAGTCACGACGGTAGGTTCGTCGTCTTCATCATCAAACCGGAGTTGGCGCTCGTTCGAGAAGCTGAAGGAGAAAACGGCGGAGGTGATTCGGAACCAACTGATTCGCTTGGAATCCTGAATCTGGCATCCGGGAATGTCACGAAGGTCGACCGCATCAAGTCGTACGAGATGCCGGAGAACGAGGGAAACTGGATCGCATACATGTTGGAAGAAGAGCAAACGGAGGCTGACTCGACCGAAGGTGAGCCTGAGAGTGGTGCAGCGAGGCCTTCGCGTGGGCGGTCGGGGCAGCGGGGCAGGGGAAGTGGCAATAATGACAAAGAGAAAGAGGACGGCACCATGCTGGTGCTGCGGGAGCTTTCCTCCGGAACCGAGCATCGCTTCGAAAGAGTTCTCGAGTACTCTTTCGCTAAGAACGGGCGGCGTCTGGCTTACACCGCGTCGAGCAAGGACAGCACGGCGGACGGAGCGTTCCTAGTATCCGTAGGTGACGCTGCTGCCGCAACGATGCTTTCAGGTGTTGGAGACTACAAGTCTTCGGTTCTCGACGAGGAAGGCGAACAGGTCGCTTTCCTTTCAAACCGCGACGACTACTCGGCCGATCAGCCCTCGTACACGCTGTACCACTACCGAGTCGGCGGTGACGCCGCAACCGGACTGGCAACCGAAAGCACGCGCGGCATAGCTCAGGGTTGGTGGGTTAGCGACAATGGCGACCTCTCGTTCTCCGATGACGGTGAGCGCCTGTTTTTTGGCACAGCTCCACGTCCGGAACCTGAACCTGAAGAGGAAACGCCCGAGTGGGAGAAGGTGGAACTAGATGTTTGGAACTGGCGCGACCCCCTTCTCCAACCGAACCAGTTGGTTCAGTTGCAGCGTGAACTCAACCGGACCTATCAGGCTGTCGTACACATCGCCGACAACCGTGTGGTTCAGCTGGCGAACCTCGATATTCCGACCGTGGAGATCGGAGCGAATGGCGATGCCGACGTTGCACTCGCGGCGACCAATATGCCGTACCGCCAGCGCATCTCGTGGGATTCTCCCGGTTACAGCGATGTGTATCTAATCGATGTAAACACTGGAACTGCAGAGATGCTTCTCGAGGAATTCCATGGTCGGGGAGCACAACTGTCGCCGGGCGTCAACTATTTTACGTGGTTCGATGGTCACCAAGAAGCCTGGTTCGCCATGAGCACGAGCGGTGGAGAGCCGATCAACCTCTCCAGCGGGATTCCGCATCCGGTGTATGACGAATCTGACGACCATCCAATGATCCCAGGATCCTATGGCTCTGCGGGTTGGACGGAAGACGATCGCTACTTCCTGCTGTACGACAAGCATGATATATGGGCTGTCGACCCCACTGGAGGGCAGGCGCCTCGCAACATCACCGAAGGTGTAGGACGTCGCGAGAATCTTCGGTTCCGGTACGCAAGTGTCGATCCCGATGAGGAGTTTTTGCCAGCGTCAGATCCGTTGTTGCTCAGTGCGTTTGACATAGAGAGCAAAGATGCCGGCTTCTACAGAGACCGTGTGAGCGGCAATCGGGAACCCGAGCAGTTGGTGATGATGGCACAGTCGTTTGGGCGCGGTCGTTTTGGTTCTAGCATAGCCAAGGCCGATGACGCGGACATTTACCTGTTCACCCGACAGAGCTTCCAGGAGTTCCCCGACCTTTGGACGAGCGACCTCTCGTTCGGCAACATGCGAAAAGTCAGCGAGGCAAATCCCCAGATGGCCGACTACCGATGGGGCACTGCCGAACTCACGTACTGGCAGTCGACCGACGGAAGTCCAGCTACCGGCCTTCTGTTCAAGCCTGAAAATTTCGATCCGGCCCAACAGTACCCGATGATGGTGTACTTCTATGAGACCAACTCAGACGGTTTGCATTCATTCCGCAGACCTTTCGGCGGCGGGTCGAGTGTCAGCGTCAGTTTCTACGTCAGCCGAGGCTATGTGGTGTTTGTGCCGGACATTCACTACCGCGACGGCTACCCTGGCGAGAGTGCTTTCGACTATGTCGTGCCGGGGGTGCAGAGTGTCGTGGCTAAGGGTTTCATCGATAGTGAGAAGATCGGTGTGCAGGGGCACAGCTGGGGTGGCTATCAGATAGCTTACCTCGTCACGAAGACAGATATTTTCGCGGCTGCCGAAGCCGGCGCCCCAGTCGTGAACATGACCAGCGCCTATGGCGGCATAAGGTGGGCGTCCGGTCTGAGCAGGATGATGCAATACGAGCGGACCCAGAGCAGAATCGGTGGTACGCTCTGGGATAGACTTCCTCTCTACATGGAAAACTCACCGCTCTTTTCGGCGCCAAGGGTCGATACGCCACTACTCATGTTGCACAACGACGAGGACGGCGCCGTACCATGGTACCAGGGGATCGAGTATTTCGTGGCGTTGCGCCGATTGCAAAAGCCCGTTTGGATGCTGAACTACAACGGTGAGGCTCACGGTCTGCGCCAGTACCCAAATCAGAAAGACTGGCAACAGCGGATGCAGCAGTTCTTCGATCACTACCTCACCGGGGCCCCGCCTCCGGTATGGCTGGTCGATGGCGTGCCTGCGGTATTGAAGGGGAAGACAACTGGATTGGATTTGGTTAGTGACAGTACAAGGGTCCTGATACCTTAGAGATCGGTAGCTTGTAGTAACTGGTCCGCACTGGGTATAAGAAGGAAAACAAAGAAGGCCCACAGGAACCTCGCCTGTGGGCCTTCGAACTTCTCCTGCTGTGTTCACCCAAAGAATGGCAGCCCTGCAATCCGGCACGCTCCGCGTCTATATCCGGATGGAAATAGCTCACGGAGGTCATCTAGGCTCAGGTCGTTTGCGACACAGGTTTCATGTACCGGGGGAATGGTACGGTTGACGGCAAAGTAGTCGCGTAGGTAGCGCAACACGTTCATGTGCCGTTCGGAGGGTGTAGTCGGTGGATCGCGCTGCGACATTGCCAGTTCAACGAAATCCTCATCCCACTGGTCCGAGTTCGCAAGGAAACCGAGTGGGTCTAGTTCGTAGCGGTCCCTAACTGGTGGCGCAGTCTCGTACGTGAGCCAGTAATTTGTCTCGTACATGAACTTGTAATTGATACCTGCGATCTTGCATGCGCCGCGATGATAACCGGCTGGGAACAGCGACCTGAGTTCAGACAAACGCATGTCGTTGTCCGCGCATGCCATTACCATGACGGGTACCGTGTCTTCCTGTAAGAACTTGTGTCTGAGGTAGTGGATGAACTCCCAATGGCGGTCGGTCAAACGAGATCTGATACCGACCATCTTTGCCATGCCATCAGCGAAATCCTCATCCCATTGCTCCGGAGGATCAAGGAATCCGTGGTCGTCCAGCAAATATGCTGTGTCCTTGAAAACTACCGAGCTCATGCGGTGCGATGCCCCCGTCTACGCAGTGCGTCTGCGAGTCCTTCTAGCTGATCACCGGTGAAAGGTGCCTCTATCGTCGGAGCGGACTCGCGATCGACGGTTACCTCGTGATCCTGACGGCAAGCGACGAACACTGTCGCGTCGGGGAGACGCTCGTCCCTCATTATCGCCTCGGGCAGCTGCCCGTCTCTCACCTCTGGAAGATCGCTGTCGAGTACAACGAGTGTTGGGTGGAACTCGGCGATGGTGACGGACGCTTCGTACCCAGACCGGGCGAACCGCAACGAAACCCGGGTTGGCTCGACGTCTCGTTCGAGCCTGCGCGTTAGTGCATCGTCACGGGTAACAACCAACACTTCGGTACTCAGACCATGGCATGCCCTATAAAAGGAGCATGGTTCGCAGTCATCTTTACCACAGAAATTGCGCTGGTGGCCCGCCGGCTTACCGATCTCCGCGAGCCTGTAACAATGCTGTGCTCCAGAGAGGTAAACGACGCAAGATAAGCATGTTTCTTTAGGCGTGTCTCCCTCTCCAAAGAACTCCCAGCAGCGAGCTTGTTCACCGGAGACGGATGCTGGGACGACGCTTTTTTCCGGCTCCTCAGTAGCAGTTTCGCCCAAACCCAAGGCAGAACAATCTTGACGAGAAACCCGATAGTGGCCTCCCGGAGTACGCGTCGCCGGAAGCTTCCCGGCCTTTATCCACTTCAAGACTGCATCAGGCGTAACACCGCAAAGCCTGGCAACTTCGCCGGTCGTCATTAGCTGTGAATCCATAATTTTCTAATAGATCCTATAGAACGAACCACTAGTTTGCATAATTTACAGACGACATAAACTAAGAAATTGTTGCTATTTTGTCAAATCTCGCGAATTGTGGTACGGTAATTATGGATTATATCTGAGGTTTTTGTTGACATATGCGTGACTGCTATGTAATCTATGCGTTAAGTCTGAGCGTTACGAGACTGTTTCCATAAAAGCCTAACAAGGCTGGCCAAATGAAACAGCAACAACGCAATTGGCTCACCACGGGGCAAGCCGCACAGCTCTGTGCCGTCACACCGGCTACAGTACTCAGCTGGATCCGGAAAGGCCGGCTAGAGGGAGCGCGCACGGCGGGCGGTCACTACCGAATTAAGCGCGAGAACCTCGAACACCTACTTGTCGAAGAAAGCGTGTCGTTCGCTAGCGACCGACAGGAGGAGCATGCCGGCGCTACTCCACTGCGCTGCTGGGAGTATTTGGGTGACGGGGAAACCATGCGAGATGAGTGCGGCACTTGTGTGGCGTACCGAACTCGAACTGCATGGTGTTTCCTGATCGCAGGCAAGGAATCCGGTAGGTCGCAGATCGGCCACGCCTGTCCGAACTCTTGCGGAGAGTGTGTCTATTACCGCCGCGTTCTCGGTTTGCCCACTCGCGTGTTGATCATTTCTTCTGACGAAACCCTAATCCAGAATCTCAAAAGCAGCGAACTGCCGAACCTTGCGCTTCGCTTTGCTGGAAGTGCCTACGAGGCCTCAGCAATCGCTGAGAGTTTCCCGCCAGCCTTCGCTGTAGTAGATGGAGAGAGCTTTCCTCTCCAGGATGGCGGACTCATAGAGAATCTCGCCCGAGACCCTCGCTTACCAGGATTGAAGATCATCGTTGCAGTGCCCGGCGGTGCTGATTCCGCGCCAGAGCACAAACGCAATGGACGATATGCAGCACACAAGATCGATCGGCCTTTCGGTCTCGATCAATTATATGCCGTTGTTGAGAGCTACCCGGTCGAATCGGGGAGTCTCGACGAACTTGCCGCATTGGGTTTAAACCTGGAAGGGGAGTCAGTCATGACCGGGCAGAAGCATGGAGCACTCATGGACGCCGAGGTAAACGATGATGGGTTCCTGAGTGATTTGGCACGCTGGAGCCGATCTGCCGCCGAGGAACTGGCGGAGGAACACGACATCGGGCCGCTCACCGAGGATCACTGGAAGGTGATCGATTTCGTCCAGGAACACTATCAGACGTACGGCAGGGGGCCTGAGGTCGTGAAGATCCACAAGGTGACCGGGCTGTCTACGACTGACATTTGCAGACTATTCCCGTGCGGCATGGTGAAGGGGGCTTACAGGCTCGCCGGCCTCCCGCGTCCGCCCGGCTGCGGGTGATTTGCGGTGACCATATGAAACCGGATCTCAGTATCGAGCTGATATCGAAGTCTATCTGTAGAAAGGAATCATACAATGGATGTCCTTAGGTTCTTTGTGGGTGGAATACTCCCTTACGTAGCGGCCGCCGTTTTCCTCTCGGCCATGATATATCGCGTGTACACGTGGAGGAAACTTCCCGCACCCGCTATGACACTCTTTCCCGCCGCACCCTCAGATGGAGCCAATAGAATCAACACCCTCAAGGAGGCGACCCTCTTCAAGAGTCTCTTCAAGGGAGATCGACTTCTTTGGGGCTTCGCGTGGGTATTTCACGTAGTACTGGCGTTGGTTTTCGTCGGTCATTTCAGAGTGTTTGGAAATGTCGACAGCATGCTCATGAGTGCTGGCATGACCGAAGCCGGAATTCAGTTGATGTCCGGAAGCGTTGGGGGGGCAGCTGGCGTGGTGATTTTGGTGACCGCGGTCTTCCTGCTCGTCCGGCGGCTCGTGATCCAACGCGTGCGTGAAATAACCGGCCTTGGCGACATCCTCGCGCTGACCTTGATAGGACTCATTCTGATCACTGGCAACATGATGCGCTTCGGCCCGGAGCATTTCGATCTGGCGCTAACACGTGAGTACTTCGCCAGCCTAGTCACGTTTTCCGGAGTGAGCGACGCGGCTGTTCTGCAGAACAACACGTTCCTCGTTCACTACTGCCTAGCGCTCCTGCTGATGATGTACATCCCGTTCAGCAAGATTCTCCATTTCGGGGGGATCTTCTTCACTCATCCCCTCATTCGGAAGTCGTGAGGCGGGGCTCGACCGCCCGATGACATAAGGAGAAAAGAATGTCAAACGTGGACCTGAAAAAAGAGGACCTCGCCAAAGGGAAACAAGCCGAACGGCCGGCGCCAACTGAAAGTGCCGATGTGATGGTTCCCGAAGAGATCAAGAAGGGGGTGGTTGATGCCGTGAGGGCCATCAAAGATGGGCCCAGGGCAATGCGCCTATACATGGAAACATGTGTGAAGTGTGGTACTTGTGCCTCTGTTTGCCCGGTCTACTACGGGAAGAGCGAGAAACGTTACAACCCCGCAGAGAGAACAGACATCATACGTCGCATCTACAACAAGTATGAAACCACGACCGGCAAGGTGTTTGGAAAGCTGGCGGGTGCAGAAGACTTCGATCCTGATGATATAGAAGATTGGAGAGAAATCTTCTACGAATGCACTGGCTGCCGCAGGTGTGCGAGCAACTGCCCGATGGGGATCGACCATTCCGTCATTACGCGAAAGGGCAGGGCAATTCTGGACAAGCTGGGTATGACGCCGGATACGATGAAAAAGGTCGTGCAGATTTCGCTCGAGACAGGCAACACCGATGGAGCGGGGAAGGAAGCCTTCCTTGGAGCCATCGACTTCCTCGAAGAGGAAATGAAGGACGAGCACGGAATTGATATCAAAATCCCAATCGATAACAAGGGGGCCGAGTACTTTTATGTTCCCCCATCTGGCGACGTCTTGGTGAATCCGGAAGCGACCATGGGGATCGCAAAGGTCTTCCACGTACTCGGTATGGCTGACAATTGGACCATGAGTTCCAAGTGCTTCGACGGTGCGAACTACGGTTTGTTTACGGGTAACGACGCCGACATGAAAGAAGACAACCGCATGTATGTCGAGGAGGCGGAGTCACTCGGCGCCAAGGTCATGCTGATGGGCGAGTGTGGCCACGCCCATAGGATCATGAAGATGATGATGGAGAAGGCCGGCTGGTGGGGTGAGCTGCCGTTCCAGATTACAAACTGCATGCAGTGGACGGCCGAACGCATCAAGAACAATGAGCTAGAGTTTGACCCTTCGAAGAACCCGCAACCTGTTACATATCACGACCCATGCAATTTTGGGCGTTCGTGCGGGATTACCGAAGAACCGCGTGCGATTCTCGCTGCCGCGTGCGCCGACTACCGGGAGATGACGCCCAACAGGTCGGAGAACTGGTGCTGCGGTGGTGGCGGTGGTCTTTCCGCCATGGACGACATCATTGATTTCCGTATGGAGATCTCAGGCGTGAAGAAGATGGAGCAAATTCGAGCGACCGGCGCCACATATGTTGCAACTGCGTGCTCCAATTGCAAACGCCAACTGACGCAGATGATGGAACATCACAAGGCGGACATAACGGTTGGAGGAGTTCATGATATGCTCTCGCGAGCGATCCTTGTGAATGGCAAGGCGGCTGAAAGGGAAGACTACATGTAACGGCCAGTGTGCCGATTTGAAGTAGGTGCCGAGGTCGGGCGGCAGGAGCTGAAATTCAGCCCCTGCTGCCCGTTGTTTCTTTGACTACCGCTCTGCCCTACGCGGGTAGGTGTCGATATCCTCCAAGCACCACGCAATGAAATCACGCACGTCGTTGTTGGAGTTGGCCAGGTCTGGTTTCCGCAAATACATCATGTGTCCGCTTTCGTACCAGGAGAAGCGGAACCTGTCACGGAACTCACCGCCCGGTTGCAGGTGCGAGATCGCATACACCGCACTGTAGTAATCCGTGGCGGCGTCGTAGTAACCACCCTGGATCATCACCTTGAGATAGGGATTGTTGCGCATTGCTCCGCGCAGCATCTCACCCGCATTTGCGCCGTCGCCTCTATTCCACGGCCGTACATCGCCCCAAATATTGTACTGAAGGTCAGGGTCGTAGTTCAACTCTTCACGAATGTAGAGGTTGACGGCGTCGGCGAATGGACCGTTCCAGTCGGCCAGCGCAGGATCGTATTCCGGATTCTCTCCAGCCGCGTCTCTGTCGATGCCTATGTAGCGGCTGTCGAGGCGCCCCACGGTGAGGCCCTGATCACGAAGCAGCTCTTTCCAAAACCGTCGTTGACTGATGCGCAGGTTGGCCGAGACAACGTATTCGGGAGTGACGCCGATATACGCGGCGACCCTCCTTGCGACGGCGTCACGCTCTGAGTTCTCGAACTGATCGCCCTTCACCAGGAATCGCAGGTAGTCGTCCATGGCGAATTCTTCGACTTCTGCCAGAAAATCAGCGATGGCCATCGACTGGTAGTTACTAGCGAGTTGGCCGTGATACCACGCCGTGGCTGCCTGACTCGGCAGTGCCGTGGCGTAGCCGACGTCAGAACCAAAGTCTACGTTCAGCCCTGTCATGGATACGAGGATTACACCGTTGATGTAGATCTGGTGTGCGCTGACGAGATAGCCTGCCAGTCCAGACGCACGCGTCGTTCCGTAGCTCTCACCGATCAGGAACTTCGGAGATGTCCAACGGTCTTTGCGGAGCGTGTATAGACGAATGAACTCAGCCAGGGACTGAATGTCGGTCATCACTCCATGGAATTTGTGGAGGTCTTCGCCTTCCATCATGCGACTGAATCCGGTTGCGATCGGATCGAGGTAGACTATGTCGGCAGCGTCGAGAATTGAATGCGGGTTGTCTTCTAGCCCAGTTGGTGGACGCATGGCAAATCCGTCATCGTCGTATGCGACCCGTCTCGGACCAGTGTACCCCATGTGCATCCATACAGATGCTGTACTAGGGCCTCCATTGAACGAGAACATCAGTGGCCGACTTCCGAGGTCGGCTATTCCGTCCCTCGTGTAGGCAGTGTAGTACATCTTCGCGACAACTTTCCCGTCGTCGCGGATCGGGAGCCACCCGGCTTCAGCGGTATAGTTAACGGTCTCATCGCCTATGCGGAGACTGTGTTGCGTTGTCACCGGTTCGTCGGGCAAAAGGCTTGCTTCTGTACCCGCCTTCGCTCCGCCGGCCTCCTGTGGTGCTGCTGCAGGGCGTTGGGCTGTTACTGGAATGAAGTGTACGAGCAGTGCGACAAGGAACAGTGCAGAGAGAACAGGCTTTGCTCTCATCGACATCCTCCAGGTGTTTGTCATAGGTGGGGGACGGGCAAAGGCTCGTCCCGACAAATCAGCTTCGAAGAGTACGTTGGGGTGCATGCGAATGGAATATCCAACACCCAACTGTAAGTACGTTTAACATCAGATAGACGTTGAATGTTCGGTGTTCGGCGTGTTCTACTGCAGGACTTTCGGCTGCCCCCCCGTCTACTCCCTCTTCTCCCTCTCCTCCCTCACCCCTGCCAAATACCTTCGGATTGCTTCCAACGACTCCGGATCTTTCCACGCAGCGATCACGTCGTCCTGGGTTTCTTTCGCGTAGCGTTCCATGCGGTCGATGGTAGGCTGGCGCAGTTGCTTCTTCGTGATTCTGAATCTCGCGGAGGGCTCGGATCCAAGTTGGTTCGCTACCTCTATTGCGCGGGATAACAGCATGTCTGGCTCGACGACCTCGTCGACGAGGCCACGTTCATAGGCTTCCGCAACCGCATACGTCTTACCGCGATAGACCAGCTCCTGCAGGTGAGCCTCGGATGTCGCGAACCGCAGCACCTCCAGCGCCACGAGAGGGAAGGGGAGACCGACTGTCAGTTCGGGCACTCCGATGGTTCCCCTACCTTCGGCCATCATCCTGTAATCGCATCCCGCGGCGAGCACGCATCCGCCCGCAATCGCGTGTCCGTTGATCGCGGCAACGAGGGGAATCGGAAGCCGGAACTGGGTCAGTATCATGTCGATCATGATCGGAACATACTGGTCGACGTAGTCTGGGCCCTCGTTCAAGAGGCGGACGATGTCCACACCAGCGCAAAAAATGGAACCGGTTCCGGTTATTACGGCGCTGTGAACGTTTGTGTCTTTCTCGACCTTGGCTATTGTGTCACGTAGAGCAGCCGCTAGCTCCAGATCGAGAGCATGCGCTTTCCCGTGGTCGAGGCGCACGACGGCGGTGCCTGAGTGGTTGTCTACTTGGATCATGGGGGGAATGTAGTTTGGTGGGCGGTACGGCGGTACGGCGGTACGGCGGTACGGCGGTACGGCGGTACGGCGGTA